>NZ_JALNTL010000015.1:0-66516 GCF_023161825.1 Vibrio sp. 2CM40D
CGGCCTGTCACGCCGGGGGTCGCGGGTTCGAGTCCCGTCCACTCCGCCACTTATATTAAGCCTCAGTCGAAAGACTGGGGCTTTTTTCGTTTTGGTTCCCCGACTTACCTTAAACCCACTTTCGTATTGAAACCTTGCATCGAGAGGCCGGCTTCCCTCTGGCGATGCTTTCTAAGCCCTATATGAGTGAAGTGGAACTCAGTTTTGTGTGGTTTCTACTGAACCGGGTCCTAGTATCGAGCGCTAGTTCTCAGCCCTTGTGCTTACTTACCAAAGCTTCCTTTATTATTACCTGGAAAATTTATTCACTAGGTTATGTTATTTTCGGGGGAGATTTCTCTGCTTTAGATGTTTTGATTTAGCCATAGGCGCTTATTAATATAAACTCAGCGCATTTAAAACTTTCCAAACATGGATTTTGTTTTGTCGACCTATTTAAGCCAGTGTCTTAAAGTATATTCGCTACTTCTTCCCTCTAACCCTCTCCAACCTTCAAAGCCACCACTACGTACGTATAACGTGAGCGGTATAGGTGCTTTCATAGCTGTGTTTGCTGAGTAAGCAGTTCACCTGGCACATTGACTGAGGAAAAGTCTTCTTTCTGTGGACCTTCGTGTAAGTCACGATAGTTTTAATAATTATCTGGTACTTTTTATTCTAAAGGTGTACGCTTCACATCGAATATTTTTTCGACAGTAAATCATGTTATATCTCTTGTTTAAAAGCTTTGTAAGAAGGCTGAACTCCATGCAAAAAACGCGATGAAGTGTTGCTCGGAGTCTTAAATTAATCTTCATCAGGTGTTTTATGTGTGGGTAGCTTCGCTGAAGTTATACGCAGGAGCTTGTACACCTGATAAAAGAGAAGAGATGGCCGGTGATATTTCATCATCGGCCTTTTTGTATCTGTTAAGCAGCTACAAAGCATTACCCAGTATTGAAATAAGGGCCGGTATTGATCACCGGCCCTTTTTTATTTGGTTGAAAACATGAGTATTTTACAAGTTAAAAATTTGTCTTATCAGATAGCTGATAAGACGTTATACAACAACGTAACCTTTCGTATTAACGTGGGAGAGAAAATAGGTATCACCGGAGCGAATGGTGTTGGAAAAAGCACCTTATTAAAATTGCTTATTGGTGAATTATCTGCAGATAAGGGCTGCATTGACTGGTTACCAAACCTTGAGGTGGGGTATTTAGAGCAACATTTTAAGATGGATAATGCGCTGACGGTTTATGAATGCTTAAAGAGTGCTTTTGAGAACTTATACGCTGCCGAGCAGAAGCTTTGGACTTTGTATCAGGCGATGACCGAGTCTCACTCTACATCTCTTTTAAGCCAAGTCGCTCGGCTACAGGCATATTTAGAAGATGAAGACTTCTATGCAATTAATACCAAAATTGAACGAGTTGCTGTAGGTCTTGGTATTTATCAATTTGGCTTAGATACACCGCTTGTCTCGCTAAGTGGTGGTCAAAGACACAAAGTCCTTTTAGGCAAGTTGTTACTTCGCAACCCCGATGTGTTAATTCTTGATGAGCCGACAAACTATCTTGATGCTCCGCACATTGAATGGCTAGTCGCGTTTCTCAATGATTACATTGGCACCGTTTTACTGGTTTCTCATGATATTGATTTCCTTAATCAAGTAGCGACCAGTGTTTGTGATATTGATTATCAAACGGTTCGAAAATACAGCGGTACTTATGTCAAAGCAATGCAGCAAAAGCAGCACGACGGTGCTTTATTAGAAAAGCAATATAAGGCTCAGCAAAGTGAAATTCGAAAGTTAGAGAAATTTATTGCCCAAAATGGTGCAGGAGTTAACGCCAGTCTTGCTAAAGGGCGTAAGAAGAGACTGGATAAAATCGAACGTATTCAACTGAATCATGTAGAGAAAGTATCGACGTTTGACTTTGCTTACCAGCCCATTGAGCAACCGAATGTGGTTGAGGCAAAAGCGTTGATGATCGGTTATCAGCAGCCTCTGCTTCCAGTATTTGATATCACGTTAGCGCGCGGGGAAAAGTTGGTTGTTGCTGGCTTTAACGGCGTGGGTAAGTCGACCTTACTTAAAACCCTGATGGGGAAGATCGAGCCACTCTCTGGTGAGGTGGTATTGGCAAAAGGTGCAATGATTGGTTATTTTTCTCAAGATTTGTCTTGGCGCCATCCTCAGAACACGCCTGAACAGGAGCTGTGCTCTTGTGCGCCAACAATCTCAAGCAAAGAGTCACGCAAGCTATTAGCTCGCTTTGGGATTACGGGGGATAAGACGCAGCGCCACTTAGATACATTGAGCGGTGGTGAGCAAACTCGGGTGAAGTTGTGTTGTTTATCGGTTCAGAAATGCAATGTTTTGCTGTTGGACGAACCAACAACACACTTGGATAGCAGCAGTAAAAATGCGCTTAAAGAGGCTCTCCAGCGCTTTTCCGGTAGCGTGATTGTGGTATCTCATGAGAAGGCATTTTTGCAATCTTGGCCTGATAGAGTTTTAGATATTTCGTTGCTCACTTGTGCTGAATCGGAAACAGAACAGGAGGTGGAGCTATGATGCAGTCCATGATCCTATTTCTCGTTGCTTTTCTTGTTGGTGCTGATGAGTTGATGCTTGGATCTATTCTTGAACCTATCGGAAATGATTTAAGTGTTCAACCGAGTCAGGTGACCTTATTTATTACGGCATATAGTTTAGCCATAGCAATTTTCGCTCCTTACTTGGGCCGTTTATCAGACCGAGCTGGGCGTATTCGTATCATGGTGCCTGCTTGCTTTGTATTTGGGGTTGTGCCTATTACGACGGGCATAGTTCATGATTTTGAACTTGCTATTGCAACTCGTGTGATCACTGGTATTGCAAGTGCAGGCATGTTACCAATTGCATTCGCGTTAGCGGGAGACGCGAAGGGTAATAGAGCGATGCGTCAAATTGTGATGGTTCAGGCGGGATTAACGCTAGGTATGATAACTAGCCCGGCGATCGGAGCATTGTTGACCCAGCTTTTATCATGGCGTGCCGCTTTTATTATTTTGGGCGTTGCGGCTCTTCTTGTCAGTGCCATGAGCGTAGTGTTCATGAACAACAAGCATAATGAGTCCAAGAAGTCAGATACTCTGCCACCTATCGCAGACGTCATTCATCTTCCAGGCGCGTTGAGAGCGATTCTAGCGATGTGTTTAGGCCTAGGGGGAGGTATTGGTGTATTTAACCTGATAGGCCTCCATATTCGAGATACCAGCGAGTTGGCGCTCGGTTGGGTGGGCGCTATTTATGCTGCTCTAGGGATCGTTAGTGTGGTTGGAAATATGTGCGTGGGGAGAGCTTGCTGTTGGCTTGGTAGCTCTCGAGCCGTTATGCGAGTGGCTTTAATGGTGTGCATACCTTGCAGTGCATGGGTGTTCTCAAATGAGATGAGTACGGTGACCGCTTATCTTCCAGTTCTAGTGCTCTGGTCTCTCGCTGGAGGGGTTGGTTCTCCGGCATTACAAGCACATATCGCAAGCTTATCTGATGAATATCGAGGTGTGTTAATGTCTTTTGGAATGAGTATGATGCACTTTGGTGTCGCGATTTGGTCTGCCTTGGCGGGCTTCGCGTATTCTGTAGGCAATGAATGGGTCGCTTTCGTGGCTTTCCTATTGTTTGGCTCAGCAGTAGTTATCTTAAAGCCAGTTGGTAATACTGAACAAAGTGAGCGTTATTCGTAGTGTTTTAGTAGATAAAGAAAAGCCGTTACCTAAAAAGGTAACGGCTTGTTCCAAATACTTTTTGAAAAACGGTCTTAGTTCATGCCGTATTTCTTAAGTTTCTTGCGAAGAGTACCGCGGTTGATACCCATCATAGTTGCTGCGCGAGTTTGGTTACCGCGAGTGTACTGCATGATAGTATCTAGTAGTGGCTGTTCAACTTCAGCTAGAACTAATTCGTATAGTTCTGTTACTTCCTGGCCGTTTAGTTGAGCAAGGTAGTTTTTAAGAGACGCTTTAACAGAGTCACGTAAAGGCTTCTGAGTAATCTGGTCTTGTGACGTTACTGTAGTTACTGTTAATGCTTCTGAAGTCAGATTTTGTTCGAACATATTCGGTCTAGCTCTTCTCTTAATTATGATGCAACGTTATCAAAATAACCTTCTAACGCCTCAATTTGCAGCGGAGCTGCGTCGATAGCGTTGAAGGTACGGCGAAACTCACTTGCCTGTTCATGCTCTTTCAGGTACCACCCAACGTGCTTGCGCGCGAT
Organism: Vibrio sp. 2CM40D; assembly: GCF_023161825.1. NCBI lineage: Bacteria > Pseudomonadati > Pseudomonadota > Gammaproteobacteria > Vibrionales > Vibrionaceae > Vibrio > Vibrio sp. 2CM40D. The sequence continues at coordinate 4,247 of NZ_JALNTL010000015.1, forward strand.
ACGTGGACCTAAGAACTCCCCATAAAATTCATGCAGAGCATTTACATGACCAAGCATAATGGTTTTCACTTCCTCAGTTGGAAGTTCCTCCATTGTGGTGCCGTTTTCCAAATAGTGATGGATTTCCTGGAAAATCCAAGGACGACCCTGGGCAGGGCGTCCAATCATTAAAGCGTCCGCACCGGTGTACTCCAGTACAAATTTGGCTTTCTCCGGGCTATCGATATCACCGTTCGCGATAACCGGAATTGAAATCGCCTCTTTTACCGCTTTAATGCTGTCATATTCGGCCTCACCTTTGTACATACATGCTTTCGTTCTGCCATGCAGAGCAAGAGCTTGTATGCCGCAGTTTTCGGCTAATTTAGCGATCTGGACACAGTTCTTGTTGTCTGTATCCCAGCCAGTTCGAGTCTTTAACGTTACAGGAACGTCCACTGCATTCACGACCGCTTTCAAAATCTCTTCGATAATGTTTGGGTATTGAAGCAGAGCAGAGCCCGCTAGCTTCTTATTCACTTTTTTTGCCGGGCAGCCCATGTTGATGTCGATGATTTGTGCACCGTTCTCAACACTGAATTGAGCTGCATCCGCCATAAGCTGTGGATCGGAACCCGCAATCTGTACAGAGCGAATGCCCGATTCGCCCTCGTGTACCATGCGCTGTTTCGACTTTGACGTTCCCCATAGCTTTGGGTTAGCAGACATCATTTCACTGACGGCCATTCCCGCACCATAGCGAAGACACAACTCGCGAAACGGTCTATCCGTTACACCAGCCATAGGGGCTACGATTAGATTGTTCTTAAGTTGATAGTTTCCGATTTTCAAAACGTCATCACAGTTCTGTACCAGCAAGGGCGCGCATTTTACGCATTTTTTCACTGCGTGAAAAGACTAATATTTGAGCATTTACAAATTGTTTTTGTAAATTGTATGAATTTCAAACAATTAGCTCTGAAAACCTTGTCTAGCCTTGCTTACGACCAGAGATGCGACACCATTCACTTTGCTCAACAATCGGGTCAATGTGAAGCTCGTCACGGTAATAGTTCGCAACATCTTCAGCTTGGGTGTCTAATACGCCAGACATTGCAAGGTCGCCATTTGGTTTAACTAGGCCTTTAATGATTGGTGCAAGTTCACGTAAAGGTCCTGCAAGGATGTTGGCCACAACGACGTCAGCGACGAGACCTTCAGGTTGATTTTGCGGTAAGTAAACTTCTAGTTTGTCTGCAACGCCATTACGCTCAGCATTGTCTTTTGAAGCAAGCAGGGCTTGAGGATCAATATCGATCCCTATCACTTTTTCAGCGCCCAGTTTGATCGCTGCGATCGCAAGAATACCTGAGCCACAACCGAAGTCGATAACGGTCTTACCGCTTAAGTCCATGCTTTCTAGCCACTCAAGACAAAGTGCTGTTGTAGGGTGAGTACCCGTACCGAATGCAAGGCCTGGATCCAACATAACATTAACAGCGTCAGGATCTGGAATGTCGCGCCAGCTTGGACAAATCCATAGGCGTTCACCAAATTTCATTGGGTGGAAGTTTTCCATCCATTCGCGTTCCCAGTCTTTATCTTCAAGCTGTTCTACTTTGTAAGCAAAATTGTCAGCCAGCATATTGCTCGCTTTAATTTGGTCGATGATGAAGTTAGTGTCTGCTTCTGCATCATACAGTGCCAGAATATCAGTATCGCCCCATAAGCGAGTTTCGCCAGGTAGAGGTTCGAATACAGGTGTATCCTGCGCGTCTAAGAATGTAACAGACAGCGCGCCAGTCTCTTCCATTAGCATATCGCCGATTTGCTCAGCGTTTTCATTGGTCGCGTTGAGTTTGATTTGAATCCAAGGCATTGGTTTTTGCTCTTAAAGTGAATGAAGTGGCGCAGAGTTTACCAGAACTCTACGATTTGTTTGAGTATATACCCAAATAAGCCGATTTATATGTTGAGCCGTTCGCGTACATATAAAACAAAAATGCCCACGGGAGTGGGCATTTTTTAAGACGTTTGCTTAGGCTTATTGTAAGCCAAGCTTCTTCTCTAGGTAGTGGATGTTTGCACCACCGTGTTGGAAGTTTTCGTCATTCATAATGGAGAATTGCAGTGGCACGTTAGTTTTGATGCCTTCGATGATCATCTCACCCAGTGCGTTTTTCATACGTGCAATCGCTACATCACGGTTCTCACCGTAAGTGATCAGTTTACCAATCATTGAATCGTAATGAGGTGGAACTGTGTAGCCTGTGTAGATATGAGATTCCCAACGTACACCCATACCGCCAGGAGCGTGGAAACGCTCGATCTTACCCGGAGATGGTAGGAAGCGCTCAGGGTCTTCTGCGTTGATACGACACTCAATCGCATGGCCACGGATCTTAATATCATCTTGAGTGAATGACAGAGGCTGACCCGCTGCAACACGAAGCTGTTCTTTGATTAGGTCGATGCCAGTAACCATCTCTGTTACTGGGTGCTCTACCTGAATACGAGTGTTCATTTCGATGAAGTAGAACTCACCGTTCTCGTATAGGAATTCAAACGTACCTGCGCCGCGGTAACCGATCTCGATACATGCACGAGTACAGCGTTCACCGATGTACTTACGCATTTCTTCGGTGATACCAGGTGCTGGAGCTTCTTCCACTACTTTTTGGTGACGACGTTGCATTGAACAGTCACGCTCACCAAGGTGGATTGCGCCGCCTTGACCGTCAGCAATAACCTGAACTTCAACGTGACGAGGGTTTTCTAGGAATTTCTCCATGTAAACCATGTCATTGTTGAACGCCGCTTTTGCTTCAGCACGTGTCATTGCAATGGCTTGGATAAGGTCTTTCTCTGCGCGAACAACACGCATACCACGACCGCCGCCGCCGCCAGATGCTTTGATGATTACTGGGTAACCAATGCGCTTAGCAAATGCTTTGTTTTTCTCTTCGTCATTGTCTAGAGGGCCGTCAGAACCCGGTACACAAGGAACGCCTGCTTTCTTCATTGCATTGATAGCAGATACTTTATCGCCCATTAGGCGGATAGTGTCTGCCTTTGGACCAACGAAGATGAAACCACTGCGCTCAACTTGCTCTGCGAAGTCTGCGTTTTCAGACAGGAAGCCGTAACCTGGGTGGATAGCCACAGCACCAGTCACTTCTGCTGCAGAAATGATGCGTGGAATGTTTAGGTAGCTGTCGATACCACGAGCAGGGCCGATACATACGGTTTCGTCTGCGAGTAGTACGTGCTTAAGATCGCGGTCCGCTGTTGAGTGAACAGCGACGGTCTTAATACCTAATTCTTTACAAGCGCGAAGAATACGAAGTGCAATTTCACCTCGGTTCGCGATGACTACTTTGTCTAGCATAAGGCAAGCCCCGCTTATTCGATTACAACAAGAGGTTGGTCGAATTCAACTGGTTGGCCGTCTTCAGCTAGGATTGCTGTAACAACGCCAGATTTGTCCGCTTCGATTTGGTTCATCATTTTCATTGCTTCAACAATACACAGAGTATCGCCAGCATTTACTTTCTGACCCACTTCTACGAATGCTTTAGAGTCTGGGCTTGGAGAGCGGTAGAAAGTACCAACCATTGGAGAAAGAACTTGGTGACCTACAGGTGTTGCTGCTGGAGCTTCTGCTGCTGGTGCTTCCGCTACTGGTGCCGCTGCTACTGGAGCAGGTGCCGCTGCTGGAGCTGCTGCGTAGTGAATTGGTGCTTGAGGGGCTGCAGTGCCATGACGGCTGATGCGCACTGACTCTTCACCTTCAGAGATCTCTAGCTCAGCAATGCCAGACTCTTCAACTAACTCAATTAGCTTCTTGATTTTACGAATATCCATCTTTTCTTTCTCTTTTATCTTGTGATTAAGACAACCCTCGTAGGGTTGCAGAGTGTTAGGGTTACTTTGCCTGTAGCTTATTGATCGCTGCAGACAGAGCAAATTCATAGCCTTGTGCGCCTAAACCGCAAATCACACCCTCTGCTTTATCTGACAGATAAGAGTGATGACGGAATGGTTCACGTGCATGCACATTTGATAAGTGCACCTCAATAAATGGGATGGCGACGCCAAGTAATGCATCTCGCAGCGCCACACTAGTATGAGTGAAAGCCGCTGGATTGATGATGATGAAGTCAATCTTGCCATAGGCAGAGTGAATGGCTTCAATCAGTTCGTACTCACGATTTGATTGTAGGTGTTCCAGTTCTACCCCAGCGTTATGGGCTTGCTCTGTAAGAGTATCCACAACTTGAGCTAAGGTACTGTGACCATAGTGTGTCGGTTCGCGCAGACCCAATAGATTAAGATTTGGTCCGTTTAGAACAAGAATCCGTGACTTTGCAGACATTGTGTTGCTATCTTCCCTTATCGTGAGTGGAACGTTTATATTCCCAAATATACGATAGTTCAGCACGATTTTTTTGTTAAAACCGAGCAAATTTTAAAAAATCGACCAAGATTATAGCTAATTCATAGCAATTAGCAGCAATTTACTGGTCTAATCTCCTAATAGCCACTCTCGTTTCTGTAACCAAGTTAACAAAAACAACATAATTGCCATATTTTTTGTGTGGCCAATTTGCGCACTAAAGCAAAAAACCGCCATGAGTGATGGCGGTTTTTAAAGTGCTTTTAAAACAGTTGGTTGAATTTATGCCAATTCTGCTTTCTCTGCGATAAGTTTATCTACAACGCTCGGATCGGCAAGCGTTGATGTGTCTCCGAGGTTGCTGGTATCACCCGTTGCAATTTTACGCAGGATTCGACGCATGATCTTACCAGAACGAGTCTTCGGTAAGGAATCCGTCCAGTGCAGTACATCTGGTGTTGCAATTGGACCAATCTCTTTACGCACCCAATCTTTCACTTCTTTGTGTAGCTCTGCTGACGGGAATTCACCATCGTTCAAGGTAATGTAAGCGTAGATAGCTTGGCCTTTGATATCATGCGGAATGCCCACAATAGCGGCCTCAGCAATTTTATGATGTGCGACAAGAGCCGATTCTATTTCAGCGGTACCCATGCGGTGACCCGACACGTTTAGTACGTCATCAACACGGCCCGTGATCCAGTAGTAACCGTCTTCGTCACGACGAGCTCCATCACTAGTAAAGTACATTCCCTTGAAGGTTGAGAAGTAGGTCTGTTCAAAGCGCTCGTGGTCGCCATAAACAGTGCGCATCTGACCTGGCCATGAATCAAGGATCACCAAGTTACCTTCTGCTGCGGTTTCTTCAATGATGTTGCCCATGTTATCAACCAGTGCAGGTTGGACTCCGAAGAATGGTCGAGTTGCTGAGCCTGGTTTTAAATCTGTTGCACCTGGTAGTGGTGCAATTAAGATACCGCCGGTCTCTGTTTGCCACCAAGTATCAACGATAGGCGAGCTCTCGTTACCAATCGTTTTGTAGTACCACTCCCACGCTTCAGGGTTGATAGGCTCACCTACTGAACCCATCACACGTAAGCTTGAACGAGATGTCCCTGCTACCGCTTCGTTACCTTTTGCCATTAGTGCACGAATAGCGGTTGGCGCAGTGTAGAGAATGTTCACTTGGTGCTTATCAACCACTTCACTCATACGAGCCGTGCTTGGGTAGTTTGGAACACCTTCAAACAGAATGGTTTTGGCCCCGTTCGCTAGTGGACCATAAATTAGGTAAGTATGGCCTGTAATCCAGCCCACATCCGCGGTACACCAGAAGGTTTCACCTGGTTGATAATCGAAGACATATTTAAAGGTCATTGCCGCGTAGACGAGGTAACCGCCAGTAGTATGTAGTACGCCTTTAGGTTTACCTGTCGAGCCAGATGTGTAGAGGATGAACAGCGGGTCTTCGGCTTTCATCTCTTCTGGTGGGCAAACGTCAGAAACGTTGGCTGTTGCTTCGTGCCACCAAACATCACGGTGTTCATGCCATTCAACATCACCACCTGTACGTTTAAGCACGACGACTTTATTGATGGTTTTTACGTCTGGGTTGGTTAGTGCTTCATCCACGTTCTTTTTCAGTGGAACAGCGCGTCCGCCACGTACGCCTTCGTCTGCGGTGATCACGACTTTAGCGTCAGAGTCGATGATACGGCCGGATAGTGCTTCTGGTGAGAAACCGCCAAATACTACGGTGTGAACTGCACCAATACGGGTACAAGCGAGCATCGCCACTGCGGCTTCTGGCACCATTGGCATGTATAGACACACCACGTCGCCCTTGCGTACGCCTTGCTCTTTCAATGTGTTGGAGAATTTACACACTTCTTTGTGCAGTTCGTTGAAAGTGAGTGTTTTGTCGTCGGCTGGATCATCGCCTTCCCAAATGATGGCGACGTCGTCCCCGTGTTCTGCAAGATGACGGTCAATACAGTTAGCCGAGACGTTCAGTGTGCCATCTTCAAACCAGCGAATATCAACATGGCCAGTGTCGAAAGAAGTGCTTTTTACTTTGGTGAAAGGTTTGATCCAATCAACGATTTTGCCGTGCTCGCTCCAGAAGCCCTCTGGATCGGTTACCGACTGCTGATACATGGCTAAGTAAGTATCATTATCCGCGTGTGTATGAGTTTTAATATTTTCTTTTACCGGATAAACGTGGGCTTCGCTCATGGCTTCTCTCCTTGTGCCTTATTTCTCGGCCTTACACCAATCTAGATAAGATTTTGAATATATTTTTGTAGGGCTGTTTTTTGGTTCTAAATAACGTGGTCGTGGTAATGACGACGTTGTGCTTATAACTGTCAGTCACCGCGCGTATTTCCACAATTAGACTTTAGGATGAGAGTGATAGAAGCGCCGGGAAATCGCTGAAACAAAAGTATTTCTGGGAGCTAGGTCAACTGATTTTTATGTATACGGTGTGGTTAGGTTGGGTAAATCGCCTTTCGTTAAGCGGACAAAGACCAAAGCGGCAGAAATCGCGTCTTGCAAGGCGTCGTGTTTGTCTTGGATAGGAAGTTCGAGGTGTTTACAAATGGCATCCAGACTTAAGTCGAAATAGGCATTCGGCAAATGTCGTTCCAACTTATCGTGATAAATCTGACTGACCTCGATAAGTGGGTTAGGAAGTGGGAAGCCAAGTTGCCGCAGACAAGCAAGGTCTAAGATCTTTTTATCGTAACGAATGTGATAGCCCACAAGTGGTCGGTTGCCGATAAAGTCGAGCAGCTCGAGCAGCGCCTCTTTTTCACTGATGCCATCGACTAAGTCTTGGTGGCGAATTCGATGGATCTTGACCGAGCCTGAGTCGAGCGATTGCGGCGCGCGTAAGCGGACTTCAAATGGTTGACTGGTGATGATGCGGTTGTCGATGATCTTGGTGGCTGCAATAGTCACCAGCTCGGCGCGATTTGGGTCAAGGCTGGTGGTTTCGCAGTCAAGAGAGACGTATTCTGTTTTATCTGGCGTGCAAAACAGCGACTGATAAGGCGAACCTTTCAGTTTGTAGTGCCAGTATTTGCGTTGTAACCAGTTCATTGCCTACGCCTCTGTGATTTATGAAAATCAGGGTTAATCACGAATTTGATAATGGAAGCCTAAAAATTGCTTAAATTTCTTCACCACATGTAAGCTGTGGCGAAGCAAATCACGCTCAGTTCTATCCAGTTGTTTAATATCAATGTTATTCAACGCTTCTTGCTTTTTGAGTTGCTGATTAAGGCGAAGTTTAAAGAACAATTTCAGTGCTTCGTTGAGATTATCTGCCGTTTCAGATTCTAAGATGCGCTTATTTCTCAGAGCTTCAATGCGCTCAAACGTGTTCTTCTCCTCAATGGCATATTCCAAAGACAAGGTGCGAATGCCGTGTACAATTGGGAAAATACCGCCGCGTTTAATGTCCAATCCGTCTTTAGCACTTTTTACGTTGCCAAATAGAGTTAGGGGCACCGAAAACTGCAAGGCAGGGCGAGTAAAGTCAGACAATATCAACATGCGATCTTTCATTGTGTCACGAAGATGTGCCGCAATTGGGGCCAGCAGCTCGCAATTCCCAGCAACAGCATGGGCGTCACTGAAAATGGCTAAGTCCATGATTTGTTCTGGTTCGGCTTTAGCTATCCAGTGGTTTAGGGTGCTTATCCATTCTTGCTGTGTTTTGACCCATTTCGGGTTGTTAACCATCACTTTACCAGGGCAAAGTGGATAACCGAGCTGTTGTAGGGTGTGTGTGAAGGATTGCATCACTTGTTCGCAATGAGGCCATTCCAGACCATTTTGAATAATCAGGGCATTGTCTTGATCGGTTTTGAGAATTTGCTCTCCTCGGCCTTCAGAGCCGAGTACGATCAAGCAACAATGGTCGTGCAAGGCTGGTGGTATTACTAACTCGAACGCTTTCTCGATAATTTGCTCGTTTACGGCTGAGATCAGCTCCATGATGAAGCGAGTGCGGATGCCGTTTTTCAATAAGCTCTCGACCAATTGACGTTGGCGGTTTGAGGCCAAAGCGAGCTCTTCCACGCTGCTTGCTCGAGCAATACTGAGCGTTAACACGTGAGAGTGGGTTGAGAACGCGCTAAGAATTTGGGTCATATCCAGCATGCCAACGGCTCTGTTGCCTTCACATACCATGAGGCGTTTCATTCTGTTTCTGGTCATTGTGATCATGGCGTTGAATAGAAAGTCACCATCATCAACGTGATAAACAGGAAAGCTCGCGATCTCACCCACTGGTGTGTCGAGCGCGCAACCATCTATCATCACAGAATGCAGCATATTAGTACGAGTCACTATTGCGTACGGGTGGGCTGATGGCCATTTTTCCAATCGTGGATCATCGCCATGGAGTTGAACCAATGCAGCGTCAATCCCATTTTCTTTTAAGGAACGTGTTACCTCGTTAATTGGTGTATTTGGTTCAAGGATCATCGGTGGGTGATAAATGCTGCGGTCAACTTTAGTGAGAATAAACTCCGCTAAGTTTTGCTGTTGATGGGCCGCTTCGATGAGCTCTTGCCGTTTCGATAAATTGTTATCGAAATAGGCTGCAAACTGGCCATTTTCGTTGTAAAGGGCAAGGAAAATTTCTTTCGGCAGTAGGTAAGAGAGCGTGTCCTCAAGCGCGATGTAGTGATGACGTACCTTGTCTTCAAGTAACGAGCGTACATCGAACATATCGTCGTTGGCATAATGTGCGAACACTTCCTGTTGATCGTTGGAGCGCTCTTCTACCGCGCCTTTGATCAGAATATGTAAGTGGGGGTTCTTCTGTCCGCAGGATAAAATAACATCTCGAGCTCGATAGTAGGCGACGTCCAGAGACGATCGCAGTCGCGTTTGTTGTGCTTCAGTTAAGCGATCGAACGGTGGAGATTGCATGTTAAATTTGTCAGGCATGAGAACACCCAATAATGATGGAAGGAACACTCTCTAAGTCTGACAAATTTCTTACCGGAAGCCAGACGACTTTGGTCTAAATTACGATGTTTTCGCTTGAAGATGCCAAATGTCGCAAAGTTAGTATTCCATCGAGGAAACGATAAGTTTCTTATTCTTCCCTTTTTATAATACGCATGGCGATCCATAATTCCCGGCTCGAACGTTGGTGTTCCCGTTTTAGGATATTAGTAATGTTGAAACCTTCTCCGTATGGCTGGATTTCCCAGTACTTTCTCGGATTCTTCTTTGCGTATGGCGTGTATCTGCCATTTTGGTCACTTTGGTTTAAGGATCAGGGCGTATCTTCGACAGATATCGGTTTGCTGGTCGGGTTAGGCCTTGCGACACGTTGTGTTGCCAATATCGTGATCACCCCACGAGTACACAAAGTCGAACATCTTATGCCTGCTTTACGTTGGTTGAGTTTCGCTGCCCTCCTTTTTGTTGGATTTCACTTTTTTACGGGTGGTAGCTTTTGGTTAATGGCACTAGCGACAGTGTTGTTCAATCTTTGTTGTGGACCGATTATTCCGTTGTCGGACGCGATGGCAAATTACTACGCTCGCCTGAAAATGCTCGATTATGGCCGCACGCGGCTATGGGGTTCGATCGCCTTTATCGCAGGCTCGACGGCAGTGGGCTACCTGGTGGCTGAATTTGGCTCCGATATGATCTTGTACACTGCGATGTTCGGCGTGTTTATCTCGTTGCTGTTTGCTATGCGACCGACTAACCCAATGCCTGTAACGCACGGTGGGCAAAGCGCAGAACGTCCAAAGCTGACCGCTCTTTTGACCGACAAGCCGATACTAAAATTCTTAGTGTTGGTGTCACTAATTCAGGGCAGTCATGCGGCTTACTACGGCTTTAGTGCGATTCACTGGAAGGCCGCTGGTCACTCGGAAGATGTCATTGGCTACTTGTGGAGCTTAGGAGTGGCCGCAGAAGTGGCAGTGTTTGCATTGAGTAAGCGCTTATTCGTAGGTTGGTCAATACGCGCGCTGTTTATTGCTGCTGCCGTTGGTGTAATGATGCGTTGGGGTATTACGGCGTCGACAACATCAATTATTGCTTTGGTGGTTGTTCAACTATTGCATGGTGTGACTTTTGCTACCGCACACATTGCCGCGATCCAATATATCCAAAACTCCGAAGAAAATAAGATCGTAGCGTTGCAAGCGTTGTATAACGCGATTCCGTTGGGCGCATTTATCGCGTTAATGACCGTATTGAGTGGCTGGGGTTATGAGCACTGGGGACCGCTTGTGTTCTGGGGCATGGCCGCGATGGGGTTATTGGCTCTGTTCATCAAGCTTGATTCGCAAGACCCACATCAGGTGGTTGATGTATCAGACAAGCCACTTGAAACTCAGAATTAGACTTATGTAACAAAGGTTAAAAACTAAGCTTTGTCTCCGTTATCAAAGCAGTGTTAAATGAAACCTCTCCCTCATGGAGAGGTTTTTTTATTCTCTTGCTTTAAAAGTAGCAAGAAAGGCAAGAAAGGATATCGGATGCAAGGATGGCTGGTGGTTCCCGTTTCTTTAGCGTATTTGGGAGCTTTATTTATCATCGCGTGGTACGGCGACATTCAGAAAAGGTGGCTAGCGCGCTGGCGGCCTTGGATTTATAGCCTTTCCATTGCGGTGTACTGTACATCGTGGACCTTCTACGGCACGGTCGGGCAGGCCAGCAGTAATCCTTGGTCTTTCTTGCCCATTTATATTGCTCCCATTTTAGTGTTTACCATCGGATGGCGCGTTTTAGCTCGGCTTATTTTGATTGCTAAACGGGAACACATCACGTCGATTGCTGACTTTATCGGAGCACGCTACGGTAAATCCCAAGGTTTGGCCGTGGTTGTTACGCTCATAGCGGTTGCGGGAATTTTGCCGTACATCGCTTTACAGCTGCGTGGTATCACTATGGGGCTTGAAATCATTGCTCCGGAGCTAGCTACTGATTTTGGTTATCAAAACGATAGCGTGTCGTGGTTTGTTGTGGTCGCATTGGCGATTTTTACGATGCTATTCGGTACCCGCCACATTGATAACACGGAACACCATCGTGGGATGATGATGGCAATTGCCTTCGAATCCATTATCAAACTGCTGGCTTTTTTAGTGGTTGGTGTTTTCATTGTTTGGTTGGCGATGAACACCGAGAATTTGAGCTTAATTGATGTTGCCGCGCAGACGTATCAGTCACCAAATATCCCGACTATATTGATTCATACTGTACTGACCATGCTGGCGATAGTTTGCCTTCCGCGACAATTCCATACGATGGTGGTAGAAAATGAACGTGCTCAAGATTTGCATGTGGCTCGTTGGTTGTTCCCCATTTATCTGATCTTAATGGGGATTTTTGTCTTACCTATTGCGTGGGTAGGGCAAGGTCTCTTGAGTGGCGCTTCGCCTGATACTTATGTCATCAGTGTGCCGATGTCGGTAGGGGCGAGTGAAATCGCCTTGCTTGCGTTTTTAGGCGGTACTTCAGCGGCAAGTGGCATGGTTATCGTATCGACGATTGCCTTAGCGATCATGGTCTCGAATGACTTGGTTATGCCATTGCTATTGCGTCGCATGCGACTGACGCAGCGTAACCATCACCATTTTTCTGAATTATTACTGCGGATCCGCCGTGGTTTGATATTAGTTTTGTTGATTGGCGCGTGGTGTTTCTATCAAGCGTTGGACACTATTCATTCACTTTCTGCTATCGGCTTTCTCTCGTTCGCGGCTATCACGCAATTCGCTCCTGCGCTGGTTGGCGGTATGTATTGGCGTCAAGGGAATAAGAAAGGTGTGTATGTTGGCCTCGCGGTGGGTTTTGCTACCTGGTTGATTACGTTAATGAGCCAAACAGACATGCTTGCCGGAGACGCCAGTAATAACTTCCTGATCTGGTTGATTACGCCACCAGAGGTATTGGCTAGCTTTGATATCGCGATTTCAGATTGGGGGATGATCCTCAGCGTGGTCGCTAATGCAGTGTGTTTTGTTGTGGTTTCTATGGCTACCCGACCAAGCCTAAGTGAGCGCTTACAATCGGCATCATTCGTTGGTACACCGTTGCCTGAAAGCGAAAATATGAGTCTGTACCAGAGCCGCGTTACGGTTGCAGAACTGGAAATGCTAGCGTCCAGATTTGTAGGACGAACGCGAGTTAAAGCGGCGTTTCAAGCCTACTGGAGCCAACAACGAGAAGAGTTAATGCCGAATCAGCAAGCGCCATCTTCTCTGATTCGGCATACGGAGCGTGTGCTGGCAGGGGTATTTGGTGCATCTTCTGCTAAGTTAGTGCTTACTTCCGCTCTGCAAGGAAGAAACATGCAGCTTGAAGAGGTGGCGACTATCGTCGATGAAGCCTCTGAACTGTACGATTTTAGTCGGGGTTTACTCCAAGGCGCGATTGAGCATATTGGACAAGGTATTGCGGTCGTCGATAAGCAACTACGCTTGGTAGCGTGGAACCAACGCTATTTAGAACTCTTTGAATTTCCGCCAGGCCTGATTCAAGTAGGTCGACCGATTGCGGATGTGATTCGGCACAATGCAGAGCAGGGGTTGTGTGGCCCTGGTGACCCTGATGACCACGTCCGTCGCCGTGTTTATCACCTTGAGCAAGGGACTCGGCACACCTCTTCTCGGGTTCGTCCCGATGGTCGCGTGATAGAGGTGCAAGGTAACCCAATGCCAGGTGGTGGCTTTGTGATGAGCTTTACCGACATCACCGTATTCCGTGATGCAGAGCAAGCACTGAAAGACGCCAACGAGACATTGGAAGAAAGGGTACGTCTGCGGACTCGAGAATTAGAACAACTTAACAAGCAACTGGTGGAAGCGACGCAGCGCTCGGATTTGGAATCGAAGTCCAAATCACGGTTCTTGGCGGCAGTAAGCCATGACTTGATGCAACCGCTCAACGCGGCGCGTCTATTCGCTTCTTCACTATCGGAAGTCGCCAAAGACAGCGAAGCCAAAAAGCTGTCAGCACACATTGAAAGTGCTTTAGAGGCTGCCGAAGACTTAATTGGAGATTTGCTGGATATCTCGCGTTTGGAATCGGGCAAGTTGGAAGTCAACGTGCATGGCTTTGCGTTAAATGATGTGTTATCGAATTTGAATGCTGAGTTTAGTGCGTTAGCCAAACAGCAAGGTATAGAGTTCACGATGATTCCGTCCTCACTCATGGTTAAGTCGGATCCCAAACTGCTGCGCCGTGTGGTGCAAAACTTCCTGACCAATGCGTTTCGTTATAACCCGAATGGCAAAGTCGCACTCGGTGTTCGCCGCGTGAAAGGGCGAGTGCGTATTGATGTATGGGATAATGGAGTGGGGATTGAAGAAGAGAAGCAGCAAGAGATTTTTGAAGAGTTTAATCGCGGAACTCAAGTTCGTTCCGACCAAGGCCTCGGACTTGGTTTGGCGATTTCGAAAGGAATTGCTCAGGTACTTGGGCATGAAATTTCGATGCGCTCTTGGGTTGGAAAAGGCAGTGTTTTTTCCATCACCCTAGATAAAGCTGATCATGTTCAGCCTCATCCAGTTCACGTGGCGATGAATAAGCAATCTGAACTCGGTCATCTGAGAATCCTTTGTGTCGATAATGAGCCTGACATTCTAGTCGGCATGGAAAACTTACTTTCCCGATGGGGTTGCGATACACGAGTTGCGATTGATTTAGTTGAAAGTCTACAAGCGCTTGAGGATGGTTGGATTCCGGATGTAATTTTCTCCGATTACCGACTTGATGATGGTCGTACTGGTTTAGAAGTGTTACAGCAATGCCGCCTGAGATTAGGCCACAGCTTTGAAGGCGTCATCATCAGTGCAGATCGTACCGATGATATGCTTGATGGCATCAAAGCAAATGGGTTCAGCTTTATTGCTAAGCCAGTTAAGCCGCTTAAGCTGCGTTCGGTGCTCAATCGAGTCGCTTAGGATTGGAGTGTTTGAAAAATCGCTATAAAAGAGACCTCCGAATGGAGGTCTCGATGTTTGTAATCTTAGTTGATAGGCTGAGTTTGCCGTTTATTCTGCGACGCCGCCTTGGGTCAGTTTGGCTGGATTAAGCAATCGCTCTAGTGTGGCTCTATCCAAATCAGTTTCTTCTTCCGCGACATCAATAATCGCGCGTCCCTGTTTGTAGGCTTTTTTCGCGACTTCTGCCGCTTTTAGGTAACCAATGACCGGGTTGAGAGCCGTGACCAAAATTGGGTTTTTGGCGAGTGCTACATCCAAGTTATCTTGGCGAACTTCAAACGTCGCAATGGCTTTGTCAGCTAAAGCGGTTGCGCTGTTAGAGAGTAACTCGATGCTCTCCAATACGTTATGAGCAATAACTGGCAGCATGACGTTAAGCTGGAAGTTGCCCGCTTGGCCTGCGACGGTTATGGTGGTGTCATTACCAATGACTTGCGCTGATGCCATAGCTGCTGCTTCTGGGATCACAGGATTTACTTTGCCAGGCATGATGGAAGAACCCGGCTGCAAGCCTTGTAATTCAATTTCACCTAAACCAGCCAATGGGCCTGAATTCATCCAACGAAGATCATTTGCGATCTTCATGATCGCAACTGCTGCTGTTTTGAGCTGTCCCGACAGAGCGACGATCGCATCTTGACTGCTTAAATTGAAAAAGAAGTTATCACTGGCCGTGAACTGAATGCGAGTTGATTGGGTTAGGTTGCTAGCGAATAAGTCTGCAAAGCGTGGATCGGCATTGATCCCCGTTCCAACCGCCGTACCACCTTGGGCTAAGGCTTTTACAGCAGGAAGTGTTTGTTCAATCGCTTGTTTTGCATGCTCGATTTGGAACTGCCAACCGCCAAGTTCTTGAGCAAAGGTAATTGGCATCGCGTCCATTAAGTGGGTGCGACCGGTTTTTACAACATCTTTCAATGCTTGCTGTTTAGACTCTAGTGTTTGGCTGAGGTGTGACAGGGCCGGGAAGAGCTGTTTTTCGATGGCTAATGCTGCGCTAACTTGAATGGCCGTTGGTACCACATCGTTGCTGCTTTGCCCCATGTTGACGTGATCATTAGGGCTAACAGTGCCGCCTAGATGCTGGGAGGCCAGTGTTGCAATTACTTCATTCGCATTCATATTTGAGCTAGTGCCTGATCCTGTTTGGAACACGTCAATTGGGAATTGCTCAATATGATTGCCTTCGATAATTGCTTGAGCTGCGTCAGCAATCGCGTTGGCAATATCTCCTTCAAGCAGCCCTAGCTGTGCGTTGGTGAGTGCCGCAGTCTGCTTGATGTGTGCTAACGCTTTGATAAAACCAGATGGCATTTTATGTTGACTGAATGAGAAGTTATCGACGGCGCGTTGAGTTTGGGCTTGGTAGAGAGCATCTGCAGGGACCGTTACTTCGCCCATACTGTCAGTTTCTATGCGGAATTCGGTGCTCATGGTAGGGATCCTTTTGGTTAATCGAGTGAGATTTGAATCAGGCGTAATTGTTGTTGTAGTGCGAGAAATTTCACGTCGCCTTGTTCAAACTGGTAGTAATAGCGTTTGAGGCAGAATAATGGCGTATGGATAGAATCGAGACAGACACGACGGAAGATACGGCTGCGAGTTGAGTCTTGAATTGCGTCTAGTAAATGGAAATAAACCTGACGTAAAAACAGCTCACACAACAATAGATTTTCTTCATCGGCATCGTGTTCATAACAAGAAGACAACACCATTCCCCAATGAATATAGTCATGAATCACGTCTGGCTCAAAGCCATGTGGTGCGGCGAGAAGGAATCTATCTTGGGCTTTAAAAAATGCGTTAAAGATGTCCCGTTTGTTGTCCATAACCACCTCTCATTAAATGTAATGATAATTATTATCAATTAAATTGTGGGTTGGCAACCCTTTTTAGAGTAAGAGGTTGTTGAAGAAAGACTTACGGAAACAAAAGCCGACGCAAAGGCGTCGGCTGAGTAGGAATTCATTTATGCTGAGTGAAACTAAGTCACTGTCGTTTGAATACCGGTGAATTAGCTTGTCGCCGTTATTCAGTAAATAAGGTTTCGTACTTCACAAATGCGGTTTGTGTTTCACCATAATACAGTGTGCCGCCTGATTGAATGACGACTCTTAACCAGCTTTCTGCAGATGCAGGCTTTGGTAAGGTGATGTACCAGCTTTGGCCTGCTTGATCGGCGGGCTTCATATCAATCGGTTGAGCGTTTTTCTCTTTGTCACTCACAATAGAAACTTTAACCCCTTCGAGTGGGTAAGCGGCGTTGAGTGACAATTCTAAGTTATTTTTAGTGAGTTTTTCAGAGCGAAATTTCACTTTAAAATCGCCATTTTCCATATCACACAGACCACTGGTGTAACGACAATTAGACTTACTCGCGAGTTTGTAAGTTTCCCCTTCTTGCGCCGCGTGGGGTTTCTCGCTGAGGGCCATATCGGTACCGAAGTAAGCGATCAAAGAGAGAACTGGCGCAATCAGTAGAGCGAGAATAAAGTGCTTGTTTTTGAACATCTTGGCTTCCTTGCAACGACATACTGCGAATATGGTAACTGAAAAGTGAGAATAAAAAAGCCCCGGACGGCTGGTTCCAAACGGGGCTTTTGTGGTTTTGATTAGTTTTTAGTGATCCACTGCACTACCAGCACCTACTGGCACGCGAACGTGTTCGACTAGGTCTTTTACTTCTTGTGGCGTTTCTGCTGTTACTTTGGAGACAGCGAATGCGACGATGAAGTTAAATAGTGCGCCAATAGCACCAAACGCGTTTGGCTCAATACCCAGGAACCAGTTTGTTCCCCAGCTTTCTAGATATTTCCAATCAGCAACGAAAAGGATGCCTTTGTGTTGGAATACGTAGAACAGCGTAATACTGATACCTGCAATCATACCGGCGATTGCGCCTTCTTTGTTGATGCTCTTGCTGAAGATGCCCATCATCAATGCAGGGAAGATGGATGAAGCGGCAAGACCAAAGGCGAGTGCTACCGTACCTGCGGCAAATCCAGGCGGATTTAAACCGAGATAGCCTGCGGCTGCTATCGCTACTGCCATTGATATTCGACTAGCAAGTAGCTCTTTTTTCTCGGATATGTTCGGATTGATAACCCCTTTGATTAAGTCATGGGAAATAGCTGAAGAAATGGCGAGTAGTAAACCTGCTGCGGTAGATAGTGCAGCTGCAAGACCACCTGCTGCCACAAGTGCGATCACCCAGTTTGGTAGTTTAGCGATCTCTGGGTTAGCCAATACCATGATGTCGTTATCAACGCGCAGTTCGTTGGTGGACGCATCTGAAGTGTATTGGATATTGCCATCGCCATTTTTATCGTCAAAACCGAGTAGTCCAGTTGTTTCCCAGTTTTTGAACCACGCAGGACGCTCGTCATACGCTAGGTGCTGACCCGGAGCTGGATTTACCGTATTCATTAGGTTGAGACGAGCCATCGCTGATACCGCTGGTGCTGTAGTGTAAAGGATTGCGATGAAGATCAGAGCCCAGCCTGCTGATGTACGTGCGTCGCGAACCTTCGGCACGGTAAAGAAACGGATAATTACGTGTGGTAGACCGGCAGTACCAATCATCAGTGACATGGTGTAGACAAACATATTAAGTGTGTCGCCACGTACTTGGGTCGTGTATTCACTGAATCCGAGTTCGGTCACAACTTGGTCAAGCCGATCGAGTAGATAGACATCGGTACCAGCCATGGTACTCCCCAGACCAATTTGTGGGATTGGGTTACCAGTGAGTTGCAGAGAGATAAAGATTGCAGGGATAGTGTAAGCAAGAATGAGTACGCAATATTGAGCAATCTGCGTGTAAGTGATGCCTTTCATGCCGCCAAGAACCGCGTACATGAAAACGATACACATACCAATTAATAGGCCGGTGGAGTAATCCACTTCTAAGAAGCGACCAAACGCAACGCCCACGCCTTTCATCTGACCGATAACATAAGTCACTGATGCGATGATAAGACAAACAACCGCTACGATACGTGCTGTGTTGGAGTAAAAGCGTTCACCAACAAACTCTGGCACCGTAAACTTACCAAATTTGCGTAGGTAAGGCGCTAGCAACAGCGCAAGCAGAACGTAGCCACCAGTCCAACCCATTAGAAATACTGAGCCGCCATAGCCCATGAAGGCAATTAAGCCTGCCATTGAGATAAACGACGCTGCGGACATCCAATCGGCTGCGGTTGCCATACCGTTTGCAATCGGGTTTACACCGCCACCAGCAACATAAAACTCTTTGGTTGATCCGGCGCGAGCCCAAATAGCAATCCCGATGTACAGGATGAACGTGGCGCCAACGACCAGGTAGGTAATAGTTTTCAAATCCATCTGAGTGACTCCTTATTCGTCCACGCCGAATTCACGGTCAATTTGGCGCATCTTCCATGCGTAATAGAAAATAATTCCTAGGAACGCATAGATGGAGCCTTGTTGAGCAAACCAGAAACCGAGTTTGTAACCGCCTAGTTGAAATTGATTTAGTACGTCGACAAATAAAATGCCGCAGCCGAAAGACACGACGAACCAGATGACCATTAGGCCGATCATGAGCTTCACGTTTTTGTCCCAATAGGCTTTGGCTCTTTCTTCGCTTTCAAATGCCATTGCCGTCTCCTTACGATTGGTATTGTTGTTAATGAAATGTTTCAATATGTACATTAGCAAGGTGTTGGCAATAACTCTTTTCAACTTTAGTCGGGGTGTTAAAAATGAAGAACCCCCATATTATGGGCTTTTGCAGCGAACAAAGGGGCAAAACGTTATGTTAATAAACTGTTAAGTTAGCCAAAGGTCTAAAGGTTGATTGGATAAACAGGCATGATTAAGACGGGCCATTAATCTTTTCTTCATTGAACTTGGAGATGCTGTGTAAGTATTGGTGGTGATCTTGTGGCTCTTAAAGAGAGAAGGCGTAGATAAGAAAGCTCACAAGTAATTTATTTACATAAAGTTTTCGCATCAAATCACCGTTTTAACGCACAATAAAGTAATATAACTGAGTCATTCTCGTACAACCTCGCATTTTGAGACGGTGTAAAGGGGAGGCAGATTAGGGCATTACCTCATTAACGAAGTAGCCTTGCTCATCACAATTATTATCGTTTTTCATTAAGGGAGGGTGAGAATGGACGCAGACACCATTAACAGTTTTTTTCTAATAGGTGCGTTGTTAATCGCACTTAGCGTTCTTTTAAGCCCAGTGTCTTCTAAGTTGGGAATCCCAATTCTTTTGGTATTTTTAGCCGTTGGAATGCTAGCGGGGGAAGACGGCTTAGGCGGCATTTTATTCGATAACTTTTCGATCGCTTATTTGGTTAGTAACCTCGCATTAGCCATCATTTTGCTTGATGGTGGGATGAGAACGCGGGTCGCCAGCTTTAGGGTTGCGTTATGGCCCTCGGTCTCTTTGGCGACATTTGGCGTTGCGATCACCACCATTTTAACCGGGCTGATGGCAACGTGGTTATTCGACTTAGATTTATTGCAAGGCATATTGGTTGGTGCGATTGTTGGTTCCACCGATGCTGCCGCGGTCTTCTCTCTACTCAAAGGTCGTAGCCTGAACGAACGTGTTGGTTCAACGCTGGAAATTGAATCCGGCACCAATGACCCAATGGCGGTGTTTCTGACCGTAACTCTGATTGCTATTTTAGCGAACCCTGGCGCAGATTTAAGTGCGGGCTTTTTGGCGTTCAGTTTTCTTAAGCAGTTTGGTATTGGCGCGTTACTTGGCTTCGCTGGTGGCTGGATCTTATGGAAAGTTATCAATCGCAATCAATTACCAGATGGGCTGTATTCTATTTTAACGGTCAGTGGTGGCTTGCTTATTTTCGCTTTATCTAACACTTTGGGTGGCAGTGGTATTTTGTCGATTTACCTTGTTGGTCTTTTATTAGGTAACCGTCCAACACGCAGCCGCCACTCTATTCTTCATGTTTTAGATGGTATGACGTGGCTAGCTCAAATTGGTATGTTCTTGGTGCTTGGTTTGTTGGTTACGCCATCCAATTTACTCTCTATTGCGTTGCCAGGTCTTGCGCTTGCTTTCGGGATGATTTTGTTTGCCCGACCAATCTCAGTTTGGATTGGTTTACTGCCATTCAAGAGTTTCACGCCACGTGAAAAGTGGTTTGTCTCTTGGGTAGGACTGCGTGGTGCTGTACCTATCATCCTCGCGGTATTTCCGATGATGGCAGGGTTGCCAGATGCTCAACTGTACTTCAATTTGGCATTCTTTGTAGTAATGGTGTCTTTGATAGTACAAGGGGGCACGTTGACTAAGGCGATGTCTCTTGCAAAGGTCGAGCTACCTTCTAAGCCTGAGCCAATTTCGCGTACGGGTGTAGAGATTTACCCGACCAGTGAGTGGGAGCTGTTTATCTATAGACTTAAAGCAGATAAATGGTGCATTGGTGAGCCATTACGTAGTCTTTCGATGCCGGAAGGAACGCGTATCGCCGCTGTATTTCGCAGTAAAGAGCTATTGCACCCATCCGGCAGTACGCGTCTTGAGGAAGATGATACCTTGTGTGTATTAGCACAAGAAAAGGATTTAGATGCACTGAGCTTACTGTTTAGTGAAGCCCCAGAGAAAGCGTCGCTAGCGCGATTCTTCGGTGACTTCTTCCTCGATATTGAAGTGAAGCTTGCCGATATTGCCGTGATGTATGGTTTGAATCTGGGGGATGAACCGCTGGATAAAAGTTTGAGAAACCTTGTCGAAGAGCAATTAGGTAGCACGCCAGTATTGGGAGACCATTTCGAGTGGCAAGGTTTGCATTGGATCGTCGCTGATGTTGTTGATCAGCAGGTCACTAAAGTCGGTATCCGATTGCCAAACGAAAAAAGTAAGTCTGACGATAAGACGTCAATCTAGTCGCTCATTTCCGTCAGCATAATCACGGCTTGCGTGCGGTTCTTTACACCGAGCTTACGGAAAATGGCTGTCATGTGCGCTTTTATGGTGGCTTCTGAAACATTCAATTCGTAAGCGATTTGCTTGTTCAGCAAGCCATCGGACAACATTCCCAACACTTTATATTGCTGCGGTGTTAGCGCAGCAATCTTTTCCGCTAAGTCATTACATGCCGCGTTATTGGTGATCAACCCTTCAGGGAAGTATGGGTCGCCATTCAGCACTTGATTGAGCGCGTTCACTAATTCGCGCATGTCGCTGGACTTGGGAATAAAACCAAATGCACCATGGCTTTTCACCTGCGTCACGATCGCCGGCTCTTCACTCGCTGAAACGACGACGATAGGTAAATCTGGATGCTCTGCTCGCAAATGAATCAAGCCAGACATACCATTTGCTCCTGGCATTTTGAGATCCAATAGCACTAAATCTGGCTCTTCCTCTCGTTCTAACAAAGCCAGAAGTGCGTCGAGTGAGTCCGCTTCCAGCAAATTTGCACCACTAATAGCCATGTGGATAGATTGAAACAAGGCATTCCGGAAGAGTGGGTGATCATCTGCAATAATGATGGTGTAGGTCGAATCCATGACGTTAAACACTTTTGACTATTTCGTTAAATTTATTATTGTCCAGCTTTGAGAGAGTGGACAATATTTATTCGCTAAAAGTCTGAACCAAATCGACTTTTATTAGGAAAATTGCATATAAACGCAATGTTCTTATTCAAATCTGAGCAATAAAAACGCCAGTGGACATCACTGGCGTTTGAATATCTGGTTATCAGAACTGCTTGATATGCTCTAAGAAAGGCTCGGCTTGCATAAAGCCCGTCAAACGAGCGTTTGAAACGTGTTCACCACTGGCATCCCAAAACTCAATTGTTGGTAAACCAAGCACACTCATGTGCTTCAGTAGTTCGATGTCTTGCACTTGGTTTTTGGTCACGTCCGCTTGCAGAAGAACGAAGTCTTGCAGTTTGGCTTCGACGCTTGGGTCATGGAAGGTGTACTTTTCAAACTCTTTACATGCTACACACCAATCGGCGTAGAAATCGAGCATGACGGGTTTACCTGCCGCTTTCGCAAGTGCCAGTTGTTCTTCAAGCTCCGCCACGTTAGCAATGCGAGTAAAGCTAACAGTGGCTTGCTGAGTTTGTGTTGTGCTGTTGCCAAACCAGTAATTTAAGATAGGTTGTGCTGAGGCTAGCAAACCTAAGACGGCGATTATGCCCACGGCACTTTGTTTCCAGCCACCAAACTCTAGACTGTTTTTGATGTGGTATAGCCAACCAAAAGCAGCAATACCCAGTGCTGACCACAGAATCGTTGACCACATTTCTGGCATGATGCGTTCTAGTAAGAAGATAGGTGCGGCAAGCAGAATAAAGCCGAAGAGTGTTTTCACTCGGTCCATCCAACCACCTGCTTTTGGTAGCAGTTTGTTGCCGAAGACCGCAACAAGAATCAGCGGAATACCCATGCCCATCGCCAGCGCGTATAACGCGATACCACCGGTAAGCAAATCGCCGCTTTGTGCAACGTAAAGTAGCGCACCAGACAGAGGCGCTGTGGTACATGGTGAGCACACCAGTCCAGAAATCGCCCCCATAGCGAATACGCCTGCACTGCTGCCGCCTTGTTGTTTGTTGCTGAGGTTGTTTAACCACGTTTGAACGTTGCTTGGTAGCTGTAATGAGTACAGACCAAACATAGACAAAGCGAGTGCGATGAACAGTACGCTCAAACCAATCAGCACATAAGGGTGTTGCATTGCCGCTTGGAACTGCATGCCAGCAGACGCGACCACAAGGCCGAGTAGGGTGTAAGTCAGCGCCATGCCTTGCACGTAGACGAATGACAAGCCTAGCGCGCGGCGTTGGCTTAGTTTGCCACTGCCAAGCACTATGCTGGTCAGAATTGGGTACATCGGTAGCACACAAGGTGTAAACGCCAAGCCCACACCAAGCGCCAAGAACAGAAGTGGTGTCCACCAGTTATCAGCAAGGTTGGCTGCAAGGCTATCTTGCTGTGTTACTGGAGCTGATGGTGTGTCGGCAGAACTAGATGATTGCACCGCTGGTGGCGTTGCTGTTGGTGCCTGTTCTGCTTTTGATGCAGTTGTCGCCGTTGTTGAATCTGAGTTCGACGAAGTAAACGCGCTGATAGGAATCACGCGAGTTTCTGGCGGGTAACAGAAGCCTGCTTTCGCACAACCTTGGTATTGCACCACCACGCGCGCACCGTCTTGCCAATCATACATTGGTACGTTAACGAAGAGAGGTTGCGTATAGATATGCACGTCACCAAAGAATTCATCTTTATGCGGTGTGCCGTCTTCCATTTGCAGTTCGCCTAGCGATACTTTCTCACCAGCTACAGACAAGCGCTCTTGATATAGGTAGTACCCGTCACGTACCTGCCAATCGAGCATCAATTTGTCATCTTGCTGGTAGAAGTTAAATGGAAACGCCTGATCAACCGGAACAAAGCTGTCGCTGCTGCTACCAAAACTGTTGTTCTGGCTACTGTTAAACTGGTCTTTGCCAAATAAAGCTAAAGACGGAGTGGAAAAGGTAATGAGCCCTAAGAGTAAAACGGAAAGTAATGCGCGCATAAAAGAGTCAATTCATCTTAGATAATTGCCGTTAGTGTAACTCAATCAGACCCGGAGGCGAGTCAATAAGTTTCATGAAAATGAAGATTTATTGAGCATAAATCAAGACAACAGGCAATAAAAAAGGGAGCCGAAGCTCCCCGAGTAAGACTCTGTTTCTACTAGATCAGTAGACCACCGAATGCGAAGCCAAGTGCTACCGCAGAAGCGATGGTTACCACACCAGGTACAAAGAATGGGTGGTTGAATACGTACTTACCGATACGAGTTGAGCCCGTGTCGTCCATCTCAACCGCTGCTAGAAGCGTTGGGTAAGTTGGCAGCACGAATAGCGCACTTACTGCTGCGAAAGATGCAACTGCGGTAAGTGGTGCAACACCGATTGCTAGTGCTGCTGGCATCAGCGCAACAGTGGTTGCACCTTGTGAGTAAAGCAGCATTGAAGCGAAGAATAGAACAAGTGCTAGCATCCATGGGTAGTCTGCTAGTAGCGCACCCGCAACTTCTTTGATGCCGTCAACGTGCGCGTTAACGAACGTAGAACCTAGCCATGCCACACCAAGAACACACACACACGCTGTCATACCAGAGCGGAATGTTGCTGCGGCTGGGATTTTGCCAGCATCGATTTTACAGCTCATTACGATAGCTGCCGCAGCTGCGAGCATTACCGTCATGATAGCTTCGTTACGGCCTAGAGCAGGGTTCTCGATAAGACCCACAGAGCCAGAAATTGCTGCTGCGTAACACACGACAAATGCGATTGCGCCTAGGAAGATGAAGGTTGCTTTCTTCGCTGTTGGTAGGATTTCGCGTTTTGCTTCTGTATTTAGCTTGATTAAGCCTTTTTCTAGACGCTCTTGGTATTCAGCATCGTCTTTTAGCTCACAGCCCATGAAGTTCGCCACGAACGCACCGATCATGCACGCGATGAACGTCGTTGGGATACAGATTGCTAGTAGTGTTAGGTAGTCAACGCCAAATGGGTGCAGCATTGCCGCGAACGCGACAACAGCCGCTGAGATTGGTGATGCGGTGATAGCGATTTGCGATGCTACGACCGCGATAGACAGTGGACGAGAAGGGCGCACGCCTTGGCCTTTCGCTACTTCTGAAATCACTGGCAAAGTAGAGAATGCCGTGTGGCCAGTACCCGCCATTAATGTCATTAGGTAAGTTACGATAGGCGCATAAAAGGTGATGCGCTCAGGATGCTTGCGCAAAAAGTTTTCAGCAACTTGCACCATCCAGTCTAAACCACCAGCTACTTGCATTGCTGCGATAGCGGTGATTACAGACATGATGATCAAAATTACGTCAACGGGAATGTAAGCTTGGCTTGTTGGTACGCCCAAGATCAAAGACAACGCAATGACCCCAGCACCACCGGCAAAACCAATGCCGATACCACCGATTCTTGCCCCCAAATAGATGAAGAGCAGAACCACGAAGAGTTCGACCATGACCATATTGATACCTCTTTAGTTTTTTATTTGATTCTGATTTTTTGAACACTCAGGAACAGGAGTAAATGCTCAGAGAATGAGAACCTAGTGGTTTAGCGGCAATAAAAGCATATAAAAAATGTGGTTAACCGTATGAGAGCCTAAAAAAGGGGCCTGAGTGGCCCCCTTCGGATTCGTTATTACTCGTAACGTTTTGCTTTGTAAGTAGGATGCATGAAGTTTTCTACTGACAAGATTTCATCAAGCTCCTCTGCTGTAAGCAGACCGCGCTCTAGCACGACTTCACGAACACTCTTACCAGTTTCTGCACAAATCTTACCTACGATGTCACCTTCGTGGTGGCCGATGTATGGGTTTAGGTAAGTGACGATACCGATAGAGTTGTAAACGTAGTTTTCGCAAACTTCTTTGTTCACAGTGATGCCGTCGATACATTTATCACGTAGGTTCACACACGCATTGTGTAGTAGAGAGATAGACTCAAACACACTTTGTGCGATCACAGGTTCCATAACGTTTAGCTGTAGCTGACCGCCTTCTGCTGCGAAAGAAACCGTGTTGTCGTTACCGAGAACTTTGAAGCAAACTTGGTTTACTACTTCTGGGATAACTGGGTTTACTTTAGCTGGCATGATTGAAGAGCCTGCTTGCATTTCAGGTAGGTTCAATTCATTTAGACCCGCACGAGGACCAGAAGAAAGTAGACGAAGGTCGTTACAGATCTTCGATAGTTTCACTGCTAGGCGTTTTAGCGCGCCGTGAGTCATTACGTATGCACCACAGTCAGACGTTGCTTCGATAAGGTCTTCTGCTGCAACAACGTCAAGGCCTGTTACTTCCGCTAGGTGTTTTACTGCAAGCGCTTGGTAGCCAGTTGGTGTATTTAGACCAGTACCGATTGCGGTTGCGCCTAGGTTGATTTCTAGGAGGAGTTTAGATGTGTAATCTAGAGCACGAATCTCTTCGTTTAGTGTTACCGCCCATGCATGGAACTCTTGACCTACTGTCATTGGTACTGCGTCTTGAAGCTGAGTACGGCCCATTTTCAGTACATCTTTAAACTCAACGGCTTTAAGTTCGAATGCGCCTTTTAGGTACTCAATTGCTTCCATTAGCTTGTGTACGCTGTTGTATACCGCAATACGGAAACCTGTTGGGTACGCACAGTTGGTTGATTGGCTCTTGTTTACATGGTCATTTGGGTTAACAAATTCGTATTGGCCTTTCTCTTTACCCATCAACTCAAGCGCAACGTTTGCGATCACTTCGTTCGTGTTCATGTTAACTGAAGTGCCTGCACCGCCTTGGAATACGTCTGATGGGAACTGATCCATACACTTGCCAGTTTCTAGGATCAAATCACACGCTTCGATGATGTAGTTTGCAACGTCTTTTGGAATAGCGCCAAGTTCTTTGTTTGCTAACGCTGCTGCTTTTTTGGTCATTACCATGCCGCGTACAAATTCTGGTACGTCAGAGATGGTCATATTGGAGATGTTGAAGTTCTCGATCGCACGTAGCGTATGAATACCGTAGTACGCATCTGCAGGGACATGACGTTGACCTAATAGATCTTCTTCAATACGAGTGGCTGGGTTTGCTGTTTTTGGAGCATCAGATAGGGTAGCCATAGCAGGATCCTTAGATGATAATTCTGATAATAAAGTTATTTATTAGCCATTTCTGCAATCTAGAATCCATTCATCAGAATTTTTGGCTGGAAAATCCGTCCTGACTTATGTGGCACATGATACTGCACCTAGCGCATAAAAATAGTAACTAGATCACCTTTTTCGTTTTTCATGAGTCAATAATTTGCAAAGTATGAACGGGTTATTAATAACCCTTTATGGGTACTCGATTTTCCTCGACAAACATGAGTTTTTAGAGTTCGAAATTAGCACTTTAAAAGCACGAAAAAATCGGTATGCAATTGAATGAAACGCGCTCCCGCTACTTTGTCTAAAAGAGAAGGAGACCAGTATGAACACGCTTTTTTACAACGATTCGTTTGAGCTTAGTCTGCTTTTACCATTACACTGAATTAAACAAAGGAGGGCGTGTGTTTCCTATCTTATTATTAGCGTTTATTTTTGTTCCGATCATTGAAATCGGTTTATTTATTCAGGTGGGCGGCTTTTTAGGTTTATGGCCGACCATTGCACTAGTCTTAATCACGGCATTTGTTGGTGCATCGTTGGTTCGTAGCCAAGGTATACAAACACTGATGTCAGTACAGGGGCGTCTTGAACAAGGTGAAATTCCAGCCCAGCAAATTTTTGAAGGCGTAATGCTAGCGGTGGCTGGCGTGCTACTGTTAACCCCGGGCTTTATGACCGATGCCCTTGGTATGTTGGTGTTGCTTCCTGCGCCACGCGCCGCGATAGCTAAATACTTGATGAGCAAAATGGTGGTGAAAACCATGCATGGCGGTGGCTTCCAAGGTGGTTTCTCTAACCAGGGGCCATTTGAGCAAGACCCGTTCCGTCGTGACCCATTTGATTCCCAGTCAGATAATGGCAATACCTTCGAAGGGGAATACGAGCGTAAAGACGATGATGATCGCAACAAGCTCAACTGATTGAGTTAGACAGTAAAGAAAATAAAAGGGTGCACCAAGCGCCCTTTTCTGTATTTGGAATTCGTGCTGCTTACAATGCGCCTTCAAAGCCCATTTGACGCCATGCTTCAAAAGCAATGATCGCAACGGCATTCGAAAGGTTTAGGCTGCGCGCATCTGGCATCATTGGAATGCGAATACGCTGCTCCATTGGCAAGCTATCGATGATTTCAGCAGGCAAACCACGAGTTTCTGGACCAAACATCAAAACATCACCCGTTTGGTATTGTGCATCAACGTGGTGACCTGTGGTTTTGGTGGTGCAGGCAAACAATCGGTAGTTACCTTGCTTCTCTTTCTCTAAATATTCTAAGAACGCTTGATAGTTTTTATGACGCGTTACGCGAGCTAAATCATGGTAATCCAAACCAGCGCGGCGGACTTTTTTCTCTTCAAGATCGAAACCCAGAGGTTCAATTAAGTGAAGGTTTGCACCGCAGTTGGCGCATAGTCGAATGATGTTGCCGGTGTTCGGCGCGATTTCTGGTTCGTATAAAGCGATATCAAACATGGTATTGAAATAGAGTTGGTCAAAGAGAGGGGCAGTATATACCCAAGTCACCGAGATATGCGAGATTCAGCAAGATTGACCTGGGTATGAAAGCAGACATTAGCGCGGATGTAAATACCGTAAGTAGCGATGCTCTTTATAAGAGAGCGTGAGCATAGTTTTCTTCAACTGCTCGCCAGTTGACGACGTTCCACCACGCATCAATATATTCTGGGCGACGGTTTTGGTAGCTGATGTAATACGCGTGCTCCCACACGTCTAATGCGAGGATTGGTTCACCGCGCACATCCACTACATCCATCAGAGGGTTGTCTTGATTACTGGTGGACGTAATGTGAATCTCACCATCTTTTACGATCAGCCATGCAAAGCCAGACCCAAAGGTATTGATGGCAGCTTGGGCAAACGCCTCTTTAAATTGCGCAAAGCTACCAAATTTATCGTTAATTGCTTGAGCAAGCGCGCCTTGAGGCTCTCCGCCACCGTTTGGTGACATGCAATTCCAATAAATGATGTGGTTGTAATAGCCGCCACCATTATTACGTACTGCTGGACTGAGCTTAGAGATATTGTCAAAGATCTCGTCTAATGACTGAGTTTCGAGCTCGCTCCCTTCAACGGCATTTACAAACTTATCAAAGTACGTCTTGTGGTGTTTGCTGTAATGCACTTCCATGGTTTTCGCATCGATGTACGGCTCTAGTGAATCGTACGGGTAAGGCAGAGCGGGAAATGTATGTGACATAGTAAATCCTCCTTAATTGGAAAATTTACTTTAATGCTAACGATAATTATTATCAACTTTGATCTTTGTAAGGGTATTCTAAGAAGCCTCACCAATTTCTAAAGTGAGGGTGGGGCTGTGAATCACTCACTCTAGAAATATGGTGCGAATTATTGTTAGTTCATCAAATTGAGACTAACAATTGATCGGTAAGGTGATACTCATGCGCAATCCGCCTAAAGGACTTCGGCTGGCTGCGATCGTGCCACTGTGCTGGCGAATGGCACTTTCGGTAATGGTTAGGCCGAGACCTGTGCCGCCAGAGTGGCGATCGCGTGCCGTGGAAACGCGATAGAACGGGCGAAAAATCGCGGCCAGTTCCTCTTCTGGTACACCTTCTCCATTATCGTCAACCGTGATACGAAGCGTATCGTCATCGGCTTTGATGTCGATTTGTACCTCATCTTTTCCGTAGTAAATGGCGTTACGAACGATATTTTCCACCGCACTCATCAGCAGTTTAGGGTTACCGGAAATATTGCGCTTAGGTAATTCTGAATAGTGTAGCTGTTTGCCCATTTGCTCTGCTTCAAACTGCGCATCTTTAATGATCTCTTCCCATAAACTTTCTAATGGCTGTGTTTCGCGAGTCATATGACTGTTCGCCTGCATGCGAGAAAGCTCTAATAGTTCACTGATCATCTGTTCCAAGCGCTGCGCTTCTGTATCGATACGAGTCAATTCTGGGCTTTCTCCTTGTTTACGCGTCGCTAATGCGCTTGCCATGCGCAGACGAGTTAAAGGTGAGCGCAGCTCGTGAGAGATATCGGATAGCAAACGTTGTTGTCCTGAAATCATTTGATTAACCGCTTCGACCATCTGGTTGAAGCTGCTACCTGCTTGACGAAATTCCGCCGTACCTTTTTCTAAATTTGGGTCTGTGACAAATTCACCTTTCGCCACACGTTGAGCAGCGGCTTCAAGACGACGTGCAGGCTGACTCAAAGCCCAAGCAAGCCATAACAGCAATGGTGTACTAACCAACATGACCGCAAGCAAGAGCTGGAATGGGTGATCAAACAGACGCAGGAGTAGAGGTGGTGGCTCATTCCATTTGAAACCCACGTACATCAAGATATCGGAACCTGCCAAAGTGATAGGAATTGGGCCCGCAATCATGTATCGACCATACAGCTTCTGCTTTGGATTATTGTAATCTTCGATACTGGTGACAAAGTTTTGCATGGCACGCAATTGAAAATTGCTGCGTTTTTCTGTCGTAAGAACATTACCGCTATAGTCAGAAAAAAACACTCGTGGGCGAGGGTCGTGCTTGCCGTGGCGGTTGCCCTCGATACGAAAAAGTATGCGGCCTAAATCAGTTTGCTGGCTGTATTTTTGTTGGATTGAGTCACGCGTTTCTACCATACGTTTGTAGTGTTCTTCTGGAATATCGCGAGCTTTGCGTGGGTCCAAATGTGGCAGTGATAGCACGGCTATCAATACTAATAACATGGTGAACCAAAAAATGGCAAAGATGCGTCCATACAGGCTATTGATGTTTGGCAGTTTGATGCGTGATAGGCGCATTAATCCTCCTCAAGCAGCATGTAGCCACGACCACGCAGGGTTTTGATTCGCGGCTTACCATTGCTTTGATCTGGTAATTTTTTACGTAAGTTCGAGACATGCATATCGATAGCGCGATCAAAAGCAGCGAGTCGTTTACCAAGCACATCTAAGCTCAGTGTCTCTTTGGTCAGCACTTGTCCTGGGTTTTGTACGAAGTGGGTGAGTAGCGCAAACTCGGTTGCCGTGAGATCGAGCAACTGTTGCTCACAATACGCTTCTTGCTTACCGGGATAGAGGCGGATTTCTTGATACTCAATGCAATCGCTGTTTTTGGTATTTTTTTGTGTGCTGCTAGTGCGGCGTAAAATCGCGCGGATTCGCGCTAACAGCTCTCGGTCACTAAAAGGTTTTGGTAAATAATCATCCGCGCCCAGTTCCAAGCCGATCACGCGATCAATTTCTTCCCCTTTAGCGGTCAGCATCAAGACGGGAGTTTCCCAATTTTCACGTAAGCGTTTCAGCGTTTCCATGCCATTGAGTTTTGGCATCATGACATCCAACAAAATCAAATCAATCTTATCATTGATCGCAGCTAAGCCGGCTTCACCGTCATTTGCTTCGCTGACCTCAAACCCTTCGAAACTGAGTACTTCTTTTAATAAGCTAGTTAGCTCGATATCGTCATCGATTAAAAGAATGTTTGCCATGGGGGCACCTATAGTAAGTTACCGATAGCCTAATATTACATTGGAATGATGCGCAACGAAGAGGAGAAAAATCACTCTTTACGATTCTTTACGCTCCCTATACGTCGCTTTACCTAGCGGGTCGTATTCTATACTCAAGCGCTGTGAGAACAGCTCAGAAGAACCACTCACCTGTGTAAGGAATCGTATTATGAAGTCTGCAAAAAAACTTGTGTTAGCTGCTGTTGTTCTACCTCTTACTCTTGGCGCCGCAAGCGCATTCGCTTACGGTGGTAAAAACCATCATAAAGGTCCTCGTGACGAATGCGGCATGGGTATGGACCGAGGTGTCATGCGTCAACTAGACCTGACTGATGCACAAAAAGATCAGCTAAAAGAAATGCGTGAAGCAAACAAAGCAGAAATGAAAGCAAAATTCGCTGATGGCAAAGAAGCACGTATGGCTGAGCGTCAAGCGCATCACGCAAAAGTACAATCGCTTTTGCTGGCGGATAACTTTGATGAAGCTCAAGCTAGCGAATTAGCAAAAGAGATGGTTGAGCGCCAAACGGAACGTCGCGTGCAAATGCTAGAAAGAAAGCACCAAATGCTTAGCGTATTAACACCTGAGCAGAAAGCGAAATTTGTTGAGCTACAAAATGAACGTATGCAAGAGTGTGGCGACAGAATGCACAAGCGCATGGAAAAGTCGCGCAATAATTAAGTCATGAATTGATGTTATATAAAGAGGCAGCCATTGGTTGCCTCTTTTTGATCTGGTTATTTCATGGTCATTCAATATACTCAACGTATGGTTTTAGTTAACTCTTTGATTATGAAACAGCAATACGCACGTTTAGTTACGACCGCCGCTTGGACTGCAACCATTGTGGCGACGCTTCTTCTGATAGTAAAAGTCATCACGTGGTGGGTAACCGGCTCAGTGAGCTTATTGGCGTCATTGATTGACTCCATGTTAGATATCGCGGCTTCGGTTGTGAATCTTGTGGTGGTTCGTTACGCCTTACAACCGGCAGACCGCGAACATACGTTTGGACATGGTAAAGCTGAGTCCTTAGCGGCCCTAGCCCAAGCAATGTTTATTTCGGGCTCGGCAGTATTTTTGATTCTTAACGGGATTGACCGATTTTTCCGCCCACATGCTTTACACGCACCGGAGTTAGGTGTGTATGTATCGCTGTTTGCGATTGTGGTCACACTTGGCTTGGTGATGTTCCAAAAACATGTGGTTCGCGTGACGGGGAGCCAAGCAATAGCGGCGGATTCTCTGCATTATCAGACTGACTTGTATATGAATGCTGCGATCATGGTTGCTCTGGGGCTCAGTTATTTTGGAGTGACTCAAGCGGATGCTGTGTTTGCGATTGGTATTGGTGTCTTCATTCTTTATAGCGCTTTCAAAATGGTAAGCGAAGCGATTCAAACCTTACTTGATAGAAAGTTGCCCGATGAAGAGCTTGAGCAAATTAACCAAGCTTGTTTGAGCGTAAAAGGGGTATTGGGCGTGCATCAGTTACGCACGCGAATGTCCGGACCGACGCGCTTTATACAGTTGCATTTAGAGCTAGACGATAACTTACGATTAATTGAGGCGCATTACATCGCTGATAAAGTGGAAGATAATTTATTGGCTCTTTTTCCTGATGCGGACGTATTGATCCATCAAGATCCATTGTCTGTCGTTTTCGGACCAGAGAAAGAGCAGAAAGCGCAAGATTGGTAGGCTTGAAAAATCCATCAGTGCCCGACGACAAACAGGTACTTATTGACTATCTTTCCATCAATACTTATTAAGATTCGTGATCCTGATATGAATCAACAAAGTTTTATAGAGAAACTGTAATACTCTTACATAAGTAGAAAAGTTACATAAAAAAGTGCGTTTTCATTGGTAATCCTGTAGAGGAAATGTAACATAACGCACAGTTCTGGATTATGCAGGTTGCTTGGTAACAAGGGGCCTAAAAGAAAATTAAATAATTGATTGCCAAAGATCGAGGGTGAGCATGATTAAGAAGATCGGTGTTTTAACAAGTGGCGGTGACGCACCTGGTATGAACGCTGCGATACGCGGCGTAGTACGTACAGCACTATCCGAAGGATTGGAAGTATTCGGTGTGTACGACGGCTACCTAGGCCTATACGAAGGCCGCATCGAGAAGCTAGATCGTTCTAGCGTTTCAGATGTGATCAACAAAGGTGGTACGTTCCTAGGTTCTGCACGTTTCCCTGAATTTAAACAAGTGGAAGTTCGTGAAAAAGCGATTGAGAACCTGAAAAAACATGGTATCGATGCACTAGTGGTAATCGGTGGTGATGGTTCGTACATGGGTGCGAAGAAACTGACTGAAATGGGTTACCCATGTATCGGTCTTCCGGGCACAATCGACAACGATATCGCAGGTACGGATTACACTGTGGGCTACCTAAGTGCACTAAACACCGTTATCGATGCAATCGACCGTTTACGTGATACTTCTTCATCTCACCAACGCATTTCAATTGTAGAAATCATGGGCCGTCACTGTGGTGATTTGACTCTGATGTCTGCAATTGCGGGCGGTTGTGAATACATCATCACTCCGGAAACTGGTCTAGACAAAGACAAGCTGATCAGCAACATCCAAGATGGTATCGCTAAAGGTAAGAAACACGCGATCATCGCGCTTACTGAGCTAATGATGGATGCTAATGAACTAGCACGTGACATCGAAGCCGCGACAGGTCGTGAAACTCGTGCAACAGTACTTGGTCACATCCAACGTGGTGGTCGTCCAACTGCATTTGACCGCGTACTAGCATCTCGTATGGGTAACTACGCTGTTCACCTATTGATCGAAGGTCATGGTGGTCGTTGTGTAGGTATCGTGAAAGAGCAACTTGTTCACCACGATATCATCGACGCAATCGAAAACATGAAGCGTCCAGTACGCAACGATCTATACAAAGTTGCTGAAGAGTTGTTCTAAGCAAGCTTGAAATAGATAAACAAAACCGCGGCTTTCCGCGGTTTTTTTGTATTTGATAATCAACAAAAAGAAACTAGTGATAGACGAGTGTTAAGACACGCTGCTCTGCTCTATGAGCGTTAATTTGCGCTCGCGCAGCGCAAACAAGTAGCCCAGTAGCCCACCCAACGTATTCCCAACCGCGATACCGATAAACAAGCCTTCAATGCTGTAGATTTGGCTCCCGACCCACGCCGATGGCAAGGTAAAAATGAACAGCCGCATAAAGCTCCACTGGAATGCACGCAATGGCTTGTGCATCGCATTCAAACCACTGACTAACATCATCACGATGCCTTGGAAGCCATAACTAAATGGCACCACCAGTAAATAATGCCAAAGCAGGTTTTTCACCGCATCTTCCTGAGAAAACAGCGCAGCCAGAGGAATGCTCAGCGGTACCATCATCAAGAAGATAAACCCTTGGAATACCACTGCAAAACGCATGCTAATAAATAAACCGGAAAAGGCTCGTTGCGGTTGTTTGGCTCCTAAATTTTGTGCCATAAACGGTGTGAGGGCAGAGGTCAGCGACATCAATACTAGAATCAATATGGACTCAATACGCTGCGCTGCGCCGTAAGCAGCAACCGCCGCTGTACCGTGGTTGGATAACAGCATCATCAGAATGGCACCGGACAACGGATTCATCGCGTTTGATAGCGCAGCAGGGGTACCAATTTTTAGTGTCTGTTGCCAGTCTTGTTTCAGCAAAGCCCATTGGGGTTGAGCAAGCAATTTTTCCCGTTTAATTAGCACATAGAATGAGCCACACAAAGCACCTAACCAGCTAAAGGCACTTGCTATGGCTGCGCCTTGAATGCCAAGTTCCGGAAAAGGGCCATAACCGAAAATCAACAATGGATCGAGCATGCCATTAATCAAACCAGCCAACATCATTACTTTTGCTGGTGTTTTTGTGTCGCCAGTAGCTCGGATAGCACTGTTGCCCGCCATTGGGATCACTAGCAGAGGAATGGTGAGATACCAGACCTGCATATACTGCTCAATAAGAGGGATGAGATCATCAGACGCACCAAGAAAACGAAACAATGGCGAAATGGTGGTAAAGCCAATAGAAGACGCGATAGCCACAAGTAACACGGCTAATAACAAACCGTGGGTGGTGAACCGTGCAGCTTGTGGTGCATGACCTTGCCCAAGCAAGCGACCAATATTGGTCGATAGTCCCATCCCAATCCCCATCGTAATGCAGTTAACCGCAAAGGTGACAGGGAAGGTATAGCTGATAGCTGCTAGCGCTTGAGTGCCAAGCAACGAGATAAAAAACGTGTCCACCAAGTTAAACATCAAAATTGCGATCATGCCCATGGTCATGGGTACGGTCATTTTCCGCAGCGTTTCAGGAATGGGTGCGGTCAACAAACCATGCTTATCGGTCGCTTGGGGTTCCAGCTTGTTATTTTCCTGCATGTGTGACAACTATCTGGTGAGCAAAATGCAAGGATACAAGAAAGCGAGATGCCGAGCGAGTGAGCATTTCTAACGCAAACCGTTGCCTAGTTGTTCGTTATTTTAACTAAGTCACAAAAATTTTGTGCCACCCCCTTGGGATCGCTGCTTCGACCCCTTATATAGGGATCACGTGTCTGGGGCTACAGTCCCTAAGGACAATTATCAAATAAACATGGAAATTTTCAGGAGAGACGACCGATGAACATTCGTCCATTACATGACCGAGTTATCGTTGAACGTAAAGAAGTTGAATCTAAGTCTGCTGGTGGCATCGTTCTGACTGGTTCTGCTGCAGAAAAATCGACTCGCGGTGTTGTTCTAGCTGTGGGTAAAGGCCGCATCCTAGAAAACGGCACCGTACTGCCACTAGACGTTAAAGTCGGTGATACCGTTATCTTCGCTGAAGGTTACGGTACAAAAACTGAAAAAATCGACGGTAAAGAAGTGCTTGTCATGTCTGAAAACGACATCATGGCGATCGTTGAATAATAGCAATCATTGAGTAATTTTTTGCTCAGATTCAATTACGAAATTACACACAAAGAATTTTAGAAAGGAAATCAAAGATGGCTGCTAAAGACGTTAAATTTGGTAATGACGCACGAGTTAAAATGCTGGAAGGTGTAAACGTTCTGGCTGACGCAGTAAAAGTAACACTGGGTCCTAAAGGACGTAATGTCGTTCTAGACAAATCTTTTGGTGCACCAACTATCACTAAAGATGGTGTATCAGTAGCGCGTGAAATCGAGCTGGAAGATAAATTCCAGAACATGGGCGCACAAATGGTTAAAGAAGTTGCGTCTAAAGCAAACGACGCAGCGGGTGACGGTACAACAACAGCAACGGTACTAGCGCAATCTATCGTTAACGAAGGTCTAAAAGCAGTCGCTGCGGGCATGAACCCAATGGATCTTAAGCGTGGTATCGACAAAGCTGTTGCCGCGGCAGTTGAGCAACTAAAAGAGCTTTCTGTTGAATGTAACGACACAAAAGCGATCGCGCAGGTTGGTACTATCTCTGCAAACTCAGACGCAAGCGTAGGTAATATCATTGCAGAAGCAATGGAGCGTGTGGGTCGTGATGGCGTTATCACGGTTGAAGAAGGTCAGGCGCTACAAGACGAGTTAGACGTAGTAGAAGGTATGCAGTTCGACCGCGGTTACCTGTCTCCTTACTTCATCAACAACCAAGAATCAGGCAGTGTTGATCTAGAAAACCCATTCATTCTTCTAGTAGACAAGAAGATCTCAAACATTCGTGAGCTTCTTCCAACGCTAGAAGCTGTCGCGAAAGCATCTCGTCCACTGCTTATCATTGCAGAAGATGTAGAAGGCGAAGCGCTAGCAACATTGGTTGTGAACAACATGCGTGGCATCGTAAAAGTTGCAGCTGTGAAAGCACCTGGCTTCGGTGACCGTCGTAAAGCAATGCTACAAGACATCGCTATCCTAACTGGCGGTACTGTGATTTCTGAAGAGATCGGTCTAGAGCTAGAAAAAGTTGCACTAGAAGATCTAGGTCAAGCGAAGCGTGTTTCTATCACGAAAGAAAACACGACTATCATCGATGGTATCGGTGAAGAAGAGATGATCTCTGGCCGTGTTGCTCAGATTCGTCAACAAATCGAAGATGCAACTTCAGACTACGACAAAGAGAAACTACAAGAGCGCGTAGCTAAACTGGCTGGCGGTGTTGCAGTAATCAAAGTTGGTGCTGCGACTGAAGTTGAAATGAAAGAGAAGAAAGACCGTGTAGAAGATGCGCTAGCCGCAACTCGCGCAGCGGTTGAAGAAGGTGTTGTTGCTGGTGGTGGTGTTGCACTTATCCGCGCGGCATCTAAGATTGCTCACCTAACGGGTGACAACGAAGAACAAAACGTTGGTATCCGCGTTGCACTACGTGCAATGGAAGCGCCAATCCGTCAAATC
The DNA here is from genome assembly GCF_023161825.1 of Vibrio sp. 2CM40D. Taxonomy (NCBI): domain Bacteria; kingdom Pseudomonadati; phylum Pseudomonadota; class Gammaproteobacteria; order Vibrionales; family Vibrionaceae; genus Vibrio; species Vibrio sp. 2CM40D. The sequence goes on from NZ_JALNTL010000015.1 coordinate 42,173, forward strand.
ACGAAGAACGCAGGTGAGGAAGACTCAGTTGTTGCGAACAACGTGAAAGCGGGTGAAGGTAGCTACGGTTACAACGCGGCAACAGGCGAATACGGCGACATGCTAGAAATGGGTATCCTAGATCCAACTAAAGTTACTCGTTCTGCACTACAATTCGCAGCATCGGTTGCAGGTCTGATGATCACAACTGAAGCGATGGTTACTGACCTACCGCAAAAAGACGCGCCAGCGATGCCTGACATGGGCGGCATGGGTGGCATGGGCGGTATGGGCGGCATGATGTAAGCCAGCTTATCTCATCGCTCTAGGGAAACCTTATAGCGGAAAGATAACCGACCAAACCCTTAAAAGTCGAGGCAGATGCCTCGACTTTTTTATGCGTGTCACCTGAGAAACATGACGTTCTGGTGTGGCTTATCATGAAATTTTTGAGCGTAAAAAGCGCCATTTCAGAAGCAAAAAATCGAAGAGAAATATTTTTTCTTTTGAGTCAGATGGTTAAATCTGACCTATTGCTAACACTTTTTGAACGGGGACAGAGCAAAATCTGAACATTACACTATGTTGTAAATTGTTGCTTCCCATCATGGAGATGAAAATGAAAAAGCTTATGACGTCATTGGCGGTTGCAGCCGCTATCGCATCACCTGTTGCTTTTGCCGACAGTACACCTGTGATGTTCTCTACTATCGATAACACAAACGCACCCTCTAATTCTTCAGTAGGTGGCGTTCGTTTAGCTGTGTTGCATGGGCAGGTAAATGAGGTTAAAGGTGTCGACTTTTCACTGCTTGGTATGTCAGAAACGGATCGTACGACAGGTGTGAACTTCGGTCTGTTTTTTGGCGCAGCAAAAGTAAATCAAGAAATGAAAGGCGCGTCTTTAGGCTTAGTTAACTGGAACCAAGGTCAGACGACGGGTGTTAACTTGGGTGCTGTTAACATTACGAACAACGTAAAAGGCTTGAACTGGAGCGCGGTGAACTATTCTGAAGGCTACACCATGGCGGATGTGGGCTTAGCGAGTATCTCTAAGAAGTCTAATTTCCAGTTTGGTTTCTTCAACATGACCGATCAAATCGATGGTGTGCAAATTGGTCTTTTGAACTGTGCGGATAACGGTTTCTTCAAGTGTTTCCCACTCATCAACTTTGCTAAGTAATCCCTGAGAAAGTCAGAATCTTTATATACAGAAAGCCCTCGATGTTCGTCGAGGGCTCTTTAATTGCTGATGAGATGAAGCGAGTTTCTCGGAGCGTTAACTATTTAATTAATCGTGATGAAGTTTTGCGTTGTTGAATTCTTTGATGAACACCGCGGCGTAATGCTTTGATGTGGTTTTCTGCTTTATCCACACCTAACAACACGGTTAATGTCAGGAGAGTAATAACCACCGACTGCGTTAAATAACCCAAACCTATCATCAAACCTAAACCTGCTAGCACCCATATTACAGCCGCGGATGTTACGCCATGGATTTTTCCATCAAGTGTCATCATAACGCCAGCGCCTAAGAAGCCGACGCCAGTAATGATCTGACCAAGCACTCGTGCTTGATCAAGTGTATTTGGCGATAACGACACTGCCATCGACATAAACAGGTAGGTGCCTGAAATAATTAATATTGCTGTGCGAATGCCAACCGGTTTACCACGAGTTTGGCGCTCTATACCGATCATGAGCCCATTAATGGCGCAGCATAGTAGGGCAGGCCAACTGAATGGGCCAAGATCGAAAATTTGTTCGAATGCTGTATGCATCTTGACCTCCAAAAGTGCGGAGTATGCATAGACTTACCGTGCAAAGCGAACAAAAATAATCAATCTAGACGACAAATTTAATTGAGTGTCAGAGCTTATTCTAAATGCAAATCCAACGGCGTTTTACTTGGCCTGCCACCAACTTCTCGTGTGAGTTTTGGTACCAGATAACCCGATACACGCGTGATGAGTCCGCGCATAATAGCTTTCGCTTCTTCGTCCGAAATAAAGTAGTGCGCTGCGCCTTGCACCTTATCAAGAACGTGGAGGTAATAAGGCAAGATACCCGCGTCAAATAAGGCCTCACTTAACGCCACTTGAGCTTCTACCGAATCATTCACGCCTTTCAGCAGAACGCCTTGGTTTAGAAGCGTAACGCCCGCTCTTTTGAGCTTGAACATCTGTTCAGCAAATTCGTCATTGATTTCGTTGGCATGGTTGATGTGAGTGACGAGGATGATTTGTAACCTTGATGCTTGCAGAAGTTGGCATAGTTCATCAGTGACTCGAGCTGGAATCACCACAGGTAAACGGCTATGAATACGCAGACGTTTGATGTGAGGAATGTGAGCAATGTGCTCTAAAAGCCAATGAATCTCATCGTCTTTTGCCATTAATGGATCACCACCTGAGAAGATGACTTCGTTCAACTCTGGTTGTTGTGCCATGTACTCTAAGCACTTGGTCCAGGCTTGTTTCCCGCTTTTGTTCTCTTGATAAGGGAAGTGACGACGAAAGCAGTAACGGCAATTTACCGCGCAGCCACCTTTGACAATCATCAGGGCGCGGTTGCGATACTTGTGTAGCAGGCCAGGGACTTCATTGTCCTGCTCTTCCAATGGATCATTGGAGTAACCCGGATGCACCTCAAATTCGTCGCTCAGTGGTAAAACCTGACGTAAAAGAGGGTCTTTAGGGTTGCCTTTCTCCATCCTATCGACAAAACTTTGCGGTACACGCTGTGCAAACAGCTTGCGCGCGGCAAACCCGTCTTGCCACGGTGAAGGATCAATTTCCAGTATTTCGAGCAATTTTGCAGGATCAGAGATCCCATTCGCCAACTGTTTGAGCCAGTTTTGCTCAACAGATTCGACTTTTCGGGTTATTATGTGCGGCATTGAATTTAGCTCTAAGAATGTAAGAGGAAAAAATGGCTACAGTTAGCACCAATGAATTTAAAGGCGGTCTTAAGTTAATGCTTGATAACGAGCCTTGTGTAATTCTGGAAAACGAATACGTTAAACCAGGTAAAGGCCAAGCGTTCAACCGTGTTAAAATTCGTAAACTTCTTTCTGGTAAAGTGCTAGAGAAAACATTCAAGTCTGGTGACACTTGTGAAGTGGCAGACGTAATGGATATCGACCTAGATTATCTATATTCAGACGGCGAATTCTACCACTTTATGAACAGTGAAACGTTTGAACAGATCGCAGCGGATGCAAAAGCGGTAGGTGAAAACGCTAAGTGGTTGGTAGAAAACAACACTTGTATGATCACTCTTTGGAACGGTAACCCAATTACTGTTACTCCACCAAACTTCGTTGAGCTAGAAGTTGTAGACACAGATCCAGGCCTGAAAGGTGATACTCAAGGTACTGGCGGTAAACCAGCGACGCTATCAACTGGCGCTGTTGTTCGTGTTCCTCTGTTCATCTCAATTGGTGAAGTGATTCGCGTAGATACTCGTACTGCTGAATACGTAGGTCGTGTGAAGTAAGCACTTTATATGATTGTTAGAAAGGTCGCTTCGGCGGCCTTTTTTATTGCCTGTGATTCTTCTCTTTTAATCCCTCTGCGTAAAACATCGATATCCTCCGCAAATTTTTGATGATTTTGTATTATTCGTAAAAATCTTATTTATTCCATGAATCTGTCGATTATTCCTTAATGTAACATTTTGATACATTAGTACTTGTTGCTGAGTTGCATAGCAATCTGATTTTTATCGATTTAACTCAGTAACAATCCAAAAAAGGAGAACAAAATGGAAAGCAGAGGTTTAGGAAGGGGTTTAAAGGTGGAAGAAAGACGTCAGTTACTACATAAAGGATTAAAAGCAGCCGTATTTGGCGTACCGCTGTTGGCAATAGGCTTAACGATTAATAGCTCGGTGCTGATGACCGATGCGGGTTACAGCTACGTGCATCAGAATAATATTACTGGTGAGTTGGATGTGTTTACTGAACCTGGCATTCATTTTCGTATGCCATTTCTGTCCAAAATCACCAAGTATGACCAAGTGATCACTGTGTCATTCGGTAACAGCAAGGGCGAAGATTTTTATCAACGTCTTGATGCGATTCAGGTTCGATTTGCCGACACCTATATTGGTCAGATCCCCGTAACATTCCGCTTTAAGCTCAGTAATGACCCTGAAGCGGTGAAGAAGATGCATAAAGAGTTCCGCAACAACAGTAACTTGATCGATGCGCTGCTTGTAAAGAACGCACGTAACGTAACGGTGATTACCGCAACCCAATACACGGGTGAAGAGTTTTTCCAAGGTGGTTTGAACCAGTTCAAATCGAAACTTGGCGATCAGTTACGAGAGGGGATTTATCTAACAGAGCGACGTCAGGTTGAAGTGGAAGAGTTGGATCTTGCGCCTGTTGGGGCGAATCAAGCTAATCCGAACCAATTACAGCGCACCAATCAACTGGTTTGGAAAACCGTACCTGTCGTAGACAAAACCGGGCAACCGATTCGTCAAGACAATCCGTTACAACAATACGGTATTCAAGTGACGCAGGTGACCATTGGTGACCCGCAGCCAGAAAAGCAATTAGATCAGCTATTGGCAGATAAAAAGCGTTTAGTGGCGGATCGTATTCGCGCGATTCAGGAACAAGAAACGTCGAAAGCACAGGCAGAGACCGAGCAGTTACGCAAAGAGATTCAACGAACACGTGAGGTGCAAGACGCTCAGCGTGGTAAAGAACTCGCAATTATTGCTCAGCAAAAAGAAGTGGAAGTTGCACGTCAGATTGCAGAGCGTGAAATCGTTGAAGTGGAAAAAACCAAACGACTTGCTGAAGTCGAGAAGGAGAAAGAGCTAGCTATCGCAGAGGCTAACTTAGCGATTCAAAAAGCGAACGCACTTTCTGCTGAGTTTGAAGCGAAAGCGATATTAGCGAAAGGTCGCGCAGAATCTGAAGTCCTTAAAGGTAAGTATGCGGCGTTAGGAGCAAACCGTGAAGTTTACTTGGCAGAATTGAATCGAGACGTAGCGAACTCACTGTACAACAATTTGCAAAACTTCCAAGTTCAGATGCCACAAAATTACATTGGTGGAAGTGACGAAACGGGCTTGAAAACAAACCTAGATGTGATTACTGGCTTTGGTGCTCTGGGTCTTATGGACCAGACAAAGAAGGTCACACAGCAATAAGATCATGGGTGGTCAAAAGCTTAAAAAGCAAAAAGATCATAGGTAACCCAAAGCAATAAAAAAGCTGGCATTTAGCCAGCTTTTTCTTTTTTGGTCAGTCTCTTAAATCATGAAGATAAAGATAACTGCTAGTGCAGTGATGAGGCCTGCAAATGCATAGCATGCAATTTTACCAATCACACCAGTGTGGAACTTAAGGTCGTGCATGCCGTGGTGTACACGGTGCATTGCATGCCACATTGGCAATGCTAGCGTGCCAATGATGAATAGCGCACCGATGATGCTGGTTGCGAATGCGGAGACACGCTCGTAGCTCATCGCTTCTGCATCAATCACGCCTAGTGGGACCAAGATGCCCAGCACCAATACCGTGATTGGCGTGATCATCGCGAACCAAGTACCACCTGCGCCAAACAGACCCCACCAGATTGGCTCATCAGAACGTTTTGGTGATGTGTTTACACTATAATTCGGTTTCATTGCTCAGCTCCTTACACCACGATGAGAACGATCAGTGAGATAAACGCAACAGCGGCCCACTGAGTCAATACGATGATCTTCTTGTCCACTGGTTTGCCTTTCAAACGAATTGGCATTACTTGTGGCATCATGCTGAAGAAAGTTTGAGCGTGGAATAGGCTACCGAGTAGTGCAACGATGTTGATTGCGACTACGATTGGGTTCGCCATGAATGCCAACCAACCTTGCCATGCTTCAGGACCTTTCACCAAGCAACCTAAACCGAAAGTTAGGAACAGAGTGAATAGGATTAACGGAAGCACCGTAGCTTCGCGTAGCATGTAGAAGCGGTAGAAAGGATGGTTCTTCCACCAAGTGCGTTTTACTTCACGAACGTAAGGTTTACGATTGCTCATCCTTATGCCTCCACTTTCTTTGGTGAACCATCAGGTTTCAACATAGCAATCACGAAGTCCATAGAAGACTCCACTTTGCCTTGGTTTACTGCCGCTGCTGGGTCAACGTTCTTCGGACAAACTTCAGAACAGTAACCAACAAACGTACAACCCCAAGCACCGTTTTCACCGTTGATAAGCTTCATGCGCTCATCTTTACCGTTGTCACGGCTGTCTAGGTTGTAGCGGTGGGCTAGCGTTAGTGCAGCAGGACCGATGAACTCTGGGTTAAGACCAAACTGAGGACATGCTGCATAGCACAGACCACAGTTGATACAGCCAGCGAATTGCTTGTATTTCGCCATCTGTTCTGGCGTTTGCAAGTTCGTACCGTCTTCTGGTTTACGATCGTTACCAATGATGTATGGTTTGATTGCTTCTAGGCGCTCGATGAATGGCGTCATATCAACAATCAAGTCTTTCTCGATTGGGAAGTTCGCTAGAGGCTCGATAGCCACACCGTCTGGGTAGTCACGTAGGAAGCTCTTACAAGCAAGTTTCGGTACGTTGTTCACCATGATGCCGCAAGAACCACAGATCGCCATACGGCAAGACCAACGGTAAGACAGATCTTTGTCTAGGTGGTCTTTGATGTAACCAAGTGCGTCAAGTACAGACATGGTTTCATCGAATGGGACTTCGAATGTTTGCTTGTATGGTTCTGCATCTTTTTCTGGGTCGTAACGCAGGATGTCTACTTTTTGAATGCGATTTGCTGACATTATGCTTGCTCCTCTGCGTTCTTCTCTTCAGCCGCTGCTTTTTCTGCTGCTTCACCGTATAGACGAGCTTTTGGTTGTGACTTAGTGATGGTCACATTGCTGTAATCGATACTTGGTGCTGACTCTGGCTTGTAGAAAGCAAGTGAGTGTTTTAGGAAGTTCACGTCATCACGTTCTGTACAACCGTCGTCTAGACGCTGGTGCGCGCCGCGCGATTCTTTACGTAGAATCGCAGAGTGAACCATCGCTTCTGCGACTTCTAGGCCGTAACCCACTTCGATTGCGTATAGAAGGTCTGTGTTGAACACTTTACCTTTGTCTTTGATGCTGATGCGTTTGTAACGTTCTTTCAACTCAGTGATTTTGTCGATAGTCGCTTGCATCAAATCTTCTTGGCGGTAGATACCACAGCCCGCTTCCATGGTGTGACCCATTTCTGTGCGGATCTCTGCCCAGTTTTCGTCGCCTTCTTGGTTCATCAGTTTCGCGATGCGTTCTTCAACTGCTTTTACTTGCGCGTCAATTGCCGCGTCGTTCCAGCCTTTGAATTCTGCCGCACGTTTCACTGCGTTTTCACCAGCTACGCGGCCAAATACCACGAATTCAGCCAGTGAGTTAGAACCTAGACGGTTCGCACCGTGAAGGCCAACAGATGCACATTCACCAACCGCGAATAGGCCTTTAATGCGAGTTTCACAGCCGCCGTCCGTTTCAATACCACCCATGGTGTAGTGAACGGTTGGACGAATTGGAATCGGCTCTTTTGCTGGGTCTACGTTTACGTAAGCTTTTGCTAGCTCACAGATGAACGGTAGACGCTCTTGTAGGTACTCTTCACCAAGGTGGCGAAGGTCTAGGTGCACCACGTCACCCAGTGGGTGTTTGATGGTGTTGCCTTTCTGTTGTTCGTGCCAGAAAGCTTGAGAAACTTTGTCACGAGGACCCAGTTCCATGTATTTGTTCTTCGGTTGGCCAACTGGAGTTTCAGGGCCCATGCCGTAATCTTGTAGGTAACGGTAGCCATTCTTGTTAACGATGATACCGCCTTCACCACGACAACCTTCCGTCATCAGGATACCTGTGCCTGGAAGACCGGTTGGGTGGTATTGAACGAATTCCATATCACGTAGAGGAACGCCGTGACGGTAAGCCATTGCCATACCATCGCCCGTTACGATACCGCCGTTGGTGTTACAGTGGTAAACACGGCCCGCGCCACCTGTTGCTAGAACAACAGATTTTGCTTTGATAGTAACAAGCTCGCCTTCAGACATGTGAATAGCAATCAGACCTTGAACTTCGCCTTCATCAACAAGCAGATCCACCACAAAGTACTCATCAAAACGTTTGATGTTGCTGTACTTCATTGATGTCTGGAATAGCGTATGAAGCATGTGGAAGCCAGTTTTGTCTGCAGCGAACCAAGTACGTTCAACCTTCATACCACCAAAGCGGCGTACGTTGACTTCACCGTTCTCTTTACGACTCCATGGGCAACCCCATTGCTCCATTTGGATCATTTCGCGAGTCGCGTTCTCTACAAAGTATTCAACAACATCCTGTTCACATAGCCAGTCACCACCGCCAACAGTGTCGTTGAAGTGGTTGTCTAAGCTATCTTCATCCTTGATAACTGCTGCTGAGCCACCCTCTGCAGCGACCGTGTGGGAGCGCATTGGATAAACTTTAGAAATCAGAGCGACTTCTAAGTCTGGGTTTGCTTCAGCCGCTGCAATAGCAGTACGAAGACCAGCGCCGCCTGCGCCGATGACTGCGATATCTGTGGTGATAATTTGCACAGTTATCCTCCAGTGTGTGATTGCGGAAATCCGCTTGTTATTGTCATTACGAGGCGCTCCTTAAAAAGAACTCCCCAAAAGTAGTAGGGTTAGTGTAGATGAGCCACATGGCAGAAAAATTGATGTAATTGGGTTTTTGCTTCGGTAATGCACTTAAGGGCATAGAATTTATAGGTTATGTGACTGCTATCACGGCATCGAGGTTTTGGCCCTCAAGCATTAACATTAGGGATGTTAAACCCGTGTTGCGTGACATTAACCGCATGGATAATAGGATTTTAACTGAGTGTTTTTTGTTCTGCGGCACGAGTAATGCTTGCCTCAAATTTGCGAGCACATTAGTAAAAAGAAGAAGGGATATTCCTCTCTTCTTGAAGAGGAAAAAGCATGTAGAATGAGACTTTCCTCGCTGAATTAAAGTTTGAGAGACTTGTTATGCAAACCAACTGGCAACCTACTGCTTCCATTGACCAACTTCGTCAACGTGCGACGTTAATCGCGTCGATTCGACAATTCTTCGCTGACCGACAGGTGATGGAAGTCGATACGCCAGCCATGAGTCACGCAACCGTGACTGACATCCATTTGCATACTTTCCAAACCGAGTTTGTTGGCCCAGGCTATGCCGATGGCAGTAAGCTGTTTTTTATGACCAGCCCAGAATTCCATATGAAGCGCCTTTTGGCTGCGGGCAGCGGTTGTATTTATCAAATCAACAAAGCATTTCGTAATGAAGAGAATGGTCGCTACCACAACCCTGAATTCACGATGTTGGAGTGGTATCGCGTTGGCTTTGACCATCATAAATTGATGGATGAAATGGATGACCTGTTGCAGCTGGTATTGAAGTGTGGCGCAGCGCAGCGCATGACGTATCAGCAAGCCTTAATTGATGTGTTGGGTGTGTGTCCACTGGAAGGCTCGATGACTGAGCTGAAAGCGGCGGCAAGCAAGCTGGGTTTGAGTGACATTGCTGAGCCAGAAGAAGATCGCGATACGCTGCTGCAACTACTATTTAGCGTGGGAGTAGAAAACAAAATTGGTCAGGACGTGCCGGCTTTTGTGTACGACTTCCCTGCATCACAGGCGGCGCTTGCGAAAATCAATCCTCAAGATCATCGCGTCGCGGATCGTTTTGAAGTGTACTTTAAGGGGATAGAGCTGGCGAACGGATTTCATGAACTGGATAACCCGAAAGAGCAATTAGCGCGCTTTGAACAAGATAACGCAAAGCGTATCGAAATGGGTTTAAAACCACAGCCGATCGATTATCATCTGATCTCTGCACTGGAAGCAGGGTTGCCAGATTGTGCAGGGGTCGCGTTGGGTATCGATCGTTTGATCATGCTGGCGCTAGGCTGTGACCACATTGATCAAGTGACGGCCTTTCCATTTCCAATTGCATAAGGACGTCCAATGAACCTGACGGCTGCACGTTTCGTCATCTTTAGCTACGCCATATTGATCGCTTTTTTATCTCTGAGTTCAGGTGAACTGCAAGACTGGGGCAATATCGCGTATCTCGACAAAATGCAGCACGCTATGGCGTATAGCGGCTTTGCGTTTTTAGGTTGCTTTTGCGTGTGGCGTTGGCGTCAACGTTGGGCGGTGGCGATTGGTATTTTGCTATTCAGCGCCGTTATTGAGTGGTTGCAAGGGTATGTAGGGCGACAAACTTCTTGGTTAGACCTTGTCGCCAACTCAACTGGCATCTTAACTGGTCTGTTATGTTACCGTATTTGGAGCCTCTATCGACCTAGGTTGGTGAAGTCGCTATACTCGATTCGTTAATGAAGAGGGAACACGATAACAATGAAAACGCGCGACAAAATCGTCTACGCGGCACTGGAGTTGTTCAACCAACATGGTGAGCGAAACATCACCACCAATCACATTGCCGATCACATCGAAATTAGCCCTGGTAATCTGTATTACCACTTCCGCAATAAGCAAGAAATCGTTCGTGAGATCTTTGCGCTTTATTCAGCAGAACTTTTAGAAAGATTTACCCCTATTCAAGGTTCGCAAGAGAGCCTGACTATGCTGAAGAGCTACCTAGACTCTATTTTTACCTTGATGTGGAAATACCGCTTTTTCTACGCAAACTTACCAGAAATCTTGTCACGAGATGAACAGCTACACGAACAGTACATCGATGTGCAAGAGAAGCTGCAAGCGAACCTCATTGCTATTATGCAAGAGTTCGTAACGATGAAGCTGTTGAATGTCGATCAACAACAGTTGAAGTCATTGGTATGTACATTGCACTTGATTGCGTGTAGTTGGTTGGCGTATCAATCCGCGATGGCTTCAAAAACCAACATTACCGAGCAAATGGTGAAGCAAGGGATGTTGCAGATGCTTAATGTCGTTAAGCCATTAGCAACTGAGCAGGGCTTAGAGCAGCTACTGTTATTAGAAGATGCGGTTAGCAATCTACACAGTTAAACGTCAAACTGCTTAATATTTCGAGAGTCACTCTCATTTTCGAGTCGTGGCTCGAGTTGACTTGTCAAATATGCCACGCACAATAGTCCCATACGCTAAAAACCCTTGCAGGGATAAGATTCTCGATAAAGGAACTATCGCCCCATGAATTACGACATTTTTAATGGTGATGCTGATGGCATCATTGCTCTTCTACAATTGCGTTTGGCTGATCCTGTCGATGCCCAGTTAATAACCGGTGTAAAGCGCGACATCAAGCTGGTGGAAAAAGTAGATGTGCAAGCGGGTGATGAGCTGACTGTGTTAGACATTTCGATGGAAAAGAACATGGCAGGTCTAGAGCAAGCTTTGGCTCAAGGCGCGCACGTCTTTTACGCCGATCATCACAAAGCGGGCGACATTCCTCAGCATGGTAATTTGGATGCGCACATCGATCTCGATGCCAACATGTGCACGGCGTTGATTGTCGATAAGTTGCTTGATGGGCGTTTTCATGACTGGGCGATTACGGCGGCTTATGGCGATAACATGATTGCTAAAGCCGATGAGTTAGCGAATAACGCGGGCTTGTCGCAGCAACAGAAAGAGCAGCTAAAAGAGCTGGGTACTTTAATTAACTACAACGGCTACGGATCGAAAGTCGAAGATTTACACTTTCACCCTGCGGAGCTGTACCGAGCTTTGCTGAAGTACACGTCACCATTTGAAGCTATTGAAGATACGGCCTCGCCATACTACCAATTGCAATCGGCTTACCAACAAGACATGGAGGCGGCTCTCGCAGTGCCTGCCATGCATGAGAGCGGTAAGCTAAAGTTGTTTGAGTTACCAAACACGGCGGCATCACGCCGAATCAGTGGTGTTTATGGCAACTGGCTGGCAAACCAAACCCCTGACTCTGCGCATGCGGTACTTACTGAAAATGCAGATGGGACTTATACGGTTTCACTTCGTGCCCCGTTAAACAATAAACAAGGTGCCGTGGCCGTGTGTGGTCAGTTCCCGACAGGTGGGGGCCGAGAGGCGGCGGCAGGAATCAACGCGTTAAGCAAAGATGATGTGCATGCTTTTATTGATGCGGTAGAAACCTACTACGCATAGCATTTTCCAAAATATGAATGCAAAAAAGGAGCCGAGTGGCTCCTTTTTTATTATAAGTCGATGAGTCAGATAATCAGCGTTTTAACCAAGATTTCGGATTCTGCGCTTCACTATTACGACGAATTTCAAAGTACAGCGATGGCCTGTCTTGACCACCCGTATCACCCGCGAGAGCAATCACTTCGCCGGCGGTGACTCGATCGCCTTCTTTTTTAGTTAACGCTTGGTTGTAACCATAGAGGGTCATGTCACCTTTTCCGTGGTCGAGCAGTACCACTAAACCGTATCCGCGCAGATACTCAGCAAATACGACAGTACCAGGATAAACGGCTTTCACTTGTTGACCATAGTTGGCAGACAACACCATACCCTTCCAGTTTACCTGCCCAGTTTGTCGCGTACCAAAGTTGTGTAACACACTGCCTTTGAGTGGCCAAGGCAACTTACCGCGCTGTTTGCCGAGTCCGTCCATTGGCACCGCATTACGCTTCGCTGCTTTGGCGATCTCTGCTTTTAAACGGGTTTCGTTGCGTTGCAGCTCGGCTAAGTAGCGTTTGTCATTCTTGATACTGCTCTGAATTTTATTCAGGGTTTGCTTACGCTTGGATTGTGTACTCGCTAGCGCTGTACGTTTTTCGGATTGCTGCTTGAGCAGAGTCTCGATTTGCTCTTTTTCTAGCTCGAGCTGGTTTTTGTTGTGCGCTAATTCTTGGGTTATTTTGGTGATCGCATCAATCACTTCAGCACGTGCTTTAGCTAAATGCTGGAAGTATTGGCTCATGCGGTCTTCTTCCACACCTTGATTTAACAAGTGACCATTGGCCTTCGCTCGCTCGGTTACGTAATACGTTTGCAGCAGCTGTTTGAGTTCTTCTTCTTGCTCTTGACGCTGTGCTTCTTGCAAGGCAATTTTCTCTTCTAGATTTTCTATGTTTTTGTCTGCTTGTGCGAGGTTAGACTTGGTTTGTCGTATTTCACGCTCAAGCTTAGAAATTCCAAGCTCTTGATCTTTTAATGATTTCTGTAACTCATTGAGCTGCTTTTCTTGGGAAGAGAGCGATTTGCGCTGACGGCTTATCTCACTGGATACGCCTTTGAGCTCTTGCTGACTCACAGCAGAGGAGGTAATGGGATAAGTGGCAGATAAAGCACAAGTTAATAAAATAGCCGAGCGTAGAACAGGGTGATTTTGTTTTCGCACTTGAGAGTTACCTACCACGTTGTTGTCAAAAAGGTTTGTTGACGATTAAATACCATCTCCATGGATAAAGCTTTGCGACTTGCCGTTAAAGCCTTGATCCATATCGAGAGAGGGTTTATCCGTTTTTGGACGTCCGACGATTTTTGCAGGCACGCCAGCCACCGTTGTGTGAGGAGGCACGGCTTGCAATACCACAGAGCAAGATCCGATTTTCGCGCCTTCACCGACTTCGATATTGCCAAGAATCTTTGCACCAGCTCCGATCATCACACCCTCGCGAATTTTCGGGTGACGATCACCGCATTCTTTACCAGTACCACCAAGGGTGACATCTTGCAGTATAGACACGTCGTTTTCGACCACGGCAGTTTCACCAATCACGATGCCTGTTGCATGGTCGAGCATGATGCCACTACCAATGCGCGCTGCAGGGTGGATATCGACCTGACATGCTACCGAAATCTGATTTTGTAGGTAAGTCGCAAGAGCGTGACGACCTTGCTTCCATAGCCAGTTTGCTACTCGGTAGCCTTGCAGTGCGTGATAGCCTTTTAGGTACAGCAATGGCATTGAGTACATTGAAACAGCAGGGTCGCGATTGACCGTGGCACAAATATCACAAGCCGCGCCGTCAGTGATGGTTGGATCAGCTGCAAAGGCTTCTTCAACCACTTCACGCACAGCCATCGCTGGCATGGAAGCGGTGTTCAATTTGTTAGCCAGAATATAACTCAGAGCGGCACACAAACTTTCATGCTTGATAATGGTGGCATGATAGAAGCTCGCCAGCATAGGCTCTTGTTCTGACATTTCACGGGCTTCTGAGACAATTTTGTTCCAGACTTTTTGTTTTTCGCAGTGTTTCATTCTCAATATCCAGAGTGGTTCTTCCGTGACCCGACAACTTCAATTTTTCTCAGATGAGCTGCAAAGGGCGGTAGATTGCTACTTTCCTTCGGCTTTTTTGTCACGAGCAAGTAAATCTTGCGCTGCTAAGCGCGCATCTTTTCCTTGATACAATACTTGATAAATTTGATCAACTATCGGCATCTCAACACCCATACGTTGAGAAAGTAGCCATACTTCTTTTGTATTGCGGTAACCTTCAACCACTTGACCAATTTCTTCTTGAGCCGTATCAACGTCTTTACCTTGGCCTAATGCCAAGCCAAAGCGTCGGTTACGTGATTGGTTATCGGTACATGTCAGGACAAGATCGCCTAAACCCGCCATGCCCATAAAGGTTTCTGGCTGTGCACCCAGCGCAGCACCAAGGCGACTCATTTCAGCCAAGCCACGAGTAATTAATGCAGTACGGGCATTGGCGCCAAAACCGATACCATCAGACATACCCGCACCAATCGCAATAACGTTTTTCACAGCGCCACCCAATTGCATACCAATAAAGTCACTATTGGCATATACGCGGAAGGTTTTGCTACAGTGGATTTTTTCTTGTAGATCCGCAACAAATTCAGAATCTGGAGACGCAACAGAGATTGCAGTCGGCATACCCATTGCGAGCTCTTTCGCAAACGTTGGGCCAGACAATACTGCTAGTGAGTAGTTTTCACCGATAATGTCATAAGCGACGTCTTTCAGCAGGCGCCCCGTTTCAGGTTCAAGCCCTTTGGTTGCCCAACAGATGCGAGAGTCTTCGCGCAAGAATGGTTTACAGCTGTTTAGCACGATGCCAAAGACATGGCTTGGAACCACAACCAACAAATCTCGGCTTGCTTGAACGGCTTTTTCTAAATCCGATTCAATGATCAAGCTTTCAGGGAAATCAACACCTGGTAAAAAGGCATGGTTAGCTCGGTCTGCTTCTAGGCGAGCCATGTGCTCTGGCTCGTGTCCCCAAAGGACAACGTTCGCGCCGTTACGAGCGAGTGAGATTGCCAAAGAGGTGCCGTATGAGCCTGCGCCAATCACAGTCATTGCGATGTCTTTACCGTAAGCATTGTTTGTATTTGCTTGTGTCATGCTACCGCCTAATTGTCTTGCTACTAGTAGAATCTAGTTCCTAATCGTCAAATTTTACGCCTTCTGGCGATTAGGAACTAGGAACTTTTGTCAGAAATAAAAAATGCACATTGCATCGAATGGTAGACGCTCTGTGCATTTTATTTGAGTCGGTGACGTCAGCACTGTGGCTATTCGTCACTTATAAAACGTGAATTACGCTTCAGCTTCGCCTTGTTGAGCTTGCTGTTGTAGGTAGTTCATGAATAGCGCGTCAAAGTTTACTGGCGCTAGGTTCAGTTGAGGGAACGTACCTTTAACGACTAGGCTTGAGATAGTTTCACGAGCGTATGGGAATAGGATGTTCGGGCAGAATGCGCCTAGGCAATGTGCAAGTTGACCAGCTTCCATTTGTTCAGCAGTGAAGATACCACCTTGTTGAACTTCACATAGGAACGCAGTCTCTTCTTCGTTCTTCACAGTAACGGTTAGGCGTAGAACAACTTCGTAAACGCCTTCACCAAGCTCACGGCTTTGAGTGTCTAGGTCTAGTTTAACGTCTGGGTTCCACTCTTTCTGGAAAATTACTGGAGAGTTCGGCGCTTCAAAAGAAACGTCTTTTAGGAAGATGCGTTGAATTGCGAAGTTTTGTTGTGCGTCTTGAGGTGCTGCTTCAGCCATTTTTTAATCCTTAAATCAATATTTGTTGAGCCTAGAAACGTCTAAGCTCAGAAAACTGGTATGTCCTGAGACTAACTGAGCCAATCTACCTTGACTAGATGAAGCGTGTATTACGTGCAAAGCGTCACAACTTAGTGCTCCAACTGCTTTCAATTTGCTCAGTTTTTTGTCCGCGAGGCTTGGTAAAAGCGCGTTTAAACGCGAACTTTCGTTCTTGCCACGTTCCTACTTCTTACCGCGAACTAACGGCAGGTTCGCTTCGTTCCACGCAATCAAACCATTTTTTAGTAGGCTCACGTTTTCGAAGCCAGCTTTTACTAGTAGGTTTGCGCTTTCTTGAGCGGTCTGTCCTGTCTTACATACAACAATGATTGGGTCTGATTTGTGGTTTTCAAGGCTACCCAAGTTACCCGCTTTGATGTCTGACGGTAAAATGTGAAGTGAGTCGGTGATATGACCTTTTTTGAACTCGTCTTTGGTACGGATATCCACTACAACGCCGTTTTCACGGTTCATAAGATGAGTCAGTTGGTTTACGTTGATTTCTTTGTATGCGGCTGTCGCTGATTTCACGATGTTCATGATAAAGGCGACAAGAAGACCTACCCAAACCAAAGATAGAATCATGTTCTGTTGGAAAAATTCAATGTACTCTTGCATGTCTTGAGCTCTTACGCTGTTGGCGGAAAAATAAAGCAGGAGTATAGCGAGGTTACGGCTCTTAGGCGAGAGGGTTAAAATTTTCTAACGAATAATTGAGATCTCTATAAACCCTTTATGCCCTTACTATCCGTACATTTCGCTCTGGTAGCTTGATTGCTTTTGCCTATTGGACTTATCGGTTTAAGTGACTTCTGTTTTACTGAGAAAAGAGAACAATAGGTATTAACCCATCTTGTTTGATGTTGCTTTAAATTAGCGCTGTTTCAAGTGCAAAAATAAGAATGAGAAGCGTAAGAAAACCGAACTTAGACTGGGGTGTACAAAGCGTATTAGAAATGACTATGCTTGTGGAACACGATTGTCGGCACTGACTCGTTGTTCGCTTAACTTGTAAGATAGCAACAATAAATCGCAAACATTATTTGATCTTAACCTACAGTTTTGGTTAAAAAGTGTAGTAAAATTACGCTAGTTTTGTTTCAAGGTTAGATAGGGCAGCGAGGCCCTACGCCAAAAGTTACTTAAATTTGATGAGGTCATCACTATGTCAGCTAAGAAGCCACTGGCTCTAGTTATCCTTGACGGTTACGGTTACCGTGAAGACACAGCAAGTAACGCAATTGCGAATGCGAAAACACCAGTAATGGATGCTCTGATTGCGAATAACCCACACACATTAATCTCTGCTTCAGGCATGGATGTTGGCCTTCCTGATGGTCAAATGGGTAACTCTGAAGTTGGTCACACTAACATTGGTGCAGGCCGCGTTGTATACCAAGACCTGACTCGTATCACTAAATCAATTGCTGATGGTGAGTTCGAACAAACGCCTGCGCTAGTTGAAGCAATCGACTCTGCTGTGAAAGCTGAAAAAGCAGTACACATCATGGGCCTGATGTCTCCAGGCGGTGTTCACTCTCACGAAGACCACATTTACGCTGCAGTTGAAATGGCAGCGGCGCGTGGCGCAGAGAAAATCTACCTACACTGCTTCCTAGACGGCCGTGACACACCACCACGTAGTGCTGAAAACTCACTACAACGTTTCCAAGACCTATTTGCGAAACTAGGTAAAGGCCGCGTTGCTTCTCTAGTAGGTCGTTACTACGCAATGGACCGTGACAACAACTGGGATCGCGTCCAAGTTGCTTACGATCTTCTAACTCAAGCTAAAGCTGAGTTCACAGCAGAAACGGCAGTTGCAGGTCTAGAAGCGGCTTACGCTCGTGAAGAAAACGACGAATTCGTTAAAGCAACAGCTATCAAAGCGGAAGGTCAAGAAGACGCAATCATGCAAGATGGTGATGCGGTTATCTTCATGAACTACCGTGCTGACCGTGCACGTCAAATCACTCGTGCATTCGTTCCTGCGTTTGACGGCTTTGAGCGTGCAGTATTCCCAGCAATCAACTTTGTGATGCTGACTCAATACGCGGCTGATATCCCTCTAGCTATCGCATTCCCACCTGCGTCTCTAGAAAACACTTACGGTGAGTGGCTATCTAAACAAGGTCAAACTCAGCTACGTATCTCTGAAACAGAGAAATACGCACACGTGACTTTCTTCTTCAACGGTGGTGTTGAGAACGAATTTGAAGGGGAAGAGCGTCAATTGGTTGCTTCACCAAAAGTTGCAACGTACGACATGCAGCCTGAAATGAGCTCTCCAGAACTAACAGATAAGATGGTTGCGGCTATCAAGTCTGGTAAGTTCGATACCATCATCTGTAACTACCCGAACGCAGATATGGTTGGTCACACTGGCGTTTATGAAGCGGCTGAGAAAGCAATCGAAGCTCTAGATGAAAGTGTGGGTAAAGTGGTTGAAGCAATCAAAGAAGTTGGCGGTCAACTATTGATCACTGCGGACCACGGTAACGCAGAAATGATGATCGACCCTGAAACTGGCGGCATCCACACTGCTCATACTAACCTACCAGTACCTCTAATCTATGTAGGTGACAAAGCGGTTGAATTCAAAGAAGGCGGTAAACTGTCTGACCTTGCACCAACCATGCTTTCTCTAGCTGGTCTAGAAATCCCAGCAGAAATGACGGGTGAAGTACTAGTTAAATAATTAACTAACGGCTCCGAATGACAAAAGCCCGAGTTTAAACTCGGGCTTTTTTGTATCTGGCAGTAAGGGCTGGTCTGTAAGGTTACTGAACCAATATGCCCGCACCAATCACAGCTAGGGCTGCGCCCAACCATGCAAATCGGTTTGGTCGGCGTTTACTGTAAATCCAGAGCAGTGGTAGCAACATAATTGGCGTGGTTGAAGATAGAAGTGCAACCATACCTACATTTCCTTCTTGCAGTGCGTATAAGATTAGCGTCATGCCGACGGCCATCGCCAAGAAACCATTAAGGGCAGTAATACCAAATATGCGCCAAGTAATGTGTTGCGTCGAGCGAGCGACTTTGACTCCTAGAATTAACAACATGCTGTGGGCGAAAAAGGCACTGATCATTCGAATAGCAGAAGCCGCAACTGGGTCAATACTGGTTTGCATTACTGGCTTTGCGATGATGCCGCCCAATGCTTGGCACATTGCTGCGGTTAAGCCAAGTCCAATACCCACCCAGATGTTACCTTTAATGTCTTCCAAGACGTTATTCACTTGACCTCTTCGGCCAAAGAATATCGCCATCACCACGCCGCTAAATACCAATGATGCGCCCAGTAGTTCTATTGTGGTCATGATTTCGCTAAATAAGAAGTAGCCCAAGATGGCAGAGAACACGGCGTGGCAAGAGAAGAGTAACCCGGCTTGTCTTGGCCCCATACGATTCAAACACGCGAATAGAGCGGTATCGCCAATAAAAATACCAATCAGTCCTGAGGCCATCATTGGCGTTACATGTTCCCAAGAAACCGTTAACCAGCCGCCAGTTATCCAGGCCATTGTTGATAAGATCACGGCTGTGCAGCCCATACGCCAGCGGCTGTAAGAAAATGCGCCTAGGTGTTGTGCAGGAATGACCGAAATTAGGCTAGAAACTGCCCACAGAAAAGCGGCGCATAAAGCAAGCCATTCGTAACCCATGATGTGTCGACGTCCTTGTAGAGTAGAGGAGTCTTAATATGCACGAAATTTATGGGATGTAAAAGCCGCTCTGTAAGGGCAGTAGCTGGAGAGCAGCTCCATGACAACACGCTTTTTCATGGAGCTCTTCGATTAAAACAGTACCAAAACTGCGCCATACACGATAAGTAGACCAATCAAACCAAGAATCAGCCCCACTTTCGCCATGTCTTTGCTCTCGATGAGGCCTGTTGAATAAGCCAAAGAGTTTGGTGGTGTGGAAACCGGTAAGATCATGCCAAGTGATGCGGAGAAGGCGACGACAACCAGTAAACCTTGTAGGCCACCAACCGCAATAAGGCTTGGCATGGATGTACCAATAGCGGCAGCAATAGGCATCAATAAGTTTGCCGTTGCGGTATTAGACATAAAGTTCGCCATTAACCAACACACTACTGATAGGGCTAAAACAACGGCAAATGGTGATAGCAGGCTGTAATCAATGGCGTGCGCTAATGCTTCGGCTAAGCCTGTTTTGTCTAAGGCAATACCAATTGCTATACCACCGGCAACCAGCCATAAAACATCCCAGTTAATTAGCTTGAGCTCTTCTTTTCCCATAATGCCCGTTAACGTAAACACTGCTAGTGGGATAATCGCGACAACGTATGTATTCATGCCATGCACTTTCGTTGTCATCCAAAGCACAATGGTTAGTGCAAAAGTGATGTAGACGACGATCGCACGCCAGCTCCTTTTGAATGTACCATCTAGCTTTAGTTTCATTTCTGGTTCGCTGGACGGAAACAGCTTTTGCAACAAGAACCAAGCTACAGTGAGTTGTACCAACACAAATGGTAGACCCATTGTCATCCAAGATAGGAAGTCTATCGCGTTTTCTCCAGTGAGATATTGAAGCGCTAT
The DNA here is from genome assembly GCF_023161825.1 of Vibrio sp. 2CM40D. Lineage (NCBI taxonomy): Bacteria > Pseudomonadati > Pseudomonadota > Gammaproteobacteria > Vibrionales > Vibrionaceae > Vibrio > Vibrio sp. 2CM40D. Next base: position 62,762 of record NZ_JALNTL010000015.1, read on the forward strand.
CGCATTAGGTGGCGTGCCTATCGGAGTCGCAATGCCGCCTGTATTCGCGGCAATTGGAATGCACAGCACCAGCGCTTTAATCCCTAAATCCCCTTTAGGTGCTGAAGCGACGATGGGGCCAAGCAGGGCTAGCATCATCACGGTCGTGGCAGTATTGGACATAAACATTGAAAAAACGGCGGTAATTAACATCAAGCCCAGCATGATGAACTTAGGTTGGGTGCCGAATGGTTTTAATAGTACTCGGGCGAGGTTGCTGTCGAGCTCGTATTTGGAAGCCGCAATCGCGAGAGCAAAACCACCCATAAAAAGAATAATGATCGGTGAAGAGAAGGCCGAGAAAATATCGGTGTAAGCAATTAACTCTCCTAAATCATGCCCCGCTGGTGGATTGCGAAATAGATGCAAACCTTTATCCGATATCATGATCAGTTCAAGAGCGATAATAAGAATGGACGTAGCAAAAACGGGAACCGGCTCGAGAACCCAAAGTAGGGCAGCAAGAAGAAAAATAGCTAACAGGCGATGCTGAATTAAAGTGAGATCGTCAATAGGAATAGCATCGATCGGCATCATCAAAACACCGAGCGGAATTAAAAAGCACACCAGCAATTTCGCCAACGTGTTTACACTCATCTTTGGCATTGGCTGCCCCTCTAAATATTCATTCTAAGCGCAGGATAATTGATTGTGGAATGAGGGTCTTAGAGGCAGGTATGAGTTTGAGAAATAGAGGCTAAATTTCGAACGGAGTTTTGCTTTTTATCAATAAAAAGAGCCCTGAATAAAGGGCTCTTAACGGTGTTTTACTCAATTTTTTAAGGCGTAAGGTGTGCCCATAACGGTTGGCTTACCGTTTTCCATGCTTGCGTCAAACTCAATCGCGTCTTTGGCAAACAGGTTAATAACAGTAGAACCCAGTTTGAAGCGGCCCATCTCTTCGCCTTTTTTCAAGATCACGGCCTTGTCACCCTCTGCTGGGTAATCCCATTTGTAGACAGTGTTTCCACGAGGCGGAGTGATCGTGCCAGCCCATATTTGCTCAATGCTACCAACAATTGTCGCACCAACAAGCACCTGTGCCATTGGACCAAACTCAGTATCGAAGATACACACCACACGCTCGTTACGTGCAAATAGGTTTGGTACGTTTTCTGCTGTCAGAGGGTTTACTGAGAACAGGTCACCTGGTACGTAAATCATTTGGCGCAGAGTGCCGTCACATGGCATGTGTACACGGTGGTAATCGCGCGGAGATAGGTACAATGTCGCAAAAGAACCATCTTTAAATTCGTCAGCTAAATTCGCGTCACCGCCCAGCAATTCTTGTGCTGAGAAGTGATGACCTTTTGCTTGGATAAGTTGACCATCTTCAATAGGGCCAAACTGGCTAACACAAGCGTCGGCTGGATGAGTGATGACGTTTTCGCCTTCAGAAATTGGGCGTGCGCCTTCTTTTAGCTCACGAACGAAAAACTCGTTGAACGTTTTAAAATGCTTAGGATCTGAGTGCTTTGCCTCATCCATATTCACATTGTATTGTTTGATAAACCAACGAATAACTGCTGTTGTTAGACCGCCAGCTTTTGCTGAAGCCAGTTTACCCATTAGGCGAGTGAGGCCGTGTTGTGGGATCCAGTACTGCAGTCCAACTTTAAACTTGTCCATCTTTAATTCCGATACTTCTGTTAGATTCGCGCTTTAGGGCGCGTGATGTTACTGAAATTTAATTTGCTTGTCAGTATTAGGTGAAGACTTTTTACACAGTTACAGCCTTAACTCAATTACAGATCGGCTTTTTTATTACGTGAATACTGACGATTTGCTTTGTTTTCAACCATGCTTTCCAAAATGCGATGATAGTTTTCAAAGCGAGTTTCGTTAATTTCCCCGTTCTCGACAGCTTCGCGTAGAAGGCAGCCTGGGTCATCATTGTGTTTACAATCTCGGAACTTGCAACCGCCTAAATATGGTCGAAATTCAACGAATGCTTTTGTTACTTCTTCTGCTTCCAAATGCCAAAGACCAAATTCACGTACTCCAGGTGAGTCGATCAAATCGCCACCCGTTGGAATGTGGTATAAACGTGCAGCCGTCGTGGTGTGTTGGCCCAAGCCAGAGTTCTCAGAGACTTCGCCTTCTTCCACTTCGCTCTCTAGTTCCGGCATTAACGCGTTGACTAAGCTGGATTTCCCTACGCCTGATTGACCAACAAAGATATTAATTCGATCACGCAGTAGGGTTTCTAGTTCAGCAATGCCTTCTCCAGACTTCTTGCTGACCAGAAGCACTTTATAGCCAATACGTTCATATTCTTTGAGCCATTCTTCATACATTGCACGGTCATCGGCTTCTAGAAGGTCGACTTTATTTAAGACCAACAATGGCGCAATATTCAGTGTTTCTGATGCAACGAGATAGCGGTCAATAATATTTAGCGATAGCTCTGGTAATACCGAAGAGACAATGACCATTTGATCAATATTGGCTGCAACGGGTTTTAGGCCATCGTAATAATCTGGACGAGTGAGCACTGAAGAGCGAGGTTCTACCGCTTCAACAACACCAGAGATGCCCGCCATAGACTCCAATCCTTCGCGCCATAAAACACGATCGCCAGATACTAGAGACTCAATACCACGGCGGAGGTTACAGCGTTGAATTTCGCCTGTTTCAAGGTCTTCAATGTCCGCGTGCTGACCAAAACGAGTGATCACGAGACCTTGCTTGCTGGCGCCTAGCATGTTTTCATCCCACTGGATGGAATCTTCTTGCTTCTTCAAACGCTTTTGTTGGTTGCTACGTACGCGTCGCACCTGACCTTTGGTTAACTTTTTCTTCTTTGCCACAATTCTGTACTTTATGTGAATTTACTCAAATGGTTGAGCCGTACTCTTGGCTCCGTGTATGAGTATCGTGTTTCTCGTATTTTGAGGTATAGTACCTCTTTTATCGATAAACAAATAGGCGGCGTAACCATGTCCTTTAGCGATCAAAACCTAATTTGGGTTGATTTAGAGATGACAGGGCTTGATCCTGAAACGCACAAAATCATCGAAATTGCTTCTATTGTCACGGATAGCGAACTAAATATTTTGGCTGAAGGTCCAGTGTTAGCGATTCATCAGCCGGAAGAAGAACTGGCGAAAATGGACGACTGGTGTACTAATACGCATACGGCAAGCGGTTTGGTGGAGCGCGTTCGAAACAGTCAAATCTCAGAACAAGACGCAGTCGCACAAACCATTGAATTTTTAGAAAAATGGGTGCCAAAAGGGGCGTCGCCAATATGTGGTAACAGCATTGGGCAGGATCGTCGCTTTTTATACAAGCATATGCCTGAGTTGGAAGAGTTCTTCCATTACCGATATGTTGACGTTAGTACTCTTAAAGAACTAGCACGTCGCTGGCAACCTGAGGTGCTAAATGGGTTCACAAAACAGGGAACACATTTGGCCTTGGACGACATTCGTGAGTCCATCGCAGAACTTAAGTACTATCGAGGTACTATTTTCAAGATTTAACTGTTAAGGTTGCGATCCAAATTGTTGTAATTTATATCGCTTTTGATTGCTTTTTCGTCGTTCAGTAAAAAAATAAAGTTTTTTTGAAGGAAGGACTTGCATCACAAAAAAATGCTCTTATAATTCGCAGCCCTAAACAGCGGAAACGTTGTTGATGCGACACTAGCTCAGTTGGTAGAGCGCAACCTTGCCAAGGTTGAGGTCACGAGTTCGAACCTCGTGTGTCGCTCC
>NZ_JALNTL010000016.1:0-54465 GCF_023161825.1 Vibrio sp. 2CM40D
GGTTGAAAGCACCGGTCTTGAAAACCGGCATACGTTAATAGCGTATCTAGGGTTCAAATCCCTATCTCTCCGCCACTATTAAGAAGCCTCGCTAGAAATAGCGAGGCTTTTTTCATTTCCGCACATCTTTATTACTCTATCTGTGCTTGTCAAAAATCAATTCCATATGCGATCTACTTTTCGACAAAGTAATATTGGTATCGGTATTGGTTGTGATGTTTTGATTTTTGCTAAGAAGTGCAGTTGCCTCTAAAGCTGTTCATCCTCATCACTGCATGCTGTCCAGATAAGGTTGTTGGAGATGCTTTGTTAAGTTGTTGAACCATCTATTGCCTTATCGTTCTCTTAAAGCACTACCATTGCTTCTCTAGCCCCTTTTACCGGATAGACCGAACAAATAAGCATACTAAAATAGCCACTGTTTCACTGATGTATCTTTTTGTTTTGCTCAGTCTAGCGACGCGTGTGCTCTATTGCCTAAATCTAGCTACGTCTTAAAACCATACATCAACAGGCTAAAGTTACGTATTCCTGCATCTTTTAAAATTGTTTTGGATTCTGCTGGAATGACAGGATCAGAGTAGTCAAAAAAAGAAGAGGAAAGTGAAACGATAGTGAGTTGCTAGGAAGTTGAGAACTACTTGGGAGCCAATGAATTGGATAAACATATTGATGACTAAGGACTAAAGGGTTAGTAGCAGGCAATAAAAAAGCCGACAGTAAGCTGCCGGCTTGGTTAGGTCACCTTTAGTTAGTCATTCTGTACGAGCGTGAGAGCTTTACGAGAGACTTCGTGAGCAGCTTTGGTTAGATTTTGCTTCTCTAGTGTGTCTGCTAGGAATGCATAGTCAGAGACGTCAGAGCGAAGCTTTAAGGCGATCTCAAAGTGGTCTTGGGCTTCTGGCCACTTCTCTTGACGGAAATAGAAGTGCGCTAATGCGCTATGGGCAGCGGCGTTATCCGGTTCTTTCTTCACTACTCCCTCTAAGAAGACCACGACAGGGTGGGTATCTGGCAGGTTTAGATCTGGCAGAAGTTGATAAAGCTCTGGGGCAGGTTGTTTTTTTAATGCTTCTTTTAGCACGGTAAAGGCTTCTGCATCAGCTTTTCGTGTGATGAGTTCTCGAGCAAAACAGGCAACGAGGTGTGTGTCTTGTTTCACTTTACGTGAGAGACTATTCCAATGGGAGATTAGCCCTTCGCTACCTTGTTGTTGCGCTACTTCATGGAGTAAGCCGCACTGCGCCTTTTGAATCAGCTCTGCATGTTCTTCTTCCGTGATGAGTTTTGCTTTGGTTAGTTGTGGCAAGAGGTCAATAAGAGGTTGCCACAACTTTAGCTGCATGTACGTTGTTTTCAGCAAGTTCAATACAATAGAGTTACTCGCATACTGACTTTTTAACGATTGCAAGGTATCGAAAGCGGACTCGAACTCGTTGTCGCGGATAAATTGTTTCGCTCGAGTCAGTTCTACTGCGAGATGGGCGTTCTCTTGTTGGCTCGCTAGCTCTAGATAGTGATCTCGTTTTGCTTTATCACCTTGGCCTTGTGCTGCTTCAGACGCAACCAAGTAGCAGAGCAGCGGCATATCGTGATGATTTGCCCAGCGAGTTACTTTCTTCTCAGCACCTTTCCAGTCACCTTCTAGAAGTTTAATAATGCCTTCATTGGTGTATCGGCGGGAATGGCGCATTTTGCGAACACTGAAGTAGTTCCATGTTGTAGAACTAGCATAAACTAACTTCTTAATCAGGTACTCAAGCAGAAAAAGACCTGCGAGTGCTGCGATAACGAAAACCACTAATGTCGTTACGCTCATCTCGATCGTTTTCTCGGCAATGGAGATGAGTACATAGCCTTGCTGACCAGAAAACTGGGTGCCAACAAATAGTCCTGCGCCTAGTACAACAAATAGGAAAATAAGACGAAACATTACTTATCCTCCATGCCTGTCATCGTTGTGACTTCACGACGTAGGCGTTCACGAATGACATCTGATAGTTGAGACTGACTTTGCAGTTTCGTTGGGTATTCCACTTGAATATTTTGCTGACTTAGTAGGTTAACCGTTTTGTTGAACTCTTTAACGGAATTATCGTCTTGGTTGAAGAAAGCTAATGCCCATTTGTCTGCTGTTTTTAGAGACGTGGTGTAAATTTCACCTTGCTCTTGGTACACCGCTTTTATTGCCGTTTCCAATTTGGCTTTGATGTTTTCTTTCAGGTAAAAGTGTTGCTCAGGAGAAAGCAGTGGAATGACGTTACCATCGCGCGTGCGGAAGGTAATGAAGTTTTCTGAAAAGTCCTTCAAAGAGGTCATTAAGTTATCTTGCCAGTTTGCGATATCTTCAGACACTTCAGTGTTTTCTACGGCTTCAGCTTCAGGTAGCAGTGCATTGGCGAGAGGGAGCTTGTCTACTTGCTGTTGTAGGGCAGTTAAGCGTAGTACCAATCCATCACGGTCAATTAGCGGGATAGTGCGAAGTTTGGTGATATCGTTCGCCATTGCTTTACGTAGTTTGACGAGGCTAGGGTCATTCAGTGCTGCAATGCGTTGGTCTGCACTTTCCATCAGTTGAGTCGCGCTTTCTACATCGTGCTCTAAGAACAATTTACGACCAGCTAATTTGACAAGGTAATCGGCTTCCGCTAATAGCCAGTCGTTTGGTCGACGACCTTTCACATCGGCAACGGCGAGCTGTAAGCTTTCAATGCTCTTCTGTTGCTGTCCAAGTACCACTTCCGCTTTGTGTGTCACGGTTGTTGCTTTCTCGATGGTTTCTTCTTGTACCCGGCTGAGTTCTTGCTTCATGGAAGCTTGAGTGCTTTCTAGCTGACTTTTTAGTTGGGCGATCTGCGCTTGGTAATCGGCTTGCTGTTGATGCAGCTTGTACGCGAGGCCACCGCCAAAAATAATCGATAAGATGATAGCGACCGTGCCTAGTTTGACACCGCGTTTACCTTGTTTTTCTTCAAACTCGACTTTGGTTGGCTCTGCTGTTTTTGGGGGCTCGGCCGCTTGTGGTTGCTCTTTTTTAAGGTCCGCATCCTGCTGCGATGTGGTTTTTTCGACTAGCGGTGCCGATGAGGTTTCTTCGGAAAGGTTTTTATCGTTATTTTTTTGGTCGTTATTTTTACTTGTCATGCCTATATCCTGTGTAGCTAGGGCTGGAGAGCCGCCAGTAATTCTTGGTTGGATGCGCTTCCCGTGCATCTCACGCGAGTGAACCCCCTTTGAATTGCGATGTCAGCGATACGCTGACTGGGGATATACAACTCTTGTTGATTAAGCCAAGTCAATTGCTCCGACGTCAATTGGCTGCACAAATAATCCAGTTGTTCACCACTGGTGACAATAATCTGGTTAATTTGTAGGTTTTTCCATAGTGAGATACAGCTTACTGGATCGAATGGGATGAATTCTCTCTTGTAAGTCTCACTATAGTGAACTTTTGCGCCACGCCTCACCAATGCATCTTTGATCAGCTCTCTTCCGCCGTTACCACGAAGGATAAGAACTTGTTGTTGTGCCACATTGTTGAGCTCTGGCAGTCGCAATAAGTGTTCACTATCACTGACTTGGGGATAGTGTACTTTCTGTTGGGTACATTTGCTTAAATAGTGTGCTGTTTTTTGACCAACGGCAAGGTAAATAGCTTGTTTCGGCCATGACATCCCGTTGCTGGCTAAGATTTGCTGTGCGCATTGCACTGCATGTCGACTAACAGCGATAACAATTTGAGCTTGATGTAGATGTTTAGAGAGGTGCGTGTCCGTGAGATCGGCGACAATGTCGATCAGAGGATGGTGATATGCGGAAATGCCGTGCCTTTCGAGCAGAGAGCAAAGCGCGTTGCCTTGCTCTCCCGGCCGAGTGACCAACACTGCCATGGTTATTCGTGATCTGCGTACAGCTTAGTTAGGATTTCACGAGCGCCGTTATCTAGCAGCTCATTGGCTAGCTGCACTCCTAATGCTTCGCCATCTTTACGATGGCCACGAATTTCACCACGCACAATTTCGCTGCCATCTGGTTCGCCAACTAATGCGCGTAGCCAAATGTTGTCGCCGTCTAGCAGGGCATAGCTGCCGATAGGTACCTGACAGCCGCCTTCTAGCGTAAGGTTCATTGCGCGCTCACACAAAACGCGGTCTACGGTGTCTTGGTGGTTAAGTGGCTCAAGCAGCTTAAGCAGTCTTTCATCGTCAAGGCGGCACTCAATACCGACAGCACCTTGCCCTACCGCTGGTAGTGATTGCTCTGGTTCGATAAAGCTACGAATGCGTTCTTCAAGCTTCAATCGTTTGAGGCCAGCCGCAGCAAGAATGATTGCATCATACTCACCCGCATCTAACTTACCAAGGCGAGTGCCCACATTACCGCGAAGCTCTTTGATGATGATGTCCGGACGATATTCTTTCAGTTGGCATTGACGGCGCAAACTGCAAGTACCAACCACGGCACCTTGAGGGAGCTCATCAATGTGGCTATAGGTATTAGAGACGAAGGCATCACGAGGATCTTCACGCTCACAAATGGTCACGAGGCCAAGGCCTTCTGGGAAATCGACGGGTACGTCTTTCATTGAGTGAACGGCGAGGTCTGCACGTCCTTCTAGCATCGCGATTTCAAGCTCTTTTACGAACAAGCCTTTGCCGCCAACTTTTGCTAGTGGTGTATCTAAAATCACGTCACCTTTGGTCACCATGGTTACTAACTCGACTTCCAAGCCAGGGTGAGCGGCTTGAAGGGCGTCTTTAACAAAGTAAGCTTGCCATAAAGCAAGAGGGCTTTTTCGAGTTGCAATGCGAATCGGTGTGGATTGTGTCATGATCTTCTCAATGCTGTTTGGATTTGGGTTTATCCTACCATTCTCATCAAGAAATGCTTACTGTTAGTTCGTTATCTCTGAAGGCTATGAATGGAATTACATGACGTTATGAAAATAGTGTGACTGGATTCTCAATTAGACTAAGGACTATTATTAGTAATAGGTAATAAGAGCGACACTACCGCGCGATTAATTTTGTGACTAAAGTATGGTTTTGTATCCAGAGTGATACGCGGGCGTGAAGCTTTACCCGCACCAATAAAAGTGTTAAATTGATCACGTTTTTAAGCCGTTTTGGTTTAAAACGTCAGCAGATTTTCGTGATTGTTCAACCAAGGAATTCCCCTTGCAGGCTTACACCCAAAAAATCATCCAGCGACTAGATAATTTGAATCAGCAGCGAGTTGATCGCGCGCTGGCGCTTATGGATTCGCAAAGCCAGCAAGTCTTCCACTTGATTCCTGCCTTGTTGAACTACAACCATCCTGTAATTCCTGGCTATTATGATGCCGATGTCCCGTTTGGTGTGCATGGGCTTGAACTAAATAGCATTCAGCAACAATTCATAGATGATATTCAACTTGCCATTGGTCAGCCGCTCAAGACGGTAGAAAAGCCCGCTATATTGGGTTTGTACACCATGGGCAGTACCTCCTCGATTGGTCAAAGTACTTCCAGTGATTTGGATATTTGGGTGTGTATTTCTCCAGAGATGGATTGTGACGAACGCGAGTTATTGACCAATAAATGCCTACTCATCACGGATTGGGCACAAAGCAAAGGCGTGGAAGCGAACTTTTTCTTAATGGATAAAGAGCGCTTTAGAAGCAATCATTCTGAGGAGATGACAGGTGATAACTGTGGTTCATCTCAGCACTTACTTTTGCTAGATGAATTCTATCGTAGTGCGGTGCGTATTGCCGGACAGCGTTTGTTATGGCAAATCGTGCCGCCAGAAATGGAAGAGTGTTACGACGAGTACGTTTCTCAACTTTGCAGTGATGGTTACATCGACTGTAGTGAATGGATCGACTTTGGTAAATTGAACTGCATTCCTGCTGAAGAATACTTCGGCTCGAACTTGTGGCAGTTATACAAAAGCATCGACTCTCCCTACAAATCGGTATTAAAAGCCATCTTGCTAGAAGCTTACTCGTGGGAATACCCGCATACTCAATTGTTAAGCATCGACACTAAACGTCGTTTCTTTGCCCATGAGCCTGATCTCTATGGCATGGATGCGTACTACTTAATGTTGGAAAAAGTAACCCGTTACTTAGAGCGAATTCAAGACGATACACGTTTGGATTTAGTGCGTCGCTGTTTCTATCTCAAAACCCATGAAAAACTATCTCGTGAGCCGAATGTTGGCTCAGTAGCTTGGCGTCGTGAAGCGCTGAGCGATATGATTGCAAAATGGAATTGGGATGCCAGTGTCGTTGCAGAGCTCGATGACCGCCGTAATTGGAAGGTTGAACAAGTGAAGGTGGTACATCATGCATTGCTGGATGCGTTGATGCAAAGCTACCGTAACTTGATTCAATTTGCGCGTCGTAACGACATCACTTCTGCTATCAGTCCGCAAGACATCAGTATTTTGGCCCGTAAACTTTACGCGGCTTTTGAAGTATTGCCGGGCAAAGTAACGTTACTAAACCCACAGATTTCACCTGATCTGCACGAGCCTGACTTGAGCTTTATCGAAGTGAAAAAAGGGGGAGTGAACAAGTCTGGTTGGTACCTCTATAAACAACCACTTATTGCGCACCGCATTTTGGGGCAACCATATCTAGAGCATCATGAATACTTGAGTAAGTTGGTTGCTTGGGCATTCTTCAATGGCTTGATTACTGAATCGACTCGTTTACATGCCGTGGTACGTGAAGCGCAGCTAGATATTGATAAGTTTTACCAAATGGTGAGCGACTTACGAAATACTTTTGCGTTGCGTAAGCGTCGTCCATCTATGCAGGCGCTAGCGAGTCCTTGTGAAATAAGCCAGCTTGCGATGTTCATCAACTTTGAAAATGATCCGACGTCTGAACTTTCTGGTCGTTCGTTGAAAGTGGATGTTAAGAACACCGATATTTTTAGCTTTGGTCCAGAACATAAAAATTTAGTCGGCAGTGTTGACCTTGTTTACCGTAACTCTTGGCATGAAGTGCGTACGCTGCATTTCAAAGGGGAAACGGCGATGCTGGATGCACTGAAAACCATTTTGGGCAAAATGCACCAAGATGCGTTGCCACCAGAATCAGTGGATGTGTTCTGCTATGCGAAGAACATGCGTGGTGTGATGCGCAATATGGTTTACCAGCTTTTAGCTGAATGTATCGACTTACGCTTGAAACCAGTAGAGCAAGAGAAACGTCGCCGCTTTAAAGCGATGCGTCTTGGTAACCAGACTTATGGGTTGTTCTTTGAACGTCGTGGTGTGTCGGTGCAGAAGCTAGAAAATTCCATCGATTTCTACCGCAGCATTTCTACTAACAAACTCAAAGGCTCGCCGCTGTTAATGCTCGATCGTGAGCAAGAATATCAAATGCCGGAAGCGGTGGATGGGTTTGCCAGTGAAGGTCTGGTGCAGTTCTTCTTTGAAGATAACGAAGATGGCTTCAATATTTATGTGTTGGATGAGTCAAATCAAGTAGAAGTGTATCACCAATTTAGTGGCTCCAAAGATGAAATGATTTCGTCTGTAAACAGTTTCTACACGTCGGTAAAAGACGATAGTCGCGTCGCGTCGAAGTTTATTAATTTTAACCTGCCTCAGTACTATCAAATTATTCACCCTGAAGAGGGGAATGCGTATATCATTCCTTACCGTAATGACGGTTGTTCACCGAGTCGCCCGACCAAAACTGTGAACGCGTAATTAAACCCGTATCAATAAACAAAAAGAGCACTTCGGTGCTCTTTTTGTTTTGGTGACGATTGACCAGAATTATGCCCAATCAATGGCTTCGCCTGCGTGCTTTTCACATTCTTGCTTCACCATTTCAAATAGCTCCATACCCGTTTTTGAGCAGGTCCATTTACCTTCAATAAGTTTGAAGTGGAAGCCACCAGATTTGGACGCTAGCCAGATCTCATGCATCGGCTCTTGGCGATTAATGATGATTTGGCTGCGGTCTTCAAATTCCAATGTCATTACGTTGCCAGTGACTTCGTAATCAATGTCTGCGCCTGAATCATCGATGGATTCTTCGATGATTTGCATCTGCGCATCCACCAGTTGATGAAATTCAGTATCGTTCATCCGTCTATCCTATTGCTTTTCCTGAGTGTGGTGCGATTATAGGGGGCATTGATTCAATAATCACGATATGCGAAATGAAAAAATTAGTTACTGTGTTGTTTGTGATGGTTGCCGCGACCTTAGCGGGGTGTGGTCAGTCTGGCTCACTATACATTCCAGATGACACTCAACAGAATGAGCAATCACAATAAATAACCGCACCTTAGGGTGAAATTAGGGTTCAGCAGTCGAATAAAATAAGGGAAGCGAATTTTGGATTACTTCAACTATCAGGATGATGGCCAGCTTTGGGCCGAAGACGTCCCACTTCAAGCTCTTGCAGAGCAATATGGCACTCCTCTTTACGTATATTCTCGAGCCACGCTAGAGCGCCATTGGAAAGCGTTTGATAGTGCTGTGGGTCAGCATCCTCACCTGGTTTGCTACGCGGTGAAAGCCAACTCAAACTTAGGCGTATTGAACACGCTAGCGCGTTTGGGATCGGGTTTTGACATCGTGTCGGGTGGTGAACTTGAGCGTGTGATTGCCGCAGGCGGTGATCCGAAAAAAGTCGTTTTCTCTGGTGTTGGTAAAACATCGGCAGAGATGAAGCGCGCTCTTGAGCTAGGTATCAAATGTTTCAACGTTGAATCTGAGCCAGAGCTAGAACGTTTGAACAAGGTTGCGGGTGAGCTTGGTGTGATTGCGCCAATTTCTCTTCGTATCAATCCAGATGTCGACGCGAAAACACACCCTTACATTTCGACTGGTCTTCGCGACAATAAATTCGGCATTGCGTTTGATCGTGCGCCAGATGTTTATAAATTCGCGCAAAGCCTGCCGAACTTGAATGTGCAAGGTATCGACTGCCACATTGGTTCTCAGCTGACCAATATAGACCCATTTATCGACGCGACAGACCGTTTATTGGCCCTGATTGATGATTTAAAAACACAAGGCATTAACATTCGTCACCTTGATGTCGGCGGTGGTTTGGGTGTGGTCTATCGTGATGAATTACCACCTCAGCCTTCTGATTACGCCAAAGCGTTACTAGGCCGTCTTGAAAATCACCAAGACTTGGAGCTGATCTTTGAGCCAGGCCGTGCAATTGCTGCGAACGCAGGTATCTTGCTAACGCGTGTTGAGTTTTTAAAACATACTGAGCATAAAAACTTTGCGATTATCGACGCTGCAATGAACGACTTGATGCGTCCTGCGCTATACCAAGCATGGCAAGATATTGTGCCAGTTTCACCGCGAAAGGGTGAAGCTCAGACTTACGACTTGGTTGGTCCTATTTGTGAAACCGGCGACTTCTTGGGTAAAGATCGCGCACTCGTTTTGCAAGAAGGTGATCTACTCGCGGTTCGTTCAGCAGGTGCCTATGGTTTTGTGATGTCTTCGAACTACAATACTCGTACCCGAGCAGCAGAAGTGATGGTGGACGGTAAACAAAGCCACTTAGTTCGCCAGCGTGAGGAGCTGACCAGTTTGTGGCAGCTGGAACAGATTCTACCGGAGTAACACACAACAAATGCATTTCCACTTTTCCAAAATGCACGGTTTGGGCAACGACTTCATGGTCGTCGACTGTATTACCCAGAACGTGTTTTTCTCGCAAGACCTGATCCGCCGCTTGGCGGATCGTCATACTGGCGTTGGTTTTGACCAATTGCTTGTGGTAGAGGCCCCTTACGACCCTGAAACCGACTTCCATTATCGGATTTTTAATGCCGATGGTAGTGAAGTTGAACAGTGTGGTAACGGTGCACGCTGTTTTGCCCGCTTTGTTCGCTTGAAGGGACTGACCAATAAATACAGCATCAGCGTGAGCACCAAGAAAGGAAAGATGATTCTCAACATCGAAGATGATGGGGAAGTGACGGTCAACATGGGCGTACCAGAGTTTGAACCGAACAAAATTCCTTTCAAAGCGAAGCAAAAAGAGAAAACTTACATCATGCGAGCAGGCGACAATACCTTGTTTTGTGGTGCTGTGAGCATGGGTAACCCGCACGTAGTGACCGTGGTCGACGATGTGGATACGGCAGAAGTGGAAACTCTCGGTCCGCTGCTCGAGTCGCATGAGCGTTTCCCAGAGCGCGTCAACGCTGGCTTTATGCAGGTGATGAGTCGTGACCATATTCGTCTTCGAGTTTACGAGCGAGGCGCAGGAGAGACACAAGCTTGTGGTAGTGGTGCATGCGCGGCAGTCGCGGTTGGGATTCTGCAGGGCTTGTTGGATGAAAACGTTAAGGTTTCTCTACCTGGTGGTGAATTGCGAATTGCATGGCAAGGCCCTGGCAAGCCGTTGTTTATGACCGGACCTACAACGCATGTATTTGATGGTCAATTATCTTGCTAGTTGAAGAAAAAGGAAACGGTTTGTCTCAAGTAGAAGCAGATGCCTTAACGGCTGAAGTAGTGGCAGAGTACCTCAAAGATCATCCAGACTTTTTTGTGCAACGTCCGGAGCTTGTGGATCGTTTATCTTTCCCACACTCAGACTTAGGCGCGGTATCTTTGGTACACATCCAAATGAATCGCCAACGTCAGCGCATTGAAGAGTTAGAGGAAGAGATCACTACACTAATGTCGCTTGCGGCGAACAATGATCGCACCTTTTACGAATTTATGGATTTGCAGGGGCAGATTCTAAAGTGTGGTGACTTTAAACAAGTCATTCATTCTATCGAAGAGAAAGCCAAAACATTGGGCTTACGTGCGTTTGTTCGATTGTTTAGTCAATGCGACGCATCGATTCAATTGAGTAAGGAAAGTTATCAACGCTTTGCGACCACTCACTTAAATGGCAAAGATGCGTACTTAGGACGTCTTCGCAAAGTGGATCGTGAAGCTTTGTTTGGCAACATGGAAGTGCCGGAAATGGGGTCCTATGTGGTACTGCCGCTCGTGAAACAGCAAACACTGGGCGTGCTTGCTTTTTCTAGTGAAGATGGCGGCCATTTTCAGCCAGATATGGATACCTTGTTTTTGCGTCACCTATCATTAGTAGTGGCACATCTCGCTCAAACACTGGTATGGCAAAGTTACGATGACGACAACTCCCAACACTCCTCTGCCAAATAGTCTGCAAAAGCCTCTTGAGCGCTTCTATGAATTCTTACGAAGCGAAAAGGGGCTTAGCCTACATACTCAGCGCAATTACAAACAGCAGCTAGAAACTATGGCGCAGCACTTAGCTGAAATGGGGCTCAAAGATTGGTCTCAAGTGGATGCTGGTTGGGTGCGCCAATTAGCAGGTAAGGGCATGCGAGAAGGCATGAAAGCCAGCAGTTTGGCAACGCGACTCTCATCGCTACGTAGCTTTTTCGATTTCCTTATTCTGCGTGGCGAGATGTCGGCTAACCCAGCCAAAGGGGTTTCAGCACCTCGCAAAAAACGCCCGTTGCCCAAAAACCTCGATGTTGACGAAGTGAGCCAATTACTTGAAGTCAACGAGGACGACCCGTTGGCTGTGCGCGATCGCGCCATGATGGAGCTGATGTACGGCGCCGGTTTACGTTTGGCTGAGTTGGTGGGTGTGGATGTACGTGATGTACAACTGCGTAGTGGTGAGCTTCGTGTTATTGGTAAAGGCGATAAAGAACGTAAAGTGCCGTTCTCTGGGATGGCAACCGAGTGGGTCGGGAAGTGGTTACGCGTTCGTGGTGATTTAGCCGCTCCAGGTGAGCCCGCCTTGTTTGTATCTAAGCTTGGAACGCGTATTTCGCATCGTAGCGTGCAAAAGCGCATGGCTGAATGGGGGCAGAAACAGTCTGTCGCAAGCCATATTAGTCCGCATAAATTGCGTCACTCATTTGCGACACATATGCTCGAATCAAGCAATAACTTACGTGCGGTGCAGGAGCTTTTAGGGCACGAGAACATTTCGACGACCCAAATCTACACGCACTTGGATTTCCAACATTTGGCGCAAGCCTACGACCAAGCCCATCCACGCGCACGTAAAAAGAACGGGGAGTGAGCCGAAGTATGAAATTTTATCGCCGTATCGAGCCTATTAAGGCAATGACCTTTGACCTAGATGATACCCTCTATGACAACTATCCTGTGATCGTTCGCATGGAGCGTGAGTTGCTATCTTGGCTCAAGCACCATCATCCAGCGGTTGCTCATATGAACAAAGCGGATTGGTTTGCTCTCAAGCAGCGTGTTGTGCAGCAACAACCCGAGCTGAAGAGCGATGTCACTTTATGGCGTTTAGTGCAACTTCAGCAAGCCTTCTCCCAAGTAGGCTACGACGAAGACGCAGCACATGCCGCCGCGAAAGCCGCAGTAGACGTTGCGTTGGACTGGCGTAGCCGTTTTGAAGTGCCGCAGCAAAGCCTCGATGTACTGGAGGAACTCGCGCAGCACATCCCGTTGGTAGCAATCACCAACGGTAATGTGGATTTAGACCGCATCGGTCTTACGCCTTATTTCCAACAGGTACTTAAAGCAGGACCAGATGGATTGGCGAAACCCGCAACCGATATGTTTACTAAAGCGAAGCGATTCTTGGATATTCCTGCGGAGAATATTCTGCATGTCGGTGATCATCTAACCACGGATGTGCATGGTGCAAAGTTGGCTGGTTTTGCAGCCTGTTGGTTTAATGATATGAATAAAAATGTCATTAACCATTCAAAAACACGTACTTTACCTGATATTGAAATCAATAGTTTGCAGCCGTTACTCACACTTTTTTAATTGCTTTCGCATTAATCCATTCTAATCTCATTTTGTGTCTAGAAAAGCAGCGCAAAGCCACGTAAATTATTCTCTATTAAATAAAAATAGTAACGCCACACGTCGTGGTGAAGATAGTGTTACGGCAGTGGTAGGTCCATGCGAGCTTTTTCAAAACTGGTTCACGATGTCAGTCAACTGAATGACTTTTTAGTCACTTTTCCGACTTCCTCAGATAAACAATATTTAGTACAAATATTGTCGACGCAATCGCGCGAAATTACGACCACACTTGCAGACGCCGTTTTGTCGTCGCTGCCGAATGCTCATGTTATGGGGCATAGTACGCGTAATGTGATTCTGGAAGGGGAGATATTTACCTCTGGTTGCCTAGTGAGTGTGATTGAATTTGAGCAAACCACGCTGACTTCTGCGGTACAAACATACTCTTACTCCCCTGACATTGATGGCGGGGAACTCAAGCGCTCTCTTCTAATGCAGCATAATTCACAGGTGATCCTCAGCTTTGCTGTGCAAATTGAACGACGTGACTATCCCTTGTTTCAAACCTTCGCCAGTGAAGAAGTAGTGATTTCTGGAGGGTTGGCGCAGAGTATTGACGATGGCTGCTGGGTGCTATATCAAAACCGAGTTTACGATAACGCTGTGGTTGCCGTAGCTTTGCACAGTGATACTTTGAAGCTATGGACTGATGCGTATTCGGAATGGAACCCGATTGGCATGCCACACAAAGTCACTCATGCAAAAGGAACGCGCTTGTATTGTTTAGGTGAGAAGAAAGCGCTGGACGTATACAAGCGTTACTTGGCGGATGGCCATGACGTGACGCTGAGTCAACTGCTCAGCTTTCCATTGTATCGAGAAAGCTTAGGGCGAAAGGAAGTTTGTACGGTAACGGAGCTACACGCTGATGGCAGTATGAGCTTCGACAGGCCCTGGTGTCTTGGTGACGAAGTGCAATTTTGCTATAACCATCCCTCGTTAACGCTCGAGCAAGTGCGGCATGGTGTGGTTGAGTTAGCCATGCACCAACCTGAAGTCGTGATGATTTTTAACTGCGCGTCACGGTTAGACTTTATTGACAGCAGCGACGAAGTCCAAGCCTTCAAAGATATTGCGACGACGTTTGGTAGTTACTGTATGGGGGAACTGCATGGTGGTATTGGTCAGCCCGAAATTCTCCATCACAGCCTGACGTATTTAGCGATGCGAGAGGGAGACGAAGTGCAAACATTGAACTTGCCTAAGTCGCCCGTTAGCTCCTCTATTTCACCGCTGTTTAGCTTGATTCGAAATGCGATCGGCGATCTCAACCATATGAACGCGCATATGGGATATCAACTCGATCGCCAAACGCGCAAGTTACAAGAAAGCTATCGACGCGACAGTCGCACGGGATTACAAAACCGGGTCGCATTGCAAGAGCGGCTGAGTAACATCGATTTGGATGAGCATTTGTTGACTCTAAAGCTACTTAACTTTAGTCATATCAACGAAAAATACGGCTACCGAGTGGGAGATCAATTACTCAAAGATCTCTCAATGCACTTTACGAATCGACTACGAAAGCGTTTCGGCATGCCAACGGCTTTGCAGCTTTATAGTATTGGGGTTGGTGAATGGGCGTTCATATTTAAAGCTGATCAAAGCAGCGAGACCATCAAACAGCACTTTACGCGTTTTGCTGACGCGGTAGAACAAACTAATTTTGAGCCAATTGGCCTACGTGAAATAGATTATCTTTCTATCTCGCTATGCGGCGGCTTAGTGAGTCGTCGAGACTTTCCATCCGCTTCAGTAGATGAGCTCTTACTCAAAGGCATCGAAGCGAGGCGCTCCGGTGTACGCAGTAATACCCATATCTGTAATGCGAAAGATATTGAAGTCAGTGAGGATGTGCGTAAAGAGCAACTTGGATGGCTAAGTTGCGTCAGTAGAGCCATTCTCAAACAGAATATCATCACTTATAGCCAACCTATTGTGCATGCGAGTAGCCACAAATTGGCAAGCCAAGAATGTTTGGTTCGTATTCTGGAAGCCGATGGAACGGTGATTGCGCCAGGACGTTTTCTGCCAATTATCTCTGATACGCATCTTTACACTCGACTAAGTCGGCACATGATTCATTCTACGTTGCATTATATGCGAGATAAGCAAGGTGACTTTTCTATAAACTTATCGCCGCAAGATTTGCTCAGTGATAAAACTTTAATGCTTTTAGAGCATGAAATTAGCCAGCTAAATGACCCAAGGCGAATTGGTTTAGAAGTGCTGGAATCTGAGCAGATCAAAGACTACGGCCGAATGATAGAAGTGTGCAGTCATTTTAGAAGCTTAGGGGCGCGTATCATTGTTGATGACTTTGGGTCCGGTTATTCGAATATCGATGAAATCCTAAAGTTGGAGCCAGAAGTCATAAAGCTCGATGGCAGCTTGATTCGTGATATTGATAAAGACTTAAAACAGCGCAAGATCGCTTCCCAGTTGGTGCGTTTGTGCCAGGTGTTTAACGCGGAGACGGTGGCGGAGTTCGTCCACAATCAGGAGGTGTGTACCATTGCACAAGACATGGGGGTGGACTATTTGCAGGGTTACTATCTTGGCAAGCCGACTCGACTGTTTTAATGATGTTTCACGTGAAACTTCTTGTCGTAAAAAACGCAGCGTAGGCTGCGTTTTTTGTTTGGTTCTTCTACTGAGCTTAATGGTTAACGCTTAAGAGCGTGTCCACTCTTTTCAGCTTGGAACAGAGCGAGGTAATGGGCAAAAAAGCGCTGCATTTGTTGTTGGTTGTTTTGTTCTCCAAGTTGCCCGAGCAAATGTGCAGCGACTTCAAACGTACACAAATTACCTTGTTGTTGGTTGCGTCGCAGCTGATATTGTGAGTCCGCCGACGCAGACAATCCCATAGTAGGGATACCTTCTAACCAACGGCTCTTATTGATCATCTTGCGCGCCTCTTGCCAGGTGGCATCTAAAATAATAAACAGCGGAGTTTTGGTTTGTTGCTGGCTTTGGAGTACCACATGTTCGAGTGTGATACTTTCTTCACAGGGGAAGAGCAACACCGGATACCGCGACGGATCAGCTAATAGAGTGAGCAATTCTGCTGGTGGCTGTTTGCGATCCCAGATTACTCGCTCAATGTTGAGTTGGCACTGCTCTAGTAGCTGGCCGGTATTAGTATCACGCTTCAGTTCATTCGGATGCATTAACAGCAGGATGTTGTGCTCACTGGTAAGTTTCGGCATTAGCGAGCACATACAATTGAATTGAAAACCGCAGGTTGGACACGGTTGTGACATTACAGACGAACTCCTTCGCGCACCGGGCTTATCCCATCAGAGAACAGACGCACACCACTGACTTGGTTCGGCGTTGCCGTTGGTGCCATGCTTGGGTTGAGTGGGTAGCTAACCCCAGTGTATTGCATCACGTGTTGAGCCGCTTTAGCTCCGCCACCGCTGACATTAAAAATCAGATCTCGCCAACCATGAGAGGTTTGTTGGCCGAGCATAATCGGGCTTTGCACTAGTGTAATGCGGCTATTAAATCGCCATTCCTTTTCGTGATGTTCAAATATCAGCAATGTACAGCCTCCGGAACCACACCAATCCAACTGTACCAATAGCTCTTCGTTACCATCGCTGTTGAGGTCGTAAGTTAGCCAACGGTATTGGTTATTGTTGGGGGTGGTTTGATGGATAAAGAAGTAGTTGCGCACCGCGGCATCTACTTTTGAATCAAACTCTGCACTAGAAGGGACGTCAGCACTACCGATGGGGTTGTTGGTGCGTTTTTCGGCTGGTTGCATGATGCCTTCATCACGAACGGTGGCAGGATAAAGGACTAAACCACCATCGGCGATTGGGTATACTAAGTTACCGACTTTTTCTTTGGTCGCTTTGAGCTGATTGCCTTCTCGAGTAAACAGTCGCTCTGACATTAGCCTTTGCTGTTGATGATGCGTCATGACAACTTGAACCTGAGACGGACTTAACTGTTGCCAGTAACCACGCTCGATTAATGGTGCTTGTCCATTGGAGTAACGGTATTTTGTTGTGGCGCTGTGGTCTGGGTTTAAGGTCATTTGTACTTCAAAGCCTTGTGATTGGGTTGAGGTCGCGACATAGGTATTAGCCCAGCCAAGCGTTGCATCGACGTTTGCAGCCATACCACAACCTTGATACGTCTCGCCATCATGTTTTAGTGTTGCTTTCCAGCCATACAAAGAATCGCTCATTGTGTCTGAGCAGAGGTTTTCTGTTAAGCGAAGCTCACCATCTTGTAGTTGATAAGTGCGCTGGCGAGGTTGAAGCTGACTGCTGTTAATCGCTAATTTTGTGGTTTGTTTGCCGATTTGCTGGAATGTTAGTCCATTAGCCTCAAAGCTTGCCGACCAAGAAGGCTCATTACCAAACACGCGAGTTGGTTTGTTTGGTTGCTGACAACGGTTTGGATTTTCCGTTGTGAGGAAGTTCACTTGTTCCACGACAAAGTTAGCATCGAAATCAGCAGAAAACCCATCGATGCCCGGTGGGTTGAGGTGGCCGATAACCTCGCCATACATAGTCTGGTAAGGCTCGTTATTTAACTGAATTGCTCGTTGCATTTGCTGTGGTGATAGTTGCAACCAATATTGCTTGTCGCTGCCACAAGGCATGATGTATTGGCTCTCGTGACCGACGATCACTTTTCCGCGTAGCATAAAAGTTTGAGGTTGAATGGTTTCAGGCTTATCTAAGGTTGCTGGTGGAGAGGTTAGGTCAGCGGCACCAGATTGTGGCGACTGTGAACTACATGCTTGCAGAACCAGCAGGGTGGCAAGCGCCACTGGGTTTTTCAAAGCCTTCATGTTATATCTTCCTCATTATTGTTACTCAATCGGCATCGGATGGCATTATGGCATATTGGTTATTTAAAACTGAACCAGATACCTTTTCTATTGACACGCTTCGAACCCAAAAGGTTTCATGTTGGGAGGGAGTTCGTAATTATCAGGCGCGCAATATGATGCGTGACCAAGTGAAGGTGGGCGATTTAGTCCTGATTTACCACTCTTCTTGTAAACATGTTGGCGTGGCAGGTATTGCTAAAGTTGTGAGAGAAGCCTATCCCGATCATTTCCAATTCGATCCCGAAAGCGATTATTACGATCCAAAGTCAGACCCAGACAACCCGCGTTGGATTATGGTGGATGTCGAGTTTGTACGTAAAACGGCGCGAGTGATTCCGTTGTCGGTGATGAAAGCGATGCCAGAACTTGAGAACATGCCGTTGGTGAAACGTGGAAATCGCTTGTCGATTATGCCCGTGACAGAAGAAGAATGGGACGCGATTCTTGGCAAAGAGAAGCTGCCAAGTCAGCGATAAAAGAAAAGGGCTGCGAATGTGCAGCCCTTCATTATTTGGAGTATTGAAGCTTACAGCAAGTGTTCTTGTAGGTAGTGTGCAACCGCATCTTCTGCATTGCTGCCAATTACTTCATTATTTGGTAGAGCTTTCATCACTTTTTCGTGTGATGTACCCATAACTAGCCCTTTACCTGCCATCGACAGCATTTCTACGTCATTCATGCCATCACCAAATGCTACGCAGTTTTCTAACGTGAGGTCGAGTTTTTTCGCTACCGCTTCAAGAGCATGACCTTTAGACACGCCAGCGCTCATTACTTCCAAACACCAAGGCGTTGAAAATGCGATGTTCAGCTTATCACCAAACTGCTCACGTAGTTTGTTTTCAAATACGACCAAACGTTCGTGGTCTTCTCCTGGATGAGTAAAGAAAACTTTCGCAATACCGTCAGTTGGGGCGTGGTCTTCATCAAATAAGACGTAAGTGAATTCATCGTGGAAGTCACGTAACGTTTCATCATCCTTGTTCATCAACCAGCTATCATTTTGATACATGTGAATAAGTATTTCTTGATCATGTTTGATCGTGTCGATCACGCCTTGTACCAGTTCCGCAGGGACATTCTCGCTGTACATTAGCTGATCTTCCTGGTCATGCACTCGGGCACCATTCGACGTGATCATATAAGCTGGAATGCCAACTTGGCGACGGATGCTCGCAACGTCTACGTGGTGACGGCCGGTTGCAAAGACAAAGGTATAACCCTTTTCATGCAGCGCTTTTAGCGTCTCTTTTGAGTAAGCACTGAGCTGATGGTTTGGTGCGAGTAACGTGCCATCCAGATCAGAGGCAACGATTTTGGTGATCTCTTTGCAAGGTAGCGATGTGCTCATGAAGTCCTCGTAAACGGTTTGGATAGTGTGGAACAGGTGAATTGCAAACGGAGTACAGCAGACTGACTAGATCGTACTGCTCCGAATGCGGGGGAACTTGGGCCCGTAGCACTATGCGGTTAAACACAGTGTCAAAGTAGCCAAGTTCAAGCAGTGTACGCCAAAATGAGGATGAAAAAGAGGGTAAATCGATGTGTAGACATTTCCTCTTTAATCTTAGTCGTGAAATGGTCGCCTAGAGTTCTTATTGTGCTTGTTCGTTTGATGGCGATTTAGGGTCATTCATAAAGCGGAAAATCGCATCGAGCGCTTGATTACGATACTTGTCGGTCTCGAATAAGATTTCATGCTGTGCGCCTTCGATGGAAAGCAGCTCCGCGTGCGGGTTGGTTTTCCGCAATTTATCAATAAAACGCTTTTGCGCGAGGTTGCTAACAATCCGATCGTTTCCGGCTTGGATTAGGATTACTGGTATTTTGACTTGGCGAGTTAATAAAAAGCACTGCTTAGCGGCCATGAGCCCTTGCCAAACCCAGCGAGTGCTTGGCCCACCGACTTGCAGTTCCGGTTTTTCCGTATATAGGTTTCGGAACCATTGGTAGCGGCCGTAACTTTGGCTAAGTGGGTTATCTTCAAAGGGCTTAGGGAAGTAGGCCTGATGTCCTGGTGCATAGCGTGGCAAAGTCGATACCGCTGACATAATTTGTGTGACCGGAATCGCTATTGGTGATAGGTACCATGGCAGGTTAATGCCAAACATGGGCGCACTTAGAATCAAACCAGTAAAAGGGTGTTCTGGGTGAGTTTGCAGGTAACGTGTGGCTATCGCGCCGCCCATAGAGTGCGCGATGATGAAGCATTGTTGATATTCGCTAAGGTCGTGTTTTTTTACGACGATGTCCATATCATCAATATAATCAGTAAAGTCATAGACGTGACCCATATCTGAGTCAGATAATAAACGATCTGATAAACCTTGACCGCGGTGGTCAAAGGAATAGACATCGAAACCTTGGCGGTAGAGATCGTAAAACAGCTCTTGGTATTTCCAGGAAGACTCAATGCGTCCATTTACGATGAGCACGGCTTTTTTATGCTCTGGGTTGGTTAGCTTGCACCAGTAAATGTTCTTTTTCTCAGTCCCTTTAACAAAGCCCTCTTGGCGAGTTTGCCAAAGTGCTGCGATCGGACCACCAATTGCTTGCTCAAATAATGTCTCTTGAGTATAAGTCAAAGGTGAATGGTTAGTCGCCATTAGTTGATTACCTGAAGATACGTTGTTTACGCGATGTATCATCGAAGAATTAGTGAGGAAATGCAATGGATACCCATGTCTGGTTAGCTTATGTAGTAACAGCAATCGTTTTTAGTTTGGCGCCGGGCTCTGGCACGGTGAACTCAATCAGTAATGGTTTGAGTTACGGTACCCGTAAATCACTGGGTGCCATTATTGGCTTACAAATTGGTTTAGTTATCCACATCGCGCTGGTGGGGGCGGGTATTGGTGCGCTTGTCGCGCAGTCAGCAACCGCATTTTCTGTCATTAAATGGGTTGGTGCCGCTTATCTGGTTTGGTTGGGGATTCAGAAATGGCGCGATACATCAAGCTTAGTCGCAGCTGAAAACCACAACGAGATGTCAGGCACGGCGCTGTTGTACAAGGCAGTGTTGATTAACCTCACCAACCCTAAATCGATTGTTTTTCTGGTGGCGTTGTTCCCGCAGTTTATTGACCCGGCAAAAGACCAAATCACGCAACTGTTGGTGCTTGGCGTCACTACGGTCGTGATTGATGCGTGTGTAATGTTGGGTTACACGAGCTTGGCAGCACAAATGGGACGCTTTATTCGCTCCGATAAAATCATGGGAAAAATAAACAAAGTATTCGGTTCAATGTTCATGGGTTGTGGTGCATTATTAGCAGCTGCAAAGTCATAAGCCATTTATAGGTCCTTCTTTAGCATGAATACAACGTATGTCGCTCGCCAGCCGATCTTTAACCGAAAAAGACAGACGCTGGGTTATGAATTGTTGTTTCGAGACGGGGAGAGTAACGCATACCCTTCACATATTGATTCAAATCGAGCGACATACCGACTGATCGTCGAAAACTTCCTATCACTGGGTACTAACCCAGTGATTGCCTCTTCAAGATGCTTTATTAACTTTCCTCATCAAAGCTTGGTGCGACGTTTGCCGCGCAGTTTGCCGAAAAACAAAATTGTCATCGAAGTGTTGGAAACGTGCCAACCTACGGATGAGCTTCTTGATGCGATTCGTGAGTTTTATCGAGAAGGTTACTTGATCGCTTTGGATGACTTCACCCTAACACCAGAATGGCGTCGTTTTTTGCCATATGTGCATATTGTGAAGCTCGACATTATGGCGATGGGGCTCGAAAAGGCCTGTGAACTGGTCAAAACACACCTGGCCAAACGCGTCAAATACCACTTTTTAGCAGAACGTGTTGAAACTGCAGAAGAGTTTGAGCAAGCGAAAGCGGCTGGCTTTAAATTTTTCCAAGGTTATTTTTTTAGCAAGCCACTCGTCTCGCAGACTAAATACGTCAGTCCTGAGCAAGTGTTGGCATTGCAACTGTTTCGTGAAGTTTGTGCTCCTGAGCCTGACTTTACTCGTATCGAGTCCATCATTACGCAAGATGTCGCGTTGTCATATAAATTATTGCGTTTTGTAAATACGCAAGCGCCGAATTTGGCTGTCGAAATCAGCTCTTTTCGTCAGGCATTGATTTATCTTGGCCAGGATAACCTTAAGCAGTTTGTCTCTTTGGTTGTGGCATCGTATATCTCCAGTAACAAGCCTCGAGAGCTGTATCACCTTTCATTGCAACGAGCTCAATTTTGCCAATTGATGTCGCGCTATCAGCCATTCTCTCACCTCAACGAGCAAGGTTTCATGGTTGGTTTGCTGTCGATTCTAGATGCGCTGCTGGATCTTTCGGTGGAATCTTTAGTTAGGCAGTTACCGCTTAGTCATTCAGTACAACAAGCGCTATTACATCGCAAAGGGGTTTATGGTGCACTTATTTCCCTCGAAGAGTGCTACGAGCGTGCCGATTGGTCAGGGGTTGAAAAAATCACGATGCAATTGGGGTTGCCTTTAGAGGAAGTGAAGCTCTCCTTAGGTGAAGCGGCTCGCTGGAGTCAAAGCATCGCGACTGCATAATTTCTTGTCTTATCTTTTATCTCTTTGAATCTCTCTCTTTACAATCAAGCTGTTCGTTAGATGTGAAACTTTTATGACGATGGACGGTTTCCTCTTGACGATATATCTTAATTAAATAAACATATACGCATATCCATATATAGGTATGTTCATTATGCTTCCACATCAGTTTTTTAAGCTGTTATCCGATGAAACACGCGTACGTTGTTTAATGCTCGTGGCCCGTGAAGGTGAAACTTGCGTTGGCGATTTGGCGTTTGCTCTACAAGAGAGCCAGCCGAAAGTTTCTCGTCATCTTGCTCAGTTACGATCCAGTGGCATCTTGGTGGATAAACGCCAAGGGCAATGGGTGTATTACGAGTTATCACAGCAATTACCAGGTTGGATGCGAAAGTTAATTGAAGACTTAGTGGCATCAAACTGTTTGAAGCAGGAATACCAAGACGACATCACACGCTTACACGATAAAAGTCGTGAGGCTTGCTGTTAACAGCGAATAGAGATTCAAGGTAGAAGATTAGAGGGTAAAACTATGACAATTAAAGTAGGACTTAATGGCTTTGGCCGAATTGGTCGCTTAGCGCTGCGAGCGGCATTTGATTGGCCAGAATTGGAGTTTGTGTTAATCAACGATGTCGCAGGTGACGCAGCTACGCTTGGTCACTTATTAGAATTCGATTCAGTGCAAGGTCGTTGGCATCATGGAGTTCAGGTCGAAGGCAGTGAGCTCGTCATCAACGGCAAGCGTGTCGCCACGACTCAACAACGCGATATCGATGCGGTGAACTGGTCTGATTGTGATGTTGTGATTGAAGCGACAGGCGTACATCGCAAAACATCATTCCTAAATAAATACCTAGAGCAAGGCGTGAAACGTGTCGTGGTAAGCGCACCTGTGAAAGAAGAAGGTATCGCGAACATTGTGGTGGGCGTGAACGACCATATTTTCGACCCTGAAAAACATCGTATCGTGACAGCAGCTTCGTGTACGACTAACTGTATCGCACCTGTGGTTAAAGTCATTCATGAGAAATTGGGTATCGAACAATCTTCTTTTACGACCATTCACGACCTGACGAATACGCAAACTATTTTAGATGCGCCACACAAAGATCTACGCCGTGCAAGAGCATGCGGCATGAGCCTTATCCCGACTACGACGGGTAGCGCGAAGGCGATTGTCGAAATTTTCCCAGAATTAAAAGACAAAATTAATGGTCATGCGGTTCGCGTACCTCTAGCAAACGCATCGTTAACAGACATCATTTTTGATGTGAAGCGTGATACCACAGCAGAAGAAGTGAATGCACTGTTAAAAGAAGCATCTGAAGGTGATTTGAAAGGCATCCTTGGCTTCGAAGAGCGTCCTTTAGTTTCTATCGATTATAAAGGCGACCAACGTTCAACCATCGTTGATGCGCAATCAACCATGGTTGTGGGTTCTCGTATGGTTAAGATTTACGCTTGGTACGATAACGAAATGGGTTATGCAACGCGCACAGCAGAGCTGGTTCGTAACGTTGGTTTGGCTTAAAAGGGGGTCACAATGTCTCATCCTACATGGCAATTAGATTTGGACTCCGGTGCTTTAATCTTAACACCGTGCCCAGGAACGAAAGGTGTCGATTTGCATACGTCGTTAGAACAGTTGAAAGAGCAGGGTGTTCAAGCGGTCGTTACTGCATTAGATGATAGTGAATTAGCCGCGAAGAATGTCTCTGCATTGGGTGAAGCCACTCAGCAACTGGGTATGAAATGGTTCCAGATCGAGATTGAAGACGACTGCGCACCAAATGAAGAATTTGCGACGAAGTGGCAACAAGCCAGTCCGGAACTGCACGCGATTCTTGCTCAAGGTGGCAAAGTTGCGATGCATTGTATGGGTGGTTCGGGGCGCACAGGTTTGTTCGCTGCTCACCTACTCCTAGAAAAGGAATGGCAGTTAGAAGATATCGTGCGAGAAGTGCAGGCATTGCGCCCTGGTGCATTTACAAAACCTGTGCAAGTTGAGTACATCGAACGCGTGGCTCAAGACGCTTGATCAGCTTAAATAGCTTTTGGTTCGTTATGATCCAAAAGCTAAATTCGAGCTTCTTCAGGATACGACTGTTTACAAGAAAAGCCATTAATATTAACTAATGCATTGTTTTTAAGGTGTATTTTGCTTTTTATTGATGTTGGGGCATTTTTTGAAAATCACAGCAACATTGTATTGGTCAATGTTGCTGTACAGGTTAGGAAGTATTTAGAACATGATGATCTAAATGCTTCTATCGCTGTACATATGAGGTCAATATGATTTCTCAATTAAGCAAAAGTATTCGTCAGTACATGTTAGTGACGTTTAACTATTGGAACTTTACGGTGACCGATGGCGCACTGCGTATGCTGGTGGTGCTCTATTTTCATGACTTAGGTTATTCCACGTTAGCTATTGCCTCACTGTTTCTTTTCTATGAATTTTTTGGTGTGGTGACAAACCTGGTTGGTGGTTGGTTG
This sequence comes from Vibrio sp. 2CM40D, assembly GCF_023161825.1. NCBI lineage: Bacteria > Pseudomonadati > Pseudomonadota > Gammaproteobacteria > Vibrionales > Vibrionaceae > Vibrio > Vibrio sp. 2CM40D. The sequence goes on from NZ_JALNTL010000016.1 coordinate 24,719, forward strand.
GGCGCAAGGTTAGGCCTAAATAAAACCATGAACATTGGTTTAGCGATGCAAGTGTTTGCGTTGCTGATGCTCGCAGTACCAAATGCATGGCTGACCATTCCTTGGGTGATGGCAGCGCAAGCTCTGTCGGGGATTGCCAAAGATCTGAACAAAATGAGTGCTAAGAGCGCGATTAAAACGCTAGTACCAGACGAACAGCAAGGTGCGCTCTACAAATGGGTAGCGATTTTGACTGGCTCGAAGAATGCACTCAAAGGAGCGGGCTTTTTTGTTGGTGGCTTGCTGCTGTCTTGGGTGGGTTTTCAAAACTCGATGTTTATTATGGCGGGTGTACTTACATTAGTGTTTGTTTGCAGCATGATCTGGCTAGAAGCGGACATGGGTAAAGCAAAGAGTAAACCTAAGTTTCGCCAAATATTCTCCAAGTCTGAATCGATAAACATTTTATCCGCAGCACGCATGTTCTTGTTTGGTGCTCGTGATGTGTGGTTTGTCGTTGCTCTGCCTATTTATCTTGGTAGCGTGTTTGGCTGGGATCACTTGTGGGTTGGTAGCTTTCTCGCAGCGTGGGTCATTGCTTATGGGTTTGTGCAAGGCTTTGCGCCGCGTATTACTGGCAAAGCGCAAGGTCGTGTGCCTGATGGTAGTGCAGCATTGGTGTGGGCAGGAATCCTAGCGTTAATTACGGCTGGTATTGCTTATGGTGTGCAAATCGGTTGGCAGCCTGAATTGGTGATTGTGGTAGGTTTGATGATTTTTGGCGCTGTGTTTGCCATTAACTCTTCGCTGCACTCGTACTTGATAGTGAGCTACGCTAAAGGCGATGGCGTCTCGTTGGATGTCGGTTTTTACTACATGGCCAATGCGATGGGACGTTTGATTGGCACGGTATTATCGGGTTGGATCTACCAAGAGGCAGGCCTCGCAGCGTGCTTATGGGTTTCTTTTGCTTTCTTGGCACTGACGACGCTGATTTCAATTAAGTTGCCAAAAGCTGATGTTGCTACTGCGTAACTACCCCCAGTATCGCTATCTGTAGATGGTATAAATGGCTCCAAATCGGAGCCATTTTTGTTTCTTATGCGCCGTTTGCTGTAATCAGATTGTTTCGGTTTGGCATCGAGAGTGAATACTGATGCTTGGTTTTTGGTTCTCGTTAAGTGATTAGAGTGGTGATGAAATCCCCGTTGTAGGTCATTGTTGAGTTAAAAATAAGCAAAAACAGATTGTTAACCATTTCACTAGTTGAGATTTACCCTATGCTATAAACGATAAGCGACTTAAAGTAGGGAAAGGTATGAGAGAAAGGGTTCTGTTTTTTGATTTATTGCGCTGCTTCGCAGCGGTAGCAGTGATCGCCATTCACGTCTTGGCACCGTATCGAAATGAGTTAGGAGTGATTCCATTTGACCAATGGCTGACAGCGGTAGGCGTGAATAGCGTAACCCGCTGGGCAGTGCCAGTTTTTATTTTGATCACCGGAGCGCTAATGCTCAGTGACACTCGACCATTTGACGGTAAGTATTATATCAAAAGGCGTTTGGGCAAAGTTTTAGTTCCATTTCTTATTTGGTCGATGTTTTATGCATACCTTTCAGGTTGGACTTCTCAAGGCTTTGATTTTGAAACCGTAAAAGAGGTATTAAGCAATAGCCCATTCCACGCAACGTATTACCATCTCGGCTTTTTCTATTACTTTATACCACTGTATTTTGTGATTCCGCTGTTTCAATGGATGGTACGCAACGTGGATGACAACGTCTTGTATACCTATCTCGCATTTTGGCTTTTCACCAGCACACTGTTCTTGTTCAAGATTGATGGCCCTTGGAGTAGTCAGATGTGGCTTTATATGGGTTACCTTCCACTGGGGTATGTTTTATTTCAAAAGGTACCTTTGAATCGCTCTATGGTGACCTTATTTGTTGGGCTAGGACTCGTGGCGTTGGCAGTGACCTTTACGATGGTTGTGACAAATAGCTTAGAGGCGGAGAAGTATACGGTTGGGCGCTGGCTCTCTTATAAAACACTGAATGTGATTCTAGCGGCTTCGATGATTTTTATGATCGGGCGTTACTTTGGTGAAGGCTTATCACCAAAAGTACAAAAAGTGGTCAGTGTGATCAGTCAGCACAGCTTGGGGATTTACTTACTTCACCCTATTTTCTTATGGCCGATGAAAGAGTTCGGTTGGTACACAGGACATCCTGCGTGGGTGATTCCAGTCTGGATCGTTCTAAGTGGAGCTGGAGCCTTGGCGATGAGCTATCTCTTTTCTCGTTCTGCCAAGACTCGTTGGTTACTGCCTTAACGTTTGATAGCGAAGTGAAGGAACTTGCTGCCGCGATAGGTCAGTGTTCCCTTATCTCCAGGGTTGAGTGCATGGTAGTAATGCACTCCAATTTGGAATTCACGCTTTGGACCGATAGAACCACGTTGAACGTAAATCCAATACTCTTGATCGTCTTGACCTGGTGGTGCGTTTGGTATGTCTATCGCTTGTTTATCTAAAACCGTTACCTGCGCGCTTTGCTCTGGAGCGTCTTCGCCCACATAGTGCTTACTATAAAAACGGAAAAACACCCACGCGCCCAAGGCAATAAGGGCGAATAGGGCGACAATAAGTGAGATTGGCATATTAACCTCCAATGTTTTATCGGGTCCCATTCTACAGAACTCGCTGACGAAACGATGAGTTGAGGTAACTTATTCATAATCTAATGAAAGGGATATGGAGATTATTCGGCGCACTTCACGATTTATCTTAATGATGCACGATGAAATCGTCGCTTCATCTGCAAGCGAAGTCACTAAAGCTGAACGAAGCGGCTTTCACTTGTTAGGCTATATGAGCTCAAGGGCACAAATTGAAAGTAAAATTGCACTTAACGGCTCGAAAAAGCTCTAAATTTATAGAAGAATAAAAATAATGAACATAGGAAGGGTCTGGTAAGGAGGGTTACGATGTCAGATATTGAAAAAGTAGTCATGCGTACCCGAACGATCGAAAAACTTTTGCGTACTCAGTACCATGCAGAAGGGAAAGGGTTGCACCAACTTATTAATAGTTGTGAAGAACGTTTACCGCATGACGTGATAGCAAAGCTTCGATTCATCGCAACCGTGCGTAACAAAGTGGTGCACGAAGACGATTACAAGCTGGATGATCGTAAAGGCTTTATGGCGGCATGTGATGCTTGTGAAAAAGAGCTGACACCAAGAAGCTCTCGCTTTATTTGGCGTACAGCAATTTTGCTAATGACGTTGATTACGCTGGCCGCTCTTGGTTTCTACTATATGCACTGGGATATTTTGTCTAAGCACATTCAGTAGAGCTATACAGATAAATAAAAAAGGACGCATTTGCGTCCTTTTTTATTTTAAATCATTGGGTTAGTACATCATTGGCAGTGTCATTAAACCCACAACCACTGCAATCATAACCAGCCCTTGTTTTTGAGAAGATGAAATCATAACACTACCCCTTAATCTTTGATGAACTCGATGAATTTAATATAGCACTGTTTTTGGGGTTTGATCAACATATGCTCGTTAATCTTTTCAAAAACCACACTTAACTTGTCTGGTTTTACATGATTCTGACTAATGAAACTATGTTTTTTGTGCTGTATTTAAAGTGTTCACATTGTTTTATTTCTATCCTTTTTTGTTTTAAGTGTATGATTTTATAATGTTAAATGGTTTGTGATGTTGGCTTTGTAATTGTTTTTTGTTTCGAATGGTATGTTGGGTGTTTATTTTGTCTGTATTTCTCAAAAATTGAGAAAATTAAAAAATGTGCTATGAGGTTGCATCGTCAAATCGAAAGCATGGAGTGAGATTTTCTTACCTTATGAGAAAATATGGGCTTCAAAAGTGTTTAGTGATTTTATGGTTTATGAAGTCCGCACTTTTATCTGTTATTGAAATTATGGTTTTATTTATCATTGACTTACTTTTCTTGTCTGATGTTTTTTTTACTGAATTAAGGTCGGTTTTCTTAGTTTTTACCCCTAGTCATCAGTGGTTTCTCCTCTCTTAGAGCGCTACTAAGACTATTTTCTATTTTGTGTCTGTTATTTATTCTTGTTGCCTGCATTACATACATCCTGGTGGTTTAATCGTCAGTTTGTGAAATGGCGGCTTACCTGGAGTACTTATCTGTTTTTCAGTTAAATAGTTTTAGAAAGCGTTGGTTATTGTGTCGTGTGATTTGATGGGTTCGGCTGATGAGCAAAGCTTGGCCCCAATGTTTAGTGGCATCATTCAGGCTCATCGGCTTTATTATTACGTAGGCTGAGGGTTACAAAATGTTTCGAATCGCTAGCGAGATCCAACTTTCGTAGATTGTGTCTTTACATCAAAACTGGTCTACCTAGACTAGCGGCGAGTTTAAGTAAAAGGTGTATACTGCATGTGGAGTTGGCTGGCGATAGGGCTATCAGGTGTGTATTCCGTGTTGGGAGCAAAGCAAGCTAACCCGACACAATCCCTCGTGTTTAAAATCTTTACTCTGCTACTTCTTCTTGTGTTGGTGTTAACTCAAGGTGCATCCGCAACATATACCTACTGGATTGCGGGTGGGCTTATTGTGTCTATGGTGGCAGATACGCTGCACTCGTTTAAAACTCGTAAGCTAATCTATTTTACGGCTTATCTGGTTGCCCAGGTATGCTACAGCAAGTCATTTTGGGTGCAGCTTAATGGTGAGATTGTCTGGTGGCTGTTGGCCCTGCTGCTTGCAGCGAGTATCGTAGCGTTCTTTTTGTTGCTACCTCAACTCGACTCTCTGGTATTCCCCGTTGTGATCATGGGGATGATGCTGGTTCAACTTGCTTGGGCTGCCGGTGAAGTTTGGTTACAAGTGCCGAGTTACGCCAATGCTATCGGCTTTAGCGGAACCTTAGTTCTGATCTATTCGGCGCTGGCATACGCGATACACGGTTATCGAAAACCGATGAAACACGCCTATTTGTGGGTGAGTGGCAGTTACTTTTTTGCTCATGCCCTCATTGTTGCCTCAATCATTTACTAATTTAAGTCAAAGCAGCTCTTGAGGATTTCAGTAAACTGAACGCATTGTTCTTAATAACTGGAGTCAATAATGAGTGAAATCCATGCTCACGAGCTGCTAAACCTACTTAGAGAAACACCAATGGATCGCGAAGCCCTCACACAGCACTTTGGTGCTAGCGTTCGCTTTCACACCTGTAAACTGAATGATCTAGACTTAGATGCATTACTAGCATTTTTGCTCAAGCGCGACAAAATTCGTGAGCTTGAAGGTAAGTTTGTGGTCAATATGGCGCGAGTTTGCAATCACTAAACGGCGGCTAAGATCGAGGGTGAATATGGTGTTTTCGCCCTCAGTCATATACTCATGTTGTCAGTTTGCTATACACTGGCCGCCATTTTTTAGGTGAGGCCAGAATATGGACATTCTTTCTGCAGCGACCATGCTGTTTCTAATCATGGACCCTCTCGGTAACTTGCCGATTGTGTTGTCTATTCTCAAACATATCGATCCCAAGCGTCGTCGTAAGGTATTGATTCGTGAACTACTGTTTGCCTTACTGATTTTGATGTTGTTTCTGTTTGCAGGACAAAGCATCTTAAGTTTTTTGCATGTCCAGCCAGAAACGCTCAGCATTTCAGGTGGCATTATTCTCTTCATTATTGCGATTAAGATGATTTTCCCGAGTGCTGGCAGCATCACTGGACTGGCAGCAGGCGAGGAGCCCTTTATTGTTCCGATGGCCATTCCTATGATCGCGGGCCCTTCAGTGATTGCAGCCTTGCTTTTACTGTCTTCGCAACATCCAGAGAAAATGTTGGAAATGTCAGCATCAGTCGTAATTGCGTGGGGCGCAACATTTTTTATACTGATGTTTTATGGCTTCTTTAATCGCTTGTTGGGTGAACGTGGCTTGAAGGCGGTAGAACGCTTAATGGGCTTGTTACTGGTGATGATCTCCACTCAAATGTTCTTGGATGGTGTAAAAAGTTACATTGGGTGACGAACGAAATGCAGAAAAAAAGCCGCTCACAAGAGCGGCTTTTTCGTATCTGAGCGATTACATCATGTGTTTACGACGAATATCGAGTAGGGCAAAAATACCAAAAATCAGGATTGAATATTTTTCCCAACTGCTCATTTTTATTTTGTCGCCAAATGCACCAATGAAGATGGCCATTTGTAAACCGTGCATGATGAACAAAAAAGCGGTCATGATGTATAGCGCAATCGCGGCATTGCCGGGAAAGGGCATAAAAATATTTAGGATTAATACTAACCAAACAAAGGCGATAGCCGCTTTGGCCAGCATAATTAGTGCTTTCATTTAAGTATCCTTTTAAATCGAGGCGTTATGCGGAGGTACGTTCGTACAGACGATAGCTCACTTGGCCTGCTGTTTTTTCTCGATGTAATTGCCAGTTTTCTGGTAAGTCGGCAATATTGAGTTCTTTTTCTGTTTCAATATAAATCATCGCATCTTCCGCGAGCCAGCCATTTTGTTCTAGCAGAGCCACGGTCTCATCCAATAGACCTTTGCGAAACGGTGGGTCAATAAACACCACATGGTGAGCAGAACCCGGTTGCTTCAAAAAACTCAGTGCGTCGGTATTTACCACTTGGATGTTGTTCGCGTTAAGAGAGGCAACATTCTTTTGTAACTGTTGGAAAGCTTGTGGGTTTAGCTCAACCATGGTCACTTGCTCTGCTTGGCGCGAAGCTGACTCAAATCCCAAGCCGCCAGAGCCAGCAAACAAGTCGAGACATTTTGCCTGTGGTACATCTTGAGCTAACCAGTTAAACAGCGTTTCTTTGACGCGATCTGTCGTGGGGCGTAAGCCTTCAGCATCGTGTACAGGAAGTTTTCTGCCTCTCCATAAGCCACTAATAATGCGAACAAAGCCCGTTGTTGGCTTTTTTTGTGATGAGTTTTGCTGGCGACGTCTTACCATAGATTTTTTGACCGCTAATAAAGTGATACTATATCTAATCGCCCAAGCAATGAGCTTGGAGCTTGGATACAGCCCAGAATATTCAAGATGACAGAGTGTAACACTAATAAGATTAGAATTACCTAATCGGAAAGTTTTCAGAACTTTGTCATTAGCCTTTTTTAGACAGATAATAATCTTGTCAAAAAAGAGTCATTAATAGATAAAAGAACAATCTAGGATAGCCCCAGATGACGGAAAAAAAGAAGCGCGGATTACTTTCGTGGCTAGGTTTTGGTGACGAAGAGCAAAGCCCAAAACCAAAAACTGAAGAAACAGTAAAAGAAGAAGCAGTGGAAGCGCCTTCTGAAGAGCAGCAAACCGAAGCGGTTGCTGAGCAAGCGGAAGCAACGCCAGAACTTGAAGAAGAAGCGAAACAATCAGAGGCTGCCCCAGCAGAAGCAGAAGCAGAAGCAGAAGCAGAAGCAGAAGCAGAAGAGCCAGAAGTCGTATCGGCCGCGCCTCGTGTTCAAGAACAAGAAAAGCCAACAGAAAGCTTTTTTGCTCGTCTTAAACGCAGCCTAAGCCGAACAAAAGCAAATATTGGTGCTGGCTTCTTCGGTTTGTTCAGCGGTAAGAAAATCGATGAAGACTTATTTGAAGAGCTAGAAGAGCAACTGCTTATTGCTGATGTGGGCATGAATACCACAACAAAAATTATCAACAACCTGACAGAAAAAGCCACACGTGGCGATCTGAAAGACGGCGAAGCCCTTTATGGTTTGTTGAAAGAAGAAATGGCTGAGATTCTTTCTAAAGTCGAACAGCCACTAGAAATCGATAGCAACAAAACGCCTTACGTCATCTTGATGGTGGGTGTAAATGGCGTGGGTAAAACCACGACCATCGGTAAGCTAGCGAAGCAGTTCCAAACTCAAGGCAAAAAAGTGATGCTTGCAGCGGGAGATACTTTCCGTGCCGCAGCGGTTGAGCAGCTACAAGTGTGGGGTGAACGTAATAATGTTCCTGTGATTGCTCAACATACTGGCGCAGACAGTGCCTCTGTTATCTATGATGCGATTGAAGCGGCAAAAGCACGTGGTGTGGATGTGGTGATTGCTGATACAGCAGGTCGTCTACAGAACAAAGCGAACCTAATGGAAGAGCTGCGTAAGATTGTACGTGTGATGAAGAAAATTGATGACTCTGCACCACATGAGATCATGCTAACGCTTGATGCAGGTACAGGACAAAATGCCATTAGCCAAGCGAAACTTTTCAGTGATGTTGCCCCTCTAACCGGGATTACTTTGACTAAGTTGGATGGTACAGCCAAGGGCGGCGTAATTTTCGCTATTGCTGATCAGTTCGGTATTCCAATTCGTTACATTGGTGTGGGTGAAGGTATCGAAGACTTGCGTCCATTTGAAACTCAAGAGTTTATTGACGCACTGTTTAGTCGTGAAGAATAAAAAGAGTTAGAGGAAATCAACGGTGATCAAATTTCAGCAAGTAAGCAAAGCTTACCGAGGTGGTCGACAAGCACTGCAAAAAGTCGATTTTCACCTGAGGCGCGGTGAAATGGCGTTTTTAGGCGGACATTCCGGGGCTGGTAAAAGTACCTTGCTGAAATTGATCTGCGCGATAGAGCGACCAACCGATGGCAAAATCCATTTTAATGGCCACGACATCACGCGTATTCCAGGCAAAGACATCCCTTTTTTGCGCCGCAATATTGGGATTGTTTTTCAAGATCATCGCCTATTGATGGATCGCAGTGTGTACGACAATGTCGCTCTGCCAATGCGTATCGAATCGATTTCTGAAAACGAAATCAAACGCCGTGTTTCTGCGGCGTTAGATAAAACGGGCTTACTCGATAAAGCTCGTTGTCTACCTAGTCAACTTTCTGGTGGTGAACAACAGCGCGTCGGTATTGCCCGTGCTGTGGTTAATCGACCAACGTTGCTGGTGGCTGATGAGCCTACGGGTAACCTTGACCCAGAATTATCCAACCGTGTGTTGCGTCTATTCGAAGAATTTAACCGTGCGGGCGTGACTATCCTACTTGCCACGCACGATGTGGGGTTAGTAAACACTCGCCCACAGTATCGTCATTTTGAATTGAACCAAGGCTTCCTAAGTGAGGTAGAAGACTATGGCAGGTAACAAGCACTCCCAAAAGAAGGGGAAAGGCCGCAGTGCCAAGCGTGCGAATACCGATGGTTTTTTCTCTGTCCATGCAAAACAAGCTAAATCCTCTTTTAGCGCCTTATGGCAACGACCACTAGGCAACATTCTGACCCTAGCGGTCATCTCCATGGCACTTGCCATGCCAGCTTGTTTGTATCTATTGGGGAAAAACGTTGCGGGGGCAGCGGAAGATGTCGCTTCTCCTTCACAAGTTAGTGCTTACTTAGTTGAAGGCATGCCGGATGCACGAGTGATGGTTCTCAAAGATCAAATTGAAACTTGGCCTTTGGTAAAAGAGGTAGAATATATTTCACCGCAACAAGGTCTATCTGATTTAAGCCAATATGCAGGGTTCGACCAAGCTATCAGCCTTTTAAGTGGCTATGCGCTACCTGGTGTGTTGGTGATTACGCCAGATTCGGAGCTAAAAAGTGATATTCAGTCATTAGCCAAAGACGTTCGAGAGCAACAAGATGTGACCGACGTGAGACTTGACGAAGACTGGCTGGCGCGTCTTGATGCCATCAAAACTCTCGCGAGTATTATTGTCATTACCCTGACAGTGCTGATGCTCGGTGCGGTATTTTTAATCGTTGGCAATACATTGCGATTTAATGTGTTGGCGAATAAAGAAGAGATTCAAACCATGAAACTGATCGGTGCGACGGACAGTTTCATTCTGCGCCCTTACTTGTACACAGGCATGTGGTTTGGCGTGTTAGGTGCCACTATTGCGTGGTTGGTAACGGCTTTAGTGACCATTGTCATGAATAGTGCGGTGGAAGACCTTGCTGCGTTGTACGATAGCCAGTTCCGCCTGATTGGTCTAAATTGGGATGAATCTTTGTTATTAATCATCATTGGGAGTCTTTTGGGATGTATTGCGGCGCGTTTTTCTGCGCAACGACATTTAAAAGAAATTGAACCAGTTTAAGTGATGGCGGTCTTATTACTTGGATTTCATTAGCACTAGCTAATTTTGAACCCTTGCTTAGACCAAATGTTTATGGATAATTGCTTCCCCTTCTTGAAACTTGTTCATTTTGAGTTCAAGATATCGAAGCTAAATTGCAATGTAATGCTCCAGATCAGAGATTGATGAGGAATTGAATGACAAAAGAAGCGTATCCGATGGCTCTAGTCACGCAAGATAGCCTTGATAGCTATATTCGCTCAGTAAACAGCTACCCAATGCTGACTGCAGACGAAGAGCGTGAGCTGGCAGAACGATTACACTATAAAGGTGAGATTGAGGCTGCAAAAGGTCTAATTCTTTCGCACCTACGATTCGTTGTTCACGTTGCTCGTGGTTACTCTGGCTACGGTTTGCCAATGGCGGATCTTGTGCAAGAGGGTAACATCGGTCTAATGAAAGCCGTTAAGCGTTTTAACCCAGAAGTAGGGGTTCGCTTGGTTTCTTTTGCTGTCCACTGGATCAAAGCAGAGATCCACGAATACGTGCTACGTAACTGGCGTATCGTGAAAATTGCGACCACTAAAGCGCAACGTAAATTGTTCTTCAACCTGCGTAAGTCGAAAAAGCGCTTGGGTTGGTTTAACAACGGTGAAGTGGAAACCGTTGCGCGCGAGTTAGGTGTTGAGCCTTCTGAAGTTCGCGAGATGGAATCACGCTTAGCGGCGGTGGATTCAACCTTTGATATGCCAACTGATGAAGACGACAGTTCAAACGCTTACACAGCGCCGATGCTATACCTAGAAGACAAATCGTCTGATGTGGCCGACAACATTGAAGCCGCCAACTGGGAAATGCACACCAACAATCGCTTGGGTCATGCATTAGCGAGTTTGGATGAGCGTAGTCAGCGCATCGTGCGTTCTCGTTGGTTAGATGATGAGAAAGCAACATTGCAAGACTTAGCTGATGAGTTCGGTGTTTCTGCCGAGCGTATTCGCCAGCTAGAAAAAAATGCAATGAAGAAACTAAAATTGGCCGTGGGTGAATTTTAATTTCCACTGCTAATTGAAAGTAAGATTTTCATAGAAAGCCGAGATCATGTGATCTCGGCTTTTTTATTGTCGATCGAAAATCGATAGCGTTTGCGATCTGGATTTTATGTGCTACCTGTGTATAACTCTGTGAAGTAATTATTTATCAACTGTTCGAAACCCGGACAAAATAAGGGATTCAAGCACTTTTCCATCTGGGGATAGTTATAGATATACACACAGTTAGATCAGGATCATCACTACATATTGTGGATCAAAAGATCCAAATACACTTTATCAACGCAATTCACAGCTTTATCCACAAATGGTTGGAATGTGTACACTTTTGAAAACCCTGATTATCCATGTGTCTAAGTTTTCCGTTGGATAGGTTACAATAGCGGCAGTATACCCAAGCAGCTTCAAATATGGATTTTATGCTGTACCACGGGCGCTGATTAGTACGTTAGGTTCGAGGTTGCTTGGGTATATTAATAAGACAATGAGAAAGTAAATGGATCAGTTTAAGCATATCGATGTACAAGGTGCGCAAGCGCTGCTCGAGCAGGGTGATGCGAAGCTTGTAGATATCCGTGACCCTCAATCGTTTGCCGTTGCGCATGCGGAGTCCGCGTATCATTTAACTAACGATACGATCGTTGCGTTTATGGATGAAGTGGAGTTCGAACAACCTATTCTAGTGATGTGTTACCACGGTATTAGTAGCCAAGGTGCGGCGCAATATTTGGTTAACCAAGGCTTTGAACAGGTGTACAGTGTAGATGGTGGCTTTGAAGCCTGGCATCGAGCAGAACTACCGATAGTGAGAAGTTAATGAAGAGATTGGTAACGTTAAATAATCCACGTATGGCGCAAGCCTTTATTGATTATATGGCCTCTCGCCAAATTGACATCGAAATGATGCCAGAAGGGGATGGGCAATTTGCGCTGTGGCTGACTGATAGCCAGCATGAAATAGAAGCGGAAGCCGAACTTAAGCTGTTCCTTGCTAACCCGTCTGATTCAAAATACAGCGCCGCCTCGTGGGACGTTGCCGATACTCGTAAGAGCACATTTCATTATTCCAGCCCGAGTATCATGAGCATGGTCAAAGCGAAAGCTGGCCCCATGACTTTGCTGATCATGACAGTCTGTATCATCATCTACTTGTTACAAATGTTTGGCTTTGGCAATGGCGTGTTTAAGTTGTTGCACTTCCCGGCTTTTGAGGGGCAACAATGGCAAGTGTGGCGATGGCTAAGTCATGCGTTACTGCACTTTTCAGTAACTCACATCGTGTTTAACTTACTATGGTGGTGGCAGTTGGGTGGCGACATCGAACGTCGTCTCGGTTCCGGTAAGCTATTGCAACTCTTTGTGGTGTCGGCAGCGTTTTCAGGGGCAGGCCAGTTCTATGTTGAAGGGGCTAACTTCGGCGGCTTGTCTGGCGTGGTCTATGCACTGCTTGGTTATTTGTGGATATTGGGTTACCGCTTGCCACATTTAGGCCTTACGCTACCCAAGCCAATCATCGTCTTTATGTTGGTATGGTTAGTTCTTGGTTTTGTGCAGCCATTTATGGCGATTGCAAACACCGCTCACTTAGTTGGGCTACTGTCGGGGATGGCGATTGCGCTGTTTGATTCAGGCAAGATGAAATACCAACAGCAAGCCTAAAGCAGATGAAATGAAAAGACCGCTCAAGAGCGGTCTTTTTTATGTTCAAAACGGATTTGGGTTTATTGATAAAGGTATTTTGTAAACAACAAATCGGCAATGATGGTTTTACCTGTTTCAGGCAAAAGCGTTTCGTTGAGGGTCGTCACTAAGGTTTTGCGCAGATCTTCTCGGCCAGACAGGGACTTAATCGTATCTTCTGTTTGCTTACCCAATAATTCAATCACTGCATCGCGAATCAAAGGTTGGTGATGCTCAACAACTGATAAATCTTGTTGACTCATTACCATGATGTCGATGCGCACTTGCACATAACCTAACTTTTTGCCTTTGGTGTAAAAGTTAGTAGTGAGGTCAGGCTCTAGGGTAAAGTATGCCAACTTAGGTCCAGCTTCTTCCGTTTCAGCCCAACTTGGTGCGGCGAATAGTATGGTTAACGCAAAAATAATTTGGGCTATATAACGTTTGTACATATTTCTAACTTTTCTTTCTCTGGATCGCGATATTCGAATCGCTTCAGTCTTGATACAATGGGCCGTCTATAACAAATAACGGAACTTACGGTTACATACATTACTATGGACGGTAAGTTGTTGCTTTATTGTACGCATAAAGCCTCCAATTGAATACTAGTATGAATCAGCCAACATCACTCTATCTTGCTTCTTTATTGGAAGTAGAGTGGCAAAACCCCGAAGAATTCGAATTTCCAAATGAATTTGCCAAGCACTGGCTTGAAGAGCAAGGGTCTTTGTCACGTCGTTTAAAACAGCACTGCCAAGCGTTAACGGTAGAATTGCTACAAAATCAGATCGTCACTGCAGCGACATTAAAACAGGACGAAAGCCAGTTATTGTCCGAACAAGATTGCTTACTGAGAGAGGTAATTTTGTGCGGTGACAATAATAACTGGGTTATTGGGCGGACATTGATTCCTCGCTCAACCTTAGTTGATCAGCAGTATGATTTGGCTCAACAAGGGGATATCCCATTAGGACTAACTGTGTTCAGCGCAGATAACGTTGAGCGGGACTCTTTGCAAATGGGATGGGTAGCCGTACCAGAAGGACGTTTGTTAGCGCGACGCTCAAGGTTGTGGATGAATCACAAACCGATGCTAGTCGCCGAGTTATTCTTATCTAATTCACCAGTTTACGCTAAGGAGACAGTGTAAATGTCCGCAGAAAAAGCCAAAGCATATTGGCAACTGATGCGCATGGATCGCCCGATTGGTTCACTGTTACTGATGTGGCCAACGATTTGGGCGCTAATTATCTCAGCCCAAGGGATGCCGAGTTGGGATGTATTCATCGTGTTTGTATTGGGGGTATTCCTAATGCGTAGTGCGGGGTGCGTGATTAATGATTTTGCAGATCGCAAAGTCGACGGCCATGTAAAGCGTACTAAGCAACGTCCACTGCCATCAGGGAAAGTGACAGCAAAAGAAGCGATTGGATTATTTTTGGTTTTGGGTATCAGCTCGTTTTTGTTAGTGCTGACCATGAACCCGCTGACGATTCAGCTATCCTTCGCTGGCATTGTGTTGGCGTTCATCTATCCATTTATGAAGCGTTACACTCATATTCCACAGCTATTTTTAGGCTTGGCTTTTAGCTGGGCGATTCCAATGGCGTGGGCTGCACAAACTGGGGAATTACCATTGATTGTTTGGTTTTTGTTCCTCATTAACGCTTTGTGGACCATTGCGTACGACACTCAATATGCGATGGTAGACCGAGATGATGATCTAAAGATTGGCATTAAATCGACGGCAATTCTGTTTGGTCGTCATGACAAGCTTATTATTGGTGTGTTGCAACTGATTACACTCGCGATGTTGGTTTGGTTAGGGCTGTTCTACCAATTGGGACAAAGTTACTACTGGACCCTTTTGATTGCAGCGTCGTTGTTTGTTTATCAGCAGCACTTAATTCGTCACCGTGAGCGTGAGTTGTGCTTTAAGGCTTTCCTTAACAACAATTATGTTGGCATGGTGATAGCGATAGGGTTACTGGTCGCATTTTGGTAAGCGAAGAAATAGAAAAAGGCATCCGATTGGATGCCTTTTTTCTTATTGGAAGAAGGTAAAACGGTTACGACCGAAGTTGGTGAATACTCTCTTCGATCGTCAGTTTCACTTCTGGATAAAGCAGAGTGAACAGTAGTCGTGCAAATTGCTGCGTTTTCTTCGTGTCACAGTTACCATCGTTATCGAGGTATTTTTGCTGTTTGAGCGTATTGAACATGGCGGTAAACACACCTTTATCGAAGAATTCTGGCGCATTAATACCGTGCAAACGCCCTAGGCGCTGAGCAATATCTTGGCTCTTCTGCTCTAGGTCCGATTTACCTAGCTCAGGGTAAGCAACAAGCAAGTTCATCGCGATAGAGTAGCGTTGCAGCGTTTCAGTTATCGTACGACCTAGCAGAACCAAAGGCTGGTTGTTCGATTGATTGATTTCCAGCTTATCACCATCAAGACTAATCATTTTCTGATCGGCAAATTCATGCAGTGTTTTAACGACCAATTCATCCAACTCGTCTTCTTGGTAACTTAAGAACAGCTCTTTCTTCAAGAATGGGTAGATTTGCGCGACATTAGCTTGAATCTTGGCTACCGAAAGGTTGCGCTGACGAATGAGCATTTGGGCAATTAATGACGGCAGAGCGAACAAGTGAATGATGTTGTTGCGATAGTAAGTCATCAGGATCGATTGGCTACGGTCCAGCGAAATGATGTCACCCATGCTATCGGTTTCAATCACGAACTTATCAAGCGAAATTGCATGATCAACCAACTCCTCAGCACTTTCGGTAGGGATAGTGGAGGTGCTTGAGTACGGATTATTTTTGAGTAGCTTTAAGTAACACTCGATCTGATTGATCAGCGAGTCACGAGAAAGTGCACGTTGACGAGAAGCAAGCAGTGCGGTTGCACACAAGGTCAACGCGTTTGCTGCCGCCGCATCATTGATGTGCGTCATCATCTTATTAGCAAGGTCGTTGACCACAGGATTCATCCATTGTGGTTTGTTACCACCCATGCTGTCGATGTCTTTCGTCCACTCAGGAGCATGCTCGTTCAAGTATTGGTTGAGCTGAATTGGCTCACCGAAGTTCACATAGCCCAAACCAAAGTTACGCAGTTTACGCAGAGTACGCAGTACAAGCCCTGCGTTTTCTTTCTCTTTGCGTTTGCCACGCAGCTCTTTCGCGTAAGTGCCCACTTCCATTACGTGCTCGTAACCGATGTAGACCGGCACTAGTGTTACTGGGCGGTTTAGACCACGTAGCATTGCTTGGATGGTCATAGCCAGCATACCCGTTTTCGCTTGCAGTAAGCGACCTGTACGTGAACGACCACCCTCACTGAAGTACTCGACTGAATAGCCTTTGGCAAACAGCTCAGCTAGATACTCACGGAAAATGGTTGAGTACAGTTTGTTGCCTTTAAAACTACGACGAATAAAGAACGCCCCACCACGACGGAAAAGAGGACCGGCCGGGAAGAAGTCCAAGTTAATGCCTGCCGCAATGTGCGGAGGTACCATGCCTTCATGGTATAAAACATAAGACAAAAGCAGGTAGTCCATGTGACTACGGTGACAAGGAACGTACACAATTTCGTGGCCGTCTTGCGCTAAACGACGCACAGTCGAGGCGTTATTGATGTGCAAACCTTGGTATAGTTTTGTCCATAACCAACTCAGGATGCGGTCGCCGTTTTTCACCAGACTATAGGAGAAGTCGGCAGCGATTTCATCCATGATGTCGTGGGCTTCTTTACGTGCCTTATCAATCGAGATGTTTTTGCTCTTGGCTTCGTCAGCAATCGCCAGTTCAATAGCTGGAGATTTTAGTAAACGAGCAAACAACACTTGTCGTTGTGGCAGGTTTGGGCCTGAAGCAGCCAGTTTCTGGCGTGAGAAGTGGATACGCGCCACGCGAGCCAGTTTGTGCGCAATTGCGCTGTCGGTACCGTGAGAGTCTGCCATATAACGCAGAGATACCACGGGACTAAAGCGAACTAAGCAGTCGCGTCCCGCCGCCATTACTGCTTTGGCTTTTTGCGGACCATTCATCGGTTGAAGGTAAGGCTTTTGGTTCTCTTCTTTACCTGGCTTACGACCCCAAAGCACGGTTGCAGGGATCATTTGAACATCCAACTCACTATCCAGCTTGTGCAGTTCCAGTAAGTCAGTGAACAGAGAAACAGAATCGGTTGGGACATCATTATCGTTGTTCATCACAGTTGGACGCGCAGCGATAAAGACGAAACGGTTCAGCGTTTTGCCATTGATTTCCAGCGGGCTGAGCGGGTCGGGTAGACCAAGGCTCATGGCTTGTTTTTGCAGTGTCAGCAAATCCACGTTCGAGCGGAACGGCAGGGCATATACAATCGGTTTAGTTAGGTCGATGTTCAGATCTTCAATCGGGTTCGACGGGATTGTGGTGCCCTTTACCAGTACCGATAAAGGTAGTTTTAGTAATGAACGTGAAAATGATTGTCCAGAAGACATAAAGTTCACAGCCTCAATAGGTATTCAAACAGGCCTAACCTTATTTCAGTTTCCGCTTTGCATGTCTTCTCTATAAAAAGAGATGAGTACGGCAATAGAAATAAGCCTAGGCGATAAAATTTAAGCGCTGCAAGGATACCAGAAACTGGTCAAACCTTTTAATTTTATTGGCTGTAAATTAGTCGAACCCCTAAGTTATTGCTTTGACTTGATTAACTGAAAAGTCGGTGTTTTAAACGAATAAAGAATGAACTTAATCGGTAAGCTGAAAGCTCTCCACAAATAAATTAAAAAACAACCAATTGGGTTTTCATTTGAGCATTTACTGGATATACTCACAGTTAACTGTATAAAAAGACAGGTGAGACATGAAGCCGTTAACGCCACGCCAACAACAAGTCTTCGATTTGATTAAAAGTAAAATCGATGACACCGGAATGCCACCAACTCGTGCAGAGATTGCGCGTGAGCTTGGCTTCCGCTCTGCGAATGCCGCAGAGGAACACCTAAAAGCGCTTGCTCGTAAGCAAGCAATTGAAATTATTCCAGGCGCTTCTCGTGGGATTCGTATCCTGCTTGAAGACGCAGCCAATGATGAGCAGGGTTTGCCATTGATTGGTCAAGTTGCAGCGGGTGAGCCAATTCTGGCTCAAGAGCACGTAGAGGCGCACTACCAAGTCGATCCTGCGATGTTCAAACCGCAAGCGGATTTCTTACTTCGTGTAAATGGCGAGAGTATGAAAGACATCGGGATTATGGATGGCGATTTGCTCGCGGTGCATAAAACCCAAGACGTGAGAGACGGTCAAGTTGTCGTTGCGCGTGTTGATGATGATGTGACTGTGAAGCGTTTGGAGCGCAAAGGCTCAACCATATTACTGCATGCTGAGAATGAAGAGTTTGCCCCAATCCAAGTGGACTTAACGTCTCAGCACCTTACGATTGAAGGCTTAGCCGTTGGTATTATTCGTAATACCGATTGGATGTAAGTGTATTTAAGCAGCCCAGTTGACCTGGGCTGTTTTGTCTTTTCTCTTCTTTTCTCTTTTTCTACTTCCTCCAAAAGCTTGCTCATCATCTTGACCTTGTTTGTTTTGACCAATTTATAAGCTTGATAATGTAATTGATATTCATTATCATCTTTATTAATGTCTATGTTTTCTCTCTGGCGCAGGAAATGCCCATGTCTCAGTCTAAACATCAAGTTCCTAACCATCTATTGAAGCCACTGTTATTGCGTAGCCGTGAAAGCATGGTCGACAATGGCTTGGTGTACGATCCGATAGCTGCTAAAGCGTGTTTGAGCTGTAAGATGGCGCCGGATTGTTTGAGTGGTGATATTGCGCAGAAGCAATTGCTGCACGTGACGCTGACTCAGCTTTGTGACCAGCAGGTTAGCCACTTCTTACAGCAGTATCCCGATGCCTGGATAATCAATGTCGGAGCGGGGCTGGATACCCGCTTTTATCGTTTGGATAATGGACGCTGCCATTGGATAGAGCTGGATGTGACGGAAAATTTGGTATGGCGTCAGCGCTTGTTCCACAAAAATGAACGCTATGAACATCGCTGTGGCAGTGTGGATGAAATGTCGTGGCTAGAGACGTTAGCCATTCCAGAGCAAGCACCGGTACTCATTTTATGTGAAATGGCACTGCTCGATTGCACAGAGCGTCAAGTCGCGAAATTTATTCAAACCTTAGGTCGACATTTTGTTTCTGCTGAACTGTGTATGGTGCTGGCAGGAGATTTAACGGAAACCAAGTGGGGGAAAAAGCTTGGATCTGATCGTTATGCTCATGGCTTTGAAGCGCCTGCAGCACAGATATTGCAATGGTTACCATGGGCACAATGGGCGAAAGCTTTCTCGCCATTCGATAGATTCTGTTCTCGTTGGAAAGCTTGGCAGCGTTGGCTTAATAAGATTCCAATGTTGAAGCATCGCCTCACGCCAGTCCTCGTTCACATCAAGTGGTAATTGGCTAGTCGTTAAGCGCTCAGGTACACTCGTCGATCTTACTGATGAGGTGCCTGTGACAAATTCAATCTTCTCTCCTTTATCTAACCCAAAAGTTCATCGCCAAGTCTTAGCTTTAGCGATACCTATGGTGCTGTCGAATATTACTGTCCCATTGCTCGGTTTGGTCGATGCTGCGGTGATTGGTCATCTAGACCACGCTTGGTATTTGGGTGGTGTTGCGTTGGGCAGCACCATGATCAGCGTGACGTTTTGGCTGCTTGGTTTTTTGCGTATGTCGACTACTGGGTTGGCGGCGCAGTCCTATGGCGGTGAAGACCGAAAGCAACTTGCCTTGGTGTTTGTGCAAGGCTCACTTATGGCGCTGCTGTTTGCGTTAGTCTTCCTTATTGCCCATAACCCGATTGCTGATTTGATCTTTGGCTGGAGTGACGCCAGCGCAGAGGTAAAACACTACGGCATGCAATATTTCTCTATCCGTGTGTGGAGTGCCCCCGCTGCGCTAATGAACTTTGTGTTGTTGGGGTGGCTGCTCGGGACGCAAAATTCCAAAGCACCAATGTGGATGGTGATCATCACCAACGTGACTAATATCGCCCTCGATTTGTTGTTTGTGATTGGTTTGGGGTGGAAAGTAGAAGGCGCTGCGCTGGCATCGGTGATTGCTGACTACTCAGGCATGGGTTTTGGTCTCATGTGTGTTTGGAAAACCTGGCGAGAGAGGCAATTACCATCACCTCAAAAGTTGCTAACCAGCACTCAACACGGTTTAGGGCGCTTCGTGAAATTGAATCGCGATATTTTCTTGCGCTCTTTGTGTCTGCAAGCGGCTTTTAGCTTTATGACGTTCCAAGGTGCGAGCTTTGGTGATGAGGTTGTCGCTGCAAATGCGGTTCTGATGAGCTTCCTGATGATTATCTCGTATGGCATGGATGGCTTTGCTTACGCAATCGAGGCCATGGTCGGGAAGGCGATTGGTGCCAAAGATAGGCAACAATTGAGTGCATCGCTTGTCGGCACTTTCTTTTGGAGTTTGGTTATTTGCTTAGGACTGACCGCGCTCTTTGGTTTGGCGGGATCGCAGTTGATCGCCATGATCACTTCAATTGAGGTGGTACAACAGCAAGCAGCGGTGTATCTACCTTGGCTGGTGGTGATGCCACTTGCGTCGATGTGGTGCTTTCTATTGGATGGCATTTTTGTCGGTGCAACCAAAGGCAAAGACATGCGCAATAGTATGTTTGTCGCGACCAGCAGTTTCTTCGTTGTCTTTTACTTATTCGCCGAGTGGGAAAATCACGCGCTGTGGTTTGCAATGATGAGCTTTATGTTGATGCGGGGTATTGGTTTAGGGATTATCTTTCTCTACCAATGGCACAAGGATACCTTCCTAACACAATGTTGATATAAAAACAGCAGGTCCAAGCCTGCTGTTTTTCTGTCTGCTATCAAGAAGCATAGATTAGAACAAGCGGTTCAAACCATTCAACGCAGCGACACGATACGCTTCGGCCATTGTTGGATAGTTGAAGGTGGTATTGACGAAATACTCGATGGTATTCGCTGAGCCTTTTTGCTCCATAATGGCTTGACCGATGTGGATAATTTCCGCAGCACGTTCGCCAAAGCAGTGAATCCCTAAAATTTCTTTGGTTTCACGATGGAACAATATCTTCAAGCTGCCGATGTCTTTCCCTGCGATCTGTGCACGAGCTAGATGCTTGAACGAAGAGCGTCCTACTTCATACGGTACTTTCGCAGCTGTTAGCTCTTGCTCGGTTTTACCCACAGAGCTAATCTCTGGGATGGTGTAGATACCCGTTGGAATATCATCAATCAGGTAGTTTTCTGCCTGACCTTTCGTAATGGCTTGTGCGACAAATCGCCCTTGGTCATAAGCGGCGCTTGCAAGGCTAGGGTAACCGATGACATCGCCTACAGCGTAAATGTGTTCGATATCGGTTTGGTAGTTACGGTTTACTTTTAGTTGTCCGCGAGAGTCCGCTTCCAGACCCACTGCACCCAAATTCAACTTATCGGTGTTACCTGTTCGACCATTCGCATACAACAAGCAGTCTGCCTTCATCTTCTTGCCAGATTGTAGGTGAATAATCACGCCATCTTCTGTGCCTTCGATTTTTTCATAGGTCTCATCATTACGAATTACTACACCGCTGTTCCAGAAGTGGTAAGACAGCGCATCTGACACTTCGTTATCCAAAAACTCCAACAAGCGGTCTCGGGTATTGATAAGGTCGGTTTTCACTCCAAGGCCGCGGAAGATAGAAGCGTATTCACAACCGATAACGCCCGCACCGTAAATGATGATATGGCGAGGGTCGTGTTTCAGGCTCAAAATGGAATCACTGTCGTAGATGCGCTCATGCAAGAAATCTACGTCGTTAGGCTGATACGGGCGAGAACCCGTCGCGATGACAAACTTATCCGCAGAATAGATTTCTTCTGTACCGTCGCTTTGCATCACTGCAATTGAGTAGTTATCGATAAATCGCGCGGTTCCGAACAAAAGTGTGCATGAGTTACGGTCATAAAAGCCCTGACGAAGTCGAGTTTGCTTATCAATGACCGATTTAGCATGACCTAAAATGTCAGAAAATGTTGCATGAACGCTGGTGTTGTTTCGACAAAATAGCGGGTTGCTATTAAATTCGATGATGCGGCTAACGGCATGACGCAGTGCTTTTGATGGAATGGTACCCCAGTGAGTACAACCGCCGCCGACACTGCTTTCTTTCTCGACAATGGCAACATTCAGTCCCGCTTTGGTTAATCCCATTGCAGCCCCTTCTCCGCCAGGGCCACTACCGATTACGATCACGTCATAGTGATTAACATGCGCCATGATGCCTTCCTTGTTATATTTGCTTAACATTGCTTTAGCGCGATTTTAACTCATTTACTCTATTGGTACACGTAATGCCTGTTAGAGAGTGGAAGTGATCACGCAGAATCGACCAAAAGGGTGATTTGGTATGTTGTATGTCTATAAATTGCATCGAGAACATTGCAATTAGATGCATGCCAATAGTAACGTTCTCGGCGCTCAGAGCGAGCGAAGCAACATATCTTTCTCCGTAGGAGCAAATTGCGTTATATTGAGGCTCTTGTACCCTACAGAAAAAGAGCAAGTTAAGAATGAAATCGATGGGAATCCGCGCACAGCAAAAAGAGAAGACACGTCGATCATTGATCGATGCGGCATTTAGTCAGTTAAGTGCGGATCGCAGCTTTTCCAGCCTTAGCTTGCGAGAAGTCGCCCGAGAGGCAGGGATTGCACCGACTTCTTTTTACCGTCACTTCAAAGATATGGATGAGCTAGGCTTAACCATGGTCGATGAAGGCGGTTTGCTACTACGTCAACTGATGCGTCAGGCGCGTCAACGTATTGTGAAAGAAGGTAGCGTAATTCGTACCTCGGTCGAAACCTTTATGGAATTCATTGAAAGTAGTCCGAACGTTTTTCGTTTGTTGTTGCGTGAGCGCTCCGGCACTTCTGCTGAATTTCGTACCGCTGTTGCTCGAGAAATCCAGCATTTTGCGGCAGAATTAACCGAGTATTTAATGAGCACCGGCGTGACCAGAGAAGAGGCGTATACTCAAGCAGAAGCGTCTGTGACTTTGGTTTTCAGTTCGGGGGCTGAAGCTTTAGATTTAGATCGACGTGAGCGCGATGAACTCGCCGAGCGATTGATCATGCAATTGCGAATGATAGCCAAAGGGGCCTATTGGTATCGCAAAGAACGTGAACGTAACCGATTAAAAGGCGGGATAGAATAATGTCGAATGGAAATAAATCTGAAAAGAAAACGCTGATTTTGGCACTGGTTGCAGGTATGTGTGGTGATGCTTTGTTGTCATGGTTGACCATGAGTGAAGTGTCTTTTTCAATCTTCCCATTGATTGCACTCGTACTGGCTGTACAAGCTCTTTACCAAGAGTACCTAAATAATCCGGTATCAGAAGATATCCCATTAGTTGGCTTGGCGTGCTTCTTCGTAGGTGCGTTTGGTCACTCTGCGTTTATTAAAGCGCAATACCCAGAAGCAGGCTCAAACTTCTTTGCGATCATGGTTTCAATGATCTTACTCGCATGGATTGGTAAGAAGTTAGGTTTTGTCAGTAAGAAGACTTCTGCGGAATAAGCAAACGAATCAAATAAAAAAAGCGAGCCATTGAGCTCGCTTTTTTTTTATTTGACGCCGTGGGTTACATTTTGCGTTCCAATAGCACGCCCGCTTCCATATGGTGGGTATAAGGGAATTGGTCAAACAGAGCAAAACGCGTCACGTTGTGTGTTTCGCATAGAATGTCCAAGTTCTCTTTTAGAGTTTCAGGGTTACAAGAGATGTACATGATGCGCTCGTAACCTTGCACCATTTTACAAGTATCGACATCCATCCCAGCACGTGGTGGGTCGACAAAAATCGTATTGCAGTTGTAGCTCTTCAGATCTACACCTGCATCTTGTAGACGACGGAATTCACGCTTACCTTCGATCGCTTGAGTAAATTCCTCGGCTGATAGACGTAAGATTTGTACGTTATCAATCTTATTGGCGGCGATGTTGTACTGTGCAGATACAACCGATGGCTTCGCTAGCTCAGTTGCCAGTACGCGGTCGAAATTCTGTGCCAACGCCAGCGAGAAGTTACCGTTACCACAGTAAAGCTCTAGTAGGTCGCCAGTGCTTTCTTGGGTACAGTCGACCGCCCATTCCAGCATCTTCTCTGCGACTTTGCCGTTCGGCTGAGTGAAGCTGTTCTCTACTTGTTGGTAGATGTAGCTTTGACCATTTACATCGAGTTTCTCGATAACGTAGTCTCGGTCTAGGACAATCTTCATCTTACGAGCGCGACCAATGATGTTTAGGTTAAAGCCTTCATCATTCAAACGCTGTTTAAGGGCTTTCGCGTTTTCAATCCACTCTTCATCAAGTTGGCGATGGTAAAGGAGTGAAACCAGAATCTCACCACTTAGCGTCGATAGGAAATCCACTTGGAACAGTTTACGACGTAGTGAGTCGTTGTCTTTCATCGCTTCAACCAATAGCGGCATCAGGTCGTTGATCAGACGGCTTGCTGCAGGGAATTGGTCAACACGGTACTTCTCACGAGTTTCTTGGTTGAACATGATGTAGTAAAGATCTTCGCCTTCATGCCAAACACGGAACTCAGCACGCATGCGGTAGTGCTGCTCTGGTGATTCAAACACTTCCAGTTCTGGCATGTTGTATGGCGCGAACATATCCGTGAGACGTTCGACTTTTTCAGCCAGTTGTTCTTGGTAGCGTTGTGGGTTTACATCAAGAGTAGCCATGATCTTACCTTTTATGGTGCATTCAATTTAAGAGCGCAGATTTTATTCAATCTCAATAGGATGTCCAGTTTTGTACTGGAATTGATTTAAAGATAGTGCGTACAGGCAGAGTAGAAAGCAAAATCAATCAAAACGTTACAACTTCTAAGGGCAATATTGGCTGGACAAATAATCAATAGCTGAATAATATTTGCCTCAAGTTGGTGCTATCTAGCAATCTAGATGGCTGAAATGGGAATCTGGTGTGAATCCAGAACTGACGCGCAGCGGTAAAAGAGAACGAACGCTCATCAGACACTGCATTAGTTTATGTGGGAAGTCGAGCAAGTAGGCGGTACACCCGTGCTCTTGAGTCCGAATACCTGCCAACAACTGAGCCACAGCACTGGACTGTCATGATGACAGGGCTCGGAAGGAATTACGCGATTTAGGACAATACAATGAGAAAATCCGCACTGGCGATAACTTTGGCATCGCTGCTTTCACCTGTCTCTTATCTACAGGCCCAAGAAACCTCCACTGACGAAACCATCGTTGTTACTGCAAACCGTTTTGAGCAAGCCGAAAGCCGTACGTTGGCAGATGTCGAAGTAGTTACTCGACAAGACATCGATCGCATTCAAGCGAAAACCCTACCAGATGTATTGCGTCGCCTTACGGGGATTCAAGTTTCACAAAATGGTGGTCGTGGTCAGTTAGCGTCTTTATTTGTTCGTGGAACCAGTTCCGACCAAGTTTTAGTACTGGTTGATGGCGTACGTTTTGCGCGAGCATCGAAGGGCGCTGTGGACTTTAACCAAATCCCACTTACTTACGTTCAACGTATTGAGTACGTGCGTGGTGCGCGTGCGTCACTTTATGGCTCAGAAGCGATTGGTGGCGTGATCAATATCATCACCATTGCGCGTGCTGACGAAGAAGGAACGAAGTTAAGTGCGGGTTTAGGTAGTTTAGATTATCAAGAATTGAGTGTGGCATCTGGTATTAAAGTCACAGAGAGCGGCCAGCTAAATATCGCGCTTGGTAGTGAAAGTGATGATGGTTATAACGTTCGTCCTGTACCGGGAGTTAATGACGGTGATCGCCATGGCTTTGATACAAAGAATGGTCTGCTAGGTTACGTGCATAACTTCAATGACCAGTGGTCTGCATTTGGTAACCTACGTGCTTACGAAAATGTTTATCAATATGACAGCAGCTACGGCAGTCGCGGTTACTACGAAGCAGAAAAAGACGATCTTTCTGTCACTCTGGGCGGTAAGTATCAGTCTGATAATGTGATGTCAGAACTACAAGTAACAGCACAGAAACAGAAGTCTTGGAACTATGAGCAAGCAAAAGGCAAACACTCAGGTACTGAAGATGAACTTGAGCAGCAAAATGTCCAGTGGACCAACAGTTACTTGCTAAACAACAATACGACGTTTGCTGGTGGTATTGATTGGCGCAACGAATCTTATAAAGACAAGAGTGCGAATAAAACGTTTGATCGTACCAATGGCGCTCTGTTTGGTATGGCAACCACTAGTATTGATAAAGCAATGCTCGAGGGCAGTGCTCGCCTTGATGATAATGAAGAATACGGTAGTGAGTTCACTTACAGTTTAGCGGCTGGTTACCAGTTTGTACCAGAGTTTGGGGTTAAAGCCGCTTTTGGTACTGCGTTTAAGGCTCCAAACCTATATCAACAGTATGACCCAACATACGGTGAGAAAGATCTGAAGCCGGAAGAGTCAGATGCTTGGGAGTTAGCATTCAGCGGTGATGTCCAAGGCGTTTTTTGGTCCGTAACGGGTTATGACTATAAAATCACGAATCTTATCGATTACCATCCAACCACATACAAATATTTGAATGTCGATGGTGAAACACATATCCAAGGTGTGGAGCTTGTTGCTGAGTTTGATACAGGGATTGTGCAGCACCAATTGAGTGCAGATTACAAAGATGCTGAAGACGATAAAGGGCATCAGTT
Source organism: Vibrio sp. 2CM40D (assembly GCF_023161825.1). Lineage (NCBI taxonomy): Bacteria > Pseudomonadati > Pseudomonadota > Gammaproteobacteria > Vibrionales > Vibrionaceae > Vibrio > Vibrio sp. 2CM40D. The sequence continues at coordinate 51,291 of NZ_JALNTL010000016.1, forward strand.
GCAGCGCCGCGCTAAAGAAATGTATAAGTGGAATGCTTTAGTGAGCTTCGATAAAGTGGATTGGTCGGTTAGCTATCAGTACGTCGGTAAGCGTCCAGATGTGGATTACAGCACTTGGCCTTCACAAGATATTACGCTTTCTTCTTACTCGTTGGTTGATACGGCAGTGACTTACTATCCGAATGAGTCGACCTCTATTAGTGCTCGTATCGATAATCTACTTGATGAAGAGTATGAGATGGCAAAAGGTTACCCTGCTGCAGAGCGAGCGTACTATATCAACGTTGGCTACGAATTCTAATCGTGAATGAGCACAAACCGCCTTCGGGCGGTTTTTAATTTTCAGCCCTAAACCACCTACTTCAGTAGGTGGTTATCATCCGCTTCGGCTTTGCCTGTAAATCTACTCATGCTAAATGCATCTTTGATTTTTCCAGAATTCGAAGAGGACAAATAACATGAGTAGATACAATCAAGTTTCCTCACCTTAGGAAGAACAGGCTTTGGGGTAATCACTTTTGGCAAAGAGGCTATTTTGTCGATAGTGTTGGAATCAATGAAGAAATAATACGCCGATATGTAAGACATCAAGAGAAGCAAGAGCGAGTAGAGCAGCAGCAATTGGCGCTGGACGAAACAAAGGCCCCCTTTTAGGGGGCTCATACAAAGCCACCTTCTTTAGAAGGTGGTAATTTACATTTTGTGGTGGAAAATCGAATGAAGAAACCCAAGCGAGTGGTGATCAGTTGGTCCAGCGGTAAAGATTCGACATTAACGCTTGAGCGCCTTAACGAGAATCCAAATTATCAAGTTGTCGGTTTGTACACGACTTACGTAGGGAAAGAAGTTCCTTTCCAAGCAACTCCGCTTGAGGTTGTACAAATGCAAGCAGACTTACTTGCGCTTCCGCTCATTACTATCGAACTGCCTGAAGTCTTTCCGAGTAACGACATTTATCAATCGACCATCGTTAATGGATTACAAAGTAGTGGTCTGAATATAGAAGCTGTCGCATTTGGCGATATGTTTTGCAATGGCATTGCCGAGTACCGACGCTGCTATATTGAACCTGCTGGCTGGGAGTGCGTCTTTCCGCTATTAGGGGAGAGCAGCGACAAACTAGCGATGGAAATCATAGAGCGTGGTATTCAAGCTATGTTGATCACCATAGACGGAAGTGTTCTCCCTCCAGAATGGTGTGGTCGCTGGTATGACAAAGCCCTAATAGGGTCATTACCAAGTCAAATTGATCCCTGTGGGGAAAATGGTGAATTTCACACATTGGTCACGTCTTCGCCGTCTTTTCAAGGGCATATCGAGCTGACGAAGCGAGATGTAGAATCTGGAGATAGATTCAGCCATCAAAGATACCATGCTAAAGCATTGCCAAAACAAATCTACGCAGTATGATCGCAACGTTTCTGTTCTTTAGGTAAGGCTCGTGCGAGTAGCAAGTAAGAAAAAAGTCCTAGTTTTTGACTCCGGTGTTGGTGGCCTTTCTGTATTCCAAGAGATACATCGCCTATTGCCCCAGCTAGACTACTTATACTTATTCGATAATCAGGCTTACCCTTATGGTGAACTCGATCAGGCTGTACTCATTTCACGAGTTAACCAACTGGTCTCTTCATTAGTCGAAGAACACCAAGTCGACATTGTCGTCATTGCTTGCAACACGGCGAGCACCATAGTGCTTCCTTCCTTACGCGAAAATTTATCGATTCCCGTTGTTGGTGTTGTCCCTGCGATTAAACCCGCATCGCTTTTAGCATCAAAAGGGGTAGGGCTGATCGCCACTCCGGCGACAGTAACACGCCAATATACTCACGAGTTAATACGGGACTTTGCGCAAGGCAAACCAGTTGAGCTGGTGGGATCAACTCGCTTGGTAGATATGGCCGAAGAGAAGTTGCGAGGCAACAGCGTTTCTCTCGACGAACTGACAAATATCCTGCTTCCCCTTCGCGATAAAGTCGATGTTGCGGTGCTCGGTTGTACTCACTTCCCTTTAATCAAAGAGGAGATTCATCAAGCTTTGGGTGGGGACGTTACTTTAATTGATTCAGGCGCAGCGATTGCACGTCGAGTAAAAGCATTGCTATTAAGTGATGAAATTGAGGATACAGAAGAGGGAAGTAAGTCGATTTATGCCAGTGCAACTCCTTGGCAGGAAGATGCACTGAACATTTGTTTAAAGAAGCTAGGTTTTAATCCTGTTCAGGTTTACCACCATCCGGATGTTTAGGATCGTTCGCAATTCTCACTTTTAGCGTTCTCTCCATATATTCCTTTTCATTAAGTTTAGCGATAGCTGGCTTGGCATCTGCCGCAGCCATCACTACAAAACCAAACCCTCTTCTTTTTCCAGTACGCTTATCTTTCATTAAGCGTACCGCATAGACCTGTCCATATTCAGCAAACAAATCGCGAACATGACTCTCATTGGCCTTATAAGGAAGGTTGCCGACATACAGCGTTTTAGTTGAAGGATCAGGATCCGAAGATTGAAGAACAGGTGTTTTGCTAGAAAATGAAAAAAGAAAAGCAGTAGCGATAACACCAATGAGGAAGCTCAAGGCTGGTGGGATGATGAATTGAGAGAAGATGATTCCCCCAACGATGGCCAGCCCAACACATAAAATCAGATTTTTTTTAGACGTCATTTTAATTACTACACATAGTGATAAAGAGATCGATTGCCCATTAACAGAATAGACACATGAATCTTACGTATATGGTTGGTGTTTTTCCAACCAATTGCTGTGATATGTCTCAAATGTGACGAAGAAATATGCAAATATCGCACTTTTGGCTAATTTGTGACCGGTTGGTTTTTTATTTGCAAAAAACACTTGTACTAATTTCTCAACTCCCTATACTGCGCATCCACCGACACGGAGTGAGACGAAAGTCACACAGCGAGTCGGGAAGAGAGAAAAAAGAATTTGAAAAAATGCTTGACTCTCTCACGGTGTGAAGTAAGATACGCACCCCTAACGACGAGCAACTAAGTTGCTGAAAATGTTAGAAAAGCTCTTTAAAAATAAGAACCTATCAATCTGTGTGGGCACTCGTTGATGATAATCCAATTAGATACCTCGGTATCAAATTAGGTTTCAATGAAACGAAGTGACCATTGAATCGAAAGATTCAGCACAGTCAATTCAAACATTAC
>NZ_JALNTL010000017.1:0-51576 GCF_023161825.1 Vibrio sp. 2CM40D
TTTGATACCGAAGTATCGAATTGGATTATCATCAACGAGTGCCCACACAGATTGATAGGTCTATATTGTTAAAGAGCAACTCTTCTTTGTGATTGACATCACTTCGGAAGAGGCGGCCATTCTAGCGAGATAATTTATTGTGTCAAACACTTTCTTCAAATTATTTCGTTTTTCTTTTCAGCCTTATCAACTTCGCTTAAACCCTTGTGAGGCCTTGCCCTGTCGACGAGGAGGCATTATAGAGATCGCGCTCACATTGGCAAGTGTTATTTTTCAAAAATTGCAAAAACAGTGGTTAAACGATGAGTTTTCGATCAAACCTTTATTTATTCAACTTTACCCCAAACTATCACACAACTTATCCACAGAGTTGTTCTTTGAGACGTGTTTTTCAAGTACCATAAATAAAGAAAGCTGCTTTATTGCAGCTATCTTTATTAAACTTAACCTAAACTCTATTTAAAGAGCATTATGGCTATATGCCAGACCCATCTTGTTCAGAGCCATCATCTTCGTGTAGGCCACATTCTCGCTTTAAGCCAAAGAATCGAGTTTCTTCCTCTGACATTCCCGGCTCCCATTTACGAGTAGTATGTGTATCACCAACTGAAAGGTAACCTTCATCCCACAATGGGTGGTATTTAAGGCCGTGTTGTTCTAAGTAGTAATGAACGTCTTTATTAGTCCAATCAATTACTGGTAGAAATTTAAACACACCGTTCTGAATTGATAGAATCGGTAAACCTGCACGAGATTTACTTTGCTCTCGACGCAGTCCAGAGAACCACGTTCCAACATTAAGCTCTTTTAACGCTCGACGCATCGGCTCAACTTTATTGAGCTTGTTGTATTTTTCAATTCCCTCTACGCCTTGCTCCCATAATTTTCCATATCGAGCTTCTTGCCAATTCGCACTTTCCTTGGCTCGATAAACTTTTAAATTTAGGTTGAGAGCATCTGTCAGCTCATCGATAAATCGGTACGTCTCAGCAAACAGGTAACCAGTATCGGTTAGAATGACGGGGATGTCCGCTTTGGCGCGAGTAACTAAATGAAGCATAACCGCGGCTTGAATACCAAAACTAGAAGAAACCGCGAACTCGCCTTCTAGATTATCTAAAGCCCACGCTACTCTCTCTTGTGCTGAAAGCTTTTCGAGCTCGACATTAATTTGAGCAAGACGGAGGATTTGCTCCGTCTTTGTTAATGTCAGTAACTCTGTGAGCTCCAGCTTGGATGCTACAGAATCAAGCATGAAAGTCCCTCTTTGATACGAGCACTTCTTGGATAATGCCAGCACGAATAGTGAAATCGCCAAAGGCTTCGCCTTCTTCACGCTCTTTCGACCATCGGGCCACCAGCAGATCAATCTCTTCTAAGATTTGCTTATCCGTGATGTTCTCTTTATACATTTTTGGTACTCGAGTACCGGCACGGTTACCACCTAGGTGCAAGTTGTAACGACCCGGCGCTTTGCCAACTAGACCAATTTCAGCCAACATTGCGCGACCACAACCATTTGGACACCCAGTTACACGCAAAATGATGTTGTCATTTTCTGGTAGGTTGTGCTTCTCCAGAATCCCCTCAACATCAGTAACAAACTGAGGAAGGAAACGTTCAGCTTCTGCCATCGCTAGCGGACAAGTTGGAAAAGCAACACAAGCCATTGAGTTCTTACGCTGTTCACTTACGCCGTCGTCCATTAAGCCATGTTCACGAGCGATCTTTTCAATCTTCGCTTTTTCGTTTTTAGGTACACCCGCAACAATTAGGTTTTGGTTTGCTGTCATGCGGAAATCGCCTTTGTGGATTTTGGCAATTTCAGCAACACCCGTCTTAAGTGGTTTACCTGGAAAGTCTAATAAGCGACCGTTTTCGATGAAAAGCGCTAAATGATATTTACCATCAATTCCTTCTACCCAGCCAATACGGTCACCACGTTCTGTGAATTCATATGGACGGCTTTGCTCAAACTTAACACCAGCACGTTTCTCGACTTCCGCTTTAAACACATCGCTACCTACACGATCTAACGTGTACTTCGTTTTCGCATTTTTGCGGTTTGAACGGTTACCCCAATCACGCTGAGTTGTTACTACAGCTGCGGCAACATCAAGTGTCTTGTCCAGCGGAATAAAGCCAAAGTCGTCAGCGCGGCGCGGATAAGTTGATGTATCGCCATGCGTCATCGCTAAGCCGCCGCCGACCAGGACGTTAAAACCAACCAGCTTGCCGTTATCTGCAATCGCTACGAAGTTGAGATCGTTAGCGTGTACATCTACGTCATTTTGCGGTGGGATAACCACTGTAGTTTTAAACTTACGTGGTAAGTAGTTCTTGCCTAGAATCGGTTCGTCTTCTTCCGTGCTTTCTACTTTTTCACCGTCTAGCCAAATCTCTGCATAAGCGCGCGTCTTTGGTAATAGATGCTCACTGATCTTCTTCGCCCATTCGTAAGCTTCTTGGTGTAACTCTGACTCCACTGGGTTAGTGGTACACAACACGTTACGGTTTACATCACCCGCGGTTGCAATCGAATCAATGCCAATACTGTTGAGCGTTTGATGCATCAACTTAATATTCGGTTTTAATACCCCATGAAACTGGAACGTTTGGCGAGTCGTCAGACGAATACTTCCATATAAAGAGTGCTCCGTTGCGAACTTGTCGATCGCTAACCATTGCGTTGGCGTGATGATGCCTCCAGGCATACGAGCACGAAGCATCACATTATGTAATGGTTCCAGTTTTTGCTTTGTGCGTTCATTACGGATATCACGATCGTCTTGTTGATACATACCGTGGAAACGAATTAACTGGAAGTTGTCGGCAGTAAAGCCACCAGTAATACGGTCCTGTAAATCTTGCTCAATGGTGCCACGTAATAAGTTGCTTTCTCGCTTCAGGCGCTCGTTATCAGATAGCGGCCCTAACTCTTCACCTAATACAACCTGCTTATTATTGTCCGTAGAAAAAGTCATTAGTAAACATCCCTCTGATAACGTTTCGCTTTACGTAGGTCATTAATAAATTGTTCTGCATCGTCACGCGGCATCTTGCCTTCTTGTTCAGCAACGATAACCAATGCGTCGTGCACATCTTTTGCCATACGCGTTGCATCACCGCAGACATAGATATAAGCGCCTTCTTGGATCCACTGCCACACTTGAGCTGCGTTTTCTAAGATGCGATGTTGTACGTAAACCTTTTCTACTTGGTCACGACTAAAGGCAACATCCAATCGGCTTAGTACTCCTGACTTGAGATACTTTTGCCATTCCACTTGGTATAAGAAGTCTTGAGTGAACGTGCGATCACCAAAGAACAACCAGTTTTTGCCTTCAGCATCACGGTTTTCACGTTCCTGAATAAAGCTTCGGAATGGTGCGATCCCTGTGCCAGGACCAACCATGATAATTGGAGTGCTATCATCTTCCGGCAGTTTAAAGTTGTTGTTATGCTCAACAAATACTTTAACTTCATCTCCCTCTTCGAGACGCTGTGCTAAGAAACTAGACGCTCCACCATATCGTTTTTCGTCGTTTTGTTCGTACTCAACCAAAGCAACCGTTAGGTGTACTTCTTCATCGACCTCTTCTTGGCTTGATGCAATAGAGTAAAGGCGTGGAGTAAGACGACGAAGCAAACCAATCAATTCATCTGCGGTTAACTTGGTTTTCTTTTCTGCCAGTACATCAACGATTTGAGTATTTGCAGAGTACTCGCGAAGCTTATCTTTATCTTCAACTAACTTTTGTAGCTTCTTGCTACCGGATAACTCGGCAAACTTTGTGATGAGCTGCGGGTTAGATGTTGTGATTTCATATTTACTCACGAGAGCACTGTGGATTGACAAGCTTTCACCATCAACGTCAACAGTCTCAACCCCAGACAAACCGACCTTACCAAGAATGGCATTTGCAAGTTCCGAGCTATTTTCAAACCACACACCTAGTGCATCACCTGGCTGATACGTTAAGCCCGAGCCTTCTAAGTCGATTTCTATATGACGAACGTCTTTTCCAGAGTCACGGCCCGTGATTTTTTGACTGGTCAGTAACGTCGCAGTGTACGGATTTTGTTTATTGTAAGGAGAGTGCGCAGTCGCAGCTTGACCCACTGGAAGTTGAACCACATCCGCTTCAGAGCCAGAAGACAGTGTATCTTTTACCTTGTCTAACGCATTCTTACGCCATTCAGTTGCAGGGGCTTCATAATCCACATCGCAATCAAGACGCTCGATAAATGGAGTCGCGCCTAGCTTTGATAGGTAAGTGTCGAAGTCTTTACCGGTCTGACAGAAGAACTCGTAGCTAGAATCTCCCAATGCAATAACACCATATTGCAGGTTTGGCAGCTTAGGAGCCTTCTTCGATTGCAAAAACTCATGTAGCTCAATGGCATTGTCTGGCGCTTCGCCTTCGCCGTTAGTCGATGCCACAATAATGACATGCGTTTCTTTGGCTAAGTTTTTACCTTTGTAATCGCTTGCATCAAAAAGTTCGACTGCAATTCCTTCTGCTTTTGCTTCCTGTTCCAGAGCTTCAGCAACACCTTTAGCATTGCCCGTTTGGGAAGCAAAAATAATACTCAACTTACCTGCTGGCTTCGCTGATACGGCTGCCGTTGCTTGTGCAATTGGCGTTACCGCTGTGTTTGGTTGATTTTGAGCTAATCCCCAAAAATACCCACTGACCCAAGCAAGTTGCTGTGAAGACAACTCAGAGACAGTTTGTTGGAGTGAGCTAATTTGTTGGTCATTCAGAGGGCTTGCGATTGGAGGATTTCCTCCTTGCCCATTATTATCTTCAGACACATTCTTGTGAGAATACTCATTCTTTTGAAAAGACATTATCACGACATCCCTATTCATTGCGTGACGATAGAGTACCCACTCTCCTTAATAACAAGAAAGAATAGAAGTGAATGTTTTATAACTTTTTGGAAGTAAGAACGGCTTACTTTTTGCTCATCGATCTTCAATGCGGACTTGTTGAAAGCCTACTGCCATTGCCGATTTTGACGCAGTATCCAAATCTTCATAAAGACATTCTTCGCCGTGACTGTCCGTTAGAAAAACAAAACCACCGCGCGCATGTCTGAACTCTACAACCCAACCACCCTCTTGGATTGCAGGCTCAATAATCGCTTCGATAAGCTGATTTTCACGGAATAGATGTCTTAGTTCATTTATTGTCATCGCTATCCCTGCTTTAACTTTCACATTGCTCCTAGGTAAGCATGGTCTAAGTCAGCCAAATAGGGAGAAATTTCGATTAGATATAATGAAGTGATATAAAAAAACGCCGCTTATAAAGCGACGTTTTAAGTAAATCGAATATCTAACATGGCTGAATTTAGAACGCGTATTCCGCACTCACAAAGAAGCCGTTAGCAAAAATAAACTCTTTCCCTAGATCCGACATGAATTTATCGGACTCTAAATCAATCACACGGTAACCTCCACGAAAAGCCAGTCGAGCTTTTTCGAGCGGTACATTGTATTGAACACCTGCCATGAAATCGGTGCTTTTGATACCTTTGTTGTCACCAAAGTTTATCTCACCAATCACATCAAAGTTTGTATCCGGAACTTGAATTTCTGCGTAACCATACCAAGCCCAAATCAGCTCATCAAATTCTTCTACACGCCTGCTTGAGCCAGCATCAATGTATTTAGTGTCACTTAAATTACTGAACGTGAGACCCGCATCAAAGTGCAATAAATCATGCTCTAGAACGTGGTAATACAAGGTTAAATCGAGCTTATCGAACCCCATGTAATCCGCATCAACACTTGAGTAACGAAGGCGCGCATTAGGGACATATTTAACATCATGTTCAATCGCCGCGTAAAAAGTGCCTGCGGTACTGCTATCTCGTCTCACTTCATTAACTTTAGTGTCGGCAGCCCATACCTCTGCGCCGACTTTTGTCGATACAGAGTACTCTGCAAAAACAGGAAAAGATACTGCCAACGATAATGCCGTTAAAGCGATATTCGCTTTATTTGTCATGTAGTATTTACTCCGAGATAGCTGATATTCACGTAGAGGACGTGAGAGGAAATATACCATATTCTCACGCCTCTCCATCAACTAAATGATGTTACTCATTATTTATAGCGGGGCTGAGCGACGTAATTCTTGAAGAACCAAATACCCAATGCAATCACGATTAACCATGGTAATAGTTTAAGTACCGCTCCAACCATTCCCAGTAAAAACATCACAACTAACGCAATACCAGTTGCTGCGAATACGGTCATCATTGTGATACCCGTAACCAACAAGGTCGCCGCAAAGACTAAAATAAAGATTAGCTCCAACATAATCACTTCTCCATTTGTTTTCAATAAACAGAGCAGTTTCCATACCAACTTACAGAAACGAAGTTAAGATTATGATTTTTAATAAAAAAACAAAGCCAGAGGCATTTCTGCACTCTGGCTTTATCATTCTTTAGTTGGTAATTTTAGCCATTCACTGGCGAATTTTACACATTCAATTCTTTTGGAATCTTAGCTAGCGCGTCTTGCAATACTTCTAGACCAGAACCTGGTTTGTGCGCATTTTCACTGATATGACGACGCCATTGACGAGCACCGGGCATGCTTTGGAACAAACCTAACATGTGGCGGGTAATATGACCAAGGTACGCACCTTTCGCTAATTGCGCTTCAATGTATGGATACATCTCTTCAACAATTTCGCTGCGTTTCTTCACTGGAGCATTAGAGCCAAACAACTCTTGATCTACCGATGCCAGTAAATATGGGCTTTGGTATGCTTCACGACCAATCATCACACCGTCAAGATGCTGAAGATGTGCTTTTGCTTCTTCTAATGATTTCACGCCACCGTTAATCGCAATCGTTAGGTGTGAGAAGTCTTGCTTCAATTGGTAAGCGCGTGGGTAATCCAATGGTGGGATCTCACGGTTTTCTTTTGGGCTTAGACCACTTAACCATGCTTTACGTGCGTGGATAGTGAACTGCTCACAGCCACCCTTTTCTGAAACAATAGAAACGAAATCCGTTAGGAATTCGTAAGAGTCTTGATCATCAATACCAATGCGAGTCTTGACTGTTACAGGGATATCGACCACGTCTTTCATTGCTGCGACACAATCCGCAACTAACTGCGGTTCAGCCATTAGGCAAGCACCAAATCGACCGTTTTGTACGCGGTCAGATGGACACCCCACATTTAGGTTAATCTCATCGTAGCCACGCTCTTGCGCTAGCTTGGCACACGTAGCCAAATCTGCTGGGTTTGAACCACCAAGTTGAAGGGCTAACGGATGCTCTTCTTCGTTATAAGCCAGGAAATCTCCTTTTCCATGAATGATCGCACCTGTCGTCACCATTTCAGTGTACAACAGGGTTTCTTTGGTCATTAAGCGATGGAAGTAGCGACAATGACGATCAGTCCAATCTAACATTGGTGCTACGGAGAGCCTGCAAGAATGAGTCATGATATAAACACCCGTTTTTATGTTGCCAAGGTCGAGCGCAGCAGTACGCTCAAAAAATAAGTCGGGTATTGTATACCCAAGCACCTCTGGGTGCTAGTTTCAGCGAGAATGATTTGGTTGGCTGACTAGCCAAGTGCTTAGGAATACGCAGAAGTAATACGAATCTGTCATTCGTTGATTCATTCTGTGATGATTATTCCGCCTTCACACCACCACCGACTTGCTTTAATTCATGATTTTCGTTCTGATAGTGGGTAAAATGAAGCATTTCTAAACGAACTTCGTATAGAAATGATTTATCATAGAGCACGTCCGATAGTTATGGTGAAAGGTTTGAACCCAACAATCATTGAACAAATTGAAAGTATCTGCGCAGAGCGTGGAGTACGACTGACTCCGCAACGCCGACGCGTATTTGAACTCATTTGTTCTAATCGCCGCGCCTCAAGTGCGTATGAGCTATTGGAGCAACTAAAAGAGAGTGAGCCTCAGGCTAAGCCGCCCACTGTTTATCGAGCATTAGATTTTCTCCTAGAGCAAGGCTTCATCCACCGAGTGGAATCGACAAATAGCTTTATTACTTGTTGTTCTTTCAATACTCAGCAGCACTTTTTCCAATTACTAATTTGCGATAAATGTGGTGATGTCGTTGAACTCGAAGATGAGACGCTGATATCCTTGTTAGCCGAAAACGCCGAGAAGCATGGATTCAAACTGACCAACCAAGTTATTGAAACTCATGGTGAATGCCAGGCCTGTTCCTCCGAGACGAAAGAAAAAGTATAGAAGAACGTTATGCGCGCTGAATTTGTAAACCCGTTTTTAGCTTCTTTAATGAACGTGCTAAAAACTATGGCTTCTCTTGAGCTGAAGCCACAAAAACCGCGAATCAAAAAAGATGAGATCGCACGAGGTGACGTTTCTGGTCTGATTGGTATGGTAGGCCCACAAACTCGTGGTTCAATGTCGATCACCTTTGATGAAGCACTCGCCCTAGAAATCATGCAGAACATGCTTGGTGAACGTCCAAATGGGCTCAATGAAGAAGTGACCGATATGGTGGGTGAGATCACCAACATGGTTACTGGTGGTGCGAAACGCATTCTGGCGGAAAGTGGTTTTGACTTTGATATGGCAACACCGGTTGTGGTTTCGGGCCGAGGTCATACGATTCGCCACAAGTGTGAAGGCTCAATTATTATCATGCCTTTCTCTTCCCAATGGGGAAATGCCTTTATCGAAATTTGCTTCGAATAAAAGAGAAAAAATAGGTTGGCACTGGCCAACCTATTTTGTTTTTGCCTCAGGCAATAAAAAGGTCAGCATTTGCTGACCTTTTCTTTATCTATTCAAACATTAAGCTTTGAACGCTTTAAATGCGTTGATTAGACCGTTTGTTGAGCTGTCATGCGAGCTGATTTGAGACTCGTCTGCAAGCTCAGGTAGGATTTGGTTAGCCAGTTGTTTACCTAGCTCCACGCCCCACTGGTCAAAGCTGAAGATATTCCAGATAACACCTTGTACGAAAATTTTGTGTTCGTACATTGCGATCAAGTTACCTAGCGTACGAGGCGTGATTTGCTTCACTAGAATAGAGTTTGTTGGACGGTTACCTTCAAACACTTTGAATGGCGCAATCGCTGCCACTTCTTCAGCATTCTTACCTACTTTCACCAACTCTTCTTTCACGGTTTCTTCATTTTTACCAAACGCTAGAGCTTCAGTTTGCGCGAAGAAGTTAGACATCAGTTTTTGGTGATGATCGCTAGCTGGGTTGTGGCTAATTGCAGGTGCAATGAAGTCACATGGGATAAGCTTAGTACCTTGGTGAATTAGCTGGTAGAACGCGTGCTGACCGTTGGTACCTGGTTCACCCCAAATGATTGGGCCAGTTTGGTAAGTTACAGCATTGCCGTCACGGTCAACGTATTTACCGTTTGATTCCATGTTGCCTTGCTGGAAATATGCTGCAAAACGGTGCATGTATTGATCGTAAGGTAGGATAGCTTCTGACTCCGCACCGTGGAAGTTGTTGTACCAAATACCAATCAAAGCAAGAATCACTGGAATATTGCTTTCTAGATCTGTTGATACGAAGTGCTTGTCCATCTCGTGAGCACCATCAAGCAACTCAACAAAGTTGTCGAAACCTACTGCTAGTGCAATTGATAGACCGATCGCAGACCATAGTGAGTAACGGCCACCAACCCAGTCCCAGAATTCAAACATGTTCGCTGTATCGATACCAAATTCAGACACGGCTGTCGCGTTTGTTGAAAGCGCAGCAAAGTGCTTAGCCACATGAGCCTGATCACCCGCCGATTCTAGGAACCAATCACGAGCAGTGTGCGCGTTAGTCATGGTTTCTTGTGTTGTAAACGTCTTAGACGCGATCAAGAATAACGTCGTTTCTGGGTTAACTTTCTTCAACGTTTCAACGATGTGTGTACCATCAACGTTAGATACGAAGTGAAGGTTTAGATGATTTTTGTATGGCGCTAGAGCTTCCGTCACCATGTAAGGGCCAAGGTCAGAACCGCCGATACCGATGTTCACAATATCGGTAATTGCTTTGCCTGTGTAACCTTTCCATTCACCGCCGATAACGCGCTCAGTGAATGATTTCATTTTTTCTAGAACCGCGTTCACTGCTGGCATTACGTCTTCGCCATCTACCATAACTGGAGTATTAGCACGGTTACGTAGTGCAGTGTGAAGAACAGCGCGACCTTCTGTTTGGTTGATCGCTTCACCACTGAACATCGCTTCAATTGCAGATTTCAGCTCGGTCTCTTTCGCAAGAGCAAACAGGTGCTTCAGAGTTTCCTCATTGATGAGGTTCTTTGAGTAATCGACTAGGATGTCTGAGCCGAAACGTGCAGAGTATTTGTCGAAACGCGCTGCGTCTTGAGCAAACAGCTCTTTAAGATCCATATCTTGTGCAGATTCGAAATGCGCCGTTAGCGCTTTCCAAGCTTGTGTTTGCGTTGGATTGATATTTTTCAACATGGTCTTTATCCCGATGTTACAGTAGGTTCCATTCCTTACAGTCTAGCGAAAACTGTGGAATCCCCGATTTAGCAAATAGAATATAAATTAGATGTTTGGGCAAATTGCCACAAAACAAGTCTTTGTAATTTTTTTTCAGGCGCCAATTATGACCGAGAGCTTTTACACTCACATTGAGTTAGGTCACGTTCCCTGCCCTGAAATTGAACAATTCATTTACGATGACAAGAATCATATCATTTACTAATGACAGGCTCTAATTGGAATAGGATAGACGCCAATTTATAAATTTCCAAAGGAACACGTATGTGGGCACAAAAAACACTGCAATTAAAAGCGAGATGCCGCGGTTTTCACCTGATAACTGATGAAATTGAACAACAATTACCACAAATAAACGAACTTTCAGTAGGTTTATTACACTTATTTATTCAGCACACCTCCGCCAGTTTGACCTTAAATGAGAATGCTGATCCAACCGTGCGTATGGACATGGAAGCGCACTTCAATAAGTTTGTGCCAGAGCGTGCTCCTTATTATCAGCACACCTATGAAGGTGACGACGACATGCCGGCACATATTAAAGCATCACTGCTTGGCAGTAGTGTGACGGTACCAATCCAAAATGGTCGATTAGCTTTAGGAACATGGCAAGGTATTTACTTGGGTGAGCATCGAGACTTTGGTGGCGGCCGCCGCGTTATTGCTACGATTAACGGTGAGTAGATAAAACAAAGGCTAACCTTGGGTTAGCCTTTCGTTGTTTATTTGGAGTATTCCATCTCGACGCGAGGCGTTAGCTTAGTCACGAGTTCATACGCAATCGTACCAATGTGACCCGCTACTTCTTCTACTGGGAGCTCTTTCCCCCAAAGAATCGCTTCGTCGCTGACTTTATCCGTTGCGTCTGGTCCCAAATCGACCGTCAGCATATCCATGGAAACTCGACCTGCAATAGGTACTTTACGGCCATTAACCCACACCGGCGTACCGTTTGGAGCACTTCTTGGGTAACCGTCGCCATACCCTACAGCAATGACACCAACTTTTGTATCTCGCTCACTGGTCCAAATACCACCGTAGCCAACACTTTCACCCTTCTTCACTTCACGTACCGCAATAAGGTGGGATTTAAGTGTCATGACAGGCTGATACCCAAGATCTTGCGCCGTTTTGTCATCGAATGGCGACACACCATACATGATAATACCCGGACGAACCCAATCTAAATGGCTTTGAGGCCATGCCAATAACCCCGCAGATGCCGCCAGTGAACGTTCCCCTTGGCAACCAGAAGTCAACGATTTAAACAGCTCAATCTGTTGTGGGGTAATATCGCTATCCAGCTCATCTGCACAGCCAAAGTGGCTCATGTAACGCAACGGTTTCGCTACATTTGGACACTCCTTCAGCCGCGTTACAAACTCGTCATATTGTTCAGGACGAACCCCAAGGCGGTGCATGCCACTGTCAATCTTCAGCCACACGACAACCGGAGTTTCAAGGTCTGCTTGCTCCAAGGCGATAAGCTGCTCTTCACAGTGCACCACAGTTTGGATGTTGTTCGTCACAAGAACAGGTAAGTCACCAGGAGAGTAAAAACCTTCTAGCAATAGAATCGGCTTTACTACTCCACAAGCGCGCAGTTGCAATGCTTCTTCAATACGAGCCACACCAAACGCATCCGCATGGTTAGCATGTTTTGCGACATGACGTAATCCGTGACCATAACCATTGGCCTTGACGACAGCCATCACTTTACTTTGTGGCGCTTGAGCTTTTACGCGCTGTAAGTTGTGCTGCAACGCAGACAAATCAATGCACGCCTTGGCCGCTTTCATATAGCTCATGGGATTACTCATCATCAATATCGAATGCAGGACCCGCGTAGTTGTCGAAACGCGAATGTTGACCTTGGAAAGTGAGGCGAACAGAGCCGATAGGACCATTACGCTGTTTACCAATAATGATTTCGGCCGTACCTTTGTACGGACTATCTGGGTGATAAACCTCATCACGGTAGATGAACATGATCAAGTCGGCATCCTGCTCGATGGAACCGGATTCACGCAAGTCCGAGTTTACTGGTCGTTTATCCGCACGTTGCTCTAGGGAACGGTTTAGCTGCGACAGTGCCACAACAGGCACATTTAGCTCTTTTGCCAGCGCCTTAAGAGAGCGCGAGATCTCAGCAATCTCAAGAGTGCGGTTATCGGTTAACGAAGGCACGCGCATCAACTGAAGGTAGTCGACCATGATCATCGACAGACCGCCATGTTCACGAGCGATACGGCGAGCGCGCGAACGCACTTCGGTCGGAGTTAGACCAGAGCTATCATCGATGTACATATTTTTCTTCTGCATCAGGATACCCATAGTAGAAGAAATACGCGCCCAATCTTCGTCATCTAGCTGACCCGTACGGATCTTGGTTTGGTCAACACGAGACAAAGAGGCCAACATACGCATCATCAACTGTTCAGCTGGCATCTCTAACGAGAAAATAAGTACGGGCTTTTCTTGTTGCATGGCCGCATTTTCACACAAGTTCATCGCAAAGGTCGTTTTACCCATCGATGGACGCGCTGCGACAATCACCAAATCAGAGCCTTGCAAACCTGCGGTTTTCTTATTGAGATCGGTGAAACCGGTATCGACCCCGGTAACACCATCTTGTGGCGTTTTATACAACAACTCGATACGTTCTAACGTCTTTTCGAGGATGTTGTCGACGTTTTGTGGTCCTTCGTTTTCACTAGTTCGAGACTCGGCGATAGCAAAAACTTTACTCTCCGCCATGTCTATTAAATCTTCAGAACTGCGACCTTGAGGGTCATAGCCCGCGTCCGCAATTTCATTCGCGACACCAATAAGGCCACGAACAATCGCACGCTCAGCGACAATATCAGCATACGCATTGATGTTAGCTGCACTTGGCGTATTCTTCGCCAAGTCAGCGAGGTAAGCAAAACCGCCTACATCTTCTAACAACTCGTGACGCTCTAGATATTCCGATAAAGTAATAAGATCGAGAGGTTTACCCGCTTCAAGAATGGTTTTTACACCTTCAAAAATCAGGCGGTGTGGACGACTATAGAAATCACTGCTCACAACACGTTCGGCAACGGTGTCCCAACGTTCATTATCCAGTAAAAGACCACCAATTACTGATTGCTCGGCTTCTAGTGAGTGAGGTGGCACTTTGATTGCGTCGACCTGACTGTCTGAAGGTTTGCGATTTCTGTTTTCCGCCATGACTTTGCTCGATAACTACTATTGACCCACGATTATAACCTTAACCTAGCTGAGATGCTTCCCCGAAGCGACAATTACTTGTTAAGAAATCATCATGTGAACCACCCGGGTAATAGCCTGGTTCTTCCGCCTAGCTCTAATAAAAATTAACCTACCATTGACCCAACCAAATATCTGTATCAGTATCATGCCCCTCCTTTTTGATTACGTTCGAGGTTGATGTGTCCCGATACTGGTTACTTAGCTTTAGCCTACTGTGCGCTAGTGCATCGTATGCTGACGAATCAGTACAGCCAGAGCAAAATATTGATGTACCCGACCCACTAAAAACCGAGGTGGAGTTCGGCTATCAAGCTCACACAGGTAACACGGACTCTCGTTCCCTGAATGCTCGTTTGAGTGCTGAATATACGTCAGGTCGACACCGTTCTAATGGTGAATGGAAGTACTACAACTTGTACAAAGACGGTGAAGAAGACAAACGCTCATCCACCTACTCCCTACAGAGTGACTACAAGTTAGGCCCTAAGACATATTTGTATGGCAGCTTTAAAGGAGTGGATTCTCGCTACAGTGCTTATTTTAAAGACTATACGTTGTCAGGTGGTTTGGGTTACCAGTTCTCCTACACTGAGAACTTCATTTTAGAGGTAGAGGTAGGCCCTGGTTTTCGCTATCAAGAGCCAAACTTAGACGAAATAGATGATGACGATATTGTCTTTCCCGATATCGTTAGAGAAGGCATTTTTCGAGGAAATATCAACACAACTTGGCATGCGTTGGATAATTTAAGTTTCGCAGCTGATATTACGTTGGTAACAGGTAGAAGTAACACACGTACTGATAGTGAACTCAGTGTAACCAATGATATTACTGAAGATATCGCACTGAAACTGGCGCACTCTCGTCAGTATCACGATAAAGTGCCTGAAGGCTTAAGCAAAGCGGACAGCGTATTTTCCGTTAATTTACTTTTCGCTTTTTAACCCTTTTTCTCTCAGTTTTAGAAATAAAAAAAGCACCTCCAAGGAGGTGCTTTTTAGTATTTCGTCTTGATACTGAATTACTCAGCAGCAACAACTTGTAGGTTAACTGTCGCGAAAACTTCAGAGTGAAGTTGAACGCTGATCTCGAACTCACCAGTGTTACGTAGAGCACCTTCAGGAAGGCGAACTTCGCTCTTAGCAACTTCAACGCCTGCAGCTGTGATAGCGTCAGCGATGTCACGAGTACCGATAGAACCGAATAGTTTGCCTTCGTCACCAGCTTTAGAAGCGATAACTACCGCTTCTAGAGCGTTAACTTTCTCTGCGCGAGCTTCTGCAGCAGCTAGTTGCTCAGCAACTTTAGCTTCTAGTTCAGCACGACGAGCTTCAAACATTTCAACGTTAGCTTTAGTTGCCATAACTGCTTTACCTTGTGGGATAAGGAAGTTACGAGCGTAGCCAGATTTAACGTTTGCAGTATCGCCAAGACCACCTAGGTTACCAATTTTATCAAGTAGAATAACTTGCATTGCTTAATCCTCTTTCTTAATAAAATGAACCGATTACTGATGCTTGTCAGTGTACGGTAGTAGAGCTAGGTAGCGTGAACGCTTGATAGCACGTGCTAGTTGACGCTGGTACTTAGCGCTTGTACCAGTGATACGGCTAGGTACGATTTTACCAGCTTCAGTGATGTAGTTTTTAAGAGTTGCTACGTCTTTGTAATCAATCTCTTGTACGCCTTCTGCAGTGAAACGGCAGAATTTACGACGACGGAAGAAACGAGCCATGGGCTATCTCCTGATCTTAAATTTGAGTAATGTTGTCGGCGTGTAACACTAATTTTCCCACGCCATTTCGGCCGGTTTGATAAGTGACAAAACCACTTACCTTAATGTTACTGCCTTGAACTAAATTCTGAGTTAGTGCTTGTGACCCAAGCCCGCTGACGACTACCGGCATACGACAATAAACTTGTCGAGGTAAGTCAGCTTCGATAATAGTAGAGCGATGCTCCAGCCAAAACCGACAGTGTTCAATACCACCAGGGCTTTTACTACGAATGGGCGGTTTGGCAATGGTGCCGCTCAGCTCCATTCGATTGGCCATAAGAAAACTTACTCAGCAGCTTCTGACTTAGCTTCAGGCTTAGCTTCAGAACGCTCTTCACGACGTGGAGCACGCTCTTCTTTTTGCTTAAGCATGATAGATTGCTCAGTGATCGCTGCTTTAGTACGCATGATCATGTTACGTAGAACTGCATCGTTGAAACGGAAAGCAGTTTCTAGCTCATCAATTACAGCTTGGTCAGCTTCAACGTTCATAAGAACGTAGTGAGCTTTGTGAAGCTTGTTGATTGGGTAAGCCAGTTGACGACGGCCCCAGTCTTCTAGACGGTGGATTTTACCGCCAGCTTCAGTGATTGAACCAGTGTAACGCTCGATCATGCCAGCAACTTGCTCGCTTTGATCTGGGTGCACCATGAATACGATTTCGTAATGACGCATTGGTTGCTCCTTACGGATTATTCAGCTTCCACAAATGGCTCAGTCGTCCAGAGGAAGCAAGGAACTAAAGATAATTGACTGAGTTTAAGGAGCACGAATAGTACAGAAAGGGCGTAAAATAGGCAAGTGATTATTTGCTCAGCGCAGTGGATATTTAATTTCTTCTAATACTAGAAAACACAAAGGCTGCCAACAAGCTGGCAGCCTTTAAAATCAGCGTGTTATTGCGCTGGCTTATCGGTGCTTATTTAACTTCAGCCAGTTCAGCGCGCATTTGATCGATCACTTGTTTGTAATCTGGCTCACCGAAAATCGCCGAGCCTGCAACAAACATGTCTGCGCCCGCTTCTGCAATTTCACGAATGTTGTCAACCTTCACACCGCCATCGATTTCTAAGCGGATATCACGACCAGACTCGTCAATCATCTTACGAACGGCACGCAGTTTATCTAGTGTATGAGGAATGAATGATTGACCACCAAAACCAGGGTTTACCGACATCAGTAGAATCATGTCGACTTTATCCATAATAAATTCAAGACTTGCAAGTGGCGTTGCTGGGTTTAGTACCACACCAGCCTGACAGCCGTGCTCTTTAATTAACTGCAGTGTACGGTCTACATGATCAGAAGCTTCTACATGGAACGTAATCATCGACGCACCCGCTTTTGCGAAATCAGGAATAATACGGTCAACGGGTTTCACCATTAGGTGAACATCGATTGGCGCTGTGATGCCATAATCGCGTAGTGCTTTACACACAGGCGCACCAAAAGTCAGGTTTGGTACATAGTGGTTATCCATAACGTCGAAATGCACCACATCCGCACCCGCTGCGAGTACTTTTTCTACATCTTCACCGAGACGAGCAAAATCTGCCGATAAAATGGATGGAGCAATAAGAAAATCTTTCATACCTGACCTCAGTAGTAATGAGCAAACAATCTGCGCGCAATTCTACCGAAGCCAGTGGGGAGATCCACTATTTAGATATAATAGTGTGAGAATTAAGAGCTTGATTTATCCATGTCTGGCGCATGAAAAAGCGCAAGTAGCTCATCAACTTTATTACGACCGTTACCATTACGGCTAATGGTACGCTTTACTTTAACCACATTAAGATCCGCACCGTGATACAACCGACGTGTCAAGGTAGTGTCGTGGTTAGAAATCAACACAGGAATGCCACGTTCAGTCGCTGTTCTTTCAGCAATGTCGGCTAATGCAGCTTGGTCGTCCAACGTGAAACCATTACCTGCGTATGAGGTGAAATTTGCCGTATTTGAAAGCGGCGCATAAGGTGGATCGCAATACACGACGCTCCCTTTGCGCGCACGACGAAATGTTTCAGGATAACCTTCACAAACAAACGTAGCTTTTTTGGCTTTTTCTGCAAAAAACTCCAATTCCGCCTCAGGGAAATACGGCTTTTTGTAAGAGCCAAACGGTACATTGAAGCCACCTTTTTTGTTGTAACGGCATAGGCCATTAAAACCAAAGCGGTTCATGTACAAAAACGCTAAAGAGCGGTACATCACGTCATCGGTTTTATTAAACTCAGCGCGAATGTGTAGGTAGGCTTCTTTGCGGTTGTTCTCAGCGACAAACCAACGCTTCGCTTCAGAGATATACTCTTCAGGGCGTTCTTTCAGCAGGTTGTACAGATTGATCAAATCTGGATTGATATCTGCAAGTAGATAATGGTCATAATCGGTATTCAGAAACACTGAGCCCGCACCAACAAAAGGTTCAACTAGCTTTCGAGCCGGCGGCAAATGACGTTGGATGTCTTCAACCAGTCCGTATTTTCCTCCTGCCCATTTAAGAAAGGCTCGTTGCTTTTTCATCTACTGCTCTATCTATCGACCAAAAATTAAGGCTGCGGAATGTAACATATTTTTCAGGGAAGCTCAGGTTTATTTCACTCGTTCAATTTCACGGTGAACCTGACGGAGTGATTTTGCCCAAGGACTCACCGACTTAACCGAATCTGGCAAGCTTGCGACGGCATCACGAGCCATTTGAATTGTCGGATAATCTTGATATGTGATGATATACCACTCGGTGTCATTACGAACGGTAGGATAAATTCGCACTTGATTATTCAGTTGATGCTCATTGAGAAAGGATTGTACATCTTCCATTGAGGTCATAGCTGCGAGTTGTAAAGTATAAGCTCTTGGCGATAGCGCTTTTAGTTCTTCACGAGCAAATGAAAACTTCACAACAGGTTGGTTTGCCTCACCCTCTTCTGACTGAGCAGGTGCTTGCGTCATATCTTGATTCGGTTTTACGACTTTAATCAAAGGAGAGCTAGTTTCATCGGCGGTTTCTGTCTTCTCAGTACCTACGACATCATCAATCGCTTTTGTGTCTGCTGAATCAGCTTTACCTTCAAGCAATGCATCGACCACATTCGACTCAATCACCACTCTTTGTTGATTGTCATCACTGCCTACGCTCGCTACTTCTTCTGTCACTGCTGGCGGTAATGAATCAGAATCATCAATCGCACCAGAGTTATCAAGACTGCTAGAGCCATCGGTTACAGGTTGCAGTGAAGACTGCGCTGCACTGATTCCTGACTCTTCAAAAGTTGGAATAGCCGTTTGCTCTAAACTGCCAGCAATTTGCTGCGCTTTATCATCAGGGCTTGGTTGACTAAGCATCCACCAATAGCCACCAGCAGCAAGCAACAGTAATACTAATACCACCAACGCAATATTCAGGGGTGAACCGACAATCGAGCGGATAATGATCCTTTTTTCCACTTTCATCTCTCCTAACGCCATGATGTCACCCGGTACTGGGTCGACTTTTTTAAATGCATCTCGAACCCGTTTCTCAGACTCATCATCGACGTAGCGCGCAACAAGTGACTCAAAGAAACGACGAGCTTCCACTTCGGACAACATATCAATATCAAGCTCAACAGGCTTTATCTCTTGTCCATAACTGAGACGTGCTAGCAAACCGTCTAAACGTCCAGACTGTGTAAACAGTAAGACATTGATGGTCCAATTTGGCTTATGGTGCGCCTCTAAGACCAGCATCCAAAGCTCAGAGATAAGTGTCTCACTCAATAAATGCGCATCATCTACAACAATTGCAATGTCACACGGCTCATCACCTAAAAGCCTTTCAAGGCTATCAAGTAAAGGCTCTTGCTGATTAAACAATGCGTCTGAAACCAGTTGACTCAAAATAAGGACGCGATGCTGCACACCGTCTTGATTAGAATGACAAAGTAACAAACATTGATTCTTGTTACTGGCACCCACTTCAAGGTATCGCTGCGCTAACCAAGATTTCCCGTACCCATCATGACCATTAATCGCAATGAGATTGGAACCAAAGTTAGTCAGTAGACCTAATCTATCAAGCAACTCGATTTGAGAATCTAATTCCAGTACGTGAGCAACACTCATCTAATAACCTTAATACACTACAAGAATGACGCCCAAAGGCGCCATTACAAGGTTAAATATCGCGACCGAAGTCTATTGCCTGTTTGAGTACGTCTTGTGTCGTATCAGCAATTACCTCGGCAGTGCCAATGCCTGTAGGCAAAACCAATCGTAATTGACCAGAGAGAACTTTCTTATCTCGCATCATGTGCTTGATGAAGTCATCGAAATTCATACTGTCTGGAGTATGCACAGGCAGTTTTGCACGACGCAAAATCGCAACAATACGCTCAAATTGCTCTTCCGAGATCAGACCGCGTAGATGCGACGTTTTGGCCGCCATAACAGTGCCGGAAGATACCGCTTCACCATGCAGCCAATTGCCATAGCCAAGTTCCGCTTCAATCGCATGACCAAAGGTGTGACCTAAGTTAAGCAAAGCACGGATGCCCGACTCTTTCTCATCCTGAGCCACCACTTCCGCTTTTATTTCACAGCAACGTGCGATCGCATAAGTTAGTGCTTCTTCATCCAACGCATACAAGCGCTCAAGATTGTCTTCTAACCATACAAAAAAATCTGCATCGTAAATAATGCCGTACTTAATGACTTCGGCGATACCCGCAGCGAACTCACGTTCAGGCAACGTCGACAGGCAGTTGGTATCAATGATCACTGCTTTAGGTTGGTAAAACGCGCCTATCATGTTCTTACCCAACGGATGGTTAACCGCGGTTTTTCCACCAACCGAAGAGTCCACTTGGGATAGTAATGTGGTCGGTATTTGAATAAAGTCGACCCCACGCTGGTAACAGGCAGACGCAAAACCCACAAGATCGCCAATAACACCACCACCTAACGCGATGATCACAACATCACGAGCATAACTCCCTTCCAGTAAGAAGTTCATTACTTGATTAAATACATCCAAGTTTTTGTACTGTTCACCGTCAGGCAATTCTAACAAGGATGCACTACAACCGAGCTGCTCGAGTTGCTTTAAAATTTTGTCTGCATACAAAGGTGCCACTGTGACATTACTGATCACAACAACTTTTTGTTTTGCATTTTTGTTTGAGAGAACTTGAGAGAGGTACGCCGGGTCCTCAAATAACCCGGCGCCAATAGAGATTGGGTAGCTACGCTCAGCTAGGTTGACCGTAATCCGTTCCATCGGTTTGCTCCAATTAAAAAAAAGATAAAGACTTATCTCTCTTCTAGCATTTTTACGATCTGGTTGGCTACCACTTTTGCACTTTGATCGTCAGTGCGAACAGTGTAATCCGCTACTTCTTCATATAAAGGATTACGTTCTTCAGCTAATTGCTCCAGTACTTCGCGAGGGTTATCCGTTTGAAGTAAAGGACGCTTCTTGTCGCGGTTTGTACGCGCAAGTTGCTTTTCAATCGTCGTTTCTAAGTAAACAACAACACCACGTGCCGAAAGACGATTGCGGTTTTCTTTGCTCTTAACAGAGCCACCGCCAGTCGCAAGCACGATGCCTTGCTCTTGTGTTAGGTCTTCAAGTACCGCTTCTTCACGCTTGCGGAAGCCTTCTTCACCTTCTACATCAAAAACCCAAGAGATGTCTGCACCAGTGCGTTCTTCGATCACTGTATCGGAGTCAACAAACTCCATATGCAGTTGCTGTGCTAGATGTCTACCAATTGTACTTTTGCCGGCGCCCATTGGGCCAACAAGGAAAATATTACGTTTCTCAGCCATGTTTAGCAGTAATTTACAACATTGATTCAATAAGATCGCCACAAGAAAACACAGCTAAACTGCTGTTCTACAAGGCTTGTGGCACCAGTTCCTCACAGATAATTCGTGATAAGACCCGAAATTATCCAAGCATGGTGCCACTATTGCAACTTTATTTTTGATTTAATCAGTTTTTCCCGAGACAGAACTACTGAATCACCACCTTAGGCGTGACGAAAATTAACAGCTCACTTTTACCAACATTTTCATAACTTCGACGAAAAAGCGCACCTAATAGCGGAAGATCGCCCAACAAAGGCACTTTGTCCACCGAGTTAGTAATGCTGTGCTGAAAAATACCACCAAGAACGACCGTTTCACCGTTATTCACTAACACTTGCGTCCCGATACGTTGAGTATCAATCGCAACAGCTTCACCAGTGCCTGTCTTCACGACTTGTCCAGGTCTATCTTGCGTGACACTTAAATCCAATACTAAGCGGTTATCCGGTGTGATTTGCGGGGTTACCTTCAAACTTAATACCGCCTTTTTGAACGTCACCGTCGTTGCACCACTTGATGATGACTCAAGATAAGGAATCTCTGTACCTTGTTCGATATAGGCAGGTTTCTTATTGGTAGTGATCAAACGTGGGCTCGAGATAATCTCAGCTTTAGACTCTTGTTGCAGAGCAGAAAGCTCAAGATCCAACAAGGTGTCTGAACCTAACTTTGCGACCTGAAAAGCAATGCTGGTGGCATTCGGACTGGTTGCAGCTAAGTTTACATTTAGGAAGTCATCGATCCCTACTCCATCACCGTCACCACCGTCATCACCCCCTTCTCCATTATAGAGACCGATCGTGGCGAGGTTGTTCTCAATAGAACCGCCCACTGTATTACTGCCATTAATAGACGTAAAACCCCAACGAATCCCTAACTCGTCCATGTTACCTTCATTGATGGTCACAATACGCGCCTCAATTTGAACCTGTTTAACTGGAATATCCAAAGACTCAATAATTTCTCGAATCACCTCGATGTTTTCAGGTAACTCTCTAATCAATAACGAGTTAGTTCGCTCATCAATGGTCATACTGCCGCGCTCTGACAGCATGCTGATATTTCCTTCTCCATTGATCATCTCCGCAATGTCTGATGCTTTAGCAAAATTAACTTTGATGATTTCAGATGAAAGCTCTCCCATTTCTTCCGTAAGTTTTTGTTTTTCTAACTGCTGCTTCTCACGCAAGTCCAACTCATCAGTCGGAGCAACTAAAATCACGTTGCCATCAACACGCTTATCTAACCCCTTAACTTGCAAAATAATATCCAGCACTTGCTGCCAAGGGACACCATCAAGACGAAGCGTGAGGTTGCCTTCTACAGAGTCGGAGACAACCAAATTGAATTGGTTGTAATCAGCAATAAGCTGCAAGACGTTTCGCACAGGAATATCTTGGAAGTTAATCGAAATAAGCTTACCTTCTCTTTCTAAAATGCTTTTATCTGGGGCTTTCTCATTGGGTTTGATCTTCGCTACTTTGATTTCCAAAAAAGGCCCCGTTAAACGGTAATCATGCATGTATTCTTCATTGATGTGCGCAACCAAGCGCGTCGTCGAGGTGTCGCGAAACACTTCTACGCTCTCAACCACAGTCGAAAAGTCTTTCACGTCTAGGAGATACAATTGCTCGTCTTTTACTGAAGTGTTAAGCAAATCGATACTTAACCCTTCCTGTACACGCTTGATATCTACAATCGCGGCCGGTGACGCCAATTCGACGACAATCACGGCGTCTTTATCTTTATTAGTTCGAAAGTCGATACTTTTTAGGGCATTGGACGAAACTTCTTCAGCTGCCGCTAAAGGGGCTAAAAATACAAACAACCATAAGGAGAAGAGCCCAGTAAGTATCCTTGGTGTACGTGTTAATCCTTGTCTCATTTTCATTACTCAATATCAAAAATAAATGGGGCTATCTCAAAGCCAACTTAACTTTACGTTTTTGCCAACACCCTAAGCCGTCGGGCAACGTTTCATTAATCAACAAGTAGGAGTGGCTGACATGGGTCACTTTGCCATTATTGCGTCCAAGGTATTGACCCAGCTTAACTTTATAGACGGTGCCATTGGGAGCCTGAACCAGGCCAGAAACCGTGTTATCCATGCCCATGACCCCTTTCAAACGTAATTGGCTTAATGGGAATTTTTCTAATTTTCCAGTTCGCCTTCTTGAGGGCGGTTGCCAACAATCTTTTCTTGCAACTGGCTGAGTCGCGATGGTGGCTTCTTTGGGTAACTCAAAGGGTGCACGCTGTACTTCCGGTGCGTACGTGACTGCAACATATTTGTCTGCGGGCTTAAGCTTCTCGACCTCTCGACGCGCCTGTGTTTCCACTCCTCGAATAAAATCCGTCAATGATTCATCATTCGCCTGGCAGCCCATCAATAGAGAACCCATCAGTACCAGCAACAAAGACTTACTTGTCATTTTTCGTCTCCTCCGGCTTAAACTGATAGGTGTTAGCGCGCACCCGAAAGTGCAGAGTTTCGCTCTCTTGGCTGACACGTTGCCAAGTCACATCTTTAAACGTGATGATTCGAGGTAGCGTCGCTATCGCCTGAGAAAAATGGCCGATGTCATGAAAGTCGCCCGTTAACTCAATGTTTAAAGGGAGACGATAAAGGAAGTGCTCTGATTGTTTTTCGCCCCAGTCGATTCGGGTGAAAGTCAGCTTATTGTCGATGCCAAGCTCATTCACTGAAGCGAGCATTGTAGCCAGCTCTTTTTGCGCAGGCAGTTGTTGCAGTAATAACTCGTAACGAGTGGTAAGTTCATCCAATTGAGATTGAAGCTGAGGCAACGCTGCCACTTTGTTCGCTTTGATCTTCAATGCCACCTTGAGTGTCTGCTCCTGCTGGATCAAGTGATTCAACTGTTCTTCTTTCGGTTTAAGGTAAAACCAATAACCTAAGCCTTGAATCACCATGATCAGAAGCGCGATTACCACAATTTGGGGCAACAATGGCCACTCGGCCATTTCATCTATTTCGAGATCCTGCCAATCAACCACGTTGAGCCTCCAATTTCTTCTCCGTTACTTTGAACATGAAAGACACTTTGAATGTTTGAAACTCTTTCCCAAAACGGGCTTTGCCGTGAACGATGGAATGCATTTCTACGTCGTTCAACTTGGCCGAGCGCTCCATGTTGTCCAGCATCGTGGCAAGTTTTGGAGTGCTATCTGAGATCCCAGAGATCTCAATTTCCAGATCATTCATTTTGATCTTGTCAACATATACACCTTCAGGGATAACGGCAGGCATTAAGTTCATGAACTCGGTCGTTTTGTTTCGTCCGTTTTGTAAACCTTCAACGACCTTTAGACGTTCGAGGATTTTGCTGTGCTCTTGCTCTGCAATTTTCATTGCTTCAATACGCTGGTCGAGTTCGGCAATGTAGTGAGTGAGGTAATCGAGCCGCTCCTGTTGTTGATCTTGTTGGTACTCAAAAAACTTTCCAATACCCCACTGGATGCCAACAGCGACCAACATGCCTAATGCGACCAAACTGATGAAACGACGTCGGTGCTCTTCTCTTTGATTCTCTCGCCAAGGAAGTAAATTAATGCGATAAAGCACGGGCGCCTCCTAGCCAATGAATGCCACGAACGGCCAGTCCGGCTGCTGTTGAGAAATGCTGCCAATCCACAGCACGACGCTTACGCTTAGACACCTTCATCTCAAATAGCCCTAGCGGATTTAGCAATTCACACTCTAACGACAATTGTTGAGACAACTCCTCTGCGAGCATGGGAGTGGAGGCCCCTTCCCCTGATAACCAGATACCCTTGATGTTTTGTGAGCCATTGATTGAGGTATAGAGCTGCATCTGGCGCTTTACTCGCTCTACGATTTGACGGTTAAACAGCTCTGTTTTCTCCTGAGCATCATCGGACAGAAAATCGACTGGAGAAGCGCTGTTTGCTCCGCGTGTGCCGTAAGCAAACTCTTTGTGAAACAGTTCACCTTGTTCGGTAAACATGGTGAAGGAGCTCGATAAGGTGCCAATATCGAGTAAGCAGTATTTGTTTTTGTCAGGAAAGCGATCGGCGGTGAGCTTCCAGATATGACCAAGGCTTTGCGAATGCACGTCCACTAAAACAGGTTTTAGTCCGGACTTTTGTAATGCATCGACTCGGCCTTCTACCACATCTTTTCTTGTCGCAAACACTTGATAGCTATCACTGCCACTCTGCCCGCCCTCAGCGCGAAGACGAACGAAGTCTAAACTCAGCTCTTCGACAGGGAATGGCGATTGATGAGAAAAGGCTTGTATCACTGCAAACTCAACTTCACTCTCTTCAAGATTTTGTTCTATTTGCAGTTTCTTGCTAATTACCGAGTTATCAGGAACTGAGATCGCAACTTTTTTAGCACCAAAAGGCAGTTCTTTTTTTATCTGCTTGAGGGTCTTTACAATTTCTTGATGATTTATGGTGTTATTTTCAGCGACAATACCTTCCTTTAGTAATATTTCTTTGTAACCCAACAGAGCGTAATTGTTGCCTGTGGGTTTAAGTACTACGGCTTTGAGGCTGTTATGGCCTATATCGATGCCGGTAACGATTAGCTTATCCATCTCTTACTCTCGCTCCGAAATTTCTTCGTGCAAAGGTTGTTATTAGCATCCAAATAAGAGTTAATATCTCTTATGTGCTAAATTTTTGACCTAAGAGTACAAGGGTTTGCCGTTACACAGCCTCAACCAATCAGGGATTCTCCGGTGAAGTTCATAAAGCGTTTATTATTTTTAACATTGATTTGCATAATTCTTGGAGTCACCACAATATTTGGCTTCTATCAGTACGTGAAGCCTGAATTGCCAGATGTTGCAACTCTAAAAGACGTTGAATTACAAACACCTATGAAGGTGTTTAGTCAAGACGGGAAGCTGATCGCACAGTTCGGTGAAAAGCGTCGTATTCCTGTTACTTATGACGAAATTCCTCAAGACTTAATTCACGCGCTCATCGCAACCGAAGATAGTCGTTTCTATGAGCATCCTGGTATCGACCCTATCGGCATCACTCGTGCAGCGGTTGTTGTTGCGGTTTCAGGCTCGGCTAAACAGGGTGCAAGTACGATTACGCAACAGCTAGCTCGTAACTTCTTCTTATCTAATGAGAAGAAGATCATGCGTAAGATTAAAGAGATTTTTATTGCTATCCATATTGAGCAGCTTTTAAGTAAGCAAGAAATCATGGAGCTTTATGTCAATAAAATCTTCCTTGGTTACCGCTCATATGGCTTTGGTGCTGCCGCTCAAGTGTATTTTGGCAAGAGCCTTGATGAATTGACGTTAAGTGAGATTGCAACACTCGCTGGTATGCCAAAAGCGCCATCAACCATGAACCCAATTTACTCTCTTGAGCGCGCAACAAAACGCCGTAACGTTGTATTAATGCGAATGCTTGATGAGAAATACATTACACAAGAGCAGTATGACGAAGCACGCAATGAGCCTATTGTGGCGCGTTATCATAGCGCTGAGATTGAGCTTTCCGCACCTTACGTAGCAGAGTTGGCTCGTGCATGGGCAGTAAAAGAATACGGTGAAGAAGAAGCTTATACCTCTGGCTTGAATATCTACATGACTGTGGATTCTAAACTGCAAGATGCTGCAAATACGTCTGCGGTAAATAACCTCTTGTCATACGATGAACGTCATGGCTACCGTGGTGCAGAAAGTGTGCTTTGGAAAGAAAGGGAAGCGGCCTGGGACAATGAGCAAATAGAAAAGCACCTGAAGAAACAGCCAACTTATGGTGACCTTTACCCTGCGGTTGTGACGAAAGTCGATGATAAGACGGCACAAGTATGGGTTAAGAACCATGAAGAGCAAACCATCCCTTGGACTGGAATGCACTGGGCGCGTAAGTACATTACTGATAACCGCCAAGGCTCAACACCAAAGTCAGCGCATGATGTGCTAGCGACAGGTCAACAAGTTTGGGTTCGCGAAGTAAGTGAAACCGATGAAGATGACAACACAACACTGAGCTGGAAACTGAGCCAAGTGCCGACAGCAAACACCGCGTTTGTTGCGATGAACCCAGAAAATGGCGCGATATTGTCGCTGGTTGGTGGTTTCAACTTTGTTCACAGCAAGTTTAACCGTGCAACCATGTCAGTGCGTCAGGTTGGTTCAAGTATCAAGCCTTTCATCTACTCGGCAGCAATTGACAAAGGGCTGACTCTAGCCACTTTGATTAACGATGCGCCGATTAACAAGTGGGATGCAGGTTCTGGTTCAGCTTGGCGACCAAAAAACTCACCACCGACTTATGGTGGTCCAACGCGTCTTCGCCTCGGCTTAGCTCAATCAAAAAACGTCATGGCAGTGCGTACACTCCGTGAAGTTGGCCTCGAGGAGACACGTCAGTACCTTACTCGTTTCGGTTTTGATATTAACCAAGTACCGCGCTCAGAGACCATCGCACTCGGAGCTGGCAGCTTAACACCAATGAAAGTGGCACAAGGTTACTCTGTGTTTGCGAACGGTGGTTATTACGTTGAACCATTCTATGTAGAACGCGTGGAAGATGCATTCGGTGAAGTACTGTTTAAAGCCAATCCAAAGAGTGTTTGTCATAAGGATTGTCCACAAATGAGCGAGCAGCCAGAAAATCGCTACGCTGATGAATTTGGCGAACAAGACGTCGCAATTGACGGCCTTGCAACAGACAATGCCCTTGAAAATGATGAACCTCAATATGCACCGCAAGTTATCTCTGAACAGAATGCATTCTTAATGCGTGAGATGATGTACAGCAACATTTGGGGTGGCGGTAACTGGCGTGAAGGCACAGGTTGGAATGGTACAGGCTGGCGCGCGCAAAAACTTGGTCGTCGTGATATCGGAGGTAAAACGGGTACAACGAATGATTCCAAGGATGCTTGGTACAATGGCTATGGACCTGGTGTCGTTGCGATAGCTTGGGTTGGCTTTGATGATCACTCACGTGCACTTGGCCGCACCACTGTTAACAGCAACCTAGGGCAAGGCCAAATTTCTGGTGCCGAGTCGGGTGCGAAAACCGCAGAGCCTGCTTGGATTGACTTCATGCGTGTTGCGCTAGAAGGGACGCCGGAGCAAGGTAAAAATATTCCAGAGGATATTATTCGAGTTCGTATTGATCGCAACAGCGGTATGCTAACGCACAAGGTAGATAGCACATCAATGTTCGAATACTTTGAAAAAGGCACGGAGCCTACCGAATACGCTGGCGACCGTTTAGAAGATAGTATTTATTCTTCAGGTTCTGGCGCAGAAGAACTGTTCTAAATCACAAAAGCACAAGGGAGAGCATCAAGCTCTCCCTTTTTATTTCTGCTTTTTATGCTGCAGCATTCAATGATGGATAAGAAGCCAACACCTCTTTAATCTTCGCTGCTAAAGCTTCAAACCTAGCTCGTAATGGTGAGCCCGGACGGTATACGAGCACGATATTACGCGAGGGGGTTGGGTTAACAGCTGGTACGTAGCATACGCCATCTTTTTGCTTCTCATTAGGGATAGAAAGCTGAGGCAATAACGTAATCCCCGCACCGGCAGCAACCATGTTGCGTAACGTCTCCAAGCTGGTGGCTTTAAAACGCTCATCGTCTTTTGCACCAGCGGCAAAACAAAAACCTAACGCTTGATCTCGCAGACAGTGGCCGTCTCCCAACGCTAAAACGGTTTTACCATTCAGCTCCAACATATCAACATGGTCGAGAGAGGCCCACTCGTGGTCACATGGCACTGCGACACTTAATGGCTCTTGATACACTTCGATCTCTTTAAATGGCGCAGTTTCATCAACCGAAGCTAAAACTAAGCAATCTAGTTTGCCTTCTTCCAATTGACGCACTAATTGATGTGTTTGAGCTTCGTGCAGAAATAGTTCCAACTCAGGAAATGCTTCTTTTATCTGCGGCAGAATTTTGGGTAGTAGATAAGGCCCAACCGTCGGGATGAAACCAATATGCATCGGTCCAGTCATGGCTCCGCTTTGACCGCTTGCCATATCTCTGAAGGTTTTCACTTCACTTAAGATGCGTTTAGCCTGCTCCACCAGCTGTAACCCTGAATCGGTAAACAAAACACGTCGGCTGCTTCGCTCTAAAAGCGTGGTCCCGAGTTCATCCTCTAGTTTACGAATTTGCCCACTCAATGTTGGCTGGCTAACAAAACATGCCTCTGCCGCTTTGCGAAAGTGCTTATGTTCCGCAAGTGCAACTAAGTACTCAAAATCTCGAATATTCATAATTCACGCTTCGCTTCTTTAACAATAGCTAATACCTATCAAAACCATAACACCAAACGATTAGAGCTATCAAAGAATTTTTACAATAATGGGCTCAACAAAACGAAACAGAGCGACGAAAAACGCTAAGCTCTATACGCATAATTTAAAATAGTTAAAGGAAATCATTATGTTTGTATCTAAAGAAGGTCAACAAGTCCCTCAAGTTACTTTTCCAGTTCGTCAAGGTGACTCTTGGGTGAATGTAACGACCGATGAGCTATTTAAAGGTAAGACCGTTATCGTATTTAGCTTACCGGGTGCATTTACTCCAACCTGTTCATCAAGCCATCTACCTCGTTACAACGAATTGTTCCCTGTATTTAAAGAGCACGGAGTGGATGAGATTATTTGTGTCTCGGTCAATGATACGTTCGTGATGAATGCATGGAAACAAGACCAAGAAGCAGAAAACATTACCTTCATCCCGGATGGTAATGGTGAATTCACCGATGGCATGGGTATGTTAGTGGATAAAAACGACATCGGCTTTGGCAAACGTTCATGGCGTTACAGCATGCTAGTAAAAGATGGCGTAGTGGAAAAAATGTTCATTGAGCCAAACGAACCAGGCGACCCATTCAAGGTGTCAGATGCAGATACGATGCTGAACTACATAGCGCCTGACTACAAAACGCAAGAATCCATCACGGTGTTCACTAAACCAGGCTGCCCTTTCTGTATGAAAGCGAAACAAAATCTGATTGACCACGGTCTTCAATATGAAGAAGTGATTCTGGGTAAAGACGCAACAACAGTTAGTCTACGAGCTATATCTGGTCGCACGACTGTTCCACAAGTCTTTATCGGTGGCAAGCACATCGGCGGTAGCGAAGAGCTAGAAGCGTATCTAGGCTAAGCTGTCCATAGCCTACACCCTCGGTCTCCGGTGCCTTTTGGCTCGGAGGCCAACCCTAAACCACTTCTTCTACTAGTCTAGATAAGTAGTTATCTGCCAATAAGGTGACTACTTATCCAGATTCAACTATCCAATTCACTCTCCAAGCTCAATGTAGCTAGCTTGGCTTAAAACAAAAGCGAGAGTTCACGATGAAACAAGTTAATGTCGACGTAGCGATTATTGGTGGCGGGACGGCTGGTCTTGGTGCTTATCGAGCAGCAAAAGCTCATACCAACAGCGTGGTAATGATTGAGGGCGGTCCCTACGGAACAACCTGTGCTCGTGTCGGATGCATGCCGTCTAAGCTGTTAATTGCGGCAGCAGAAAGTGTTCATCAAATCGAAAAAGCACCTGGATTTGGGATACACCCGCAAGGTGAAGTACGAATTAACGGACGAGAAGTTATGGATCGTATAAAGCGCGAACGCGATCGTTTTGTTGGCTTTGTGCTTGAAAGTGTCGATGATATTCCCGCTGAAGACAAACTATCGGGCTACGCGAAGTTTGCCGATGACCACACTCTCATCATAGATGATCATACTCAGGTCACCGCACAGCGCATTGTTATTGCGACAGGATCTCGTCCGACATATCCGGCAGCTTGGAATGAACTGGGTGATCGCCTAGTGATTAACGATGATGTATTTGACTGGGATGACTTACCAGAGTCCGTGGCAGTATTTGGCCCAGGAGTCATCGGCCTTGAATTGGGTCAGGCTTTACACCGCCTAGGAGTGAACGTGAAGCTCTTTGGCCTTGGAGGACAAGTGGGCCCACTGACAGACCCAGAGGTGATGGCGTATGCAGATAAAGCCTTTAAGGAAGAGTTCTACCTTGATGCAGATGTAAAAGTCGAAAGCATGAAACGCATTGCATCGTCAGACAATGACGGCGAAGACAAGGTCGAAATCCAATTCATCAACCATGATGGTGAATTAGAAACTTTCGTTGTCGATTACGTATTGGCCGCAACGGGTCGTCGTCCAAACGTCGATAAGCTGACGATCGAGAACACCAATGTGGCTCTCGATGAACGTGGCGTACCAACGGCGGATCACTATACATTGCAAACTTCGGTAGAGAGCATCTTCATCGCAGGTGATGCAAGTAACCAGATTCCACTGCTGCACGAAGCCGCTGACCAAGGCCGTATTGCTGGAGACAACGCAGGCCGTTTCCCAGATATTCGTGCGGGTCTGCGTCGCTCACCAATTTCAGCCGTGTTCTCCGACCCTCAAATTGCTATGGTTGGCGAAACATATAAACAACTAGAAACACGTCTAGGCACATGTGGATGTTTCGCAACCGGTGAAGTCTCGTTTGAAAATCAAGGACGTTCGCGCGTCATGCTTCGTAATAAAGGTATTCTGCATGTCTACGGAGAGCAAGGCACTGGACGTTTTTTAGGTGCAGAAATGATGGGCCCGAATGCAGAGCATCTTGCGCACCTTTTAGCGTGGGCGCACCAAAATAGGATGACGATTTCTGAGATGTTAGATATGCCCTTCTATCACCCAGTGATTGAAGAAGGCGTCCGCACCGCTCTACGTGATTTGAATGCAAAACTACACTTAGGGCCAGAAATGGTGAAACATTGTCTTGACTGCGGCCCAGGCTGCTAACGCTTTCAGGCTTCTATCTAAATATAAAGCAAAGCCTCGTCATCAACGAGGCTTTGCTTTACTACTTTGGCGCAATGAAATCTCTCTTACGCTGCCATCATTGCATAGCGACTGACCATACAAATCGCGACAACACCGATCATAAAGAACCCACCAGCGATACTCAGCGCAAGTTTCAACTCTGTCGACATCATTATATTTCCTGTTAAAGACTGACAGCACACCATACATCAATTACGTGCCACAAAGCTTTTACAAAGCTAACTTTCCATTTTTGGTTGTGTCATGGCGCTCTAAGCCCGTGTAAGAAACGCTTTCCACCATTTAGTTAGATATATAATCTGAAGCAACACTAATGGTTTGGAAAACACTATGACTTGTCGCCGCTGCGAGGAACATTGGTTTTGGAAAAAACTTGGACGTTGCCAACGATGCTTGGATCAATTGACGGTACTTTCTGTACTGTGTTGGATTGTGTGGTGGTTTACGCTCAAAGATGATCCACAAAGCATCGAGTCGATCGCTTTGATCTTTGTCGGCTTCGCTTTCAACGTTTTGTTGTTTCTACACTTATGGATGCGTTTTGTCATCTTGCCTTGGCAACGTCGAAAGGGACAAAAAAAGGCCAATAAAAAAGAGAAAAGTGACAGATAGAAAAAAGCCCCAAAACCAATGTCAGTTCTGGGGCTCTCTTAGATTCTTCTAAGAAAAAGCAGTGGTACTTTAATAGACCGGGCTTCCTCTCAAAGGTTCCAAATTTTTTCGATTTTTTTAGCGAATACTGATGTAAGTAAACAGGAAAATGACTATGTCATTGAATGCTAATAAAATCACTCCACAACTTCAGTTCATGCCACATGCGTTTTTTGGATCACTTGCTCCATTAAATTGATCTCAAGCGCTACCTCATCACATGCATGTTGACGTGGGCACTGATCGCAATCTTTCAGAACTTTCTCCGGCAGTAATGACTTCGATGTAGGTAAAAAGCTTTGCTTCATAAAGAACTCAGGCGTTCGCGTTAGAACAAAGACTTTCTTGATCGCCATCTGGCGCGCTTTCTCAACCAAATAGTTCACAATCGCACTGCCCTGCCCTTGGCCTTGCCAGCCCGCTTCGATACCAAGAGAGCGTATTTCTGCCAACCCTGAGTCATACACATATAGAGAAGCGCAACCCGTCACTTCACCATGATGCTCAGCCACCGCAAAAGAGCCAATATCTCTCACGAGCTCATTACGAGAGCGCGGAAGATTCTCACCAAGGTTCGCCCAGTAAGCAACCATACCTTCCAACGTTTCAATGTCCGTCAAACGTGCAGGACGCACTTTCACCGCCGAGCTGTCACGCTGGCTCAGGCGCTTATCCGCTTGTTCTACCGCGTAAGCGACCTGGTGAGGCGAAACACCCCCCAAAGCACAACGCTTTTCCAAACACGAATCGATAGTCAGAATGTCATACACATCCGCTTCAATGACTTCTGAGAAGGCTTTTAACTCTTCGATAGACAGCTCTTCTAGCGCACAACCTTTAGCAATAGCACCAACGACCGCGACACCGACGATGTGGTGAGCTTCACGGAATGGGATGCCTTTCGCCACTAGGTAATCAGCTAACTCCGTCGAGTTTGCGTAACCTTGTTTCGCCGCTTCTAGTGTGCGCTCGCCATTCACTTTAATACCGTCAAAACACAGAGCTGCCATTTCCATGCAGTCGTTCCATGTATCTAAAGCGTCAAACAACCCTTCTTTATCTTCCTGCATGTCTTTGTTGTACGCCAATGGCAAAGCTTTAACTGTCATCATCATGCTCGATAATGCGCCATAGACACGCCCTGTCTTACCACGGATCAACTCAAGTGCATCTGGGTTTTTCTTCTGTGGCATTAATGACGAACCAGATGTCACCGTATCCGCTAACTCAATGAAGTTTGACTCGCCTGAATTGTAGAAGATCATATCTTCTGCAAGACGAGAAAGGTGAAGCATAGAAATCGACGCCACCGACATCAGTTCCATCACATGATCACGATCTGAAACCGAATCGAGTGAATTACGCGTAGCACGGTGGAAACCGAGATTATGTGCTAATTGTTCGCGATCAATCGGATAAGCCGTTCCCGCTAAAGCACCCGAGCCAAGTGGACAAGTGTCGAGACGCTGTAAGGCATCATTCAGACGAGAGTAGTCACGCTCGAACATTTCAACATAAGCCAAGCACCAGTGAGCAAAGGTTACAGGTTGAGCACGCTGAAGATGAGTATAGCCTGGCAATACGGTGCCTTGGTGCTGTTTAGCAACATGGACCATTTGTGCTTGTAGGCGATCTAAAGCAATCAACAATTGCTGACCTTGCTGACGACACCAAAGTTTCAAGTCTGTGGCGACTTGGTCATTACGAGAACGCCCAGTGTGGAGTTTTTTACCTAAATCTCCCACTTTACTGATTAGCTGCTGTTCAACCCAAGAGTGGATATCTTCTGCATCAGAGCGAAGAATTTGGTGAGGGTCTTCCATCACTTCTAACTTCAGCTCATTTAAAGCAAGTTCCAGTTTTTGCTGTTCTTCTGCCGATAGCACATCAACAGAAAGCAGAGCTTTAGACCATGCGATTGAACCTACGATGTCTTGCTCAGCCAATCGGTAGTCAAAACGCAACGAATCATTGAACTCTTTAAATCTGGTGTCTGCCGCTTGGGTAAATCTTCCGCCCCATAATGCCATTGCGTCTCTCCTGATGACTATTGCTTACTCTAACGTTCTCGAATGAGTAGTAACCAATTTGATGGTCATTTGCTCACTTTTTCTTATGGGTCAACGTTACGGCAATTTCGATAAAAAATAAAGTATAAATTCAATATTTTTACATATATATTCAAGACAAATTTAGGTACCCGCTTTTAGAAACCAAAAGACCCGCCTATAAATGGCGGGTCTTTATTCAATCCAAGATGGATGTTAAGGGATTATTTCTTCTGGCTGTTCAATGCACGAATACGGCTTGATAGCGAGTAAAGACGGATAAACCCACCTGCATGGCTTTGGTCGTAAACTTCATCTTCACCAAAAGTCGCGAACTCTTCTGAATACAAGCTGTTGTCAGAACGTTTTTGCGTCACTGTCGCTTGACCTTTGTAGAGCTTAACAACCACTTCACCGTTAACGTC
The DNA here is from genome assembly GCF_023161825.1 of Vibrio sp. 2CM40D. NCBI lineage: Bacteria > Pseudomonadati > Pseudomonadota > Gammaproteobacteria > Vibrionales > Vibrionaceae > Vibrio > Vibrio sp. 2CM40D. The sequence goes on from NZ_JALNTL010000017.1 coordinate 35,394, forward strand.
TTGCGCTAGCTCTTCTGAAGCGGCAAGGATCGATTTACATAGTGGCGTAAACCAACGGCCATCGTATACAAGGTGAGACGCTTTTAGACCTAGCTCCTCACGGAATTCGAATGATGATTTGTCTAGCACAAGCTGCTCTACAGCACGCAGCGCTTCCATCATGATGGTGCCTCCCGGTGTTTCATAACAACCACGAGACTTCATTCCAACAAGACGGTTTTCCACGATATCGATACGGCCAACACCGTGCTTAGCGCCCTTCTCGTTTAGGTAAACCAGTGCGTTGTATGGTGTCATCGCTTCACCATCAACTTCGACCACTTCACCTTTTTCTACTTTCAGCGTGACGTATTCCGCTTCATTTGGCGCTTGCTCTGGGTCGACAGTCCACACCCAGCAGTCTTCGTTTGGTGCGTTCCACGTATCTTCTAAAACGCCGCCTTCCGTCGAAATGTGCCATGCGTTTGCATCACGTGAATAGATCTTAGTAAGAGACGCAGAGCAAGGAATATTACGCTCAGCTAGGTAATCCAAACACTCTTCACGACTCACTAGGTCCCACTCACGCCAAGGTGCAATCACTTGTAAGTCCGGTGCTAGTGCTGCGAATGCGCCTTCGAAACGTACTTGGTCGTTACCTTTACCTGTACAGCCATGACACAGAGCGTCCGCGCCCACTTTACGTGCCACTTCAACCTGCGCTTTGGCAATGATTGGACGCGCCATTGATGTACCTAGCAGGTACTTACCTTCGTAGTACGCGCCAGTTTTTAGCGTTGGGTAAATGTAGTCTGCGACCATTTCTTCTTTCAAGTCAGCGATGTAGCACTCAGAAGCACCAGAGGCTTTTGCTTTCGCTTCAATGCCTTCTAGCTCTTCGGCACCTTGACCAACATCGGCAACGAAAGCCACTACTTCACAGTCGTAGTTCTCTTTTAGCCACGGGATGATTACTGAAGTATCTAGACCGCCTGAGTATGCGACTACCACTTTATTTACGTTCACTTTGCTCATGTTTTTTCTCCAAACTTAACTGGCGCTGCGCTCGGCGGTCAGTGCCAACTACGACTTCCTAATATTGAATTCTTTTGCTGATGCTTATTGAGGCAAGAATTGAGTACCAATACTTTCACCAGCGAATAACTGTGCTAATTTTTCTGGGTAACGCCAGGTCGCGACTTCAATTGGACGGCCAAGATCATTGGCGGCCTCCAAAGCAGCTTTAACTTTGACGATCATGCCATCGGTGATCACATGTCCATCGATCAACGAGTTAGCTTGCTGCTCTGACAGGGTTTTGATCAAATGGCCTTTTCCATCTAATACACCACTCACGTCTGATAACAGGACTAACTCCGCATCTAATGCGCCCGCAACCGCGACTGCTGCTTGATCAGCATTCACATTCATCATCTGGCCATCTTTGGTTAAACCAATTGAACTGATGATCGGCAGTGCACCTGTGTTTAGCACCGCTTGTAATAGTGCTGAGTCACCCGGTGATGCTTTGCCTACAGCGCCGAGTTCTGGGTCAAGTTCTTCAACAAGACACAAACCACCATCCGCAAGGCTAAGGCCCACAGCGTTAAGACCGTCCGCAATCGCTTGACCTTGAAGTAACTTATTCGCAGTGCCTGCAAGCGCGCCTGCAATCACAGGAATTTGATCGTAAGGCGTTACGCGTAAACCGTTTTTCTTAACGGTTTCAAGCTGAAGCTTTGCCATCAACTCATCAACTAGGTAGCCACCGCCATGAACGATGGCGATTTGTCGCTGTGCCGATTTTTGGTAAGCCGCAATGGCACCAAAAAGTTGGCTTAAGGTTTGAGTGCATGATAGAGCTGCACCACCTAGCTTAATGACTAAAGGAGCTTGATTGGTTTGCGTCATCGCATTTCCCTCTTTCAACGACTACAGCAACGCTGTCAGTTCTGGGTAACCGTAATGAATATTGAGACATTGCATCGCTTGACTCGATGCACCTTTAAGTAGGTTGTCGATAGCTGAAATCACAATGATGTGTTCGCCTTGTACCTTCCAGCCGATATCACAGAAAGGGGTATTTTCGACATCCTGAATACGTGGAATACCGTCGCCTTTAAGACGCACCGCAGGCTTGCCTTGATAAGCTTGTTCAAACGCCTGTGCCACTTGTGCTTCTGTCACACCTTGCGCAAGCTTCATGGTGATAGTGGCAAGAATGCCGCGTTTAAAGTTGCCGAGGTGCGGAGTAAAAATCACATCGCAACCCAAGTGCTGAGCAATCTCTGGCTGGTGACGATGGTTAAATACACCATAAGGTTGCAAGCTCACTTCACAGAAGCTGTTAACCATGGAGGCTTTACGCCCTGCACCTGATACACCACTGGTTGCGTTGATCACTGGCCATTGGTTGGTATCGAGCAACGCATGTTCTAATAAAGGTTTGATTGCAAGCTGTGAAGCGGTTGGGTAGCAACCTGCTACTGCAATCAAAGGAGTGGTTTTTATTGATTCTTGGTTCCACTCTGCTAAGCCGTATGCTGCTTTATCTAGCCAGTTGTTATGTTGATGTTCGAAGCCATAAAAAGTGTCGTAAAAGCCTTCACTTTTCACACGGAATGCACCCGATAAATCGAATACCTGACAGCCTGCCTCCAAGAAAGTTGGGGCTAAATCATGGCTGACTTCGTGAGCCGTTGCCAAAAACACCACGTCCGATTCTTGAGCGATTTGCAGTGGATCCGTTAGTGGTAAAACTGGCATATCAATGATGCCCGCTAGCTTACCGTGCAGCTGCGCGATGCTCTTTCCCGCATCAACACTGTTGGCGGAAACGTATAAACCTGATAGCGTGAGTTGTGGGTGTTTATTAACCATTAACGCTAACTCTGCGCCGGTGTAACCGCTGGCTCCAATAATCGTGGTTTTTAGCATTGTGTAACATCCATATACTTAAAGGCTCAAATGACTATTCATATTTAATTTTTGCTTTATTTTGATTTTTTATTCATTAAATATGATTTAATATGTGTTTTACATTTTTGTGGTCTGTCTGTCAACAGGAGATTTGAAGAATCCATGCAATTACCAACTTTTCTAGAGGTCTATGAAGGACTCATCAGCACCTCTTCTATCAGCTCCACGGATCCGAGCTGGGATCAGGGCAATGCAAAAGTCATCGAAAAACTCGCATCTTGGTTTAAAGATCTGGGTTTTAGCGTTGAAGTGATCGAAGTCGAGCCAGGCAAGCACAATATGATCGCACGTATGGGTGAGGGTGAAGGTGGCCTTTTACTTGCTGGCCATAGCGATACCGTGCCATTCGATCAAGGGCGATGGAATTTTGATCCGCATAAACTGACGGAAAAAGACAACCGCTTCTACGGTTTAGGCACAGCAGACATGAAAGGCTTTTTCGCCTTTATTTATGAAGCAGTGAAGAAAGTCGATTGGAGCAAGCAGAGCAAACCACTTTACGTATTAGCCACTTGTGACGAAGAGACCACCATGTTGGGCGCGCGACATTTCACAGCAAACGCCCCATTTAAGCCGGATTACTGCATCATTGGTGAACCCACCAGCCTTGTGCCAATTCGAGGTCATAAAGGGCATGTGGCAAATGCCATTCGCGTAACAGGCAAGTCCGGTCATTCATCGGACCCAGCGCTTGGCGTTAACGCTATTGAGATCATGCATGAAGTCATGTTCGCCATGATGCAACTGCGTGACAAATTGATTAAAGAATATCACCATCCGGGTTTTGCCATTCCAAGCCCTACCCTAAACCTTGGACACATTCACGGTGGTGACAGCGCTAACCGTATTTGTGGTTGCTGTGAGCTGCATTACGACGTGCGTCCTCTTCCTGGCATTAGCCTTGATGGTTTAGAGAACATGTTGCGCGGAGCATTAAAAGAAGTCGAAGCGAAATGGCCAGGGAGACTGGAGATTATTCCATTGCATGAGCCTATTCCGGGTTACGAATGCCAACATGACCACCCATTTATTGGTGGTGTTGAAGAGATTTGCCAAACTAGTTCAGAAACCGTGAACTACTGTACTGAAGCACCATTTCTACAGCAGTTGTGTCCAACCTTGGTGCTCGGCCCTGGGTCAATCGACCAAGCCCATCAACCGGATGAGTTTCTATCCTTCGACTTTATCGACCCCACAATTGATGTGCTTTCAAAGGCGATGGTCAAGTACTGCTGTTAATACGCGTTTAAGCTCGAAAGTCTGTGCAGCTCGATTGAGCTGCATCTTTTTATCTTCACAATTTAGCGCTAGTCTTAACACTTATTTAACTTGTTATTTTGTAATTAATTTTCACTTCTTACTCTATGGCTGCCGTAAATTTGCTCTAAATCAGGAGACAGCGGAATAATTGCAAACTTAGTCTGCTTTATTTGACTATAACTGGTGCTTTTCGCTAGATTGGAGTCTTAACAAGGACAATGGATGTAGTTTTTTTACGAGGCAGGACGACAATGAACGAGAAATACGCCGCACTCAAAAGTAATGTGCGCATGTTAGGCCACTTATTGGGTAACACCATTCGCGATGCCCATGGCGAAGAAATCTTCGAGAAAGTGGAAACCATTCGTAAATTATCCAAATCAGCTCAAGCAGGGAATCAAGCAGACAGGGACAGCTTGATCGAAGAAATCAAACATCTACCTGATGAGCAGCTAACGCCCGTTACTCGCGCGTTTAACCAATTTCTAAACCTCACCAATATCGCTGAGCAATACCACACGATTTCACGCCATTGTGAAGAGCACATTTGCGAACCAGACGCGATTAACTCGCTGTTTTCTAAACTGGTACAAAACGATGTGAGCAAACTGGACACTGCCCAAGCGGTTCGTGATCTAAATATTGAATTGGTATTGACGGCTCACCCAACAGAAATTACGCGCCGCACGATGATCAACAAACTGGTCAAGATAAACGAGTGCTTATCAAAGTTGGAGCTAAGCGATCTTTCTTCTAAAGAGCGCAGAAAAACCGAACGCCGCCTAGAGCAACTGATTGCCCAAGGCTGGCATTCAGACGTGATTCGACAACAACGCCCAACTCCGTTGGATGAAGCAAAGTGGGGCTTTGCGGTCGTTGAAAACTCGCTATGGGAAGCAGTACCGGACTTCCTACGTGAGATGAATGACCGTCTAAAATCTTACCTTGGAGAAGGTTTACCCATTGATGCTCGCCCAGTGCACTTCTCCTCTTGGATGGGCGGTGACCGTGACGGTAACCCGTTTGTTACTCACAACGTTACGCGTGAAGTCTTACTTTTGTCTCGTTGGAAAGCCGCCGATCTTTATCTCAATGACATCAACGAGTTGATCAGCGAGCTGTCTATGACAGTTTCAAACGATCAAGTCCGTGAGCTTGCTGGCGAAGATCAGCACGAACCATACCGTGCGATCCTGAAGCAATTACGCACTCTGCTCAATGAAACCAAAGATATTCTCGATGCTAAGATCCACGGTCAAAAACTGGCCGTTAAAGCACCACTGCAAAAAGTCGAGCAACTTTGGGAACCGTTGTATGCCTGCTACCAGTCACTAAACGAATGTGGCATGGGTGTAATAGCCAACGGCTCACTACTGGATACACTACGCCGCGTAAAAGCATTTGGTATCCATCTTGTACGTCTTGATATCCGCCAGGAGAGCACGCGTCACTCAGACGTCTTGTCTGAACTGACTCGCTACTTAGGTATTGGTGATTACGAACAATGGAGTGAGCAAGATAAGATTGCTTTTCTAACTAACGAGCTGGCATCTAAACGTCCGCTTCTCCCTCGTGATTGGGAACCGTCTGAACCCGTCAAAGAGGTTTTGGATACCTGCAAGATTGTTGCAGCACAACCGCGTGAAGCGTTTGGCGCTTACGTTATTTCAATGGCACGTACCGCCTCTGACGTACTAGCCGTTCATCTACTGCTACAAGAAGCTGGTTGCCCTTACCGCATGGATGTGTGTCCTCTGTTCGAAACGCTAGACGATTTGAACAACGCGGAATCGGTCATCAAGCAGCTTATGGGGATTGACCTTTACCGTGGTTTTATCCAAAACCACCAGATGGTCATGATTGGTTACTCTGACTCAGCGAAAGATGCAGGTGTTATGTCTGCAGGTTGGGCTCAGTATCATGCGATGGAATCGTTAGTTAAAGTGGCTGAAGAAGAAGGCGTTGAGCTAACTCTATTCCATGGTCGTGGGGGCACAGTCGGTCGCGGTGGCGCACCTGCGCATGCTGCGCTTTTGTCGCAACCACCAAAAAGCTTGAAAGGCGGTTTACGTGTAACAGAGCAAGGCGAGATGATCCGCTTTAAACTGGGTCTCCCAGATGTCGCAGTAAACAGCTTTAACCTATACGCAAGTGCGATTCTGGAAGCCAACTTGTTACCGCCACCAGAGCCAAAACAAGAATGGCGCGACTTGATGGAAGTGCTATCAGAAGTAAGCTGTGAGTCTTACCGAAATGTGGTTCGTGGCGAGCCAGATTTCGTGCCTTACTTCCGCCAAGCAACACCAGAACTCGAACTCGGCAAGTTGCCACTTGGTTCTCGTCCTGCAAAACGCAACCCTAAGGGCGGAGTAGAAAGCTTACGTGCAATCCCGTGGATCTTCTCATGGAGTCAAAACCGTTTGGTACTTCCTGCATGGCTAGGCGCAGGTGAAGCGATTCAATACTCGATCGATAAAGGCCACCAAGCATTGCTCGAAGAGATGTGCCGCGAATGGCCATTTTTCTCAACTCGTCTCGGCATGCTGGAAATGGTGTACTCGAAGTGTAATATTGATATCTCTCGCTACTACGATGAGCGATTGGTGGATGAGTCGCTCCGTCCACTCGGTGAAAAACTTCGTGCTCAGCTTCAAGAAGACATCAAAGCGGTACTGAATGTAGAGAACAATGAAAACTTGATGCAGCATGACCCTTGGGGACTCGAGTCGATTCGCTTACGCAATATCTACGTTGAGCCATTGAATATGCTACAAGCAGAGCTACTATACCGCACGCGTCAAACCGAAGAAGCTTCTGCAAACTTGGAAGAAGCGTTGATGGTGACGATTGCTGGTATTGCTGCTGGTATGCGCAACACAGGCTAATCGTTTCATTTTTAATAAAAAGCTGGGCAAATGCTCAGCTTTTTTTTATCACAGGATAATCGCACCAAAACAAAGGCAGTTAAATATACCACCAAAGACCCAAAAAATACCAAAATAAAAGAATAAAAAACCACAAGTTAACACTATTGATTATTATGTTAGTTTTTTAGGGTAATTTTGTCCTACTATTCCACTTCATGCTTATTATTTATATACTACTTGCCTGCTGAGAGCTCATAAATCCAATCATACCTGCTCCAGCCTTGATGGGACTCCCCATCTCTCTAGGTGATAAACGGCTTTAAGGTGACAGGACCAACATTGTTGGTGCTACTTATACATTAAAAAACTCAAGTGCCAGTAAGAGCGCAGCTGAAAGTATAAGTAGCTTGTTTACAAGTTTATTGACCATTTGGATTGAAGACATGTCATTACCACACGTAATCTTAACTGTTCTTAGCACTCGCGACGCAACCGGTTACGATATCACTAAAGAATTCTCTGCTAGCATCGGTTACTTCTGGAAAGCAAGCCACCAACAGGTGTACCGTGAACTCAACAAAATGGCTGAGAAAGAACTGGTTACTTGCGTATTAGAACCCCAAGAAGGCAAACCAGACCGCAAGGTTTACTCCATTACAGACGCTGGTCGCAGCGCTTTAGGAGAGTGGTTTGATCAACCAACTGCACACCCAACAGTTCGTGATGAGTTTTCAGCGAAATTGATGGCATGTGCCGTTCAACCAGCGGCTCCATTCCGTGACCAACTCGCCGAGCTAGTTGAAGAGTCTCGCAAACTGGTTTCTCACTACAAAGAAATTGAAGCGGCTTACTACGCAACGCCGTCAACTTTAGATAAACAAGCTCGCCTAGAACGTCTAACGCTTCGCCGTAACCTACTGTTACGTGAAACTTGGATCACTTGGGCAGAAGAAGTTCTAACTGAACTTGAAGTGATTGGTTAAACTCCTTTTGCTTTGATAAAACGAAAAAGGCTTGCCACTTGGCAAGCCTTTTATCTTTTTGAAACTAGGTTTACGCACCGACTACTGCGCGAGGACGAACACCCAACGTATGACATAACGCGTAAGTCATCTCTGCACGGTTTAGTGTGTAGAAGTGAAAGTCCTTAACCCCTTCACGACTCAGTACACGCACCATATCAATAGCTTGGCTAGCTCCTACAAGCTGGCGAGTCACCGGATCATCATCCAAGCCATCGAATTGTTTGCTCATCCATCCTGGTACTTTCACATTGTTCTGTGCCGCAAAGCGAGAAGCTTGCTTAAAGTTCGATACAGGCAAAATTCCTGGCACAATTTCTACGTCAATTCCTGCTGCGACACAACGGTCACGGAATCGCAGGTAAGACTCAACGTCAAAAAAGAACTGAGTAATAGCACGGTTTGCACCTGCATCTACCTTACGTTTTAGGTTCAATAAGTCAGACTGAGCGCTTTTAGCCTCAGGGTGAACCTCAGGGAATGCAGCAACGGAGATATCGAAATCGTGGCGTGATTTCAGCAGCTCAACCAAATCCGAGGCATACATATCAGGCGCACCGCCACCTGGAGGAATATCACCACGCAGAGCGACGATATTTTCAATACCATTGTTCCAATAATCATCGGCAATATTAATCAACTCTTCACGAGTCGCATCAATACAAGTGAGATGGGGAGCGGCAACCAATCCGGTTGTTGCTTTAATTTCTTTAATGATGGAGTGTGTTCTGTCACGCTCGCCGGAGTTCGCACCGTAAGTCACAGAAACAAATTTAGGTTGAAGCGTTTTAAGACGGTGCACTGAACTCCAAAGTGTTTCTTCCATCTTAGCGCTGCTTGGCGGAAAAAACTCAAACGATACATTGATGTTATCTGATAACTCAGCAATATTCTGGTTCAAGGCGTCGATATGGCCTGCGTGCGTATATCCCATCTTACTCTCCCTGCGGCACTCCGCCACGAAAACAAATCCTTAAAATCGACGTTTAGACGTCTATATGTCTACAGAATGTATTGAATACGATTTAATGTCAACCTTGTAATTATGAATTTTTCTCAAGTTAATAATGAAGATAGTTCAAGTTTCTACTTGAGCATCATCTCGCCATTTTGCACGGGTTATGACTTCAGTATGGCACTGATAGGGGAATAAAAAACCCTGGATTAATTCCAGGGTTTTTAGGTCAATCGCAACTTTAAAATAAACCAGCCAATCGGTTGAGGTCGGATTGAATAGCGCCGGCTGTCACTTCTCTGCCTGCGCCTGGTCCTCGAATGACCAGAGGGTTATCTTTGTACCACTTGCTCTCTATGGCAAAAATGTTATCGCATGGCAATAAGTTGGCGAGCGCGTGCTCACGAGATAACGCTTCGACTCCCACCGTTGCTTTACCATTTTTTTCTAAACGCGCCACATAGCGAAGCACTTGATCGTTTCTCTGTGCTTTTGTCAGACGCTCTTGAAGTATTTCACTCAACAACGCTCCATTATCGAAGAAATCATCTAAGCTCAGTTCTCTTAATTCTTCTGGAACCAAAGACTCAACTTTAACGCTGTCTGGTTCTATATCTAGGCCCGACTCTCGAGCCAAGATGACTAACTTACGCATTACATCGGAGCCATCTAAATCAGAACGAGGGTCAGGTTCGGTTAACCCTTGCTGCCAAGCAAGATCGACTAAATCATTAAATGGCACAGAACCATCAAACTGTTGGAACAGCCATGATAACGTCCCCGAGAAAATCCCCGATAGAGCGACGATTTCATCCCCACTTTCACGAAGATCTCGCACGGTATGGTTTATCGGTAACCCAGCACCAACCGTTGCGTTGTATAGCCAATGACGACCAATTTTAGCGAATGCATCTTGAACCTGATGGTAGTACTGACTATCTGCGGAACCGGCCACTTTGTTAGCGGAAATCAAATGAATGCCTTGCTGTGCGATTTCTACGTAGCGCTGAGCTAACTCTTTACTCGCGGTAACATCAAGCACGACGGCTTCATCATAGCTTTTAAGTGCTCCCAAACGTGCCAGCCAATCCCCATTGTTTGCTATGCTTTCATCATCAAATCGTTCAGCAACACTCGCCGCCTCAATACCTTGCTCATCGAACCAATAGGTTTGGCTATCCACAACCGCGACAAGATCAAAGCTCATACCATGACGTTTTTCGAGCTCACTTTTTTGCGTCGCAAATAAATTTAACCAACTAGAACCAATATTACCCTTGCCACATAAAGCCACTGCCACGCGTTTTTGCGCTTGGAACAACTGGCTATGAATCGTTTGAACCAACGCCTCGGTATCAGTACGGCGCAAAACAGCGACTAGGCTCAGTCCTGAGTCTGTTTCAGAGATAAATTCTACCGGAGAGTGCTTTAGCTTCTGATAAAAGCCAAAGCAATGATTGGCGTTTTTCGTAACGCCTGCACCTACCGCAGCTAAGAGCGAGTAACCTTCTTTTAGCTTAATTTCTGCCTCTACCGCAAGCTCTTGCAAGTGTTTCAATGCACCACCGGCGATTTCTGCGGTGTAAGCCAAGCGTAGCGTGTGCTGATCGGATTGAGCTTCAAATGCCAGTGGCTCTAATTGCGCGCGCTGCAACGCTTGTAATACATCACTCTGTGTTTTTTCGAAGTCGTGCCCATGCATGAAAGACAACTGCACCAATAAAACATCATCCAGTGAAGTAATAATTTTAGCGCCACGACCAGATGCCAATACACGCTCAATACGAGTAGAACCCGACTCTGGCAGATAGCTACACTTGAGATTAAGGTCCATGGTACTTTGCGCCACAGGCTGAAGCGTACGACTGTGTAGCACTGGGGCAGCTAAGCGAGCAAGTTCACTGGCTTCATCCAATCGAAGTAACGGTAATAAACAAGCGTCAGACACCAAACGTGGATCGGCACTATAGACACCAGCAACATCACTCCAAATCGTGACAGTACTGACTTCAGCAAGCGCGCCTATGACCGTTGAAGAATAGTCAGAGCCGTTACGACCAAGTAGAATGGTTTCTCCTGCCTCGTTCTGAGCCATAAAGCCAGTAATTACCACACGTTTATGGTTATGCTGCGCGAGGATCTCTTTAATTAAAGGGTATGAACGAGCGCGATCAACCTCTGGTTGAGTTCCCGCTTCTGCACGTAAAAACGCTCGTGCATCTTGTGCAACCGCAGGGATAGAACGTTGAGATAATAACGCGGCCAATAGGCGAGCAGACCATACTTCTCCGTGCCCCAGTACCGCGGCTTTTTGCGCATTAGTGAGTGGTGCAGTCAGCTCCGAGAGAGTACTGAACTCATCATGTAATAAAGCTAACAGCTCTTCTTTTGTTTCACTCTCCAACAAGCTTTCTATTAGCTCAGTTTGAAACTGTCTTAAGCTTTGAAGCGCTTCATGCGCAATTCGGCCATCTTTATTTAACCCTTCCAAAAACTCAATCAAGCGGTTAGTGGTTTTTCCTGCAGCAGAGACGACCACCAGATCATTTTCTGTCGAATACTCCTTGAGAATACCCACAACGCGTAAGTAGCATTCTGGGTTTGCTAAGCTACTGCCACCAAACTTATGCAGCTGACGTTGTACAGTCATTGTTATCGTCTCCTATTACTGGGTAGCTTTAGCAAACGCTTGTTCTAAATCTGTGATGAGGTCTTGTGCATCTTCCAAACCGACAGACAAACGCAATAGTTGATGAGAGACCCCAGCCTCCGCCAGCGCCTCCTCACCCATTGCACGGTGCGTCATGGATGCTGGGTGGCAAATCAAACTTTCTACACCACCTAATGACTCTGCTAATGAAAACAGTTGGAGCTCTTTCACAAACACCTTTAACTGCTCAAACGAACCAGCAAACTCAAAACTCAACATAGAGCCAAAGCCCGTTTGCTGCTTTTTAGCAATGTCGTGACCTGGATGTTCCGGCAGGCTTGGATGATAGATAGTTTTAACTAACGCTTGTTTCTGTAGGTAAGCTAGTACCTGCTGTGAGCTCTCTTCATGTACTCTCATACGAGCACCAAGCGTACGAATACCTCGCAGTGTCATGTAACTATCGAAAGGTGTGCCCGTTGCACCAATACAATTGCCCCACCATGCAAGCTCTTCTGCATGCGCTTCTGTGTTGGTGATGATTACCCCACCAATTACGTCCGAATGACCGTTGATGTACTTTGTTGTGGAGTGGATAACAAAATCCGCACCTAGCTCTAAAGGTTTTTGGTACACGGGTGTCAAAAAGGTATTGTCCACCGCAACTAACGCGCCGACTTGTTTCGCTTTTTCACAAGTAGCTGCAATATCCACTACGCGAACCAGAGGATTTGACGGAGTTTCTAGCAAAATGAGTTTTGGTTTTTGTGCCAATGCAGCATCTAAAGCCTGTTCGTCTGATTGATCGACAAACTGAACCTTAAAATCGCCTTTGTTAGCTCGGGTATTAAAAAGACGATAGGTACCACCATAACAATCGTGAGGAGCAATAATGAGATCATCTGGGCCGAGAAAAGCGGAAACCCATAAATTTAATGCCGACGTACCGCAGTTAGTAACAACCGCTCCTTTTCCGGACTCAAGTTCAGATAGCGCACTTTCCAACAGTCCGCGGTTTGGATTACCAGATCGTGTGTAATCATACTTGGGCACTTCACCAAAAGCAGGAAAACCATAGTTAGTGGAAAGATAAATAGGTGGAACGACAGCATGATATTGGCTGTCTGATTCAATACCAGTGCGTACTGCAATGGTCGCAGGTTTGCGAGTGCTCATGGGTGTATCCTTTCACGGGTAATGACTTCTAAATAGGAATGCGCTATATCTAATGAGTAACATAAAGTGATCAACACGCTTCCTTTGCTGTTATGTTCACTTTACTCGTCAAAAAATGAGACGTCAACACTTCTAGACGTCTATATGTCTTTGCTTATGGCGGTAAATGCAGCTAAAATCAGCACCTAAATTATTTTTAACCGATTACATAAATGAAGGTGTGCAATGGCTGACTGGAATGGCGAATACATTAGCCCATATGCAGAGCACGGCAAAAAAAGCGAACAAGTAAAAAAAATTACCGTCTCTATCCCGCTAAAAGTTTTAAAGGTGCTAACTGATGAGCGTACTCGCCGTCAGATCAATAACTTACGCCATGCAACCAATAGCGAATTGCTATGCGAGGCATTTTTGCACGCGTACACAGGTCAGCCACTTCCGACAGATGAAGACCTTCGTAAAGACCGTCCTGATGATATTCCAACAGAAGTAAAAGCGCTGATGACGGAAATGGGCATCGAATTTGAGTCATTCGACGAAGAATAAAAAAGCCTGATAAGAGGTTTCAGGTAATGACTCTTGCCTCGAGCCAAATGAATGACATAAAAAATGGGACGCAATAGCGTCCCATTTTTGTGTATCACATCTGAAAGATATATTACTCTGCCATGTAGTTTTCAGGCATCTCGATACGAGCTACACCTGAATTAACCGCCGCCTGAGCAACCGCTTTTGCAACACGCGGTAGCAAACGTGAATCCATTGGTTTTGGAATAATATAGTCCGCACCAAACTCTAGCTTATCAACACCTGCAGCCTTCAATACGGCTTCAGGTACAGGCTCTTTTGCTAGCTCGCGAATCGCCTCAACGGCTGCAAGTTTCATTTCATCATTGATTTCACTTGCACGCACATCAAGAGCACCACGGAAAATGAATGGGAAACACAATACGTTGTTAACTTGGTTAGGATAATCACTACGGCCAGTACCCATGATCAAGTCATCACGAACTGCGTGAGCAAGTTCCGGCTTGATTTCAGGATCCGGGTTAGAACATGCGAACACGATTGGCTTATCAGCCATCAACTTCAACGCTTCCGCTGGCAACAGGTTTGGACCAGATACACCTAGGAACAGATCTGCACCTTCAATTACGTCTTCTAGTGTGCGCTTATCTGTATTGTTCGCAAATAACTGCTTATATTCATTAAGGTCATCACGACGAGTGTGAATCACACCTTTGCGATCTAGCATGTAGATTTTTTCGCGCATTGCACCGCATTTGATCAGAAGCTCCATACACGCTACAGCGGCAGCGCCAGCGCCAAGACAAACAATTGTTGAATCTTCAAGTTTCTTACCTTGAAGTTCGATTGCATTCAGCATACCCGCTGCCGTTACAATAGCAGTACCATGTTGATCATCGTGGAATACTGGTACATCACAACGCTCAATCAAACGTTTTTCAATCTCAAAACAGTCTGGTGCTTTAATATCTTCAAGGTTGATACCGCCAAAAGTGTCTGCAATGCTCGCAACAGTATCCACAAATTCATCGATCGTGCGGTGCTTAACTTCAATATCAATAGAGTCAAGACCAGCAAAACGCTTAAACAGTAACGCTTTACCTTCCATCACTGGCTTAGATGCAAGTGGACCTAGGTTACCTAGACCTAGAATAGCGGTACCGTTAGAAATAACAGCAACCATGTTCCCTTTTGCAGTGTACTTGTACACGTTATCCGGGTTTTGTGCGATTTCACGCACTGGCTCTGCAACACCAGGGCTATATGCAAGGGCAAGATCACCCGCCGTTTCCGCAGGCTTTGTCAGTTCGACAGCAATCTTTCCTGGAGTTGGATAAGCATGGTAATCCAATGCTTTTTGGCGATGTTCTTCTTCTGGAGTGGCTGCTTGGTGGTTGTCTTCAGACATGGACGTTTCTCTTTTTTATTTTTAGGTAAGGGGGCATAAATTCTATCGGATAGAAATCAAACTTCATAGGCAAGATTGCGAGCAATATCCTTAAAAAGCCGATAATAAAAGAGATTAGACCAGATAACGGGGTTAAGCACCTGATTTTCGAGTCAGGTGCTCTTTCTTCTTACTATTATTGGAGTATGCAAACTCAGAAAGTATCGTTACTCTTCGTCCACGTATTGCGCTTGGAGATAATTCTCAATACCAGACATTTCAATCAAGCCAAGTTGAGTCTCTAGCCAATCAACATGTTCCTCTTCATCTTCAAGAATATCTTGGAAGAGATCTCGAGACACATAATCTCGAATGTCTTCAGCGTAGGCAATCGCATCTTTTAAATCTGGAATAGCCGCCATTTCAAGCTTTAAGTCACACTCGAGCATTTCCTTGGTATCTTCACCAATCATCAACTTACCTAAATCTTGTAGGTTCGGTAAGCCTTCAAGGAACAAAATACGCTCAATTAGATGATCGGCATGCTTCATCTCATCGATAGATTCGTGATATTCCTTGTCTGCTAGGTGCTTTAAGCCCCAGTCTTTATACATTCGGGCATGAAGAAAATACTGATTAATAGCGACGAGCTCGTTACCGAGCACTTTATTGAGATGTTGAATGATGATTGGATCGCCTTTCATGACAAAACCCTCCTCTTTGGCTTCATTTAAATGTAGAAGCAAATGAGAAGGTGTCAAAATGTAAGGCAAATAATTACTGCATACTTACAGCAATTAGCTGGCTTGTTTAAATTCCGTGTAACTAGTTTCCGCTAAAATTTCCTTGGCCTGTCTGATGCACTTACCACATTGGCTGCCCAATGCCGTGCACTTTTTGATTCCTTTAATATCTGTTACGCCTTCATCTATCGCCAACTTCCTGATTTTTTTGTCGGAGACACCATGGCAAAGACAAACGTACATACTCAAAAAACCTATAAAACTAATCTGTGACAAACAATATAAACAAGAATAGTTCTTGTTACCAGTCGCATTATGGTGTCCGCTCAGAATATTTGGTTATAACGATTTTACCGCTGCAGGAAAAGATCAAAGGGTTAAGAGGGGTGAGTAAAAGCGTTAAGAAATAAAGTCGGTAAAACTCTGTTTTTAAATCGAAAAAGTGACGTCTTTTATTTCAACACTTATAACTAAATGTAATCTAGAAATGAAAAAGGGAAGCCTAAGCTTCCCTTTTCGATGCGCTTTCTTCAAAAAGAAGAACAGTGCAAGATTTCGTTTAATTCGCTATGAATTAGTCGAAGATCTTAGCAACAACACCAGCACCTACTGTACGGCCACCTTCACGGATCGCGAA
>NZ_JALNTL010000018.1:0-49365 GCF_023161825.1 Vibrio sp. 2CM40D
GCGGGGTGGAGCAGCTTGGTAGCTCGTCGGGCTCATAACCCGAAGGTCGTCGGTTCAAATCCGGCCCCCGCAACCAAATACAAGACGATAGATTGAGTACTTATTTAGTATACAATTGTTAAGTCGTCTACGGATGCGCCGCTTGATTCAACTCCTGCTTCTCGCAACCAATCACATCGCTCTTTTCATAATGCTGCGAAGCATGAATCCCCAAAAGCTAAACTTTTATCCGCATCATATGATGTCGGACGATTTCGTTTGTGTTTAAAACACGATATGAATCGGCTGACGTACAAGTATGATGAGGCTTCGCGTGTTTTATCTACTTTAATTAACAGAGTTATCCACATACGTC
Organism: Vibrio sp. 2CM40D; assembly: GCF_023161825.1. Taxonomy (NCBI): domain Bacteria; kingdom Pseudomonadati; phylum Pseudomonadota; class Gammaproteobacteria; order Vibrionales; family Vibrionaceae; genus Vibrio; species Vibrio sp. 2CM40D. Next base: position 356 of record NZ_JALNTL010000018.1, read on the forward strand.
GTTCTGTGGATAAGTTGGTTGATAAAGTGTTTTTAGCTTGACTTTTTATGATGGGGAAGAAAGATCTTTTCTCTAAAGTGAAGTGGAAACAACAAAGAAATATCAACTAAATACTTGTTATATAAAGAAAAAATAAGTTTTTTGTCGGATCGAGTACGTTAAAATACGATCATTAACTGGTATTTTTTTGATCCTAGTCATTTCTCCGAGCTGTGTTTAACTTTTTTCTGCTAGCTTGTTTTTCTTGAATCTCAAATTTTTTTCCACATTACAAAATTGAGAACAAGGTCATGAATTGAACATGCAAAAGTAATTTCAATCTCTTGCATATAGACTACGCTCTATGCGTCTCTCGGCAGTCCCTTCTCGACTATCCTTATTAAGCGTTGCTTTTTCGTCTCTATAGATGAATTACTCTCAGTGGGGAGTTGATTCAGTTGCTCTGTCAAAGCCCATTTAATGTGCTCATCAAGTAATTTATTTTCACCTTGCCGACTTTCCAGCGCATCTATGATTCGCTGACTATATTCTGCATTACCAAGTGCGACAGCGATGTTACGTAGCCACTGTATATGACCAATACGACGGATAGCGGAGCCTTCCATATTTTTTAGAAAAGTCGCTTCATCCCAGTTAAACATGTCGACGAGGTCAGGGTTTTTGAAACTGTCACGACGGTGGAAATCATCTTGCTCCGTTATGTCGGCGTAGCGGTTCCATGGGCAAACCAATTGACAGTCGTCACAACCATAAATGCGGTTACCCATTGGCTTTCGAAACTCTTCAGGAATCACGCCATCGAACTCGATGGTGAGATAAGAGATACAACGCCTGGCATCGACAACTTTGTCTTCAACGATGGCTTGTGTTGGGCATGATGTAATGCATGCTTTGCATTTACCGCACTGATCAACGCTTGGCTCATCTACGGGTAGTGGTAAGTCGATAAGTAGTTCACCTAAAAAGAACCACGATCCACAGTCTTGATCTAAAATCAGGGAATGTTTCCCGGTCCAACCTAAGCCCGCTTTTTGGGCGAGAGGTCGCTCTAATATTGGTGCGGAATCAACGAAAGGTCGGTAACCATATTGACCAACCTCTTGTTCAATAAGTTTGCCGAGCTTATTTAGCTGCTTTCTGACGAGCTTGTGATAATCGCGCCCTAGTGCGTAGCGGCTAATATAGGCATGACTTTTATTCGCGAGGTTCGAAGCGAATTGAGCCTCTGGTGGCAGATAGTCCATCCGGACGCTGATAACACGAACGGTTCCCGGGAGTAGCTCATGGGGTCTAGCACGCATCATACCGTGACGAGCCATCCAATCCATTGAGCCGTGATAGCCTGCATCAAGCCATTTTTGTAGTGCTGCTTCATGTTCACTCAGATCAACGTCGCAGATCCCAACTTTTTGGAAGCCGAGTTCTTTTCCCCAAACTTTGATTTGTTGTGCGAGTTGTTCGTAGTTCATGTTAACCACCGGAATAAAGGGGGGCGGATCTTAACGGATCTCTGGCTTTGGTGCTACCCAGTTAGGTACGTTTTTGATGTTGTGAATACTGCTTATTGAAGTCATTTGCATATATTCTAAATCTAGGTCGATACTAAGATGATTAAGATACCGTTTATTGGATACTTTTTTCGCACATATGACATTTGAAAGCTTGTCTCTCAAAACCAACACGGTTTACTATTCCTGTTCTTTTGATTTTTATATAGTCAACGATCATTAGTTAGAGAAGCATCAATGAGCACGAAACAATTCAATTTAAAAGATGAGCATGAAACGGTTGCACTAGGCACCGCTTTGGCTCAGCTTTGTTCCCAGCAAACCACAATTTATCTGCATGGTGATTTGGGTGCAGGTAAAACAACCTTTAGTCGTGGTTTTGTCCGTGCTCTTGGTCATCAAGGTAACGTGAAAAGTCCAACTTATACTCTAGTCGAACCGTACCAGTTGGATCAGTGGCAAGTATATCACTTCGACCTTTATCGTCTTGCGGATCCTGAAGAGCTTGAGTTTATGGGGATTCGAGACTATTTCACAGACGATGCGATTTGCTTGGTTGAATGGCCTGAAAAAGGGCATGGCTTACTGCCACAACCGGATCTTGATGTAAACATTCGCTACCAAGGTGAGCAACGTGTAGCCGAACTAACAGCTAATAATGATTATGGTGTGCAGTTACTCAGTCGATTGGAGCTATGTTGAGTTTTTCAAATTTTAGAGTGGTGGCGACGTTTGTCGCCACTTTTCTCCTTCTCATCCCCAATTTAGCATTTGCTAACGTCGTTAAGAGTTTTCGAGTTTGGCCTTCACCTGATGAAACGCGTGTTGTCATCGATTTAGGCTCGGAAGCTGACTATTCCTATTTCTCTTTATCAGGGCCGGATCGCCTTGTCGTGGATTTAAAAAGCACGACGATGCAGGCCAAACTACCTGTTACTGTTACGGATAGCCCTGTTTTAAAACTGGTACGAAAAAGCTCGCCTCCAGAGAAGGGCACTTATCGTTTGGTGTTTGAACTAAAAAAGAGCGTTCAAGCGGAGTTATTTAAATTAAGCCCAACACCAGGTGGGCAGTATGGTCACCGCTTGGTGATTGATTTACCGCACGGTAAGAAGGCATCGACCTCAAAACCGAGTAAGCCAGCGGCGGCCAGCAAAGACATGAGTTCAGTTCAACGAGCTCAAGAAGTGTTAATTGTTATCGACCCTGGTCACGGTGGGGAAGACCCTGGCTCTATTGGCCCTTCACGTCGTAAGTACGAGAAAGATGCGGTATTGAGTATCTCAAGAAAAATTGCTGCTCAGCTCGATGCGACTCCTGGTATTAAAACGCGCATGACTCGTACGGGAGATTACTTTGTAAACTTAAACCGTCGTGTCGCGATTGCTCGTGAAAATGATGCGCACTTGCTGATTTCCATTCACGCAGATGCGTTTACTTCACCGAAGCCTCGCGGTGGATCGGTCTTCGTACTAAATACTCGTCGTGCAAATACCGAAATTGCTCGTTGGGTCGAGAACCATGAGAAACAGTCTGAGTTATTGGGCGGCTCGGGTAATGCGTTCTTCACGAAGACAAAAGATCGTAACGTGAACCAAACTTTGTTGGACTTGCAGTTTAGTCATTCACAAAAAGAAGGCTATAAGCTGGCAACAGAAATCCTAGGTGAGATGGGACGTGTTGCGCACCTGCATAACACCAAACCGATCAACACCAGCCTTGCGGTTTTGCGCTCTCCACAGATTCCGTCTGTGCTAGTGGAAACGGGCTTTATTTCTAACCCAACAGAAGAGCGTTTACTGTTTCAACGAGCGCACCAAGATAAGTTAGCTCAGGCTATCACTAAGGCGGTCGTCAAGTACTTAAAAGATAACCCACCAGAGGGTACGGTGTTCTCGCCTTCAGCGAAGCCAATGGTACATATTGTAAAGCGTGGCGAGTCATTATCGGTGATCGCGAACAAATATGGGCTTAGCTCTAAAGCGCTGATGTCGGCAAACAACTTGAAGTCGACAGGCTTGGCAATTGGTCAGAAGCTCAACATTCCTTCTGCTGGTACGATTAAAGTGCCAAGTAAACCGATTACTGTTGAGACAGAAACCATTACGCACAAGGTTAAGTCTGGTGAGTTCTTAGGTAAGATTGCGAATCACTATAAAGTGAAGGTTTCAGATATCCGCCGAGAGAATAACTTGAAGTCAGATACCTTGTGGGTAGGGCAAAAGTTGAAGATAACGGTCGCGGTAAAAGATAAACCGATTCGTAAGCACAAGGTTTCTCGGGGTGAGTTCCTTGGCAAAATAGCGTCCAAATACGGCGTTAGCGTATCGAGCATTCGTAAAGCGAATAACTTACGCTCTGATCAGCTAGCGGTTGGGCAAGTCCTGATCATTCCAAACAAGTAGGTGAGCTTCTAACTCATTATGACGATTAAAATTTTGCCAGCCAGACTTGCAAACCAAATCGCCGCAGGGGAAGTGGTCGAAAGACCTGCTTCTGTGATTAAAGAACTGGTTGAAAATAGTCTTGATTCTGGCGCAACTCGAATCGATATCGATATCGAGAAAGGAGGCGCAAAGCTGATTCGTGTTCGTGATAACGGAAAAGGTATCGCGAAAGATGAACTTGGCTTAGCGCTCAGTCGTCATGCGACATCTAAGATACATACCTTAGATGATCTCGAAGCCATTATGAGTCTAGGTTTTCGCGGTGAAGCGTTAGCCAGTATTAGCTCAGTCTCGCGTTTGACGCTCACGTCGCGTCCTGCGGCACAAGAAGAAGCCTGGAGTGCCTACTCCGAAGGGCGTGATATGCAGGTGAAGCTTAAGCCAGCAGCGCACCCGATTGGCACGACTGTTGAGGTGTTGGACTTATTTTTTAATACTCCAGCGCGTCGCAAGTTTCTTCGTACGGAGAAAACCGAATTTGCTCATATTGATGAGTTATTGAAACGTATTGCGTTAAGCCGCTTTGATGTCACCATCAATGTGCGTCATAACGGCAAGATCATCCGTCAATATCGCGCGGCGAAAAATCAGCTTCAAACCGAAAAGCGTATTGCTGCTGTCTGCGGTAATGCGTTTGTGCGGCATATGCTCAGAATCGAGCTTGAGCATCAAGGGTTAAAGCTACATGGGTGGATTACCACGCCAGAGGGAGCAAGGCAGCAAAGCGATTTACAATATTGCTATGTGAATGGCCGAATGATGCGTGACAAATTAATCAATCACGCGATTCGTCAAAGCTATGAAATGAGCTTAAAGCCAGATCAGTTTGCTGCGTATGTGCTCTTTATTGAGCTAGATCCGCACCAAGTAGATGTGAATGTTCACCCTGCTAAGCATGAAGTGCGTTTCCACCAAGCTCGTTTGGTGCATGATTTCATCTATCAAGCTTTGACGGATGCACTTGCGCAAAGCGCCGTGATTGATAAACCACAGGTGAATGAATCGGCATTTCATCGCGTGGAACCGACTGAGTCCGAAGAGATTGAGCATTCGCCAGAGCCTGAAAATGTACAAGAGCCAGCATCTTCACCAGTACCAGAGCGGGTTTATCAAGCGATAGAGAGTACACCGGCTTATCCTGGACGCAGTGATTATGAAGTGAAGCCTCGTAATAGCGGTCCTAGTGAAACCTCCGTGCGAGAGGCGCGCGTAGTGGAGTCATTCAAACGTAATGATTGGGTGGAATCCAAACCTGCACCAAAGCCAAGTCACAGTAAAGAGCGCCACGTAGAACCAGCGCCAACTAAACAAGAAGTACGCGCTTATCACGAGCTGTTGAAAACGCCAGAGTTTGAGGCTCAGGCAGTCACTCCAATAGCGCCCCAAACGATAACTTCGCACACATCAATGCCATCGATTACTGCATTGGGCAAAGCGCTGATGGTGGTCGATGAACAATTTGTTTTGATGAGCAGTGACAGTGGGGCGGCGTTAGTCTCGTTACCTAGAGCAGAATTTTATCGTGTAAAAGGCCAGCTTTCTCCAAGCGATGGTGCACTCAAGGCACAACCTCTGCTTGTTCCTCTATCTATTAAGTTAGAGGCCGAATTAGTGAGACTGGCCCAAGATTATCAACAAGATTTGGCATTGCTTGGTATTCAATTGAAAGCGAGAAACGAGCACGCCTTAATGGTGATGGGCGTCCCAGCTCCGCTGCGTCAACAAAACTTACAAAATTTAGTACCAGATCTGTTATCTTACGCGCAATCTTGTGTGAACGAAGGTATAGCAGCGGCTCAGATGCTGTCTGAGTTGATAGATTGGCTCGCATTACAGGTCACGACAGTGAAGAGTCACTATACTTTTTCTGAAGCCATTCAAATTATTGCGGAACTTGAACAGCTAAGACATGGTCAATTGCCATTAGAAGATACAAAATTCGTATCCGCTGTTGATTTCTCTGCCACGATAGCCAAATTAAAACCATGACAGATAAACTACCTTTGGCGCTATTTTTAATGGGGCCAACTGCATCAGGCAAAACTGAGCTGGCGATTCGTCTTCGTCAAAAATTTCCGATTGAGATCATCAGTGTTGATTCTGCTTTGATCTACAAAGGGATGGATATCGGTACGGCGAAACCGGATGAAAAAGAGTTAAGTTTGGCGCCTCATCGCTTGATAGATATTTTGGATCCAAGTGAATCTTACTCTGTCGCCGACTTTCGTCGAGATGCATTGAAAGCGATGGATGATATTGTTGCAGAAGGAAAAATTCCACTTCTTGTGGGTGGAACAATGCTGTATTACAAGGCGTTACTTGAAGGTTTATCACCACTTCCTGCTGCAAATCCTGAAATTCGTCAGCAAATTGAACAAGAGGCATTGACTAAAGGTTGGTCAGTGTTGCACGATGAACTCAAAGAGGTTGATCCTGTGTCAGCCGCGAGAATCCATCCCAATGATCCCCAACGTTTATCTCGGGCATTGGAAGTTTTTCGCATTTCAGGTAAAACTTTGACTGAATTGACTCAAACGAAAGGTGAAAGCCTACCATACCGAGTCAAGCAGTTTGCAATAGCTCCCAAGGATAGGGCAGAACTTCACCGTCGGATTGAACTCCGTTTCGAGAAGATGATGGAAGCGGGCTTTGAAGAAGAAATGAAAGCGTTACATTCGCGAAAAGATCTTCACCCCGATCTTCCTTCCATACGATGCGTCGGTTACCGACAGATGTGGGAGTATTTAGATGGGGAGTGTACACGTGACGAAGCGGTATTTCGTGGCGTATGCGCGACTCGTCAATTGGCCAAGCGTCAAATCACCTGGTTACGCAGCTGGGATGATTTAACTTGGTTGGATAGCGAGAACATTGAACAGGCATTAGAAACGATGTCGGAAGCAATAGCATCTGATTGACATAGCTGTGTATAATGTGATCGTTTTTGCGTGAACGCACTCTCAAAGGATCTGTTGTTGGCGGTTTTTATACTATGCTGCTAATTACTTAGAGTGCATTTTTGATTCGTTTAGCTCAGATGCAAAAGCCGTATCTTTTGCATTGCACCACTAGCTAAATAATTACAACTACAAATTAAATAAGGAAAATAAAAATGGCTAAGGGGCAATCTCTACAAGACCCATTTCTAAACGCGCTACGTCGTGAGCGTATCCCGGTATCTATCTACCTTGTGAATGGTATTAAACTACAAGGTCAGATCGAATCATTCGATCAATTTGTGATCCTGCTGAAGAATACTGTTAACCAAATGGTGTACAAGCACGCGATCTCAACAGTTGTGCCGGCTCGTCCAGTGAGCCATCACAGCGGTGAACGTCCACAAGGTGAGCGTCCACAAGAGAAATCAGAAGATTAATTCTTCATCGAGTATTTTTAAAATAAGGAGTTGATTGCTTGTTTGACCGTTATGAATCCGGTGAGCGAGCCGTACTTGTTCATATCAACTTCACGCAAGAAGGTGAATGGGAAGATCTGGCTGAGTTCGAAATGCTGGTTTCTTCTGCTGGGGTAGAGGCGCTACAAGTGGTAACTGGTAGTCGTCAATCCCCACACCCGAAATACTATGTCGGAGAGGGTAAGGCCCAAGAGATTGCTACAGCGGTACAATCAACGGGTGCCGAAATTGTGATTTTTAATCACGCCCTCTCTCCTGCCCAAGAACGTAACCTCGAAGCACTGTGCCAATGTCGAGTTCTCGACCGCACTGGTCTTATTCTCGATATCTTTGCTCAACGAGCTCGAACACACGAAGGTAAGCTACAGGTAGAGCTGGCTCAACTTCGTCATATCTCTACTCGTTTGATTCGTGGTTGGACGCACCTTGAAAGGCAGAAAGGTGGTATCGGTTTACGTGGCCCGGGTGAAACCCAGCTGGAAACCGACCGTCGCTTATTGCGTGACAGAATCAAAGCCATCCTGCGACGCTTAGACAAAGTAGCGAAGCAGCGTGAACAAGGGCGCCGCGCCCGAAATCGAGCTGAAATCCCAACGGTTTCACTTGTGGGTTACACCAACGCGGGTAAGTCGACACTCTTCAACCGTATTACAGAAGCTGGCGTGTACGCGGCTGATCAATTATTTGCTACTTTGGACCCGACTTTACGTAAGATAGAGTTAGCAGATGTTGGTCCTGCCATCCTGGCAGACACGGTTGGTTTTATTCGACATTTGCCACACGACTTGGTTGCGGCCTTCAAGGCAACCTTGCAGGAAACGCAAGAAGCTGACATTTTGTTACATGTTGTTGATGCCAGTGATGAGCGTTTTCGTGAGAATATTCAAGCTGTTCATGAAGTACTAGAAGAGATCGATGCGCATGAAGTGCCGACTCTGGTTGTCATGAACAAAATCGACAATCTAGATTCGCAGAAACCACGTATAGAACGAGACGAGGAAGGCGTACCTCGCGCAGTTTGGGTTTCAGCAATGGATGGGTTGGGCATTGATGTCCTGTTTGAGGCGCTGACGGAACGTCTGGCGTCACAAATGGTCGAGCATCAGTTGCGAATTCCTCCACAGTATCAAGGACGATTCCGTAGTACCTTCTTCCAAATGAAGTGTATTCAACGTGAGGAATATGACCAGGATGGTAACTTGTTGATCGATATTCGAATGCAGCAAGTAGATTGGTCTAGACTTGAAAAAAGAGAAGGGGCAGTTTTGACTGGCTTTATAGTCACTTAAAGGACTGCTACAGTATAACGTCATATCAAATGATGGAGCTTTCTAATGGCGTGGAATGAGCCTGGAAATAACAACGGCAACAATGGCCGCGATAATGACCCTTGGGGTAATAATAATCGTGGTGGCCAGCGTCCTGGTGGCCGAGATCAAGGTCCGCCAGATTTAGATGAAGTGTTCAACAAACTGAGTCAAAAGCTGGGCGGCAAGTTTGGTAAAAAAGGCGGCGGTGGTTCTCCAATCGGCGGCGGTGGTGGTAGTGCAATTGGCTTTGGCGTGATTGCTCTGATTGCTGTTGCAGTTTGGTTCTTCGCTGGTTTTTACACCATCGGTGAAGCAGAGCGTGGTGTTGTACTGCGTTTAGGTAAATACGATCGTATCGTAGACCCAGGTCTTAACTGGCGTCCTCGCTTTATTGATGAGTACGAAGCGGTAAACGTACAAGCGATTCGTTCACTACGTGCATCTGGTCTAATGCTGACTAAAGATGAAAACGTTGTAACAGTTGCGATGGATGTTCAGTACCGAGTGACTGACCCATACAAATACTTGTACCGTGTAACCAATGCAGACGACAGCTTGCGTCAAGCAACGGATTCTGCACTACGTGCAGTAATTGGTGACTCATTGATGGATAGCATTCTAACCAGTGGTCGTCAGCAAATTCGTCAAACTACGCAAGAAACACTGAACCAAATCATTGATAGCTATGATATGGGTCTGGTACTTGTTGATGTGAACTTCCAGTCTGCTCGTCCACCAGAGCAAGTGAAAGATGCGTTTGATGATGCAATCGCAGCACGTGAGGATGAAGAGCGTTTCATTCGTGAAGCTGAAGCATACAAGAACGAAATCTTGCCTAAGGCAACGGGTCGTGCGGAGCGTTTGAAGAAAGAAGCACAAGGTTACAATGAGCGTGTCACTAACGAGGCTCTTGGTCAGGTAGCACAGTTCGAAAAACTACTACCAGAATACCAAGCAGCGCCTGGTGTAACGCGTGATCGTCTGTACATTGACGCAATGGAAGAGGTGTACTCAAGCACTTCGAAAGTGTTGATTGACTCGGAATCAAGCGGCAATCTTCTTTACCTTCCAATTGATAAGTTGGCGGGACAAGAGGGCAAAGCAGATACCAAACGTAAATCGAAGTCATCTTCAACCTATGATCAAATTCAACTTGAGTCTGATCGTACACAAGAAGACACTTCGAACTCGCAGTCTCGTTCAACAGGTTCACGTCAAGGGAGATACTAAGAATGCGTAAGTTAATGATCCCTGTACTGGTAATCGCACTGGCATTAATGTTGATGTCTTTGTTTGTGATTCCTGAAGGTGAGCGCGGTATCGTGGTTCGATTTGGTCGTGTCTTGAAAGACAACAACGACATCACTCGAATTTACGAGCCTGGTCTGCATTTCAAGATGCCTTTGTTTGACCGTGTGAAACAACTTGATGCACGTATCCAAACAATGGATGGCCGTGCAGACCGTTTCGTAACGTCTGAGAAAAAAGACGTTATCATTGATACCTACGTGAAGTGGCGTATTGAAGATTTTGGTCGCTACTACCTCGCGACTGGCGGTGGTAACTCGCTAACGGCAGAGGCACTACTTGAGCGTAAAGTGACGGACGTGCTTCGTTCTGAAATCGGTGCTCGTGAAATCAAACAGATCGTATCTGGTCCACGTAACGATGATGTGCTACCAGAAGACGCAAGTGCCGATGTTGTCGCAACTGAAGCGGCTCGTGAGGCGCTTGAGATTGATGGTGAACGCGACCTAATCATGTCTGAAGTATTGAAAGACACGCGTGAAAGCGCAATGAAAGACTTGGGTGTTCGTGTCGTTGATTTCCGAATGAAGAAAATCAACCTGCCTGATGAAATCAGTGAGTCTATCTACCGTCGTATGCGTGCGGAGCGTGAGTCCGTTGCTCGTAAGCACCGTTCTCAAGGTCGTGAAAAAGCGGAAGTTATTCGTGCTCAAGCAGAACTAGAAGTAGCAACTATTCTAGCTGAAGCTGATAAAACTGCGCGTGTGACACGAGGTGAGGCGGATGCTGAAGCTGCGAAGATTTATGCTGAAGCATACAACAAAGACCCTGAGTTCTTTAGCTTCCTACGTTCGCTACGTGCGTATGAGAAGTCCTTCAGCTCTAAGAGCGATATTCTGGTGCTTGATCCGAAGAGTGAGTTCTTCCAATACATGAACCAGTCGAAGGGCAGCATGGAGAAATAATCTCCGCGTCTCATTGAAATAAAAGGCTCCTTAGGGAGCCTTTTTTGTATCTGATGCTAAGTGCTAGCTCATCATGATGGCGATGACGGCTCCAGCAACTACTAGGCAGCCACCGATGCGTCGTAGCTGATTGTTGGGTTGTTCACTTAATTGAGCCACCATATTCCGCCAACCGTTAGGAGCAATCAGTGGCCCAATGCTTTCCACGATCAAGACGAGCCCAATCGCCAACCATATGGATTCAGACATAGCGCTTTCCAGTCGAATAGAGAAAGCTAAATACTATCAGTGATATGCTGATTTCAAAATGAACAAAGCGGCAAGATGACATTCTGGTAGCAACTCTGTGAACAAAAAATGACTGCAAGAAGCGTGATTCGGTGCTAGAATCCATTTTTAACTAGCAATCAGACTTGGAAAGATGGGAAATAACGTAGTCGTTCTAGGCACCCAATGGGGTGACGAAGGTAAAGGTAAAATCGTAGACCTTTTAACTGAAGATGCAAAATACGTGGTACGCTACCAAGGCGGTCACAACGCAGGTCACACTCTCGTAATTGACGGTGAAAAAACCGTTCTTCACTTAATTCCATCAGGTATCCTTCGCGATAACGTAAAATGTGTTATCGGTAACGGTGTTGTACTATCACCTGAAGCTCTACTTAAAGAAATGAAGCCTCTTGAAGAGCGCGGTATTCCAGTACGCGAGCGTCTTTTCATTTCTGAAGCATGTCCGCTAATTCTTCCTTACCACGTTGCAATGGACCAAGCTCGCGAAATCGCTCGCGGTAAAAAAGCTATCGGTACTACTGGTCGTGGTATCGGTCCAGCATACGAAGATAAAGTTGCTCGTCGTGGTCTACGCGTTGGCGACCTATTCGATATGGCGACTTTCGCAGAGAAGCTAAAAGAAGTCATGGAGTTCCATAACTTCCAACTAGTTAACTTCTACAAAGCGGAGCCAGTAAGCTACGAAGAAGTACTTGAGCAAGCTAAAGGCTACGCTGAACTACTAACGTCAATGGTTATCGACGTAACTGACGAACTAGACGCAGCACGTAAGCGCGGCGACAAGATCATGTTCGAAGGTGCACAAGGTACACTACTTGATATCGACCACGGTACTTACCCGTACGTAACGTCTTCTAACACGACTGCTGGTGGTGTTGCTGCAGGTTCTGGTTTTGGTCCTCGTCACATCGGTTACATCTTGGGTATCGCGAAAGCGTACTGTACTCGCGTTGGTGCTGGTCCATTCCCGACTGAACTATACGACGGTTTAGATAAGCAAGATCCAATTGGTAAGCACTTAGGTGAAGTTGGTCACGAGTTCGGTGCGACAACTGGTCGTCTACGTCGTACAGGTTGGTTCGATGCTGTTGCTATGCGTCGTGCAATCCAAATCAACTCTGTATCTGGTTTCTGTCTAACTAAACTAGACGTACTAGATGGTCTAGAAGAGCTAAAAATCTGTACTGGTTACAAGATGGAAGATGGCTCCGTGCTAGAAGTTTCTCCGATGGCTGCTGAAGCATTCGAAAAAGCAACGCCAATCTACGAAACAATGCCTGGTTGGTCTGAGAACACATTTGGTGCTAAGTCACTAGATGCTCTACCACAAGCCGCTCTTGACTACATCAAGCGTATTGAAGAGCTAACTGGCGTTCCAGTAGACATCATCTCTACAGGTCCTGACCGTAACGAAACTATCATCAAAGTTCACCCATTCGAAGCTTAATTGATAGCCGTTAAAGATTGCAAAAGCCGACCTTATGGTCGGCTTTTTTGTATCTGAACAAAAACAGCGTGACTCTCATATGGCAAGCTTTTGCCGCTGAGCCTAAATCAGAGGCAAAAATTGTCTAAAGCTTAGCTGTTTTTTGCCGATAAGGTTATCAAGCAGAGGAGATCCTTCACCGATCTTTGGTTTCTTAGATACCTTAAGGGTACGTTTATGAAGTTACGAACAGTGGCTGCTTCACTGTTGTTGACCTTGGTTGCTACCACAGTGAAAGCTAATGTTGCTGATGTGGGGGCACCAGTTCCGATCTATACCGAAGCAGAGCTGATAAAGCTTATTGAGCAAAATAAGCACTTACAACGTGTGCGCGCTGATAACTGCCAGCTGGTGGAGGATATCATAGCTCGTGCGATTCGAATTAACTTACCCGCTTATGAATTTCTGTACGGAGATATGTTGGCTTGGGGTGTGTGTGTCGAGCAAGATGTCGAACTGGGTCTTTATTACATCGAAAATGCAGCGCATCAGGGGTTACCAGCTGCACTAGAGCAGATTGGCCGATACTATTCGCGTGGCACTTTAGTACAGCAAGATAAAGAACGTGCAATTCCATATTTGCGAGAAGCAGCGTCAATGGGAAACCTAAACGCGCGTATTCATCTGGCCGAGTTGCTTTTACGTGATTATGGCAGTCCACTCGATTACGAAGATGCGTATCGTTGGTTATATAACTCTGTCACAGCAGATAAGCGGCAGCATAAGCGCATAACTGTATTGAGAAACGGCCTTGAACAGCGCATGCCACAAAACGTTATTGCTCGAGCTAAACGGCGAGACACCTTTTGGTAACGCTTCAATATTGCAAACAACTTCATACAACAAAGCCCACGTCACGTGGGCTTTGTTGTTTTCCCGATAGTTGGTAGCGCTTAAACCACTTTGTGTGGACCGAAGCATTCGTAATGGAATTGCTCTTCTGGTACGCCAAGTTCTAATAGCTGTTTCGCTACGTGCTGCATAAATCCTACAGGACCACAGAAGTACACCTGCACGTTATCTTGCTTTAATGCAGCTTCAATTTCATACAGATTGACAAAGCCCGTGAAGTGGAAGTCTTCACCTAGCTTGTCTTCTGCCGTTGGTTGGTTATACCAAACGAGCGCGTTCATATTTTCTTTTTCTGCAACGAGTTGGTTTACGTGTTGCTTGAAAGCATGCTGTTGGCCATTTTCGGTTGCATGAACCCAAGTTACAGGTGCTTGATGTGCTGAGAGACTTTCTAGCATTGACAGCGTTGGAGTAAGTCCCACACCAGCAGAAATTAGAACAACGGGTGTTTGTGGTTCGGCATCCATAAAGAAATCACCGGCAGGGGCTGCAAGCTGCACTTTTTCGCCAATGTTCAGGCTATCGTGCAGGTAGTTCGACACTTTTCCGCCTTCTTCACGTTTTACTGAGATACGGTAGGTGTTCTCTTGGACCGCAGAAGACAGGCTATATTGGCGAATTTCTTGGTTTTCTAACTGGTCACTGTTGATGTAGATGCCAAGGTATTGTCCCGGTTTATACGGCGCCACTTTTTGACCATCGGTTGGCTTTAGCACAAAGCTGCAAATGTGTTCGCTCTCAATCTTTTTATCGACTAATTCAAATTCGCGTAGACCGCGCCAGCCGCCTTCCAAAGCTTCATTTTGTTGGTAAATTTGTTCTTCGCGCTGAATAAATACATTCGCAAGTACGCCGTAAGCCTCAGCCCAAGCATCCAACACCTCTTGACCTGGATTAAAAAGCTCATCGATTGTCGCAAGTAAATGCTTACCAACGATTTGGTACTGATCTTCTGTGATCAAAAAGCTCGTGTGCTTATGCGCAATTTTCTCTACTGCGCCAAGCAGAGCTGGCAAATTTTCAATATTGGCAGCATAGGCACAGATAGCGTTGAATAATGCTTCACGCTGATCGCCGTTACGCTGGTTACTCATGTTAAAAATATCTTTCAACTCAGGGTTATGAGTAAACATACGCTCGTAAAAGTGCGCGGTCAGTTTTGGTCCTGTTTCGGCGATGAGTGGTGCGGTCGCTTTGACGATCTCGATAGTTTGATTGCTGAGCATAAGGGCTTCCTACTTTAAGTTGTATTTATAATGCATGTTTAAAGTTGTATCTCAAATGTATCTTTCGATCAAGAAAAGATTTACACTTTTATCGATAGCTCAAGTTTGGGGTTTTAGCATCACCAGCGGGTTATTGAGTCGCACTTTGGGAGAGAATATGCAGTTAACTAGTTTCACTGATTATGCGTTGAGAACCTTAATTTTCTTGGCTTCGTTGCCGGAAGATGAGTTAACCAGCATTACCGAAGTGACGGATTTATTTGGTGTGTCGCGCAACCATATGGTTAAAGTTATCAATCGGTTAGGACAGTTGGGTTATGTCCATACCGTGCGCGGAAAAAACGGTGGTATCCGGCTGATGAAGCCAGCATCTGAAATCACAGTCGGTGGTGTTGTGCGCGATTTAGAGCCGTTAGATTTAGTCAACTGTGGTGTGGATTTTTGCCATATTACCCCTGCTTGCCGCCTCAAAGATAAATTGGCGAAAGCAAAAAGTGCCTTTCTGGCGGAGTTGGATAACTGCACGATTGAATCCTTGCTCAGTGACAATTCTGAACTTTTGATCTTGCTGGCTCGTCCTTAACTCATTTGCATGCCTAGAGTCGATCTCGATCATTCTTTTTTCAAAGCAATTCTGTAGCTTATCGAGAGACTCAGATATACTAGCCATATACCTTCCTTGCTAGATAGGCGTGCCTATGTCAGACAATATTCCAAACGATCCTTTTGCAGATCGTGAATCCAAAAATTACGAAAATCCAATTCCAAGCCGAGAGTTTATCATCGAGTTTCTAGAGCAAGCGGGCGTTCCAATGAATCGTAACGACTTGTTTGAGGCACTAAAGCTTGAGGGCGAAGAGCAATACGAAGGGTTGCGTCGTCGGCTACGTGCGATGGAGCGAGATGGCCAACTGGTGTTTACCCGCCGTCAGTGCTATGCATTGCCTGAAAAACTTGAAATGGTGAAAGGTTACGTGATTGGTCATCGTGATGGCCATGGTTGGGTACGTCCAGAAGGCAGCGTCGGCAAGGATGATGATATTCTGTTACCGCACCATCAGATGAAGAACATCATCCACGGTGATTTTGTCTTAGTGCAACCTACAGACAACAGCAAGCGCGGCCGCCGTGAAGGACGTTTGGTGCGTGTGCTAGAGGAGCGTAATGATCAAATCGTCGGTCGTTTCTTCCTTGAATATGGATACTCCTACGTTGTCCCAGATGACTCGCGTATCAGCCAAGATATCCTGATCCCAAATGAGCACAAAGCGGGTGCACGCATGGGTAACGTAGTCGTAATTGAAATTACTGATCGTGGCTCACGCTCACGCGGCATGATGGGTAAAGTGGTTGAAGTCCTTGGTGAAAACATGGCACCAGGTATGGAAACACAAATTGCGATTCGTACACACCAAATTCCTCACGAGTGGCCAGAAGCCGTCGATAAACAAATCGAAAACTTGGGCGAAGAAGTACCAGAAGAAGCCAAAGTTGGTCGTGTGGATCTACGTGATTTGCCACTAGTGACCATTGACGGCGAAGACGCACGAGACTTTGATGATGCCGTTTACTGTGAAAAGAACAAAGAAGGTGGTTGGCGTTTATGGGTAGCGATTGCTGACGTCAGTTACTACGTTCGTCCTGACTCTGCGTTGGACAAAGAAGCGATAAATCGTGGTAACTCAGTATATTTCCCGTCGCAAGTTGTGCCGATGTTGCCAGAAGTACTATCGAACGGCCTATGTTCGCTCAACCCGCAAGTAGATCGCTTGTGTATGGTGTGCGAAATGACCATTTCCGATACAGGTAAGCTGTCTGGTTACAAGCATTACGAGGCGGTGATGAACTCGCACGCTCGTCTCACATATAGCAAAGTGAGCGCGATTCTAGAAGGGGATGAAGAACTACGTGAGCGCTACCAGCCGCTTGTTTCTCATCTAGAAGAGTTGCACAAGATGTACAAAGTGCTGAAAGAAGCACGAGATCAACGCGGTGCAATCGAATTTGAAACCGTTGAAACCAAATTTATTTTCAATGCGGAACGTAAAATCGAAAGCATTGAGCCAGTAATTCGTAATGACGCGCATAAGATCATCGAAGAATGTATGATTTTAGCCAACATTGCTTCGGCATCGCTGGTAGAAAAAGCGAAAGAGCCCGCGCTTTATCGTATCCACGAATCTCCAGGTGAATTACGCCTGCAAGGTTTCCGTGACTTCTTAAGTGAACTTGGTCTTGAGCTAAAAGGTGGTTTAGAGCCTTCACCAACGGACTATGCTGATCTCGCACGTCAAATCTCCGGGCGTCAAGATCAAGAGTTGATTCAGACCATGCTGCTACGCTCAATGAAGCAAGCGGTATACAACGCAGATAACGCGGGGCACTTTGGGTTGGCATTGAAACGCTATGCGCACTTTACGTCGCCAATTCGTCGTTACCCTGACTTGTTACTTCACCGTGCAATCAAGTATCTGATTGCTAAAGAAGAAGGTCGTAATCAAGATCGCTGGACACCAACAGGTGGCTATCATTACTCGTTTGACGACATGGATTTTTACGGCGAACAATGTTCGATGACAGAGCGCCGTGCTGATGATGCAACACGTGATGTTGCGGATTGGCTGAAGTGTGAATATATGCAAGACCACGTCGGTGACGAACTAGACGGTGTTATTGCTAATGTCACTAGCTTTGGCTTCTTTGTACGTTTAACGGATTTGCACATCGATGGTTTGGTACATATTTCTACCCTTGCGAACGACTACTATCAATTTGACCCGATTGGTCAACGACTTATTGGTGAAAGTTTCGGTAACATCTACCGCTTAGGTGATGCAGTAAAAGTAAAAGTACTGGCTGTTAACCTCGATGATAAGCAAATTGACTTTGAATTGGTCGAAACAAGTCGTAAGCTACGCGGCGAAGGTAAGACTGCGAAGAAACGCGCAGCGGAAGCAAAACGCAAAGCGAAAGATAAAAAACGCGCTGCGACTCGCTCTTCATCGAAAGAAGGTGGCGCGGCTCGTGCAGTTCCTGCGATAGAGCCAACTAAACGCCCAGAAGAAACGGGTGCAACGAGTAAGCGTAATGGCCCAAAACGTGGTGACGCCGAAGGCAACGAGAAGCCTAAAGTGAAAAAAGCACGTAAAAAGAAGCCGCACAGTAAGCCGAAGAAAACCAAGCGCACTAAAAAAGAAGCGCAGTAGGTTGAAGCGCCAACTTAGTTCAAACTCGGTTGGCGCAGGCAATACGACCAGAACAACAGGTTAAACAATGAGTAACGAATTTATCTACGGCATTCACGCAGTGAAGGCGGTATTGGAGCGCGAACCAGAGCGTTTTATCGAGGCGTACGTTTTAAAAGGTCGTCAAGATGATCGCCTAATGCCAATCCTAAATGATCTTCAGGTTTGTGGTGTTTCTATTCAGCAGATGACACGTAAAACCTTGGATGACAAAGCGCGCGGTGCAAATCACCAAGGCATCATCGCTCGTGTGAAACCAGCGAAGCAGCTGAATGAGAACGATATAGATGACATCCTTGCAAAGCACGAATCACCACTGCTATTAGTGTTAGACGGCGTGACCGATCCACACAATCTTGGTGCGTGTTTACGTAACGCAGATGCGGCAGGTGCTGCGGCGATCATCGTACCGAAAGATCGTTCTGCGCCAATGAATGCGACGGTAAGTAAAGTGGCTTGTGGTGCAGCTGAAGTCGTGCCATTGATCCGAGTGACTAACTTGGCTCGTACTATGCGTACACTGCAAGAGCAAGGTATCTGGTTTGTTGGTACGGCGGGCGAAGCAACGCACGACATCTACCAAGCAAAACTGACTGGACCCCTTGCTATCGTAATGGGGGCAGAAGGTGACGGTATGCGTCGTCTGACTCGTGAAACCTGCGACGATTTGATTAAGATCCCAATGGCTGGTAGCGTTTCAAGCTTGAACGTATCTGTGGCATCCGGCATCTGTTTGTTTGAGGCAGTTCGTCAGCGTATTGCTGCAAAGTAACGACGAAACAAACAGTTACTGCCGAATCAGACATAATGATAAAAACAAAGGATGGGGTGCCATCCTTTGTCGTTTTCACCGATTTATAAATAAAAATCCTCAGGGAAGTTATGACTCAACAAGACATTAAATTCATCGCCTTCGATCTAGATGGCACTTTGCTTGATAGCGTGCCAGATCTAGCTGTCGCGGCAGACCAAGCAGTACAGGCGCTTGGCTTTCCATCGGTTTCAGAAGAACAAGTTCGTGATTACGTGGGTAACGGCGCAGACGTGCTTATTGGTCGCTCATTAAGCCAAAGCCTGACCATCAACCCAGAGCTGAGTGAAGAGCTTCGTGCTAAAGCGCGTGTATTGTTTGATGATTACTACGAGCAAAGCGGTCACAAGCTAAGTCATCTTTACCCAACGGTAAAAGAGACACTAGCAGAGCTGCACAAAGCGGGCTTTGTTATGGCGTTGGTGACCAACAAACCTTCAAAGTTTGTGCCTGACGTTTTGGAAAAGCACGACATCGCAAAATACTTCGTTGATGTCCTTGGCGGTGATGCATTCCCAGAGAAAAAACCAAACCCAGTAGCATTGAACTGGTTGATGGAAAAGCACCAAATCCAACCAAGTGAAATGCTGATGGTTGGCGACTCGAAAAACGATATTCTCGCAGCAAAGAATGCAGGCTGTGCCTCATTTGGTCTGACATATGGTTACAACCACGGTGAACCTATTTCAGCATCAAATCCAGATTTCGTCGCTGACAGTTTGGCAGAATTATTGGACGTTGTAGCGGTTTCTGCATAACGGCTACAAAAGAGCTTCCAAAATACTCGTTAATGAGTACACTGAGTAAACCGTGCACCTATTACTGCACGGTTTTTTTCATTTAATTAGATTAAGAAGTCAAAGGAATCATTCTAATGAGCAAACCCATTGTATTGAGTGGTGTTCAACCTTCAGGTGAACTAAGTATCGGTAACTACTTGGGTGCTCTACGTCAATGGCAGCAGATGCAAGACGATTATGATTGCCAATATTGTGTGGTAGACCTTCACGCGATTACGGTTCGTCAGGACCCTAAAGCGCTGCATGAAGCAACTCTAGACGCACTGGCAATTTGTCTGGCAGTTGGTGTTGACCCGAAGAAGAGCACGCTATTTGTTCAGTCACATGTACCAGAGCATGCTCAATTAGGTTGGCTTCTTAACTGTTACACTCAAATGGGTGAGCTGAGCCGTATGACTCAGTTTAAAGACAAATCGGCACGTTACGCGAATGACGTAAACGTCGGTCTATTTGACTACCCGGTGTTGATGGCTGCTGACATTTTGCTTTACGGTGCGCACCAAGTACCTGTAGGCAGTGACCAGAAGCAACATCTAGAATTAGCGCGTGATATCGCAACGCGTTTCAACAATATTTACTCGCCAGAGCAGCCAATCTTCCAAGTTCCAGAGCCTTACATTCCGACAGTAAATGCGCGTGTAATGAGCCTTCAAGACGCAACGAAGAAGATGTCTAAATCTGATGACAACCGTAAGAACGTTATCACGCTGCTGGAAGAGCCTAAGTCGATCCTTAAGAAGATCAACAAAGCGCAAACCGATACCGAAACGCCACCAAGTATCCGTCATGATATCGAGAACAAGGCGGGCATTGCTAACCTAATGGGTCTGTACTCTGCGGCGACAGGCATGAGCTTCGAAGAGATTGAAGCGAAGTACCAAGGCGTAGAAATGTATGGCCCATTTAAGAAAGATGTTGGTGAGGCAGTTGTAGCAATGCTTGAGCCAATTCAAGCAGAATATCACCGTATTCGCGCTGATCGTGCTTACATGGACGAGGTAATGCAGCAAGGCGCTGAGAAAGCCTCGGCACGAGCGGCTGAAACGCTTAAGAAAGCATACGAAGCAGTAGGTTTTGTAGCTCGCCCATAGTTGCTAAGAACGAATACGAAAAGCTCCACTTTGGTGGAGCTTTTTTTATGCCTGTATTACTGAAATGGTGTGTCTTTCATACAGCGTTCCATGTCGTAATATTCAACGCGTCCTCGAGCTCCTAGAAAGGCAGACTTCACAACCATGCCTCTATCAATGAAGTAACTAAGCTGTACGCATGATATATCGTAGCTGAGTTCTTTAATTCTCGCTGGAATCCAGTAGGTTCCTGGCGTTCTTAGACGCTGAGTAAAGGTAATAACACCCTCGTCACTGACTTCTAGCTCTTCAATACCATCCAGTTCATTTTTGGCTGATTCGATGATGTCTTGATTCGCCGTAGGTTGAAGTGGCTCACTGGCGGTCAACTGACACCCCGCTATCAAGCCAAGTAGGGAGAGAGCTAGCACACTGCGTTGAATTGTTTTCATTTGTCGTTCCTGGGTTTACAGCTAATGAGATCTTATTGTCTCGCGCAGGTGTTATATCTTTTGTGTATGTTTTTGGCTAGTGAGTAATGAAAAGTTATTGAATAAATCATGAAAACTTTGAAGTATGAGGGGCCTGTATAAGAGAGAACGAAGCGAGTAATAGATTCTTGGGCTTGAACAGTGATACAAGTGAAAATTAAAGCATTCTAAATTAGTGACTAATTATATTTTTTATTTGTAACAGGAACGGTTGGGTTAATAAGCAACTCAACAAGTGATGTATTTTCTACTCCTTAACATGAAGTGAAAAAGTAAACTGAGTAATCAATCTAAATTCTGACTTGTTTATCAATAGCGCTCTGTATTTATTACAAAAAATGTTTGAATGGGATGCTCTGGCATATTTTCTTATATTCACATGTGATTCATTTCACGGCTTTAATTACTCATTCTTATTTATTTCATAAATAAACCTGATAGTAGACGCAAATGGCAGGCTCTAACCAGAGCTAAGTTTGCATTTACATAAATATCAGGTATGACAATGGACACGTTAATCAAACCCTCAATACTCGCATTAACCATCGCCAGTGCACTTAGTGCAAACGCGAACGCAGAGATTATTATTTCCCAATACGTAGAAGGCGGCGCTTATAATAAAGCGGTAGAGATCGCTAATACGGGTGATACTGCGGTGACACTCACTGGCTACGAGTTGGCGAAATCATCAAACGGTGGTGGTACTTGGGGTAGCACATTCGACCTTAGCCAAGTGACGCTACAAGCTAACCAAGTGTATGTACTGGCGCATGGTGACGCGAGCGATACCATCAAAGCTGTCTCGGATATCACAGATAAAAGCGTTGCGAACTTTAACGGTGACGACCCGATCGCACTGCTTAAAGATGGTGAAGTGCACGACATCATCGGTGTGATGGGTGACGTAGATTTTGGTAAAGACACCACATTAGTTCGTAACAGTGATGCACTAACCCCTTCTGCTACTTATGATGCATCTCAGTGGACGGCATTTGAGAAAGACAACATTGACGGCCTTGGTGAGCTAAATGCGACTGAGCCACCAGCACCATTCGCTTGTGAAGTCGACGGTCAGCAACCTAACTTCACTACCATCCAAGATATTCAAGGTGAAGGCGATACGTCTCCATTCATTGATGGTTACCCATACATTACTGACGAAGATCATTTCGTAACGGGTGTCGTGACTGCTGTTACCACTGGCCTAACCAAAGGTTTCTACCTACAAGCATTAGAAAGCGACAACAACGACAAGACCTCAGAAGGCTTGTTCATTCATACTGACGCGGCAGACACGGCGCTGAAAGCTGGTGACGTTGTTTGTGTGAAAGGTAAAGTTCAAGAGTATTACAGCAATACTCAGCTTGCTTCTGATGCTAACAGCTATGTGAAAACAGGCACCTCTGAAACCTCTCGAGTTACCGATCTTGTTATCAAAGAAGGTGAGACACTACGTGATGCGCTTGAGCGTCATGAAGGGATGCAAGTTGAGTTGACCTCGGCAAGTGACTTGTTTGTAACTCGCAACTTCTCTTACGACTACGATTCACGTCGTAACAATATGATGCTCTCTCATGAAGCGCCATTGTTAAAGCCGACTCAATTACACGCGGCAGAGAGCGATGCAGCCGTTGAGCTAGCAAAAGACAACGCAGCAAACCGCGTATACCTAGAATCAGATGGCAAAGCACCAAACGGCCAAATCCCATACTACCCAGATTTTGCTAAAGATGCAGACCAAGATGGCTCTTCAGAGCAGCACATTCGCCTTGGTTCTCGAGTAGAAGGTCTACAGGGTGTCGTGGCTTACAGCTACAACGAATACCGCCTGATTGCGACGAATGAAGTCAATAACACCAACTTCGTGACTTCAGGTGAAGGCTTCGACGTGGCTCGTAAAGATGCCCCAGCGATTGCGGACTCAGATTTGCGTATTGCAAGCTTCAACGTACTGAACTACTTCAACTCCGTGGCTGACAGTGGTCATGAAAACCCAACCGGACAAAACCGTGGTGCGACTAATCTAGACGAATTCCTGATCCAGCAAGCGAAAATCGTTGCGGCGATGAACAAGATGGACGCAGACGTTATTGGTTTGATGGAAGTGGAAAACAACGGCTTTGGTGATGGCAGTGCTATCCAAAACTTAGTTGATGCCCTAAATGCTGAGATTGATGACGCTGAAGATCATTACACGTATGTCGAAATCGAAGAGCAAGACAAATACCAAGACGAATACTTTGGCAGTGATGCGATCATGGTGGCGATTTTATATCGTGCTAACGCAGTAACGCCAAAAGACGCTGCAAAAGTGATCATCACGCCAGAGCAGCACATTGCAGAAAACACAATTACTCGTAAAGAGGGCACAGAAAGTAACCCTGCTTACGATAAGTACCAACGCCACAGTCTACTTCAGACCTTTACGGTGAAAGAGACGGGTGAAGATTTGTCTATTGTCGTAAACCACTTTAAGTCGAAAGGCTCTGAGTGTATTGAAGAGTGGATTGCTGGTGTAGAAGATTCTGAGCCAGCGGATCTGCAAGGCAACTGTAACAACTTCCGCGTTTCTGCTGCGCACGCAGTGGGTGAAGCGTTGAAAGAAGTGAAAGGCGATGTATTGCTCATGGGCGACCTCAATGCTTATGGCATGGAAGACCCACTTCTGACACTGACTGATTACTCAAGAGAGAAATACGGCCGTGACATTTATACTGCTGCTTACACAACCATTGGTGATGGTGAACTTCAAGTAGAGAAGACCAAAATTGAAAAAGGTTACGGTCTGCACAACTTAAACACGTTGCTGCACGGCGCTGATACGTTTTCTTACACCTATTCGGGCGAGCTGGGTAATTTGGACCACGCATTGGCAAGCAGCAGCCTAGCGCAAAAAGTGGTAGCAATTGAAGATTGGCACATCAACTCACTAGAGAGTAACTTGTTCGAATACAGCAGCAAGTACACAGGTGATATGCCGAAGTACAAAGATGCGTTCTCTGCCTCTGACCACGATCCAGTGATCATCGCGATTGATTTACCAGATGATGACATCGATTTACCGAAAGCAGGTGACAACTTAGCCGTCGATGTCCGTTTACCACCAACGGCGGTTGTGGGCGATATTGTTACGGTGAACTTAACGCCATCCACACAAGCGGCTGCGGCAAGCAGCGATACGAAAGCTTACTCGGCTAGCCAAACTTTAGTTCAAGCTGATATTGATGCGCGTAGCGTGAATATTGAGTTTGAACAAACGCCAGAGCAAGGTAATTATCAGTTAGAAGAGAAAGTGACTGACTCGACAGGTAATATCGTGAAGTTTAGCTCTGTTCGTGATGTTTCGATGACGCAAACTGAAACTGGAACAGAAGGGTCGAAGGATTCAGATGGTGGTTCGTTTGGTTTTGGCGCGCTATTTGCGCTGCTAGGTCTCGGCTTATTCCGTCGTCGCCGCTAAGCGAATTTACTTTCTGACAAACAGTTCCTAAATAGCTGTAAAGACCAAAGGCCAGCCTATGCTGGCCTTTTTATTCAGCAAAAACTTGCCTTTCTTGCTTGGTATAGCAAAATACCGCCCTTGATTGTCACGAACGTGGCGATTCACTACGTAAGCATTGCCAAAACGGATTGGAGCAACCGACCCTTTATGTTGTTGATCATCGATAACTACGACTCTTTTACCTACAACCTTTACCAATACTTCTGCGAGCTTGGTGCAGACGTAAAGGTGGTGCGTAACGATGAAATCGATATCCAAGGCATTGAGGCGCTCAACCCAACTCATTTGGTGATCTCGCCAGGGCCATGTACGCCGAACGAAGCAGGTATTTCACTGAAAGCGATAGAACACTTCGCTGGTAAGTTGCCGATCCTAGGAGTTTGTCTTGGTCATCAGGCGATTGCACAAGTGTTTGGAGGGGAAGTGGTACGTGCTCGACAAGTGATGCACGGCAAGACCTCACCAATTCGTCACAACGGTCGCAGTGTGTTTAAAAATCTGAATAACCCACTCACGGTAACCCGTTATCACTCTCTTGTGGTGAAAAACGGTACTTTACCCGACGTGTTTGAACTGACTGCATGGACAGAACTGCCGGACGGAAGCATGGATGAAATAATGGGTTACCAACATAAAGCCTTGCCAATTGATGCGGTGCAGTTCCACCCAGAATCAATCAAAACTGAGCAAGGTCACGAGTTGCTTGCGAACTTTTTAGCACGCAAAGCGATCTGATCGCGATCACTTTTCTTAACAAATCATTCATCTTTTTGCTGAGGTGAGCGGATTGCAAAACTATGCGATTCTCTCGAGTCTCTTTGTCTATTCATGTCTTTTTAAACCTTCTATCCCCTGTATTACATAACATTTATAAAAAATCACTTCTCTATTTTACTTTCTTGATGCATAAATAGTCATAAGCAGTGATTAATGGAAGTTGCTTTCGAGAACGAAAAGAATAAATCACTATTGAAATGGTTAATTAAATGTAAATACAATGCCGCAATAGCTTAAATGCAAAACATTATTTGCTGGCAAAGAGAGCCGGTTAAATTCGCTTATCTGCTACGCATGCGGTATCAAGAAGGAATGTGCAATGACAACGGAAATTAAAGTAGAGCGCGGTTTATTCGATGAGGTAATGGTACCTTGCTATAACCCGATGGAAATGATCCCTGTTAAAGGTGAAGGTTCACGTGTTTGGGATCAGGAAGGTAATGAATACATCGACTTTGCTGGTGGTATTGCAGTGAGCTGTCTTGGCCATTGTCATCCAGTAATGGTAGACGCACTAACAGAGCAAGCTAACAAGCTTTGGCACTTAAGTAACGTTATGACGAACGAACCAGCCCTTCGTCTGGCGAAAAAGCTAACAGAAGTGAGTTTTGCTGAGCGAGTGTTCTTTGCTAACTCTGGCGCAGAAGCAAACGAAGCCGCTTTGAAGCTGGCACGTCGTTATGCAGCAGACGTTCATGGCACTGAGAAGTCTGAAATCATTGCATTCAAACAAGGTTTCCACGGTCGTACATTCTTTACCGTAACGGTTGGTGGCCAAGCTGCATACTCTGACGGTTTCGGTCCTAAGCCAGGCGACGTGACACACCTTCCTTACAACGATATCGAAGCTTTACAAGCGCACATGTCTGATCGTACTTGTGCGGTCATGATGGAGCCACTACAAGGTGAAGGCGGCATCGTGCCACCAACGCCTGAGTTCGCTCAAGCGGTTCGCGAGCTGTGTGACAAACACAACGCCTTACTGATCTTCGATGAAGTGCAAACTGGTAATGGCCGTACAGGTAACTTCTACGCTTACCAAGGTTTAGGTATCACGCCAGATATTCTAAGTACTGCGAAATCACTTGGTGGCGGTTTCCCAATCGGTGCAATGCTAACGACAGCAAAATTGGCAGAGCACATGAAAGTGGGCACTCACGGTTCTACATATGGCGGTAACCCACTAGCGTGTGCGGTTGCAGAAGCGGTTGTAAATGAAGTTACTAAGCCAGAGGTGTTGGCTGGTGTGCTAGAACGCGAAGCATTGTTCCGTGAAGGTCTAGAGAAGATCAACGCGAAGTACAACATCTTCTCAGAAGTGCGCGGTCAAGGCCTATTACTTGGCGCTGCACTAAATGAAGAATGGCAAGGCCGTGCGCGTGACGTGCTGGTTGCTGCAGGTAAACAAGGTCTCATGGTATTGGTTGCGGGTGCCAATGTCGTACGTTTCACACCATCACTCGTTATCACACAACAAGAAATTGAAGAAGGCTTGGCGAAACTGGATAAAGCGATCGCGACTTTAGTTTAAGCGCGATATCAGTTTAAACGTCAACGCAGACACCCCCGTCAAGGATCTCTGATGGGGGAATTGTTCCTACAATATAGTTAGGATCTTCTTGCATCTGGAGGGAGTATTGATGCTAGTAGTTCGCCCTATCGCGATGTCGGATTACGACGCACTGCACACTTGTGCGGTGGAGTCTGGTCACGGATTTACATCTCTACCGGTTAACGAAGAACTGTTAACCAATCGAATCAAACATTCAGAGTACAGCTTTGGTAAGCCAGATGTGGCAGAACCAGGCGATGAAGGCTACCTGATGGTTGGCTTTGACTCTGAAACGGGTGAGGTTGCGGGTACCACCGGAATCGAAGCATCTATCGGCTGGGATGTCCCATTTTACTCATATCACATTAGTAAAGTCGTGCACTCGTCGCCAAAGCTTGGCGTTAACAACGTCGTTAAACTGCTTACTTTTGGTAATAACTACACGGGTAACAGCGAAATTTGTACCTTGTTCTTGCGTGAGAAATTCCGCCAAGGTCTGAATGGTCGTCTAATGTCGAAGTGTCGTTTCCTAATGATGGCAGAGCACCCAGAGCGCTTCTCTGAAACGATCTTTGCGGAGATGCGTGGCGTTTCAGACGACGAGGGTAATTCACCATTCTGGCAATGGCTTCAAGAGCATTTCTTCTCTATCGATTTCACGCTTGCAGATTACCTGACAGGCATCGGCAAGAAAGGCTTTATCGCCGACTTGATGCCGAAACTGCCTATTTACATCAACCTGCTCAGCCCAGAAGCGCAAGCCGTGATTGGTCAAGTACATGACAACACGCGTCCAGCGCTGAAGCTGCTTGAGCGTGAAGGTTTTACCAACCGAGGCTACGTCGACATCTTCGATGGTGGCCCAACGGTTGAGTGTGATCTGCGTAATATTGAGTCGGTACGTCATTCATTCCGCGCGCAAGTCAAAATCTCTGGACATTCCAGCACACAAGACTTCTTGATGTGTAATTCATCTTTCGAGAACTTCCGTGCGACAGTCACTAAAGCGGCGTATGACGCAGAAACACAAAGCGTAATGATCGCACCAGACGTTGCGGATGCACTTTCGGTTGAAGAAGGGGATTTCGTTCGCCTTCTTCCGCAGTAACAGACGACAGAATTTAAGGATAGAAACAATGACACATTGGATTGCAGGTGAATGGGTACAAGGTCAGGGTGAAGCATTTACGTCTCTGTCGCCGTACAACCAAGAAGTGATCTGGCAAGGCAAAGGTGCAACGGCAGAGCAGGTGAACCAGGCGGTATCTGCAGCGCGTGAAGCGTTTATTGACTGGAAAAAGCGTCCATTTTCAGAGCGTGAGGCAATCGTGTTGGCTTTTGCGGAGAAAGTAAAAGAGAACAGCGAAAAAATCGCCGAAGTGATTGCCAAAGAAACCGGTAAGCCGATTTGGGAAACGCGCACTGAAGCAGCAGCCATGGCAGGTAAAATTGCCATTTCGATTCGCGCTTATCATGACCGCACTGGTGAGGCGAGCCGTGAAGCAGCAGGCAACCAAATCGTATTGCGCCACCGCCCATTGGGCGTGATGGCGGTGTTTGGTCCTTACAACTTCCCAGGCCACCTACCAAATGGTCACATTGTGCCTGCGCTACTGGCTGGTAACACGGTAGTCTTCAAACCGTCTGAGCAAACGCCATGGACGGGTGAATTGGCGATGAAGCTATGGGAAGAAGCCGGTCTGCCGAAAGGCGTGATTAACCTTGTTCAAGGCGCGAAAGAAACTGGTATCGCCCTAGCTGACGCAAAAGGCATTGATGGCGTACTGTTTACGGGTAGCGCGAATACGGGGCATGTATTACACCGTCAATTTGCGGGTCAACCAGGCAAGATGCTCGCACTAGAAATGGGTGGTAATAACCCGATGGTGATCTCTGATAAATATGGTGATTTGGATGCCACGGTTTACACCATCATCCAGTCAGCGTTTATCAGTGCTGGGCAGCGTTGTACGTGTGCTCGTCGTTTGTATGTGCCATTGGGTGAAAAAGGCGATGCGCTTATCACCAAACTCGTTGAAGCGACACGCAATATTCGCGTAGACCAACCATTTGCAGAACCTGCGCCATTTATGGGACCGCAAATTTCGGTCGCGGCAGCCAAGTTTATTCTTGATGCACAAGCTAATCTACAGTCTCTTGGCGGTGAAAGCTTGATTGAAGCGAAAGCAGGAGAGGCGGCGTTTGTTTCTCCTGGTATCATTGATGTAACGAACATTGCTGAGTTACCAGATGAAGAATACTTCGGCCCACTTCTGCAAGTGGTGCGCTACGAAGGATTAGACAAAGCCGTGGCGCTAGCAAACGATACGCGCTTTGGCTTATCTGCTGGTTTGGTTTCAACCGACGACCAAGAATGGGAATACTTCGTTGACCACATTCGTGCAGGAATCGTGAACCGTAACCGCCAGCTTACTGGTGCAAGCGGTGATGCGCCATTTGGTGGTCCGGGGGCGTCGGGTAACTTGCGCCCAAGCGCTTACTACGCAGCAGATTACTGTGCGTACCCAATGGCATCAATGGAAGGTCAAGAAACTGTCTTGCCTGCAACATTGAGTCCAGGTGTAGTGCTATAAGTTTTAATAATAGAGTCGCAACTATGCATTGCGGCTCACCTTGCCGGCGCATCATTTAGGTATGGGTTGTAGTGATCGTTGGCAGAACACGAAAAGTGAGCAAAGACTCGGAAAAGCGTGTTGACTGACTGGCATTTACCGTCACAGGTTGATGGTTGCTCGTTCATTATTCTGGACAACTTTTGTTGTGAACGAGCAGCCAACTTCCGCTTACCTTTAAACTCTACATCTCGTAACAAGGAGTCGTTATGACGCCCGATGTGTTATTTGAATCGCTATGGCAAGATTACATTCAACGTCTTTGCCCTTCGGCGGCTAAAGTGCATCAGCTGCTTCAAGAAGATGAGCCTCTGATTAATGATCATATAGCTTTACGTACCTTCAATATCGCGCCTCTTGGTATTGAAACTCTAGCTAAGCCATTTGTAGCTATTGGTTACAAGGCGTGTGGTGATTACGTTTTCGAAAGCAAAAAGCTGGTTGCTAAGCACTATGAGCACCCAGATCCGAAGCAACCTAAAGTATTTATTAGTGAGCTAAAAGTTGAAGAGTGCTCGCCTGAGCTACAAGAGATTGTGAAAAATTTGGTGGCACAAGTCGATGCTGACAAGCTGAACGATAGCGCATTCTTACATGGTGGACGCTTGTGGGATTTAAGCTTTGCTGATTACCAAACGTTGGCTAAAGAAAGTGAGTACGCATCTTGGCTTGCGGCGCATGGTTACGGAGCAAACCACTTCACGGTGAGCGTTAACCAACTCAATGAATATGAAGAAGTGAAGCAGGTAAACGATCATCTGCGTACCGCTGGGTTTACCATTAATGAAAATGGTGGTGAAGTGAAGGGCACTCCTGAGGTGTTGCTAGAGCAGTCATCGACCATGGCAGATAAAGTAGCGGTTCGTTTTAGCGAAGGCACTGAAATTATCCCTAGCGGGTTTTATGAATTTGCTAAGCGCTATCCGATGGAAAATGGTGATTTGTACCCAGGTTTCGTGGCCGCTTCAGCTGACAAAATCTTTGAAAGTACGAATGGCTAAGTTTTAGGGTTAACCTGTTAAGCTTACTCATTAGTGTTCGCTGCACCCTATCTTATTTGGTCATGAGTAAATAAAAAGCCACCAATGTTGCCATTGGTGGCTTTTATAATTTTGTTCGTGTCACTCTAGTTTGAGATTAACGAGTACCGTAAACCACGATGGTTTTACCGTGAGCAGAGATTAGGTTCTGCTCTTCTAGCATCTTCAAAATACGACCTACTGTCTCACGAGAACAGCCAACAATTTGACCGATTTCTTGACGAGTGATCTTGATTTGCATGCCGTCTGGGTGAGTCATTGCGTCTGGTTGTTTTGCAAGGTTCAGAAGCGTCTGAGCGATACGACCAGTTACGTCTAGGAACGCCAGGTCACCCACTTTTTGGCTAGTTACTTGAAGACGACGAGCCATCTGCGCAGAAAGACGCATTAGGATGTCTGGGTTTACTTGGATAAGCTGACGGAACTTCTTGAAAGAAATTTCAGCAACTTCACAAGGAGATTTAGCACGAACCCAAGCTGTGCGCTCTTGGTCTTCCTCGAATAGACCAAGTTCACCAATAAAGTCTCCTTGGTTTAGGTAAGAAAGGATCATCTCCTTACCTTCTTCGTCTTTGATAAGAACCGCAACAGAACCTTTAACGATGTAGTACAAAGTTTCTGCCTTTTCGCCCGCGTGAATTAGCGTGCTCTTTGAAGGGTACTTATGAATATGACAGTGTGAAAGAAACCACTCTAATGTTGGGTCGGTTTGAGGTTTACCTAGAACCATAATATCTCACTTCCTCTGCAGGGTACGCTTGCGCTATCCATATTTTAGCTAAGCCTGAATTAGGCCTACTAGAATAAGAGCACTTTTTATATGCTGCAAGCTCTCTTGTGTTTCGGTAAGAAATAGTATCCTTTTTCGAAAACGATTTCTTGATTTTAATCGTGCCATGATTGAGATTTTGTAAGCAAAACTGTGCACATGATCACGGTATGAAAAGTAAACATCTTCGCAGGCAGGTTTTTAGCCAATTTTCCCTGTTTCGATGAGCTGTTGTAGGATAGGCCGAACTATGAGCTCCATTGCAAAGCTCATCTTACCGCCGGGTACGACAATCGTGTTGTGGCGTGACATGAATGAGCCATCAATCATGGCCAGCAGATATGGGAAGTCGACATTCTTGATACCGCGTAGGCGAATCACCACAAAACTCTCATCCAAACTAGGGATGCCTTTTGCATTAAGTGGGTTGGAAGTATCAACGGTCGGTACGCGCTGGAAGTTGATGTGAGTACGAGAAAACTGCGGAGTGATATAGTTGAGGTAATCGTCCATGGATCGCACGATTGAGTCCATTACCGCTTCACGCGAATGGCCGCGATCGCGAGTGTCACGTACGAATTTTTGTATCCACTCTAAGTTCACAATCGGCACCATGCCAATTAAGAAATCCACATGTTGAGCAACATTAACATCGCCATCGACCACGCCACCATGTAACCCTTCATAAAACAGCACGTCGCTGTTTTCGGGTAAGTCTTGCCACGGTGTAAACGTGCCTGGCATTTGATTGTAGGGAACCGCTTCGTCAAACGTGTGCAGATAACGGCGCACGCTGCCAGTGCCGTCATGCCCGAACTTACGGAAAAACTCTTCTAATCCCGGGAAGTCATTAGCTTGTGGGCCAAAGTAGCTAATGTGTCGACCTTGCTCGCGGGCTTTGCGAATTTCGATGTCCATTTCTGGGCGAGTAAAGCGATGGAAGCTATCGCCTTCAACCCATGCGGGTTTAACGTTCATCATATTGAACATTTTACGGAAGGCTTCAGATGTAGTGGTCGTGCCGGCACCGGACGAACCAGTAACCGCAATAATTGGGTGTTTAGCTGACATGACAAACCTTGTCGAAAATTACTTACCTGTAATGTGCAGTAGAGTTACTACTGCACGGTCGATATCCCACTATAGCACGTAACAATACCTTGTCATCGAGTGGGATACGGTAAAATGTGAAGGGTCTAAAATTTTGTTTTATGTTGAATATCGACGGTTTCGTGTAGCTCAGAGAACACGATAACCGCTTCACCTTTTTCCAATTGAGCTTTAACTTGATCAATTTTGTCTTGCAAAGAAACCTCGACGGTTCCGTAATCCGTTCCTTCGCGTAAGACGAATTCACGAATTAAGTTTTCCAATGTTTCCGGCGCAATGTCTTGCCATGGAATGATCATAAATACCTCTAACTTTTATGATGAGCGGCTAGTTTACTGCGTTCGTTGCTTGGATACAGCAGAAAGGTAATCTGCGGCGATACTTTCGTAATACGCAGGCAGCGCTTCCTCCAACCAAAACTTAGGTTTTAACGCCGTTCCTGTCAGGAAGCCAACATGGCCACCGTGCTCAAAGAGACGGTAATCAATGTTATCTGGCAGAACAAATTTCGGGATCACATCGTCGGTCATGAATGGATCGTCTTTGGCGTGAATGATCAGTGTCGGTAGCGTGATTTGCTGTAGTTTACTTAAGCCAGAGCATTGGTCGTAATAATCTTGTGCGTCTTTAAAGCCGTGCAGTGGTGCCGTGATCAAATCATCGAATTCATACAATCGTGTGACACGTTTTATTGAGTTGTAGGACAGCGCAAGCTCGCCGTGCAATAGATGATGCTTTTGTAACGCGTTACGTTTCAGTGAAGAAAGCAGATAACGGCGATACACTTTCGAAAAGCCTTGTTCAATACGGTTCGCACACGCCGCTAGGTCTAAAGGCGCAGAGATAATAGTCGCTGCATTCAAAATAGGGTGGTCTTTATATTGGGCTAAATAATTCGCCAACATGTTACCGCCAAGAGAAATACCAACTGCAACTTTGGGATTATCAGGAAAACGTTGTTCAAGGTGCTCTAGGAAGTAACGAGCATCCGTCACTTCACCCGAATGGTAAGCTCGTGCTTTTTTGTTTGGTTTACCGCTGCAGCCACGAAAATGCATCATCACCGACAGCCATCCAGATTGAGCAAATGCATTCATTAACCCATTGGCATAAGGGCTATAGAAGCACCCCTCTAACCCATGAAATAAAACAAAAATCGGCTTTTTTTGTGCAGGCTCTTGGGTTGGGTCCTCGCTCCACGCGAGATCGAGAAAGTCGCCATCGGATGTATCGAGGGTTTGCCAAATCGGCGTAAACAACGCTTTTTTGCGAATAAAACGCGGCAAAAGCGTTTGGAGATGCGGGTTTTTGATCCCGGCGGCTGCGAAAAATTGTGTCATACCTAACTGCTCTTATGCGGTCCTTCGGTGTCCGTTGAAGAACTTATTAATATAATCCTTTATAAAGATTATAGGTATTCTACAGATTTATGGGCGTTTTGGTGGTTGAATGTTTGGCACCGGCATAGCAAAGGCTTGCTGCAAATGCTCCCCACCGAGTTGACGACAGTATCTCAACGTCAGTGGGTCACCATCATTTTTGAGTAGTGCAAGTGAGTTAATGCAGTCCACCAAATCCGCTTGTTGCTGCTTTTCTAGTTGCAGCTCAAACTGCAAGGTCTCACGATACAAAGCGTCATTGACTTGAGACTTAAGGTGGCGACGAAGGTCGCGAAAGGAGTGAAGTAAAGTTTCGCTTCTACCTAGACAGTCTTGCACCAAGGGCCAGTCTTTTTCTTGGAAAATGAGTTGCTGCTCATCGAGCCATCTGAGCAGCAGGAGTAGGTTCACGTTACCGTGGTAGTTGTTTTGCAATGATAAGCACGCCTCTTTCACTTCTCGCACACCATAAAACTGCAGACTAAACTGCCAAAGGTGTTCTAGGGTGAGTGTGTATTCAGCGTGTTGATTACTCATTGATTAAACTCTAGCTCCATCTGCTCCAACGTTTCTTGAGCAGACATCCATTCCATTTCAATTTCTTCGAGCTCAGCCTTACTAGAAGCTTGAAGTGCCAGCACTTGGTTAAGTTTAGCTTTATTTTCGGCCGCATACAGTGAGTTGTCCGCCAATTGTTCTTCAGCTTCGGCCAGTGCAGCACCTAACTTATCCATTTTATTTTCTAGTTGTGTCAGCGTTTTGCGAATTGGCGCTGTCTGTTTTCGAAACTCTGCATCGCGACGTTTTTGCTCTTTCTTCGCAGCTGCGCTGTTGGCCGTATCTTTGCTTGGCTGCGCAGCCTGCGCTTCTTTGCGTTCCGCTCTTTGTTGTTCGGTTAACCATTTATAATAGTCATTTAAATCACCGTCGAACGGAGCAACTTGTCGATCATGCACTAAATACAAGTCATCGGTCGTAGCGCGCAGTAAATAGCGGTCGTGCGAAACAATCACCATCGCACCTTCGAATGTTTGCAGTGCCATCGTAAGTGCTTGGCGCATGTCCAAGTCTAAGTGGTTGGTCGGTTCATCAAGTAGCAACAGGTTTGGCTTTTGCCACACAATTAAAGCCAACACCAAACGGGCTTTTTCGCCACCAGAAAACGGCGCAACTTTTTCTAGTGCTTTGTCACCTTGGAAGCCAAAGCTACCTAGGTAATCACGTAGCTGCTGTTCGGTTTGATCGGGTGCGATTTGCATCATGTGTTGCAGCGGCGTTTCTTCAGGATGAAGCGTTTCTAACTGGTGCTGAGCGAAGTAACCAATTTTCACGCCTTGTGAGTAAGTTAGGTCACCACCTTGCGCGTTAAGTTCACCAGAGAGCAGCTTGATTAAGGTCGATTTACCCGCACCATTACGGCCGAGTAGACCAATACGACTGCCAGGAACCAAGTTCAAGCGGATCTTCTCTAAGATGAGGTTGTCACCGTAACCTGCAGATACTTCATCCATCATCATGATTGGGTTTGGCAGCGCAGCTGGCTCACGGAATTGAAAGCTAAATGGGTTATCGAATTGAGCTGGCAGTACTTTTTCCATGCGCTCCAAAGCTTTGATACGGCTTTGGGCTTGGCGTGCTTTTGATGCTTTGTAACGGAAGCGGTCGATGTAGCTTTGCATGTGCGACATCTGCTTCTGTTGCTTTTCAAACATCGCTTGTTGTAACACCATTTTTTGTGCACGTTGGTTTTCGAATGACGAGTAGTTACCCGTGTATTCGTTCAGCTGCTGATTCTCGATGTGAATGATGCGACCAACGATCGGATCCAAGAAGTCACGGTCGTGCGAGATCAGGATCAGTGTGCCTGGGTAGTTTTGTAGCCAACGTTCAAGCCACATCACTGCGTCTAAGTCCAAGTGGTTGGTTGGCTCATCGAGTAGCAATAAGTCAGAACGGCACAATAGCGCCTGGGCTAAGTTAAGGCGCATACGCCAACCACCTGAGAATTGAGTCAAACTCCAACTCATTTGCTCTTGGCTGAACCCTAAACCATCGAGCAGTTCTGCCGCGCGAGCGCGAATGCTGTAACCACCAATGGTTTCAATTTTACCGTGTATCTCGGCAACTAGGGTTCCGTTGTCTTGTGTTTCTGCTTCAGCTAACTGCTTTTCGAGAGCGCGGTACTCGCGATCACCATCAATGACGTATTCCAGTGCAGTGCGCTCTAGCGCAGGCGTTTCCTGTGCGACCCAGGCCAACTCCCAGTGTTGAGGTTGGCTAAATGAGCCAGCATCAATTGACAGTTCATCTTTCAGTAGGGCAAACAGCGTTGATTTACCGCAGCCGTTTTTGCCCACAAGACCGACTTTATCGCCAGGGTGAATAGTCGCAGAAGCTTGGTCTAAAAGAGGTTTACCGCCACGCAGTAACTGAATATCAGAGAAGGTAATCATAAAGTTTTCATTCACTTTGCGCAGTGCGCGTTGCTTGGTTACATAGCGAAGTGGTTTCAATCGTTTTTAAAGCCACTTGGGTATATATCTAGCGGTGAATAGTAGGGGTATTGGCCGGAAAAGTCGATTGATTCGCTTTAATTGCATTATGCTGTACAAAAAAGTATAACAATTTGATAACGGATAAAAATAACCACAAGGACGACCATTTGGCTGTTGCACCGTCTATTCTCCCAAAAGTTCTGGTCATTTATGCTCATCCAGAGCCACATAACTCGATTGCCAATCAAGTGATGATAAAAAAAGCTCAGTCGCTTGATCACGTCACTGTGCACGATCTTTACGGTGTTTACCCCGATTTCTTTATTGATGTGAATTACGAACATGAGTTGTTGCTCGCTCACGATGTGATTGTATTTCACCACCCACTTTATATGTATTCATGTCCAGCCCTATTAAAAGAGTGGCTAGACCGAGTTTTAGGTAAAGGCTTTGCGTTTGGCGGAGGTGCGGCGCTAGAAGGAAAATACTGGCGCAGTGTCATTACAACAGGTGGTAAAGAAGAAGCCTTCAGCGCGAAGGGGTACAACAAATACCCACTTGAGCAAATCTTGCAACCGTTTGAACTGACGGCAGCCCTATGCCAAATGCACTGGATTGAACCTCTGGTGTTGTATTGGTCAAGAAATGTTTCGGATATTGAACGCTACGAACATGCCGAGTTATACCGTGGATGGCTGAGTAACCCACTTGAAAACTGGCAAGCGGCAGATCGAGGAGGTCAGTATGGCGATCACCAGTGAGTTTCTTCAAAGCAGTGTGGTCTTTCTTTCGGCTGCGGTTATTGCGGTGCCGATTGCTCAGCGCCTTGGGCTTGGCTCGGTTTTAGGTTATTTACTCGCTGGTGTGTTGATTGGCCCATGGGGGCTTGGCTTAATTAGCGACGTTGATGCCATTTTGCATTTTGCCGAGCTTGGGGTTGTGTTGTTACTGTTTTTGATAGGGCTGGAATTAAACCCTAAAAAATTGTGGCAGATGCGAGGGCCGATTTTAGGTTTAGGCGGTGCGCAGGTTGTGGTCACGACCGCCGTGATTGGTAGTGTCGTCAGTATGTTTGGCGTAAGCATGCAAGTGAGTTTGGTGATCGGGATGGGGTTGGCGCTGTCCTCGACGGCGATTGCGCTTAAAGTCATTGAAGAGCAAGGGCTTAATGGTACCGAAACGGGGCAATCTGGTTTTGCGGTGCTGCTCTTTCAAGATATTGCAGTGATCCCGATGCTGGCGATGTTGCCCTTGCTAGCAGGCGGGCATAGTGGTGGAAGTTGGTTGGATGTCTTCACTATTTTAGGCAGTGTGGTAGCACTGTTGATTGGAGGTCACTTTTTACTACGTCCGCTATTTCGTTTTGTCGTGATGAGCGGCGTTCGTGAGCTCTTTACCGTTGCTGCACTTTTAGTCGTGCTTGGCATTTCGGTCGTGATGCAAAAGCTTGGCCTTTCGATGGCATTGGGGACTTTTTTAGCAGGCGTTTTGCTGGCAGAGAGTGAGTATCGCCATGAGCTGGAAATCGCTATCGAGCCATTTAAAGGTCTGTTGTTGGGGTTATTCTTTATTGCGGTGGGCATGGCGGTAAACTTGGGGTTATTGGCATTACACCCTTTAGAGATTCTCGGTGCGGTGGTGGCTTTGGTCGTGGTTAAGGGTTTGGTTTTGTATGCATTGGCGAGAGCTGCCCGTGTCGGAGCCAAAGCGAGAAGCCGTATGGCTGCAATTTTGAGCCAAGGCGGTGAGTTTGCCTTTGTCATATTTACCGCGGCGAGCCAAGAGGGCATTTTGTCCAAAGAGCAAGTGGCGTTTCTGTTGGTGGTGGTCAGTCTATCCATGGTGACGACTCCTCTTTTGCTGATGGGACAAAAGAAGTGGTTTGCTCATACCCTGAATCAAGAAGAAGAGGGCATGACCACGAAAGTCGTGGATCGCCGACCACGCGTTATCATTGCAGGCTTTGGACGTTTCGGTCAGATCGTCGGACGTTTAATGTATGCCAATAAAATCAAAGTGACAGTATTAGAAAGTGATGCCAGCCAAATCCACCTATTACGTAAGTATGGTTACAAAGTGTTTTATGGCGATGCTACACAAATTGACCTATTGAGGGCTGCTGGCGCTGATAAAGCGGAAGCATTGATTATTTGTACTGATTCACCTGATGAGGTGATGGCCATCGTGGACATTTGTCGCGTGCACTTCCCGAAACTTAAGTTGTTAGCCCGAGCAAGAAGCCGTGTCGAGGCTTACCAGTTAATGAGTCATGGTGTAGAGAATTACTCTCGTGAAACATTTTTAGGGGCGCTAGATCTCGGTCGCCAAGCGCTCGTAGAACTGGGTATGCATCCTTATCAAGCAAAGCGGGCAGAAGCACATTTTCGCAAGTTAGATAATGCTATGCTTAAGGACTTATTGCCTCAACACAATGAAGATAAGAAATTAGCTCAAAGAGCGAAAGAGGCCCGCAAAGAGCTAGAAGAAATATTTGGTCGTGAAATGGAGAGCGACCATCAGTCACCTAATCATTGGAAGTAGTACTTGAGCCAAGACTCAAGCTAAGGAAATAGCGTGAAAATCAAGAAACGTTTTATTGCCGGCGCTAGCTGCCCAAATTGCAGCCAGCAAGATACCCTGCGCTGGTGGATTGAAAATAACATCGAATTAGTTGAGTGTGTCGAGTGTGAGTTTACAGAGCAGCGTAAACCACAATCTGTAGAGAAAAATAAACACTCAGATCAGGAAATGATCGGAATTTTTAAGCCGGAGTAATTGAACTTCGATAATTGATCCCCATAATACACCCAGATATCTCAGTACTTAACCCCATTCAGGTTAAGTCAATTAATCTCCCTGGAGTTAGTATGAAAATTGAAAAGAACGTTGTTGCAAGCCTTGCATACAAAGTAATGATGGAAGACGGTGTCGTTGTTGATCAATCAACAGCAGAAGCACCTCTAGATTACCTTCACGGGCACAACAACCTAATCACAGGTCTTGAAAAAGAACTTGAAGGTAAAGTGGCTGGCGACAAGTTCTCAGTAACGGTAGCTCCTGAAGAAGCTTACGGTGAGCACAACGATGCGCTAGTACAGCGCGTTCCTGCGGACGTGTTCCAAGGCGTTGAGCAAATCGAAGTGGGCATGCGCTTCCTAGCTGACACTGACCAAGGTCCAATCCCTGTTGAAGTAACAGAAGTTGACGGCAACGAAGTGGTTGTTGACGGTAACCATATGTTAGCTGGTCAAACACTAACTTTCGAAGTAGAAGTTATGTCTACAC
Organism: Vibrio sp. 2CM40D; assembly: GCF_023161825.1. Classification (NCBI taxonomy): domain Bacteria; kingdom Pseudomonadati; phylum Pseudomonadota; class Gammaproteobacteria; order Vibrionales; family Vibrionaceae; genus Vibrio; species Vibrio sp. 2CM40D. The sequence goes on from NZ_JALNTL010000018.1 coordinate 40,063, forward strand.
GTGAAGCAACAGCAGAAGAGATCGAACACGGTCACATCCACCAAGGTGGTGGCTGTTGTGGTGGTCACGATCATGACCACGATCACGAAGAAGAAGGCGGCTGCTGTGGCGGCGGTAGCTGTGGTTCTCACTAATCATAAGCTCCTTCACTAGATAATCTTATCTAGCAAAGCTTTGAAAAGCGCAAGTTGAGTTTTCAACTTGCGCTTTTTGTTTATCTAAGGTGTAGTGCCAACCATACAAGGAATAACAGTTGGACAAAGTGATGACGAAACCTTTCTCGATTGCCATTCATGGTGGTGCGGGCACCATCTTGCGTGAACAGATGAGCGATGAGCTGCAACAATCCATCTTGGCGGATTTAGAAGCTGCGGTAAAAGCGGGACATCAAATTCTAGACACGGGCGGTGAAGCCTTAGATGCCGTCGTAGCGGCAGTGAAAGTATTGGAAGACTCTCCTAACTTTAATGCGGGTAAAGGCTCAGTGCTGACCAACAACGAAATGGTTGAAATGGACGCTTCTGTGATGGATGGGCGAAACCTTGCAGCAGGCGCGGTCGCTGGGGTTCGTCATATCAGAAACCCAATTGAGCTCGCTCGTGACGTGATGCGAAACAGCAATCATGTGCTGTTGGTGGGTGAGGGCGCAGAGAAGTTTGCTTTTGAGCAAGGCCATGAGTATACCGAGCAAGATTACTTCTTTACTGATCGCCGTTATGAGCAGTTGCTGTCTATGCGTGAGAAAGGACTGTTTGCTTTGTCGGAATCTCGTTACCCAGATGACCGTAAGCACGGTACGGTTGGTGCGGTAGCGTTAGATCAACAAGGCAACTTAGCCGCTGCCACCAGTACGGGTGGCGTGACGAATAAGAAATACAACCGAGTCGGAGATTCGGCTCTTATTGGTTGTGGTACGGTGGCCGAAAATGGCGTCGTGGCAGTTTCCACTACGGGTGTCGGCGAGTTCTTTATTCGTAAACGTGTTGCGGAAGACGTTGCAGCACGTATGCGTTACTTACAAGAAGATATTCATACGGCTTGTGAACACATTATCCAAGGTGATCTCAAACAGATGGGCGGAGAGGGCGGTTTGATTGCCATTGATGCTAAAGGTGAGATGCACTTTGCGATGAACAGTTCTGGCATGTACCGAGCAGGCATTAATACGCAAGGCGAGCTGAGCGTTAAAATCTACGCCGACGAATAGCTTCCTCTTGAGTACCTTCTTAAGTAATTAATACAACAAAGCCCAGAACATGTTCTGGGCTTTATGCTATTTGAGCCTGCATTTTAATAATGCGGTGGTGGGGTTTCTTCTGACGGATCGGCTAAATTCGACGAGTCCATATTTTTTACTTTACCTACCACATATTTCATTTGATCGAGCATCTTGGTAATTTGCAGTTGTTGCTGCGATAAAGCTCCGTTCAGATCTTCAATAGTCTGTTCTTGGAACGCAAGCTGACATTCTAAGTCATTAATGCGTGCTTCCAATTGCTGAATGATTTTTTCTGTCATGATCCGTTCTCTAACTGCCAAGCTTGGGCAATACCTGCTGAAGTAGCAGTAATTACGCGTTGTTTTGAATCAAAGGCTGCATCATACACGACCGCACGGGGAGGGCGAGTGTCTTTTTTGGGCTCCACTTCAAATCCACTCATTCGTTTTCCGGTTTGAGTATCCCATATCGACACACGGCCAGAAGGGCTTCCTGTGACTAGTTGAGTCCCGTCGTCAGAAAATCGTGCGGTAGAGAAAATTAATTGGCGTGACCAACTGCTCAACTGTGTGACTTCTTGTCCAGTTTTTAAATTCCAAACAATCGCTTGGTTTCCGCCATCAGATGTCATTGCTAATTTTCCATCTCTTTGCAGGGCCACGCGAACAATTCGTTGTTCATGTTCGAAGGTTCGTAGTACTTGTCCGGTTTCGGTATCCCACAGATACGCTTTATAGTCATTACCTCCGGTTAGGGCGAAGCGCCCATTAGGAGAAATGGCCACGGAATTGACTTTTTCACGATGCGCAAGGAACTCCATGCGACGCCCGGTGACTAAGTTGACATAAATTGCTTTACCGTTGGATAACCCAAGCAGAACTTGTTCACCATTACTGGTGATATCAACGTCGCGAATGAGCGCATCAGAAATAGACCAAAGGCCTTCGGATTGCGTCCAGCCTAGGTCCCAAACTGCGAAGTTCATTTGGCTTGCTGTAATTGCGTAGCGACCATTGTCAGATATGCGGATATGGGAAACCACATTGGCATCGGCATCGAGTTCACCCAGGTTGGCTAGTTGTTCATTTTGCTCTAGGTCCCACAACATCAAATGACGTTGTTGAGAATAGAGCAGAGCAAACCGTCCATCTCTGCTAAGTGCGAAGCTCGTCGCACCTTGAGGTTCTATCGGCCAACGCTGCACTTCACGCTCGGCGAAAAAGCAACCATTTAACGTGGTGATGACAATTAAATATAGGAATAAATGAAAAATTCTTTGCATCACATCTAATAATCCGGTTTGTGTCTTAAGACATATAGCTAGTATATTGGTATAACGATTGTCTTCACTCGTCTCATAGAAGATTTGTGCACAACAACCAATGGCAGAGCCATTATTGGGAGAATTTAATGAAATCAGTTTTAAAAGTGTCGCTACTTGCTGCAACAGTTATGCTAGCGGTAGGTTGTCAGAAAGAAGAAACTAAAACAGAAACCGCACCTCAAGCAGAACAAGTTCAAGCAGAAACCGGTAAAGCGGTTCACTTTAAAACCGACGACGACAAAGCGGCATACGCAATCGGTGTTTCATTTGCTAACTACCTAAGCACAAGCATCGACAAGCCAAGCGAAATCGGCATTAATCTTAACAAAGATTTGGTACTAAAAGGTATCGAAGACGTCTTCAAAGGCAATGCTGAATTGAATGAAGAAGAAACACGTGCAGCACTAGAATCTCTAGACAAGCGTGTTGCAGAAAAGATGCAAGCACAAGCGGCTGAGAAAGCAGCTGAAGCGAAAAAAGCTGGCGATGATTTCCGTGCTGAGTTTGAGAAGCAAGAAGGCGTAGTGAAGACAGATACAGGTCTTCTATACCAAGTAATGACACCAGCTGAAGGTGAGAAGCCAAAAGACACTGATACGGTTCAAGTACACTACAAAGGTACTCTGATCGACGGTACTCAGTTCGACAGCTCATACGATCGTGGTGAACCTGCAACGTTCCCACTTAACCGTGTAATCCCAGGTTGGACAGAGGGTGTTCAGCTAATGCCTGTGGGTTCTAAATTCAAATTCGTTATCCCGCCAGAGCTAGCATACGGTGACCAAGACACACCAAGCATTCCTGCTAACTCAACGCTAGTATTTGAAGTTGAGCTGCTAAAAGTTGAGAACGACAACGCAGAGCAATAACAATAAGCTGCGATAAGTTATTGAAAAAGGTCCGTTTAACGGGCCTTTTTTGTTCTAGGTCACTAGTTGGTGAGTTTGCTAGGTTGCTTTTCAAATTTTCTGATAAACTTACACCAATTTGTTGATTTTTCGCTCGAAGGCTTATGACAACTACAGAAACAATAAACGCGGAGATGTTGCTCGAAATGGAATCCGTTAACGTGATGCCGTTTACCGAGCACGACAAAATCATTTTAAGATCTTATGAGGCGGTCGTGGATGGTATCGCCAGCCTGATAGGTCCATTTTGTGAAATCGTTCTTCACTCTCTAGAAGACTTAAATACCTCTGCAATTAAAATCGCTAACGGTGAAAATACGGGGCGCCAAGTCGGCTCACCAATCACTGATTTAGCGCTTAAGATGCTAAAAGACATCGAAGGCTCGGAGCGCAACTTCTCACGTTCGTACTTTACCCGTGCAAAAGGTGGCGTGTTGATGAAGTCGATTACTGTCGCCATTCGTAATGGCGAAAATCGCGTGATTGGTTTGTTGTGTATCAACGTCAACTTGGATGCGCCTTTCTCGCAAGTTCTTCAGTCTTTCATGCCGACGCAAGAAGCGAAAGAAGCGGCTTCCTCGGTCAACTTTGCTAGTGACGTAGAAGAGCTGGTGGACCAAACTGTTGAACGCACCATCGAAGAGATCAATGCGGATAAATCCGTGTCTAACAACACCAAAAATCGCCAGATCGTGATGGAGTTGTACGACAAAGGTATCTTCGATATTAAAGATGCCATCAACCGTGTTGCGGATCGCCTTAATATTTCAAAACACACCGTTTACTTGTACATTCGTCAACGTAAAACCGAGGATGATGAAAGGTGAGTAAACTGACTTACACGTTAGTGGTGAATGGTCCCGTTTATGGCAGCCAGTCAGCGCGCAGTGCTTATCAGTTCGCCAAAGCGTTGATAGAGCAAGGCCATCAGCTAGTGAGCGTCTTCTTTTATCAAGATGGTGTGACTAATGGTACTGCTTTGAGTGTGCCAGCCAACGATGAATTTGATCTCAATAAGGCGTGGCAGTCTTTGGCTAAAGAGCATGGTGTTCGCCTAGAAACTTGTGTCGCGGCCGCTTTGCGTCGCGGGATTGTAAGTGAAGAAGAAGCGAATCAACATGGTTTGGTTCAGAACAATCTAGCCGATGGTTTTGAACAAGCAGGCTTAGGTAGCCTAGCTGAAGCGATGTTAACCCAAGACAGAGTGGTACAGTTTTGAGTCAGTTAACTTATCTATTTCGTAGTGCGCCACATGGCAGTGCAGCTGGTCGTGAAGGTGTGGATGCACTGTTAGCCGCGTCGGCTTACTGTGAAGATATCAGCGTCATTTTCATGGGTGACGGGGTATACCAGCTTCTACTCGGACAAGACCCCAACAATATTTTGAGTAAAGATTACGCGCCGATGTTAAAGCTTTTCGATTTATACGACATCGAACAAGTCTTTGTGTGTTCAGAGTCGTTAACCCAGCGAGGTTTGGCGCAAGCGGATTTAGTCATTGAAGCCCAAGCGTTAAGCTCAGAACAGCTCAAAGATAAGTTACAACACGCTGGCAAGCTACTGTCTTTTTGAGGAAGTTATGTTACACATCATAAAAACAGTCTCTGCTCTAGAAGACGCTATGCCTTTATGCAGTGAACAGGATGACATCTTACTTATAGAAGATGCAGTGTACGCTGCTAACTCGCAACATAACGCATTTTCCCACCTAAAAAACCGCAGCGTATTTGTGTTAGAGAGCGATGCACAAGCTCGCGGTATTGCAAATCGTATCAGTCCATCGCTGACGATTGTGAATTATTCAGGCTTCGTTGAACTAACAGCAAAACAGGATAAATCCCTAACTTGGGATTGAACAAGATTTGCTGTCGACAAAGCTTTACGGATGAATTGTTCTAATTGAACAAAAAAGATCCGTATATTTCTTGACACACCTCTCACTGCTGCATAGAATTTTGCGTCCCTAACTGCATTGGCAGTTGGGGATAGATTTTTCACAAAGCTTACTTTCAAGTAAATCAGGAGCTAGTTAATGGCAACTATTAACCAGTTGGTACGTAAGCCACGTGCAAAGCAAGTTGTTAAAAGCAACGTGCCTGCACTAGAAGCGTGCCCACAAAAACGTGGTGTATGTACTCGTGTTTACACTACTACACCTAAAAAACCTAACTCAGCACTTCGTAAAGTTTGTCGTGTACGTCTGACAAACGGCTTCGAAGTTACATCGTACATCGGCGGTGAAGGTCACAACCTTCAAGAGCACTCAGTTGTTCTAATCCGTGGTGGTCGTGTTAAAGACCTTCCAGGTGTGCGTTACCACACTGTTCGCGGCGCACTAGACTGTGCTGGCGTAAATGACCGTAAACAAGGTCGTTCTAAGTACGGTGTGAAGCGTCCTAAGTCTTAATGGATTCCGTTAAGTAAGGCCAAACACTAAATTATTTTTAATTTTTTGAAAAAACTGAAAAGTTTTGGATAAAACCTGAAGAAGACAACGGAGATAAATCCATGCCACGTCGTCGCGTCATTGGTCAGCGTAAGATCCTTCCAGATCCAAAATTCAAATCTGAATTGCTGGCAAAATTCGTTAACATCCTAATGGTTGACGGTAAAAAATCTACTGCAGAGAAAATCGTTTACACTGCACTAGATGCTATGGCTGAAAAGTCTGGTAAAGACCACTTAGCTATTTTTGAAGAAGCTCTTGAAAACGTTCGCCCAGCGGTAGAGGTTAAATCTCGCCGTGTTGGTGGTTCAACTTACCAAGTACCTGTAGAAGTACGTCCGGTTCGCCGTAACGCACTTGCTATGCGTTGGTTGGTTGAAGCTGCGCGCAAGCGTGGTGAAAAATCTATGGCTCAACGCCTAGCTGCTGAAATGCTAGACGCGTCTGAGAACAAAGGTACTGCGGTTAAGAAACGTGAAGACGTTCACCGCATGGCTGACGCAAACAAAGCGTTCGCTCATTACCGTTGGTAATACCTTCTGTGCTGCGAGGTTCTCTCGCAGCACTTTTCTATACTCTAAGGTACACCTTAGTAAGAGGATACAATCGTGGCTCGTAAAACTCCTATTGAGCTATACCGTAATATCGGTATCTGTGCTCACGTAGATGCAGGAAAAACAACCACAACTGAGCGTATTCTGTTCTACACTGGCCTTTCTCACAAAATCGGCGAAGTTCACGATGGTGCAGCAACCATGGACTGGATGGAGCAGGAGCAGGAGCGTGGTATCACTATCACATCCGCTGCTACTACTACATTCTGGCGTGGTATGGAAGCACAGTTCCCTGAGCATCGCGTAAACATCATTGATACCCCTGGACACGTTGACTTTACTATCGAAGTAGAGCGTTCTCTTCGTGTACTTGATGGTGCTGTGGTTGTGTTCTGTGGCTCATCTGGTGTTGAACCTCAGTCTGAAACTGTATGGCGTCAAGCAGACAAATACCACGTTCCACGTTTGGTATTTGTAAACAAGATGGACCGTGCGGGCGCAGACTTCCTACGCGTTGTGAACCAAATTAAGAATCGTCTTGGTGCGACTCCTGTTCCAATCCAGCTGAACGTTGGTGCGGAAGATGAGTTCAGAGGTGTCATCGACCTTATCAAGATGAAAATGATCAACTGGAATGATGCCGATCAAGGCACTTCGTTTACTTACGAAGACATCCCAGCTGACATGATTGAACTTGCTGAAGAGTGGCGCAACCACATGGTTGAATCCGCTGCTGAAGCTAGCGAAGAGCTGATGGACAAGTACCTTGAAGAAGGTGAATTGACTGAAGCTGAGCTCAAACAAGCTCTACGTACTCGCACACTAAATAACGAAATCGTACTGGCTACTTGTGGTAGTGCGTTTAAGAACAAAGGTGTTCAAGCGGTACTGGATGCAGTAGTTGAGTTCTTGCCATCGCCTGTTGACGTACCTGCAATTAAAGGTGTCGACGAAAGAGAAAATGAAGTTGAGCGTCATGCTGACGACAACGAACCTTTCTCAGCGCTAGCGTTTAAGATTGCGACTGACCCATTCGTGGGCACGCTAACTTTCATGCGTGTTTACTCCGGTGTTGTAAACTCGGGTGACGCTGTTTACAACTCAGTAAAAGAGAAGAAAGAGCGTTTCGGTCGTATCGTTCAGATGCATGCGAATAAGCGTGAAGAAGTGAAAGAAGTTCGCGCTGGTGATATTGCAGCTGCTATCGGTCTGAAAGACGTAACAACAGGTGACACACTGTGTGATCAGAACCACAAAGTGATTCTAGAGCGCATGGAGTTCCCTGAACCAGTTATTCAGATTGCTGTAGAGCCTCGTTCTAAGGCAGACCAAGAGAAAATGGCTATCGCGCTAGGTAAACTAGCAGCGGAAGATCCATCATTCCGCGTGGAAACGGACGACGAATCAGGTCAGACTCTGATCTCAGGTATGGGTGAACTTCACCTAGACATTATCGTTGATCGTATGAAGCGTGAATTCAGCGTTGATTGTAACGTTGGTAAACCTCAGGTTGCTTACCGTGAAACCATTCGTGGTAAAGCGGAAGTTGAAGGCAAGTTTGTTCGTCAATCAGGTGGTCGTGGTCAATACGGTCATGTTTGGGTCAAACTTGAGCCTTCTGAGCCTGGTGAAGGTTTCGTATTCGTAGACGAAATCGTGGGCGGTGTGATTCCTAAGGAATACATCAGTTCGGTATCGAAAGGTATCGAAGAGCAAATGAATAGTGGTGTTCTAGCGGGTTACCCTGTACTAGATATTAAAGCTACACTATTTGATGGTTCTTACCACGATGTAGACTCAAGCGAGATGGCGTTTAAGATCGCTGGCTCGATGGCATTCAAGAAAGGTGCACTAGAAGCACAACCTGTGATTCTAGAACCTATGATGAATGTCGAAGTAACCACTCCGGAAGACTGGATGGGTGACGTTGTTGGTGACCTAAACCGTCGTCGCGGTATCATTGAAGGCATGGACGAAGGTGTGGCTGGTCTTAAGATCATCCGTGCTCAAGTACCACTATCCGAAATGTTCGGTTACGCAACTGATCTACGTTCTGCAACTCAAGGCCGTGCGTCTTACTCTATGGAGTTTCACGAGTACGCTGAAGTGCCGAAAAACTTCGCAGATAAAATTATTGCAGAGCGTGGTTACTAATTGACGATTGAACTGCAAAAAGTTTACGACTTTTTGCGAGATCAGGGCGTCCAAATATTGCGCTAACGGGCGTTGGCGCATAAAATAACAATTTCTGGCGCGTCGTCGATCAATAATGATCACGACGAATCATAACTAGGAAGGAACACGATCGTGTCTAAAGAAAAATTTGAACGTACGAAACCGCACGTTAACGTTGGTACTATCGGCCACGTTGACCACGGTAAAACAACTCTAACTGCAGCTATCTGTACTACTCTTGCTAAAGTTTACGGCGGTGTAGCTAAAGACTTCGCATCTATCGATAACGCTCCAGAAGAGCGTGAGCGCGGTATCACAATCGCAACTTCTCACGTTGAGTACGACACTCCATCACGCCACTACGCACACGTTGACTGTCCAGGACACGCTGACTATGTTAAAAACATGATCACTGGTGCTGCACAGATGGACGGTGGTATCCTAGTTGTTGCTGCGACAGATGGCCCAATGCCACAAACTCGTGAGCACATCCTACTAGGCCGTCAGGTTGGTATCCCATACATCATCGTATTCATGAACAAATGTGACATGGTTGACGATGAAGAGCTACTAGAACTAGTAGAAATGGAAGTTCGTGAGCTTCTATCTGAATACGATTTCCCAGGTGATGACCTACCAGTTATCCAAGGTTCTGCACTAGGCGCACTAAACGGCGA
>NZ_JALNTL010000019.1:0-38628 GCF_023161825.1 Vibrio sp. 2CM40D
AGCGTTCAATCTGAGCCATGATCAAACTCTTCAATTTAAGATTTTGTTCGGCTCAATGAATACTGAACATTACATAAAGTAATGTTTGAATTGACTGTGCTGAATCCGAAGATTCAATGGTCACTTCGTTTCATTGAAACCTAATTTGAAGCCGAAGCTTCTAATTGGATTATCATCAACGAGTGCCCACACAGATTGATAGGTCTATATTGTTAAAGAGCTTGCTTTGCGAGAAGTTTTTCTTCTCAAAGCGGAGGTGCATTCTAGCGATTTAATTGACAGTGTCAAACACTTTTTCAATTTTATTTTTCGTAGAAGCTTTCACCTCTCCGACCCTGCTGAAGCCTTATCGCGTCTGCCGTGTCGGTGGATGCGCATTATAGGGAACTCAGTTCCGTTCGCAACCCTTTTTTGAAAAAAAATGGAAAAAAATGACTGTTCGATGACTATTTCATCAAAAAAGCAAAAAAGAGGGTAAAAAACCCTCTTTTTCTGCCTTAAAAGCCGTATTTAAATGAATGCGTACGCGTCTGCGAACATACGTTCGCTCTTCGCTTTCTTGTTCTGAGTGAACTGTTCACGTGCTGCGCCAGCCATTTCAAAACGACCTGCAATATAGATATCGTAGTTTTCTAAGCTTTCGAAATCTTCAGCTACAGCTTGTAGCACGTTACCAACTTTACCTTGCCAGTCTGCAGGAGCTTCTTCTACTACTGGCACAAAATGAACATTGGCAAACTTGTCGGCAATCTCGACCAGTTCGTCTTTAGCATAAAGCTGGCAGTTATCGCGCGCGCCCCAATATAAATAGATAGGATTGGTTTTATTCTGCGCTACGCAGTGATCCAGAATCGAGCGAACGTAACTGAAGCCTGTACCACCAGCAATTAATAATAATGGGCGTTCGCTTTCTTCTTGAACCCAAGCATCGCCATGTGGCGCATCAATTTCAATCTGACCATCAGTTTCAAGCGCCGCTTGCATTGCTTCGACAACTTCTTGTGCATAAGCGTTGTGTTCCGCCGCACCGATGTGCAGTTCAAGTTCACCTTCATGACGACAAGGGCTGCTTGCGATAGAGAAAGGACGTTTGTCTTTTTCACCCATCACCACCATTAGGTACTGACCCGCTTTAAAAGGCACTGGTGATTCTGGATGAAGAAGGATTTGGTAAGTATTACAAGCTAACGGCTGAATAGACTTTACTTTACATTGGATGGTCATGGTGTTCCTCTCGCTTACTCGTCAAAAGTAAGCACTAAATTACTTTCTGTATAGGCTTGGCAAGGGAATATCCAACCTTGCTGTTGCTCTTTTTCGGTTAGCATCGGTTCGAGGTGATAGCTCACCTCGCCCGTTAGCTTTTTACACATGCACATGGCGCAAGCGCCAACTTGGCAACGGTGTGGGAAGCGAATATTGTTGTTGAGCGCAGCTTCTAACACCGTCTCCCCTTCTTTTACTTGGAATGTAACGTCCATTGGTAGAAGGTGGACTTGATGACTCATAGAATACCTAACTGGTCCCAAATCTCATCGACTTTAGCCACAAGTTTAGGATCTTTTTTGATAGGCGTACCCCACTCGCGCGTGACTTCAGATTCGAACTTGTTGGTCGCATCCAGTCCTAATTTGGATGAACTCTCAGTCTTACCAAGCACTTGAATCGTGTCTCTATCTGGGTCCATTCGAGTTGTCACCGCCCAAATGATGTCATTCCAATCTCGTGCATTAACGTCATCGTCGCACAAAATGATGAATTTGTTATCCGTGTACTGAGCAAAGAAGCCCCATAGATGTTCCATCAATTCTTGGGATTGACCAGCTTGGTCTTTCTTCATAGTCACGACAGCAAATTGGTTGTTTGCTGTAACTGGAAGATAGACGTCAACAATCTCAGGGCGTTGCTGTTTCAACTCATTTAGTTCTGCTTCGGTAATCGCTTTGCTGTCTCGCTCAGTGACCTCGGTTCGCGTCGCCAGCTCGGCATCCCATTTAATGGTCGCATCCAAGCCCATTTTGGAGCCAAGCCCAACCACTGGTGAAGCAAAGTCGAGCGAGTCGATTGGCGTGTTATCTATCATCAAGGTATCACGTACAGGATCCATATGCTCTGACATGGCTTTCACGACATCATTCCAATCTCGTGCGTTTACCGATTCATCGCACACAATAACAAACTTGGTATACATGAATTGACGTAAGAAAGACCACACGCCCATCATTACGCGCTTGGCATGTCCTGGGTACTGCTTCTTCATGGTGACGACGGCCATTCGGTACGAACAACCTTCTGGCGGAAGATAGAAGTCTTCAATCTCTGGGAATTGCTTTTGCAGAATAGGCACAAACACTTCGTTTAATGCCACACCCAATACAGCTGGTTCATCTGGCGGACGACCTGTGTAGGTGCTGTGATAAATAGGGTCTTTACGCATAGTAATGTGCGTAATAGTAAATACGTGGTGCTTTTCTTTTTCGTTATAGTAGCCAGTGTGGTCACCGTAAGGACCTTCATCAGCAAACTCGTTCGGGTCGATATAGCCTTCCATCACGATTTCCGCGCTCGCTGGCACTTCCAAATCGTTGCTGACTGACTTCACGACTTCCGTTTTGCTTCCACGTAGCAAACCTGCAAATGCGTATTCCGATAGCGTATCTGGCACTGGTGTTACTGCGCCAAGAATGGTTGCTGGGTCTGCACCAAACGCGACCGAAACTGGGAAAGGTTTACCTGGGTTGGTTTCCATCCAATCGCGCAGATCAAGCGCACCACCACGATGGGCTAACCAACGCATGATGATTTTGTTCTTGGCAATTTTCTGCTGACGGTAAATGCCTAGGTTCTGACGTTTCTTATTTGGACCTTTGGTTACGGTTAAGCCCCAAGTAAGCAGCGGCGCTACATCTTCTGCCCAGCAGCTCATTACCGGAATTTTATCCAAGTCGACTTCATCACCTTGCCAAACAATGTCTTGGCATGGTGCTTTACGTAAACGCTTAGCCGGCATGTTCAATACTTGTTTGAACACTGGCAGTTTTTCTAAAGCGTCTTTGAAGCCTTTTGGTGGCTCAGGTTCTTTTAAATAAGCCAGCAGCTTACCGACTTCTCTTAATTCTTTAACATCTTCACGTCCCATACCGATTGCGACACGCTCTGGTGTACCAAACAGGTTAGTCAAAACAGGTACGTCGTAGCCGATTGGGTTCTCAAACAACAGCGCAGGTCCACCAGCACGCAAGGTGCGGTCGCTGATTTCTGTCATTTCATAAGCGGGATCGACAGGGTGAGTGATGCGTTTAAGTCGACCTTTCTGTTCTAGGTGGTCGATAAATTCGCGTAAATCCTTAAAACTCATAGGCCTTCATGCTGGCTGATTAAACTGTCCGCAGTATAACAAATAGGAGGACGCTAAGATCCTCCTATTTTGTGTGGGTATGTGAGCCAGATTACTTTAATACTTGTTCAATCTGCCGAGTCTTTATCTGATGGTTCGAAGATACTAACTCTTCCAACCAGGTTTGATGCCCTTGTTGAGCAAGCTCTCGAGCAACCATGGTTGCTTCTTCTGATAACGCCATTTTTCTAACTAGAAACTGCTTTACTTGCGGAGATAGAGGGTTAGATTTTGTAAGTAGACTAATAGCTTCTGGCTTGAGTGATGGGTTAACTGTGGCATTCATCAATTGCTGAATGGAAAAAACGTCTCCAACCGCAGCTAAACGCTCAAGCTCGGACTGGCTGTTGTAATCGGCTTTCATCCGCCAGAGTAAGTTGTACACTTCCTCATCCTGACTAACTTGTGCCAACCTGACTATCACGGCCGTCGAGGGTAACCAACTGGTCACATTTGCTTTGGTTAACTGGGCCGTTAATGCAGCAAGCGCGTTGGGTGATAAACTGTCTAACTCTCGAATCAAAAGCGCTTCACGCGCTTGAGCTTGTTGAGATGGCCCTGTAAGCCATTGCTTTAAGTTAAGCTCTCTTCGTTCAGCTTGTAAGACAAAGTCCAAGGTACTTTGGTCTTGTTTCCAACGCTTAATCAAGCGACTCGCAATAACGGGAAAGTTAAAAGCGGGTACACTAAATTCATACCCATCACCTCGCTCTAACACTTGATAAGTCGGGGTCATACGGATCTGGGACTCAACAAACAGAGCCATTCGAGGCGTGAGAATCACATCTTGCTTTTCAAGCTTTTCCAACAATTGAAAGCGCACCACCTCTTGTTGAGGCAAAGCAAGTCGATCAAGGGCAAATTTAAGCGAGTCGACTTCATCTCTGACAGCGTAATCAAGCAGTTCAGAGACTTTAGTCTGTATTTGAGTATCCTGAAGCCACTGTTCTACTACAGACTCATGCATTTCCTTGGCAGATAATGTCGCAGGTAGAGTGATAAGTGACAAGCTCAGGAGTAATGACGACAACATTCCTTGTTGCATGTTAACCTCCCGATAACATTTCCTTCATTCTGATACTTCTATCGGGAGAAAGCAATAAAAAAGCCACCGATATACGGTGGCTTTTCGCAGAATAACTTATCTGAGACTATTGACGACGCATCGCATCGAAGAACTCATCGTTGGTCTTCGTCATCGCTAGCTTATCGATTAGGAACTCCATTGCGTCGATTTCGCCCATTGGGTGAACGATCTTACGCAGAATCCACATCTTCTGTAGTTCGTCAGTCTTCGTCAGTAGCTCTTCACGACGTGTACCTGAGCGGTTAAAGTCAATCGCAGGGAATACACGCTTCTCAGCAATCTTACGGTTCAAGTGCAATTCCATGTTACCTGTACCCTTGAACTCTTCGTAGATAACTTCATCCATTTTAGAACCAGTATCTACTAGTGCCGTTGCAATGATAGTTAGGCTGCCGCCTTCTTCTACGTTACGTGCAGCACCGAAGAAACGCTTAGGACGATGTAATGCGTTTGCATCCACACCACCTGTTAGTACTTTACCTGATGAAGGCACTACGGTGTTGTAAGCACGAGCTAGGCGAGTGATAGAGTCAAGCAAGATAACCACGTCTTTCTTATGTTCAACAAGACGTTTTGCTTTCTCGATCACCATTTCCGCTACTTGTACGTGACGAGATGCTGGCTCATCGAAAGTCGACGCAACCACTTCACCTTTAACTAGGCGTTGCATCTCGGTTACTTCTTCTGGACGTTCGTCGATAAGAAGAACCATCAACTCACACTCTGGGTGGTTGTACGCGATGCTTTGCGCGATGTTTTGCAGAAGCATTGTTTTACCCGCTTTAGGCGGAGCAACAATCAGACCACGTTGACCTTTACCGATTGGCGATGCCAAGTCTAAAACACGTGCTGTAATGTCTTCTGTTGAACCGTTACCACGCTCCATCACCATGCGCTCATTCGCATGTAGAGGGGTAAGGTTTTCAAATAGGATCTTGTTACGGGCGTTGTCTGGTTTATCGTCGTTAACGGTATTGACTTTTAGAAGGGCAAAATAACGTTCACCGTCTTTTGGTGGACGAATTTTACCAGCGATAGAGTCACCAGTACGTAGGTTAAAGCGACGAATCTGACTTGGTGATACGTAGATATCGTCCGGACCCGCAAGGTATGAACTATCTGCACTGCGTAGGAAACCAAAGCCGTCTTGCAGAATTTCCAGAACCCCATCGCCAAAGATGTCTTCGCCGCCTTTAGCGTGCGCTTTTAAAATCGCGAAGATGATGTCTTGTTTTCTTAAGCGAGCTAGGTTCTCTAATCCTAAGCTTTCGCCCAGTTTTACAAGGTCAGACACAGGTCTGTTCTTCAGTTCGGTAAGGTTCATGGTGGTGGATTCTTGTTTAGTCAAAATAAGATCTGTTTTCTAGTTAAGATGGATTTGGTCTCAGGATCGACCAAGAAGAGAAATTTGTTCAATTAACGCGCGATAAGTTAGCACTAATTAGTATTCTAGTCCAGAGTTAGAAAAACAAAACCGTGCATTGTAACTTTGCACGGTTTTATCTGTAATCACTTGGTGATTATAAGTTTGCGTCTAGGAACTCTTTTAGTTGAGTTTTAGACAGAGCACCTACTTTCGTTGCCGCTACGTTACCATCTTTAAATAGTAATAGCGTTGGAATGCCGCGAATACCAAACTTAGGTGGTGTACCTGCGTTATGGTCGATGTTTAGTTTACCGATAGTGAGTTTGCCTTCGTACTCGTCTGCGATTTCGTCCAAAATAGGAGCGATCATTTTACAAGGACCACACCATTCTGCCCAAAAATCCACTAGAACCGGGCCTGCAGCGTTGATTACATCGTTTTCAAAACCGTCATCAGTTAGCTGCAAAATCTTATCACTCATCTTCCACTCCAATGTGTTTTTCGAAACTGGTTGGATGATAACCAGTAATTAGATGCCCTATTGGAATGTATTTACTTTCGTATTGCAAGCTTTAGCTGATATTCTATAGCCATGAAAAAGACGCATATCACAGAGCAAAAGTTCGCCGATTTGGGCTTAAAGCCCCAAGTTATTGAAGGATTGGACAAAAAAGGGTTCGAATTTTGTACCCCTATCCAAGCCTTGGCGTTGCCGGTCCTGCTCACCGGCCAAGACATCGCAGGCCAGGCCCAAACGGGTACTGGTAAAACGCTCGCGTTTCTTACTGCTACGTTCAACCACCTTCTGACGACTCCGGAACATGAAGGTCGTAAGCCTACACAGCCACGCGCAATTATTATGGCGCCTACACGTGAGCTCGCTATTCAGATTTACAATGATGCAGAATCATTAACTGAAAGCACAGGTCTAAAAACCGCTCTAGCTTACGGTGGTGAAAGCTACGACAAGCAACTTGCGAAACTGCAAGACGGCGTAGATATTCTGATCGGAACAACAGGCCGTATCATCGATTTCTACAAACAGCGCGTATTTAACCTCAACAACATTCAAGCTGTTGTTCTGGACGAAGCCGACCGCATGTTCGATCTTGGCTTTATTAAAGACATTCGCTTCTTGTTCCGTCGTATGCCTGAGCCAAAAGAGCGTTTGAACATGCTGTTCTCAGCAACGCTGTCTTACCGCGTTCAAGAACTGGCATTCGAACACATGAATACTCCTGAGCATGTCGTTGTCGAACCAGAACAAAAAACTGGCCACCGTATCCAGGAAGAGCTTTTCTATCCTTCGAATGAAGACAAAATGGCGCTGCTTCAAACACTAATTGAAGAAGAGTGGCCAGATCGCGCTATCATTTTTGCCAATACCAAGCATAAGTGTGAATCGGTTTGGGGTCATTTGGCTGCCGATGGACACCGTGTAGGCCTTCTTACTGGCGATGTACCGCAGAAGAAGCGTGAGAAGATTCTTGAGCAATTCACCAAAGGTGATGTCGACATCTTAGTTGCAACTGACGTTGCAGCGCGTGGTTTGCATATTCCTCAGGTAACGCACGTTTTCAACTACGACCTTCCTGACGACTGTGAAGATTATGTTCACCGTATTGGCCGTACTGGTCGCGCTGGTGCGAGCGGTCATTCGATCAGTTTTGCTTGTGAAGAGTACGCGGTTAACCTACCAGCAATCGAAGAATACATTGAGCATACAATCCCAGTTTCAGAGTACGATTCGTCGGCACTGATTCAAGATCTACCGGCTCCGATTCGTATGCGTGCACCACGCAACCAACAGCGCCGCACGAATACTGGCGGTACCCGCTCTGGTTCTGGTAACCGTAAGCCGCAGGGACGTCGTCCACGCCAACCGCGTCAATCGGCACCAAAACAATCGTAATAGGAAACTGAGTTCGTTTTATGAGTCAAGCAGGATCATCACCGCTATATGCCGCCATCGACCTCGGGTCGAACAGTTTTCACATGCTCGTTGTGCGTCACATCGATGGCAGCGTTCAAACAATGGCTAAAATTAAGCGCAAAGTTCGTCTAGCAGCGGGCTTAGATGAACATAATTCTCTTAGTATGGAAGCTATGCAGCGAGGATGGGACTGCTTAAGTCTATTTGCGGAACGCTTGCAGGACATTCCTAAACAAAACATTCGCATCGTCGGTACTGCAACATTACGTACCGCGACCAATGTAGATGTGTTTTTAGAAAAGGCTAACCAAATTCTAGGCCAGCCTATCGAAGTGATTACTGGTGAAGAAGAAGCTGCCACTATCTATAAAGGTGTCGCTCACACCTCTGGCGGTAGTGGTCGTCGCCTTGTAGTCGATATCGGTGGAGCAAGTACCGAACTGATTATCGGGGAAGGTTTCGAAGCCAAAGCACTGACCAGCTTAAAAATGGGCTGCGTGACTTGGCTTGAAAACTTCTTTAAAGATCGCCAATTGAATGCTCGTAACTTTGACGCGGCAATTGAAGGAGCGAAACAGACCATCCAGCCGATTTTAGAACGTTATACAGAAATTGGTTGGGATGTGTGTGTTGGTGCATCAGGCACTGTTCAGGCATTGCAAGAGATAATGCTGGCGCAAGGCATGGACGAAGTAATCACTCACTCCAAACTCAAGCGTCTACAGAAGCAAGCCATGTTGGCCGACCATTTAGAAGAGCTCGATATTGAAGGCTTAACACTTGAGCGTGCATTAGTGTTCCCTAGTGGCCTCTCTATTTTGATTGCCGTTTTTGAATTGCTTGAAATCGATGCTATGACACTGGCTGGCGGCGCACTACGCGAAGGCTTAGTGTATGAGATGGTTGAAGAGCTTCGTCAAGAAGACATTCGTGCCCGCACTATCGCTAGCGTACAAAATCGCTATCAGCTCGATCACCAATACGGCGAACAAGTCGCTACTCTGGCACACACGCTTTTACAGCAAGCTGGGGGCGATGAGTGGATTACAGAGCCTCAGGGCAAGATATTACTCGAGACCGCCGCAAAACTGCATGAAATTGGTTTAACTATCGATTTCAAAAAAGGCGGAGAGCATAGTGCTTACTTGCTGCAGAATTTGGATCTGCCTGGTTACACGCGCGCGCAGAAGTTCTTTATTGGTGAAGTGGCTCGTCGCTATCGCGAACAGCTCACTTCTTTACCTGAGCAGCATGCATTATCAGGCTCAAGTGCCAAACGAGTATTGAGACTGTTGCGTCTTGCGGTTCTACTCAGCCATCGTCGCAATCCTGATCTAGAGCCAAATGTGACTCTAACGGTTGAAGGCGACAATCTAACGTTACACATTGATGCGCAATGGCTAGAGAAAAACCCACTGACTGCGGCTGAGTTGGAAATTGAATCCAACCGTCAGACAGACATCGGCTGGCCATTAAATATCGTAGCAAAATAAGCGAATATCACTGCCTTACAATACTAAAGCCCAGGCGTTCGCTTGGGCTTTTTTGCTTCTACTTCCCCTACAAAACGTGCTGCCCAGCAAAAATCTCAGCTTCTCCGCTCTACATCGAAAAACAGCCATGCTTTATTGATAAGCACGATTTAGCCAACCAAGATGCACCATCATGAAAACCGTTTTAATGACTGGCTTAACTGGCACCCTCGCCCCTAAAGTTGCTCATCAGTTCCACCTCCGTGGCTGGAACGTATTGGAATGGAATCACCACCAAATCCCACCAGATGATCCACAGCAAAGTGAGCAATTTTGGCAACGGCACCACATTGATGCGGTGTGCCACATGGCGATGGGGAGTGAAGCGTGGGCAGCGTGGCTTGGTGAGCACTGCAAACAGCGCAACATTCCTTATCTTTTTGTCAGTACAGCAATGGTATTTGATGCCACAAAAAATGGGCCTTATGGCATCTTTGAAGAAAGAAACACCCAAGATGAATACGGCAAATACAAAGTTCGTTGTGAAGATGCAATCTGGCAAGCAAATCCAGATGCGATGATTGCTCGAATTGGTTGGCAGCTCCATCACCAAGCAGAAGGCAATAACATGTTGGCGCATCTCGACCGCCAATATGAAGAGAACGGCGTTATTACCGCTAGTACAGTTTGGTATCCCGCGACTTCTCATATGGACGATACTGCACTCGCCTTTTTGCAGCTTATTGAGCGGAACGAAGCAGGTTTATACCATTTTGATAGCAACTTAAAGGATAAGTGGAATTTCTACGAACTCGTTTGTGCACTCAAGCAGCATTACAACAAGCCATGGCAAGTGCTGCCAAGCAATGATTATCACCATGACCAACGTCTAACAGATGAACGAATTGCCTTGCCGCCATTGAGTGAACGTTTCAACAAGCCAGAGCAAATCAAACAAGCTGGCATCATAGGAATCAACTGGGGACGCACGCACATTCCCCACTATCGAAACAATGGTGTATCGGTCACAACGTTATGCGCCAACCAAATAGAACCGCTTCAGCAAGCGTGCAGTGAGGAAGCAATCCTAAAGGCAGAAACGAACATCAGCGCACTCAAACAACTCGATGTCGTGACCATCGCGACACCTGCGCATACTCATGCAGAGATCATAAAGACGTTAGGTTCAACCAAGCTGATTTGTGAAAAGCCATTGGTGGGATTGAATTCCGACATCACTCACTGGCAGCAACCGAACTCCAACCTATTGGTTAATTACGCCTTTGCTCAGCTAGAGACCGCCAAGACGATAGAGAAATGGCTCACCTCGCAAACCCAACCTTGTGTGGTCAATCTAATCACCCAAGTTAACCTACCGGGCACCTTCACACTCAAAGAGTGGTTTCTTGAAACAGCCAGTCACCCTATTTCTTGGTTGCTGCACTGCTTCGGAGACTACTCTCAGTCAACACTGATTGAGGAAAACGGCCAACTGATCGTTGAGCTGCAATGTGGCGACCACCAGCTAAGATTTGTATTTGAATTAACAGGTGAGCCGGGCATCGAGCACAATCTAACGATTCAATCCAACCAGACTTTAACCAGCAAAGGCTACTATCGTGTCGGCGAAAAATGGCGTTTCGAGCCCATTCTCGTTAATGGCAACGCGATAAATGATGGAGAATACAGCGAGTCTGATTGCTGGCAGGACGCCAATCAACGCAGTGTCGGTTTGATGTTGGCGATGTTCAATCAAAGCATCAGTTGGGAGAAAGGCCTGCAACTTGGCGCCTTCGATGCGCAAAAAGCCATTTTGATTGAGAAGATGCTCCGTTAGCCATTTCACCAACTAGCTTCCTCTACGTTCCGTAACTTCGATAAAAAGGTCTCACTCGGGACCTTTTTTACTGCTCATTTTTACCTTCGTACAGCTCAGGGAGCTTTTGGACACCCATGATCTAATTACTCCCCACGCTGTACAAAACCCTCTAAACCCAAGTAAACAGGTACAAAAAAGCCGCTTGATTTAAGCAAGCGGCTTTCGGGGTTCCCACTGATATTAAGACTGAACGCTTGTCGTCACCTTAAAGTCAGGGTTCACCGCAGTCAGCTTCTTAATTAGGTAATTCAGTAGTACGCCATACATAGGAACGAAAAGACCAAGACTGATAATCAGTTTGAAGCCGTAATCCACCAGCGCGATTTCCGTCCAATGCTCCGCCATAAATGGATCTGGGCTTTGGTAGAACGCAATGGCGAAGAAAGCGATAGTATCAAGTGCATTACCGAAAAGCGTTGAACACGTTGGTGCCACCCACCATTGCTTCATTTGACGTAGGCGGTTGAACACGTGCACATCCATGATCTGACCAAGTAGGTACGCCATGAAGCTAGCAATCGCGATACGAGCAACGAATAAGTTAAATTCCCCTAGGTGACCAAAACCTTGGAATTGACCTTCGAAGAACACCACCGATAAGAAGTAAGACACTGCCAAAGCAGGCAACATCACTAAGAAGATAATCTTACGCGCCAACTGAGCACCGAAAATACGCACGGTTAAGTCAGTCGCTAAGAAGATAAATGGGAAAGTGAATGCACCCCAAGTGGTATGGAAACCGAATATAGTAAACGGTAGCTGAACTAGGTAATTGCTAGATGCAATAATGACTAGGTGGAATAGAACCAGATAGATAAGGGCGTTGCGCTGCTGCGCAGGGGTAAAGTTACTCATGCGATACCTTTTTAGTTTGGTTTGGGGGTGAGGGAACCCAAATCGAGTCACTGAATAGAGTGGCTCTTACCAACAATGTAAAATGAAAAATAAACTGGCTTGGCTCATTCTGAGCGAAGCGGTGGGCGATTATACATTAACCACTTTTCGCCGCAAGTCGTCTGTTTTACGCAAACGTTTGAGCATAAAAAAGGGTGTTTCATGTGAAACACCCTTTCAAGAAAAATTCTATTTTTAGAAGCCGCGCTGGAACAATCCTGCAAGATAATCCAACTCTTCCCTGCTCTCTTCAATCGCTAACGCTTCAAACCAAATCGCTTCGCTGTAATGCTCTGCTTTCATAAACAGTCGGCAACCTTCAAAGTCAATCAGCCAAGAGTGAATGTCCGCATCCCACTGCTTTTCCACCACAGTAGCGGAAAGCAAGCCGACTAAACGCTCACCTAAGGCAGGAAAGCTATCAAGGTCAAAGCTCGGCGCGGTAATGATTAAGCGCCCTTCTTGTGCCATGTAATCCGCTAAGCCAAATTCCTTTTGCATCTTGGTTCCTTATCCGTGGTGAGTAATGTGTTCTTGAATCAAATCGAGGAATGGGTCGGCGTACTTCTCTAGTTTGCGCTGACCAACGCCACTCACTGCCAGCATTTCGCCGTAAGACGTTGGCAAGATCTCCGCCATATCAATCAGAGTCGCGTCACTAAAGACCACGTATGGTGGCAAACCATCTTCATCAGCAATCGATTTACGCAGCTTGCGTAACTTAGCAAACAGCTTCTTGTCGTAGTTCTTACTGGTCAGTTTTTCCGACTTCGCCGCACGTGCTGCGGTGTCTAAACGTGGAACCGCTAACTCCAGAGTCACATCGCCACGCAACAGCGGACGCGCTTCTTCGGTAAGTTGTAGCGTTGAATTGCGTGTAATGTTTTGGAACAACAGCCCTTTGTGGATTAACTGACGGAAGATACTCACCCAGTAATCGTGGCTATGGTCGCGCCCTATCGCGTAGGTAGAAATCTTATCGTGCCCGTTTTCACGTACACGAATGTTTTGCATGCCACGTAGCACTTCCACTACGTAACCCATACCAAAGCTCTGATTAACACGGTACACACAAGATAGCGCCTTACGCGCTTCTTCCGTGGCATCAAAGTGCTTCGGTGGATCTAAGCAAATATCGCAGTTGCCACATGGCTTCTCACGATACTCACCAAAGTAATTCAATAGCACCTGACGACGACAAGTCTGCGCCTCAGCAAAGGCACTCATCGCATTCAGTTTGTGGGTTTCCACCTGCTTCTGTGGACCATCGTCTTTCTCATCCAACATACGACGCAGCCAACTGATGTCCGCCGGGTCATACAACATCATCGCTTCCGCAGGCAGACCATCACGCCCTGCACGACCCGTTTCCTGATAGTAGGACTCGATATTGCGCGGGATATCAAAGTGAACCACAAAGCGCACGTTTGGTTTGTTGATGCCCATACCGAATGCCACGGTCGCCACCACGATTTGGATATCATCGCGTTGGAAAGCTTCTTGAACGTAAGCGCGCTCATCGGCGTCCATACCTGCGTGATAACCAGCAGCACGAATGTGGTTGTTGCACAGCTTCTCGGTCACCATCTCAACTTTCTTACGGCTACCACAATAGATGATGCCGCAATTACCTTTTTGGGTTTCAAGATAACGAACGATTTGCGAAACCGGCTTGTGCTTCTCAACTAAGTTGTAGCGAATGTTGGGACGGTCGAAGCTGCCTAGATAAACCTCTGGATTATTCAGTTGCAGACGCTCAAGAATATCTCGACGCGTTGCGTCATCCGCCGTCGCCGTCAGCGCCATAAATGGCACATGGGAAAACTGCTGCTTGAGTTGACCAAGCGCGGCGTATTCTGGACGAAAATCGTGTCCCCACTGGGAAATACAGTGCGCTTCATCGACAGCAATCATCGATAACGGCAGGTTTTCCAAGCGCTCAATGAAATCACGCATCAACACGCGTTCTGGCGAGACGTACACCAACTTAAGATGACCAGTGTGCATGCGGTTATACACGCTGAGCAGCTCTTCGCGAGGCATGGTCGAGTTAATGCATTCAGCCGCTACACCGTTGGCTTTAAGCTGGTCCACTTGGTCTTTCATCAGCGAGATAAGCGGAGAAATCACCAAAGTAATACCAGAGCGAACCAAAGCAGGAATTTGATAACACAGCGACTTACCGCCACCAGTAGGCAGGATAACTAAGCTGTCGCGACCTTCTATCGCGGCGTCAATCACTAATTGCTGACCATCACGGAACTCTTGGTAACCAAACACATCCTCCAACACACGTTGAGGCGTTACAGGCGAATCAGATTGTTCGGCTAACAAGGTCGAGGTCATGAAAAGTCTCAGATTGGGTCTTAAAAAAGAGGTGCTTATGCATACCACTGGCACACAAAGTGAGGGCACATTGTAATGGGGTTTCATGGTGAATAAAACCGCAAATTGTTAGGTGTTTCGCATCACGACTCGTATACTGATTTTCTGCTCTATAAAACACACAATTAGGTGACACTTCATGACACCAGAAGACGAACAACAACGCGCGCGGCAAGGCATCTTGCTAGCGATTGGCGCGTATACCATGTGGGGCATTGCGCCGATGTACTTTAAGTCCATCGCACAAGTATCTCCTTTGGAAATTCTCAGCCACCGAGTGATATGGTCTTTCTTTTTGCTTGCTGCACTCCTCCATTTTGGCCGTCACTGGCGCTCGGCTTACCACATCGCGAAAGACAAAACGAAAATCGCTTACCTGATCGCAAGTTCCATGTTAATTGGCGGCAATTGGTTGATTTTCATTTGGGCGGTAAACTCGAATCATATGCTCGACGCCAGCTTAGGTTATTACATTAATCCACTGATCAACGTCTTACTCGGGATGGTATTTTTGGGAGAGAGACTGCGTAAATTACAGTGGTTCGCGGTTGTATTGGCAGGTTGTGGCGTACTCGTTCAACTGATTGTATTTGGCTCCGTACCTGTTGTTGCGATGGCGTTAGCAATGAGCTTCGGCTTTTATGGCTTATTAAGAAAGAAAGTCAGTGTCGATGCAAAAACTGGCTTGTTTATCGAGACATTACTTCTACTGCCAGTGGCCGCTGTTTATTTGCTTTTTATTGCCGATACACCAACCTCAAATATGCTTACGAATCCACTTACGTTAAATAGTTTGTTGATCGCGGCTGGGGTTATAACAACCCTGCCACTGCTGTGCTTTACGGGTGCAGCAACAAGACTCAAATTATCGACTTTGGGCTTTTTCCAATATATAGGCCCAAGCTTAATGTTTTTACTTGCTGTATTGATGTATGGCGAACCCTTTACCATGGATAAAGCGATCACTTTCGTCTTTATTTGGGGAGCACTAGTCGTGTTTAGCTTTGATGGATTACGTAATAACCGTCGCTCACGCCGAATCGTTCAGCCACAGTGATCGTTTTTTACAAGACAAGTTAGAAATTGCCAGATAAGCTTGGTCATAATGTGACCAAGCTTTTTTATTTAATGGAACATATTCAGTACTACGCAACCGACCATGACAACTTGAGTCTAATAGAGGCGAAATACCAGAAATTTGCTTTTCAAAGGCATTACCATCTGGATTTTCATCTCGGCCTGATCACGCATGGTGCGCAGAAGTTCCAATACCAAGGTAACAGCCACCAAGTTGGTCACGGGCAAATTGTGATTATGCCGCCGGATGAGCTGCACGACGGGCAATCTAAGCTCGAGAGTGGCTACGAAGTAAATGTGTTTGCGATCGAACCTCATCTATTGAGCGATCTGGCTGATCTTAAGCAAAACGGTCAAATAATACACTTCAACGAACTGATCATCTCGGATCCGCAGATATTTTCACAACTTAGTAACTTACACGGGCTGCTTCGTCGTGAAAACCTCAGCCAACTCACCAAAGATTGCCTTCCTTTTGAAGGATTTAACCAACTTTTTGATCGCTACGGATCGCTTGAGCGACAAAAAGTGGTGCCGCTAGGAAACCAATCGCTTGGGACGTTAAAAGATTATCTAATGGCTAACCTTGACCAAGCGGTGCGTTTGGATTCACTTTCAGAGCTGTGCCAACTGAGCCCAACTCAGTTCCAGCGCCACTTTAAAGCGCAAACTGGCATGACGCCTTATGCATGGTTCGCACGCCTGCGCCTTGAACAAGGCATGAAGTTACTGCAAGCTGGTCAATGTGGTACCGACGTCGCTCATCAAATCGGTTTCTATGATCAAGCGCATTTCAGCAAAGCGTTTAAACAGACCTACGGCGTTTCCCCTTCTCAAGTGGCTCGTTAATTTCATTTACCGAGAAAGCTGTCAGTTTTTTACAAGCGCCACAGGTGACTTACCACGACAATAGCCGCATTGGTTAAATTTGAGATGTGTTATGAATGAATCCACCATATTGCTGACACTCGCCAGCATTCACTTTATTGCCCTAATGAGTCCAGGTCCGGACTTTGCGCTGGTCGTACAAAATGCGACGCGTCATGGTCGTCAAACTGGCTTGTACATTGCGTTGGGATTGTCCGTCGGTATTTTGCTGCACTCTTTGTTCAGCCTGACAGGTGTGAGTTTTGTCGTCCACCAGCACCCAGTGCTGTATTCCGTGGTACAACTGCTCGGTGGTAGTTACCTGCTCTACTTAGGAATTGGCGCATTGCGTGCCGTGATCTCGATGATCCAAAACCCACTGACGGATCAACCTAAGAAGCAAAATAACCTAGTGATCAGCAATAAGCGTCAAGCGTTTGCTAAAGGGTTTGCGACCAACATTCTTAACCCAAAAGCCCTGGTGTTCTTTGTCAGTTTGATGTCGAGTTTAGTCCCAGCAGGTATGTCGATTACTGGCAAAGGTACTGCCTTGGTCATCCTGTTTGGCTTGTCGCTATTCTGGTTCTCTAGCCTTGCATGGATGCTGTCGACACAGCGCTTACAGCGTAAATTACAACAAGCGGGTATCTACATCGACGGTCTATGCGGCGTGGTATTTACTCTAGTGGGCGGCAGTATTCTATACCAAACTATCAATACTTTTATCGGATAAAGTACTGATTTAAAAGCGTAGCACAATCGACATTTCTAAGATTGCTGACTCGACGTGACTCTCCATAACTGCCAAGCTCAAAGCACAAAACTGGCAACATGGAGAGTCATCATGCATTGGACGTTCAACCGACTCGTGACCACGGGTCTTTTTCTTACTTCCCCACTCGTCTTATCTACCTCAGCCTTTGCTAACCAAGCAGCAGATGCGGTTGCACCGGAGCACAGTACTGGCTTCGAGCAAAAGCAATTGGTCAAAGCCAAAGGTTATATGGTCACAGCAGCCAACCCACTTGCAACCCAAGCCGGGGCGGATGTTCTTGCACAAGGGGGCAATGCTATTGATGCCATGGTTGCCGTACAATTGATGCTGGGCTTGGTAGAGCCGCAATCATCAGGTATTGGTGGCGGTGCCTTCTTAGTGTATTGGGACAGTGAGAAACAAAAACTGACTACGTATGATGGACGCGAAACCGCACCGCTCGCCGCGACGCCGAAACTCTTTTTAGACGAAAAAGGACAACCCCTACAATTTTACGATGCGGTTGTCGGCGGGCGCTCCGTTGCCACTCCTGGTACAGTGAAACTGCTGTGGGACACGCACCAGAAATACGGCAAGTTGGAATGGAAAAAGATCATCCAACCCGTAATTACCTTGGCTGAACAAGGTTTCGAAGTTAGTCCTCGCCTCGCGAGTCTGATTGAAAAAGATGCCAAGCGCCTATCTCGCTTCCCTGCGACTAAGGCTTACTTCTTCAATCCAGATGGCTCACCAAAAGCCGAAGGCACGTTGTTGAAGAACCCTGAATACGCGCAAACTCTGACGGCAATTGCAGAGCAAGGGGCAAAAGCTTTCTATCAAGGCGATATCGCCACAGACATCATCAAGACAGTACAGAATGCACCGGGCAATCCTGGCGTATTGGCACAACCTGACTTTGATGCGTTCCAAATCAAGCAACGTGAACCGGTTTGTGCGGCTTACCAAAGCTATAACATCTGCGGCATGGGACCACCTAGCTCTGGCGCATTGACGGTTGGACAGATTCTCGCGATCACCGAGCAATACGATCTTAAAGGTTGGGGAGCCGAAAGCGCGAAATCATGGCAAGTGATCGCTGATGCATCGCGCCTTGCGTTCGCAGATCGTGGTAAATACATGGCTGACCATGATTATGTGCCAATGCCAACCGAAGGCTTGCTTGATAAAGATTATCTCAAACAACGTGCTGAGCTCATTCAAGTCGGTAAAGCCTTGAGTAAGGCTGAAGCCGGTAATCCTCCTTGGTCGCACGCCATGGACTTAAGCATGGACCAATCGATCGAGTTGCCTTCCACCAGCCATTTCAATATCGTCGATAAGCAAGGCAATGTGGTTTCAATGACAACAACCATCGAGAACGCCTTTGGCTCACGCTTGATGGTGCGTGGCTTCTTGCTCAATAACGAACTGACCGATTTCTCTTTCCGCACGCATCAAGATGGTGTGCCAATCGCGAACCGCTTAGAACCGGGAAAACGCCCACGCTCCTCCATGGCACCGACCATTATGATGAAGGATGACAAACCTTACATGGCAATTGGCTCACCGGGTGGCAGCCGCATTATTGGTTACGTCGCACAAGCCATTATCGCCCACACGCAATGGGATATGGACATCCAGAGCGCGATTAATCAGCCACGATTGCTGAACCGTTTTGGCACCTTAGATATTGAGCAAGGTACCGCCGCAGAGGGCTTACATCCTGCTCTGGAGAAGATGGGCTTTAAAACCGATGTTCGGGATTTGAACTCTGGTCTGCATGCGATACGAATAACAAAAGACGGTCTTGAAGGCGCTGCGGATCCAAGACGTGAAGGTGCCGCTATCGGGCAGTAAGAGTCTTTCGCTCGACCCCTTGTGCGAGATCTCTCACAAAGGGTTGAGCAAACCTCTCTTTTTTAATGGTAAAACCGTACAGAAAAGAGCATAAGCCATTGAATTTAATACTCATGTATCTTTTTTGAACGCTAAGAGAGTTAAAAAATGTGAGATTAGCCCGTTGTTGGAAATCGTTAAACACGTAATATTAAACCTGTCGGAAGGATGCTGACACGGAACAGGAAACACCACGGACTTGGTGAACTTCAGGAAGAAGAAACGGTTATTCAGGATGAATAGTCGGGCATGGATTGCAAAATTGGACATTGAACGGAATCAATAGTGACTAGGATGGTTGCTACTAAGGACGGGAAATGGACACCTCTGGACGAGGCAAGGATTTGAACATCAGGATGATGTCAGGGACACCGCTCAGGGAACAAGTGATGAGAGCTAACGAGGATAGTTAGCAGACCAGGATAAGGTCATTAAGGACACCGCTAGGAAGGCGACGTAAGGATTAAGCTGACGGATTCAGCACACTATCATGGATTAGATGCATGGAGCACTCTTAGTAGCTGGATTGCTGCGAGTAAGACTATAACCCCGATGGGCGCAAGCCCTCGGGGTTTTTCTTTGCCTAAAGTTTTTCTCAGTAGATCTGCTGAAAACAGGCATTCACCCACAACGCCCACCTTTCACTTCAAACGGCATCGTTAAGTCGCGCTTTTGTACTCCATTTATCATTCCATTTTTTACTGCGTTAGCGACACCAAAACCGCACAAACAAAAAGAGCCGCCGAAGCAGCTCTTAAGTTGATGATACCAATCACAGTAAATAAGTGATCAGAAATAGCGTAGGGAAAATGCTTGAGAACAAGGCGCAATTTTTCGATAAGTAGTTATTCTACAATCAAAAATTGCAACGCAGTTATCGAGTATTTTAACAAGCTAGAATGACCAGTTATTTACTACGATTGGTATGAGTTTTGGTCAAGCCTTACAGTTTCTCTAGTCGTGCGTAAGCAGTTACCAACCATTTGATGCCTTCACCGTTAAAGGCAATCTGTACACGGCTTTGTGGACCACTGCCTTCGAAGTTGATGATGGTGCCTTCACCAAACTTTGGATGCATCACACGAGAACCTAGCGTAAAGCCGGTTTCATTAAAGCTCTCTTTCACAACAGTTTGGCTAAATCGACCACTGCTTGAAGGACGGCTAACTTGCGCCTTCATTCGTACTTCATCTAAACAAGTTTCTGGCAGTTCACGGATAAAGCGAGACGGTTTATGGTATTTATCCTGACCGTACAAACGGCGCATTTCAGCATAAGTGATGTACAGTTTCTGCATTGCACGGGTCATGCCTACGTAACACAGACGGCGTTCTTCTTCTAAGCGCCCTGCTTCTTCTGCCGACATTTGGCTTGGGAACATGCCTTCTTCCACACCGACCATAAACACCAATGGGAACTCTAGACCTTTCGCACTGTGTAATGTCATGAGCTGAACCGCATCTTCAAACTCATCCGCTTGTCCTTCGCCCGCTTCTAGTGCTGCGTGGGTTAGGAATGCCGTCAGCAGTGACATGTCTTCGGCTTCTTCTGGTTTCTCGAATTGGCGAGTTGCGGTCACCAATTCCTCCAAGTTCTCAATACGTGCCTTAGACTTTTCACCCTTCTCTTGCTCGTACATCGCGAACAAGCCCGAGTATTTAATTACATGGTCAGTTTGGTGATGCAGCGGCATCTCTAAGGTGTCGTCTTCTAGCGCGGTGACAAGCTCGATAAAACGGCTCAGAGCACCAGCAGCGCGACCAGCAAGCACCTTCTCGTCCAACATTGCCACGCTCGCTTCCCACATAGTGCAACCACGGTCACGAGCCGCAAAACGGATGGTTTCAAGCGTCTTATCACCCAAACCACGCGTTGGCGTATTCACCACACGTTCAAACGCCGCATCATCGTTACGGTTGGCAATCAGACGCATGTAGCTCAAGGCATCTTTGATTTCCTGACGTTCGAAGAATCGCATGCCGCCGTAGATACGGTAAGGCAGACCGGCTTGAATTAACGCTTCTTCCAGAACACGCGACTGGGCGTTGTTACGGTAAAGCATCGCAGCGTCATTCAGAGCACCGCCCTTGTCTTGCCACTCTTTGATTTTGTTCACCGCAAAACGGGCTTCATCTAATTCGTTGTAAGCGCTGTAAACCGAGATAGGCTCACCGACCACGCCATCCGTCCACAACTCTTTACCCATACGCTCGGTGTTATTCGCAATCAGGGTGTTAGATGCTTCCAGAATGGTCTTAGTGGAACGGTAGTTTTGCTCAAGACGAATGGTATTCACGCTTGGGAATTCCAGCGTAAACTTCTCAATATTCTCGACTTTTGCACCACGCCAGCCGTAAATCGACTGGTCGTCATCACCTACGATCATCACGTGACACTCAGGACCCGCCATCATACGTAGCCAAGCATATTGAATGTTGTTGGTATCTTGGAACTCATCGACCAAGATGTGCTTAAAGCGTGCTTGGTAGTGTTCACGGACGAACTTGTTATCACGCAGTAGCTCATGTGCGCGCAGCAAGATTTCCGCAAAATCGACTAAACCAGCACGGTCACACGCCTCTTGGTAAGCGGTGTACAACTGCAGATATGTCTTGGTTACTGGATCATGGTACGCATCAATGTGCGACGGGCGCAGACCTTCGTCTTTCTTACCGTTAATCCACCATGCCACTTGGCGTGCCGGCCACTGCTTCTCATCGAGGTTTTGCGCTTTAATCAAACGCTTTAGTAGACGCTGTTGGTCGTCACTGTCAATGATTTGGAAATCTTCCGGTAGCTTCGCATCAAGATAGTGTGCACGCAGAATACGGTGACAAATGCCGTGGAAAGTACCATTCCACATACCGCCTGCACTGCCCATCATTAGCTCTTCGATACGTCCACGCATCTCTGCCGCCGCCTTATTGGTAAAGGTTACCGACATGATTGAAAACGGAGAAGCTTGCTCGACCGACATCAGCCAAGCGATACGGTGAACAAGAACGCGTGTCTTACCACTTCCTGCGCCAGCAAGAACGAGCAAGTTTTCTAGAGGTGCTGCAACGGCTTCACGTTGTTTATCGTTCAAACCGTCGAGTAATAGAGATGGATCCATCATGATGAGAGCTACTGGTTATTTATACATAAAAACCGATTATAACCTAAACAACCGGGTGCTGTTTAGACAAAACTTGATAAAAAAATCGATGTTTTTTTGCCCAATACATCAATTAGTTATATCTATTTAACCCTACAAACCCATTTACTTCAGAAATTTTTCTGAAAGTTTTTTAGCCAGTTTCCTATCTTTTAAGTTAAGCAAGTTGATAACAAAAACGCCAAAACAGGCGATTCATCTTGCCAACTTAAAGTAAAGGAAATCATTCAGAGGAATTTATTATGAAAAAGTCGAATCTAGCTGTTACTGCTGCTGTTACTGGTCTTCTAGCTCTTGGTGGCACAATGCTAACTGCAGCTCCAGCTATCGCTGCTGAAAAAGAAAAGTGCTATGGCGTTTCTAAAGCGGGTAAAAACGACTGTGCAACAAAAAGCAGCTCATGCGCTGGTACTTCTAAAGAAGATAACCAAAAAGACGCATTCGTAGTCGTACCAAAAGGTCTTTGTGACAAGCTCGCTGGCGGTAGCACTTCTTCTTCATAATCTTTTATCGCTAGCTATTGTGAGGATGCGTTGACGCTCAACCAACGCAAAGCCAAGACGCATCCTTCTCTTCCCGCACGATTTGAAAAGGAGTTTCACGTGAAACACCACACCTTCCACGACCTTGTTGGAGTTGGATTAAGAACCCCTCACCTCGATTACTTTAGCCAAAACCAACCCGAGTTGTCTTGGTTAGAAATCCACAGTGAAAACTATTTCCAACCCAATGCAGCAGAGCGTCATCAACTACAAACGCTTCGCGAGCAATATCAAATTAGCTGCCACGGTATTGGTTTGTCGTTAGGTTCGGTGGAACGTGTTAGTCAAAAGCATCTTGCGCAACTTAAAGCACTGATTGACTCAATCGACCCAATCCTTGTTTCTGACCATTTAAGTTGGAGTGAAAACGGCGGTCACTACTTTAATGACCTGCTTCCACTTCCGTATACGGAAGAAGCGCTCAACGTGTTCATTCGTAACGTGAATGAAGTGCAGGATTATTTGCAACGCGAGATCTTGATAGAGAACCCATCTAGTTATGTGAAGTTTCAACATTCGACCATCAGCGAATGGGAGTTTCTTACCGAAGTGCAAAAGCGCACTGACTGTCGTTTATTGCTCGATTTAAACAATGTTTATGTTTCGGCGTTCAACCACGGTTTTGATTGCGACACATACCTAGATGCGATTCCAGCCGACAAAGTGGATGAGATTCACTTGGCAGGTTTTACCATTAAACAACTCGACAACGGTGAGATATGGATTGATACCCATAGCCGCCCAGTTAGCGATGAAGTTTGGCAGTTGTTTTCACAGTGGACAAAAAAACACGGTCCACGTCATACGTTGATTGAATGGGATTTGGATATCCCCGCGCCAGAAGTCTTATTAGGAGAAGCACAGAAAGCATCGCAACTACTGTTGCAAGGCACACTTCCAAGTGAGCAAAGCGAACCAAGGAAGGCATCATGAATCTAGCCACCTTACAAAGCCAGTTTGCTAAAGCCCTACACTATCAAGCACTCGGCGAAGATTGCGATATTGCCAGTGATACGTTTACCGCTGATGAACGCATGCAGATTTACCGCAATAACTTTATCGTCAGCTTAAGCGAGGTATTATCCGCGACCTACCCGATGGTTGAAGCGCTGCTTGGTGAAGAATGCTTTGAACAGATAGCTCGCCAGCATGTTCTTTCTTACCCATTAGAAGAAGGAAATGTGGTGCATTATGGCGAAGGCTTTCAAGACACCATCATGCAGTTCAGTCAGGTGATCGCACAAGCACCTTACAGCCCTGAAGTCGCACGCTTCGAGTGGCATATCGACCTAGCTCGTCAAGCACAGTATGAGCAATCCAATGCAGCGGAATTAAAACCGCTTGCGTTACTTGGCGAAGTGAGTGAAGAGCAACAACCCACTTTAATCTTACACCTTAAAAAGGGCTGCCGCAGCTTTGACTCCAACTACGCAGTATTCGATCTATTTAGCGCGATTCAAACTGGGCAATTCGAACAACTTAATATCAACCAATTACAGCAAGGTGTCATCTCGATTCAAGCCAATGGAGAAGCCTTGTGTCACGCACTCGATGCTGATGTGTTCCAACTGCTGCAATGTTTAGAGCAGAAGCAGAGTTTGAGCGAAATACCTGAAGTTTTACTCGCTCATCTCAATCGCATCATGGCACTCGATATTGTTGACGGCTTTACATTGCAATCAATCTAAGGAGCACTCTATGACGGATACGGTTAAAAACTTAGTGAATCGGTACGACGATTTAATCAGTACCTTACAAGCTGGCTTTGTCCCTTTACTACTTCTCTTTTGCCGCTTTTGGGTTGCTTGGGTGTTCTTCAATTCAGGACTAATCAAAATCTCATCTTGGGATAGCACGCTGTACTTATTTGAGCTGGAATACCAAGTGCCAATCTTGCCATGGGAATTGGCGGCTTATTTAGGTACGGCTGCGGAGTTGGTTCTACCGGTGTTCTTGGCACTAGGATTGATTACCCGCCCGATGGCAGCAATGCTGTTTGTGTTCAACATCATCGCAGTGATCTCTTACCCACTGTTGTGGGAGAAAGGTTTTTATGACCACCAACTTTGGGGATTGATGATTCTTATCATAATCGTATGGGGGCCAGGACCGCTGTCTTGGGACCACATCCTGAAAAAGAAAATGACGAGCTAAAAAAATCCCCGCATCATGCGGGGATTTTTTATTATTTATTCAAGTAAGCCAGTAGCTCTTCTGCTGAGATACCTTGCTGAGCGAGGTCTTTTGCCATCTGCTCGACTTGTTCATCTTTGCGTGACTCAATCACTTGCTGAAATTGGTACACGATATCACGCAAAATTGGCAGAGGTACTTGTTTAGCCGCACTACGAATACGCTCGGAGCTTTGATTACCCAGCTCATTAAGCAACTTGCCAAACATCACCTTTTCTGGTGAATCTTCCATTTGCTCTAGAATACGAGCCATTTCATACGTGGTTAACGACATTACTTTTTGAGTTCCGTTATGGTGTCAGGAAAAGTCTGAGTGACAAATATACACGCCTTACTTACATTGGAAAATACTAAATTACACTGATTTACGCTTTCGCAAAGCTCGAGTGCCAGTTCTTCCCTGCTTTTGTAAACAGAACGACCAACGCAGGTAATAGGACCCACATATGAATTGCGATCAAGGTTTGTGGATCCAGAGATAAGCGTTGCAGTGTACCCACCAGCAAACCAGAGCCACTCATTTGGAACAATCCAAGCAGTGCAGCTGCCGTGCCCGCCTTATCACCAAACGGTTCTAACGCTTTCCCTGCCGCTGCACCCAGAATGAATGCAAAACCTACAGAAGACATGAAGATAGGTAGCATGAAAGAAAGCGCGGTATTCTGACCATTCATCACTAGCATGATCACACCTGCGAGGCCCAGAGTTGAGATCCCGGTGACCAAGGTGTTGTGAGTTCCAACGCGCTCCATAAACTTAGGCGCCAGCATACATGCCGCAATGTTTATCACCGCATTTACACCAAACCAGAAAGTGAATTCATTCATCGACAGCCCCATCCCCGTCATCAATACCGACGGTGCTGAGGTAACGTAAGCAAGAATAACCGCCATCGCCATCAAGCATAATGACGCATGGAAAACAAAAGATGGTGTGCTAAGCACTGCCCAATACCGACTAAGCTTAAACACGGCTTGCTTTTCTGTTGACGGGTTAGTCTCTTTCATCATGAAAAACATCAATGATCCAGACACCACAGCAAAACCCGCCATAAAGCTAAAGTTAGCACGCCAGTCAAATTGCTGAGTTAACCAGCTACCTAGAATTGGAGCTAAAGCCGGAATGAAACAAATCGCACCATTAAGGTAGCTGATCATTTTGCCGCTTTTTTCCGGGCCAAAGATATCGCGAACTGTTGCAAAGGCTGCTACCGATGTCGCACACGCACCTAAGCCTTGTAGCAGTCGGGAAACCAACATCCACTCAATATTTTGAGCACTCCACGCCAATAAAGCGCTCATCGCGTAAATGGTGATACCGCCCAGTGCAACAGTTCGACGTCCGAGTTTATCTGCTAGGGGACCTGCGAATAGCTGACCAACACCCATAGCAAATAAGAACCAAGTGATCGTGTCTTGTGCTAGCGCATTATCGACCTGAAAAGTGGAAGCAATAAGAGGTAAAGCAGGTAGATAAATATCAATCGCTAAAGGACTGAAAAGAACCAAAAGGGTCAATAACGCCATCTGTTTTTTACTATTAGAAAACTGGCTAGACACACAACACTCCGAATTGGATAAAGAACTTTGGGTAAAGCTTAATCATCTGATGATATGAATGGAAATGATGTATAATCATGAGCATTATTCCTCAGAGGAAATTCACTGTGAACGTCGAAAAACTGGCTCGTATCGATTTAAATCTATTGGTCTGCTTTAAAGTGCTGATTGAAGAGTTAAACGTTACTCGTGCGGCCCACCGATTGTGCTTAAGCCAATCCGCCGTAAGTAAATCACTGGCTAAACTGCGCATTCAATTTGATGACCCGCTTTTCACTCGAAACTCACATGGATTAACACCTACGCCGCGCGCATTGTTTCTTAAACCGAAACTGGATCTGTTGATAAATCAGTTAGAAGTGCTGACTCAACCCGAAGAGTTTTCTCCGCAAAGCAGCGAATACCGTTTTCAAATAGCAGCGGTAGAGAGTGTCTACCCTCTCATTCTACCCCATTTCTTACCGGCGATTTTTCAACAAGCACCTGGCGTGACAATTAGCACACACCCGTGGTCGGATAATACATTTAAAATGCTTCAACGCGGCGAACTGGATTTAGGCTTAACTGGAAAAGATATCGATATAAACGATGCCAAGCTGACTCTTCAACCACCCGATGACATTTGCGAGTTGGAAATTTATCGTGATTACCAAATGTGCATCATTCGCAAAAACCACCCTGCGCTAAAACAACCTTGGAATCTGGAAGCCTATCTCGCCCTACGCCATGTACAAGTACGTTGTGATGGCAACGACCGTTGGTTGCTGGATTATCGCCTTGCAGATATTGGCGCCGACCGCGATATTGCCGTCACCGTGCCCGACTTTAACAGTGCCGCAAGTTTATGTTCATACACCGACTTTATCTTTACTGCGCCAAGTCATTTTGTGCAACTTGCGGCCAAACAGCTTGATTTGGTCGTGCTGCCACTACCGTTAGAATTCCCACCTATGGCTTACACTTTATTCTGGCACCGAGATAGAGAAAACGACCCTGCATTAGGCTGGCTACGTACGATGATCACACAAAAAACCGATCACCTTAGATAAAAACACCGCACTCAATTTGCGCTTAGCGGCTAAAATGAGTAGCTTAACTGTCGTAGTCCTTTTTGGCTCATCTATGGCCTAGTTGTACTCCGACTCTATTGAAGTGATTGCGAACCTCAATGGAATCGTAAACTGCATGAAGCAGATGGAAACAGCTCCCACACCTGAGCATGAAGGAGCGGTAATTTGAAGGAATAACACAGATGCACAACGATACCCAAAGCCGCGTGAATGCAATTCGCGAATGGCTAGCACAACATAATATTGATGCCCTACTTGTCCCTCATGAAGACGAGTACTTGGGTGAATACGTACCAGCGCACAACGAGCGTTTACATTGGCTAACTGGCTTTACCGGTTCTGCTGGTGCTGCGGTAATCACCAAAGACAAAGCCGCTATCTTTGTTGATGGTCGCTACACAGTACAAGTAACAAAGCAGGTTCCTGCTGATCTATTCGAATACCGTCACTTGATTGAAGAGCCTGCACTAGATTGGATTAAAGACCATCTTGCAAATGGCGCGTCTGTGGCAATCGACCCTCGCATGCACAACGCTGCTTGGCTAGACATGGCACAAGCAAAACTTGCAGGTGCCCTTGAGCTTAAGATTCTCGATAGCAACCCAATTGATGAACTGTGGCACGACCGCCCTGCTCCTGTGGTTTCTGATGTTCGCCTAATGGCAACAGAAGCAGTTGGTCAGTCAAGTGAAAGCAAACGCCAAGAAATCGCAGAGCTCGTGAAAAAAGCCGGTGCAGACAGCGCAGTGATCACAGCACTTGATTCTATCTGTTGGTTGCTCAACGTTCGTGGTCTAGATGTCTCACGTCTACCAGTTCTGCTTTCTCACGCGATTCTGCACTCAGACTCAAGCGTGGAATACTTCCTAGATCCTGCTCGCCTACCTGCTGAGTTTGACGCTCATGTTGGTGCCGGCGTGACGGTTCATCACCCAGAAGCATTGCAAGCACGACTAGAAAACCTAACTGGCAAGAATGTACTGGTTGACCCTGCGACAAGTAACGCGTGGTTTAAGCTGGTTCTACAAAACGCTGGCGCATCTGTGGTGAGTAAAGCTGATCCATGCCTAATGCCAAAAGCAGCAAAGAACGCTGTTGAAATCGCAGGCATGAAAGCATGTCATATCCGTGATGGCGTAGCGATGAGTAAGTTCCTTTCTTGGTTAGATGCTGAAGTCGTTGCGGGTAACCTGCATGATGAAGCGACGCTGGCAGACAAACTGGAAGCGTTCCGCAGCGAAGACCCGACACTTATGGATCTTAGCTTCGATACTATCTCGGCAGCAGGTGGCAACGCGGCGATGTGTCACTATAATCACGAGAACCAACCTGAACCTGGCAAGCTAGAACTGAACACACTTTACCTAGTGGATTCAGGCGGTCAGTACCTAGATGGCACGACAGACATCACGCGTACCATCGCGATCGGTCAGCCTTCACAAGAGATGATTAAACAATTCACTCTCGCGCTAAAAGGCCACATCGGTGTTGCACGTGCACGTTTCCCGAAAGGCACACGTGGTTACCAAATCGATACGCTAGCTCGTCAGCACCTGTGGGCGGAGGGCTACGATTACGATCACGGTACTGGTCACGGTGTTGGTCACTTCCTAAGTGTTCATGAAGGTCCAGCAAGCATTTCGAAGAAGCAAATCGACGTGCCTCTAACAGAAGGCATGGTGCTGTCCAACGAGCCAGGTTACTACCGTGCGGATGCGTTTGGTATCCGTATCGAGAACCTAGAGCTTGTTGTTGAAACCCCAACTAACGGTGACTTCCCTGTTCTGTCATTCGAGTCGCTAACACGCTGTCCAATCGACAAGCGCAACATCAATGTTGATATGCTAACTCGTCCAGAGCTTGCTTGGTTGAATGATTACCATCAGAAGGTATGGGATGAGATCAGCCCACTTGTTGAGGGTGATGTGAAAGAGTGGCTTCGTCAAGCAACGCTACCAGTAGCACACAGCTAGAAGCTAGAAGCTAGAAGCTAGAAGCTAGAAGCTAGAAAAAAGTAGAGGGTTGATGTTTTGCATCAACCCTCTTTTTTTGCCTATGTTTCACGTGAAACATAACGATGACCAGTAGCTTTCTTTGCTACTTAACCAGAATACGCTGAGTGCCAATCTCGCCATACAGGGTCAAAGCCTTTGGCTCGAATCATATCTTCCACAGAACCCGCACTTCGCTCATCACTGATCTCAAACTGCTCGAGTTCAACATCATCCATCGCATATCCACCCGGCTGAGTTTTAGATGCAGCAGACATACTGGTGATGCCTAACGGTAATGCATTGTCTCTGAACTTTGGTGATTCACGAGTCGATAATGACAACTCCACTTCTGGATTCAACAAGCGATAAGCGCAAATCAACTGCACAAGCTGCTTATCCGTCATGACTGATTTTGGTTGGAGCGCGCCCTCACAGGGACGTAAACGTGGGAAAGAAATTGAGTAACGAGTCTGCCAATATGTGCGCTCAAGATAGTCCAAGTGCGCTGCCACATAAAAACAGTCGGTACGCCACTCTTCCAACCCTATCAAAGCGCCAATACCGATCTTATCGATGCCCGCCTTTGCAAGACGGTCGGGTGTATCCAATCGGTATTCGAAATCCATCTTATTGCCACGCAAATGGTGCTCGGCGTAAGTCGAAGGATGATACGTTTCTTGATAGACCATCACCGCATCCAAACCCAATGTCTTGAGCTCAGCGTATTCGTCTTGATCAAGTGGCTGTACTTCCATCGCCAAATAGTTAAAACGTTGCTTAATCATCGGCACCATTTCGCGGAAGTATTTCATACCCACTTTAGTTTCGTGCTCGCCAGTCACCAGCAATACGCTATCAAACTTCATGCGCTTGATGGCTTCGACTTCTGCTGCCACTTCGTCTCGATTCAAGGTACGACGCTTGATTCTATTCTCCATTGAGAAGCCGCAATAAGTACAAACATTGGCGCACAAGTTAGAAAGGTACAATGGAATATAAAGCGACATGGTATTACCAAAACGCTTGCGAGTGGCCGAGTATGACAGTTGTGCCATCTGCTCTAAGTACGCTTCAGCAGCTGGTGAAATTAGCGCTTTAAAGTCTTCCAAATCACGTTTGGGTTTATTCAATGCTCGCTCAACATCTTGTGCCGTTTTCGCATAGATAGACATCGAAATGTCATCCCAATTAAGCTGCTTAAATTGTTCAACGAAGCTCATGTTTTCCTCGCTTATTAGCTAAA
This sequence comes from Vibrio sp. 2CM40D, assembly GCF_023161825.1. Classification (NCBI taxonomy): domain Bacteria; kingdom Pseudomonadati; phylum Pseudomonadota; class Gammaproteobacteria; order Vibrionales; family Vibrionaceae; genus Vibrio; species Vibrio sp. 2CM40D. Next base: position 30,766 of record NZ_JALNTL010000019.1, read on the forward strand.
TCAATCTAGGGCTAAAGCTCATCTAGGAATGACGTCAGTGGACTCGACGCAACCGCATGAGAAACCTTACCAGCAAGTCCGGCTTCATAAGCCATACGCCCCGACTCTACCGCCAACTTAAATGCCTTCGCCATCGCAACGGGATCGCTCGAAGCTGCAATCGCAGTATTAACGAGCACGGCATCCGCGCCCATTTCCATCGCACGCGCGGCATGTGAAGGTGCGCCAATACCCGCATCAACAATGACAGGAACATTAGCTTGGTCGATGATGATCTCTAGGAAATCGTGAGAAACTATCCCTTTGTTGGAACCAATCGGAGCACCTAATGGCATGACAGCAGAGCAGCCAACCTCTTCCAATCGTTTACACAGAACCGGGTCAGCATGACAGTAAGGAAGGACAATGAAGCCTTCACGAACCAGTTGTTCAGCGGCCGCAAGCGTCTCAATTGGATCGGGCATCAAGTACTTCGGGTCTGGGTGAATTTCCAGTTTTAGCCAGTTTGTACCTAACGCTTCTCTCGCCAATTGTGCTGCAAACACAGCATCTTTAGCATTCTTTGCACCTGAGGTGTTCGGCAATAAGTTCACGCCCGCTTGTACTAACGGCAGCAAAATATCGTCTTGTTGGTCGTTCACATCCACACGCTTCAACGCCATGGTCGCAAGTTGAGAACCCGATACTTGAATCGCTTCTGCCATTAATCGACTGTTGGCAAACTTCCCTGTTCCCGTGAACAGTCTTGATTCGAATTGTTTATCACCAATTTTAAGCATCGACTTTAACCCCCTGCGATCGCTTGAAACAAAGAGATGCTATCTCCCTGTGAAAGAACTGTGCTAGCCCACTCACTGCGCGGCACAACATTGTTATTAATTGCAAAAACACAGCCCATTTCGGGTAGCGCAAATTGACTAATGATTTGCTGTAGGTTCGACTCACTGGCAACTTGATGTGACTGGTCATTGATGACAATAGTGATCACATCTAAATCAGCAGCGGTCATTTGTGTTGTTTGTTGTTCTGATAACGTCATTGCTTCCAACTCTCTTAATTCTGCCCATTACTCGTAAGCTAAATCTGAGCACACACTTGGCACTGTTTGTCTTTGCTTATCGCCATGGTTTGCCATTGCAATTTCAATCCATCAAATAGGTGTAACTTAGCAGTCTCGACATGAAACTTTCCCGTCGCTAGTTTTTGAATTGCCGCTATCGCCTGGTAGTTACCAAGTGTGCCTACCACCGGACCGACGACACCGCTCTCACTGCATTTTTGACTTTGTGGTAATTCGTCGAACGGATACAAACAGCGGTAACACGCTTTACTCTGCGCTTCTTGTTCACTTGGTGTTTGGTAATCAAAGACAGCGAATTGTCCTTGCCAACCAATTGCCGCTGCTGAAATGAGTGGCGTATTTTGCTCGAAACAAACTTGGTTAATGAGCTGGCGCGTTGGCATGTTATCGGTGCAGTCGAGCACCACATCCGCTAGCATCACCTCAAGCTGCAGCTGTGCTTTGTCTAATCGCTTATTGAGAGCACGAATTTGAACCATAGAATTAAGGTCAGTGAGTTGCTTTACAGTCGCTTTTGTTTTCGCAACTTGGAGGTCTTGTTCACGATAAATGATCTGGCGTTGCAGGTTACTGCTATCAACTTCATCGTCATCGACCACAACCAATTTACCAACACCCGCTGATGCCAAGTACAAACTCGCTGCGCTCCCTAATCCACCACAACCGATGATCAGCACATGCGATTTGCTCAAACGCTCTTGCCCAATTTCGGCAATTTCAGGCAGAGCGACTTGGCGTTGATAACGAAGAAACTGCTTATTCGTGAGCATGCTCGCCTCTCTTGGTATCCGCAAATTCACTATTCAGATCAGTAAACGTTAGTTGTCTTTCCTTCATCAGTTGTGCAAAAAACTCGATAACGGACTGAGGTGATTCTGCCAACGTAATAGCACGCACAACCGCCAAACTAGAAACACCCGTTTGCCAAACTTGGTCTGCATTAGATTGATCAATGCCACCAATTGCGACCGTCGGAAAGCCAAGCACACAGTCACTACCTGCTTTGTCTTTTGCAGGTCTGAAAGCAGCCTCTGTATTTTTTGTATAAGGAATGCTATCAATCAGCTTTTGATACAAAGCCAAGCGCACCAAACCTTGTGGTTTCGATGGCATCTGTTTTGTGGTGGTTGGGAAAATATGCCCTAGTGCGATGTAGCTAGGATGAATTTGTACGATGCGAAGTAGTTCGTAATAACCATGCGTAGAAAGACCAAGACGAATGCCGGCTTTAGTTATCTGAGCCAAATTCGATTCTTCTATGTCTTCTTGTCCTAGGTGAACGCCATAAGCGCCATGCTTGATTGCCAACTGCCAATAGTCATTGATGAACACTTGTGCTTGATACTGACGACCTAGCTCAATTGCTCGAATGATCTGTTGTTCTAAATCGGCTTGTTGTGGGTTCTTGATTCGCAGTTGAATAGTGTTGATGCCTAGTGGCAGTAGACGCTCAATCCAAGCAACATCATCAACGACTGGATAGAGCCCCAGACTTTGCTTAGTTAGAGTTGGAAAGCTAACGCTCTCGCCTTGTGCAGACCAACCAACTTGAATACCTAGTCGGTTATCCTCCAGTACAGGCGTGGGTAAATCATCAAATTGGTCAGCCCACTGAGTAGTTCGTCCCTCGTCAAGGTTGTCATTCAACAGTGTTTCACGTGAAACATTCGCTTGTTGAGTTAACATTCCTCGAGCAAGTGTTAACGCATCTTCGATAGGAAAATCGAGTACTGTCAGCGTTACTATCCAAGCAAGGTGATATTTGGGAGCGAACATTGCGTTGAATTTGGACTTAACGGAAAGCGCTCTCACTTCGTTATTAATTGGGTGACGCCAGATATCAAGCTGAAGCACTTTCTCCTTTTCATCGGATACTTGCGTATCAGCAATGCCAATATAAATCGCTTTCGACGGTTGCTTAGCACACGCTTCTACCGATAAAGCAGAGCGGTAATAGAGCACAAATGAACTCTCATTCTCAGAGTCATAACCATCAATAAGATCTGTCGTTATGCGCGTGGTCTGTTGGTCGCGAACAAGCTGAATAGATTGAGTTGGGCTTACACCCAACTCAATGTCTTCGATGCTAAAACCCTGTTCTTTCGCCAACAACAAACATTGCTGAACTAAACCAGTCAGTTCAATCAATGATGACGGAATAAGGATTTTGCTCATTAGTCACTTACCTCGGCATGTGCTGCTGGGTGGTATAGTTCAGAACCTGACTCTCTAAATTCTTGCGATTTCTGACGCATCCCCTCAAGAGGATCATCCAGCATTTTGATCGATATAGCTTGGTCCGCAACAACTTGCTCAGTGTCTTTCGCATACTCTCGTACCTCTTGCGAGATCTTCATCGAGCAGAACTTTGGTCCACACATCGAACAGAAGTGAGCAACTTTGCCGGACTCTTGAGGCAAGGTTTCATCATGGAAAGCACGAGCAGTATCTGGGTCGAGCGACAAGTTAAATTGATCTTCCCAGCGGAACTCGAAGCGAGCTTTAGAAAGCGCATTATCACGAACTTGAGCGCCAGGGTGCCCTTTCGCTAAATCAGCGGCGTGCGCAGCAAGCTTGTAAGTGATCATGCCTACTTTCACGTCTTCTTTGTTTGGTAAGCCAAGATGCTCTTTAGGAGTTACGTAGCAAAGCATTGCACAGCCATACCAACCAATCATGGCAGCGCCGATGCCTGAAGTAATATGGTCGTAACCAGGAGCAACGTCTGTCGTCAGCGGACCAAGGGTATAGAAAGGAGCCTCATGACAGTGCTCTAACTGCTCTTCCATGTTCTCTTTGATCATATGCATTGGAACATGACCAGGGCCTTCAATAATCACCTGTACGTCGTATTCCCACGCAACCTTGGTCAATTCGCCAAGAGTACGAAGCTCTGCAAATTGCGCTTGATCGTTAGCATCAGCAACCGAGCCAGGACGCAGACCATCACCAAGAGATAGTGCAACATCGTACTTAGCACAGATTTCACAGATCTCTCGGAAATGGGTGTATAAGAAGCTTTCTTGGTGGTGCGCTAAACACCATTTCGCGATGATAGAACCACCACGAGAGACGATACCAGTCACACGTTTTGCAGTCATTGGAACATAACGAAGTAGTAAACCGGCATGGATAGTAAAGTAGTCAACGCCCTGCTCTGCTTGCTCAATCAGGGTATCGCGCATCACTTCCCAGTTAAGGTTTTCCGCAACACCGTTCACTTTCTCAAGCGCTTGGTACATTGGCACGGTACCGATCGGAACCGGACTGTTACGTAGAATCCACTCGCGAGTTTCATGAATATTGCGTCCAGTAGAGAGATCCATAACGGTATCGCCCCCCCAACGTGTCGCCCAAACGAGCTTCTCTACTTCTTCCTCAATCGAAGAAGTGACCGATGAGTTACCGATGTTTGCGTTCACTTTGACCAAAAAGTTACGTCCAATGATCATTGGTTCGGATTCTGGGTGGTTAATATTGGAAGGGATAATAGCGCGACCTTCGGCGACTTCTTTGCGCACGAATTCGGCGGTAATATCTTTTGGTAGGTTCGCTCCGAAGCTTTGACCCGGATGCTGTTGATTCAGCACTTCATCGCGATACTTGGCACGCCCCATGTTTTCACGCAGCGCGATATATTCCATTTCTGGGGTAATAATACCTTTGCGAGCATAGTGCAATTGAGTCACACAATGGCCATCTTTGGCACGTCGAATACGTGGTAAATTACCGTAACGAAGATCGTCTAGTGTTTCGTCTTCTAAGCGTTCTTTGGTGTACACCGAGCTTACTTCATCAAGTAGCTCAGTATCGGCGCGCTCTTCAATCCACCCTTCTCTCAGCTTAGGTAAGCCATTATAGAGGTCTATGGTGTGCTCTGGATCTGTGTATACACCCGACGTATCGTAAACGCGTACTGGCTCATTAGGTTCGAATATAGGCGCTTCTTTTGTGCCTCCAATAAGGCTATCAGCGAGTGATATTTCACGCATTGGTACACGAATATCTGGACGTGAGCCTTCTACGTAGACTTTGCTTGAATTGGGGTACGGTTGTACCGAGAGTGTATCAATGAACTGTTTTGCTTCCAGTCTCGCTTGTTTGCGACTCGACATAGCATTTTTCCTTGCTTTGTTATACTAGATAAAAAGTAATTGGATAAAAATGCTTGGCGGATAGATGCGACAAGAGGAGTCAAATTAAGGCTAGTTAAAGCTTACGATATTTGCCTGTAACAACATTCGACTTTTGATAGGTCAACCAGAAAGAACTCCGGTGTGAATATCTTCTCTTGTTCCCTTCGCAGATTCTAATCTGATCAGGTTCAACGGATCCCGAATTAACGGTCTCAGCCTTATGGCACTCCGACAAGTGATATCAGTATATAAAAACGGCTTGGTGAAACCAAGCCGACCTGTTCAATTTTTAACTACTTTGCTAGCTGCGCATCAATAATTGAAAGCCTATCCACGCAGCTGAAATACTTAACACGACATTCAACAATACGTTCAATCCCATCTTAAAGAAAGCGCCCTGCTGCATGAGCAACACATTATCCATCGAGAAGGTGGAAAACGTCGTTAGTGCGCCTAAAAAACCCAAGCCAATCACTTGTCGCCAAGGTTCCGTTGCCAAAAGTTCATTATCGAAAGCTGCTATCAATAAGCCCATCATAAATGAGCCAACAACGTTAACGGTTAACGTACCATATGGAAAACCACGCCCCAATAAAATGACACAAAGTTCAGAAATTAAGTAACGAGAACATGCACCAAATGCACCACCCAATGCAATAAAACCCAAAACGGATAGTTGTCCCATAATTCCCCCAGAAAAGTTAATGGCGACATTGTAATCAAATTTACGGCAATAGTGATTATACAATCTTAGAATTCAGCAAAGTATAGCGCTTAAAACTTATCAAGATTTTAAAAGTTACAGGAGTCACTTTACTTCGATGTAACCCATCAAACCCGTCTTCATATGTTCAATTACATGACAATGGTACATCCAACGCCCTGGGTTATCTGCAACAAATGCCGCTTTCGCACTGCCGTTTTTTCCAAGTAAGACCGTATCGGTATGAAACGGTTCGTCGAGTTTTTTGCCATCTAACTCAAGAACCGTAAATGTGTGTCCATGAAGATGAATAGGATGATGATATTGGGTGACGTTCTTTAGGTTGAAGATATAGGTTTTTCCAATCTCCAATGTTGAAAGCGGCGCTGGAATATTATCTTTGCTCATTCCCTCCCAAGCCCGTTTGTTCATCAGCCAGAATTGGGGGATCGCTTTGCCCGATTGATCAGCAGGAGTGATCGCCCCCTCCCACTCAAACACATAATCGATTTGCTCTGCATTTTTCAAATCGAGATCTGGCACAGGGTTGAGAGGTAATAAAGGCAGTTTCTGGTTGTTCGACAGGTCAGACTCAACAACGTCAAACTCGCACAAAGGGAATGGGAAGCGTCCTTTCATTTGACGCACATAAACACGTGTTCCAGCCTTCGGAGCAATCAATCCGATATCTAACCTCACTCCCGGACCAATTTTGTGCTGAGTGAGCTTATAAGGCGCTTTAACAGGATTACCATCAATAGCAATAACCCAAGCCTCTGCACCTTCAATAGCGATCGGGTAAGTAATGGTATTATCGACATTAGCAATTCTTAATCGCGTAGTGGCATTCTGCTTCAGCGTATAAACAGGTTCATGCACACCATTGACGCTACTCCACTCTCCGGGAGTCCCCATACGAGCGCTCAAGCGCGGCACCATAAGGTTCTTCCACTGACCTAGTTTGTCTAAATGCCAATGCTTGAGGACGACTTCATGCTCTTCATCAAACTGAACCGGCTCTGCCTCTTCAACGACAATTAGCCCGACTAAGCCCATACCAAGCTGCTTCACACTATTCATATGTGGGTGATACCAAAATGTGCCCGCATCTGGTGGTGTAAATTCATAAACGAATGTTTCACCTGGCATGATAGGCTGCTGGCTCAAGAAAGGGACACCATCCATTTCAATAGGGATTCGCAAGCCATGCCAGTGGATTGTAGTCGGCTCTGAAAGCTTGTTAGTAAACCGAATTATAACTTTCTCGCCTTGGCGACAACGAATCACAGGCGCTGGAATCGAACCATTAAATGCGAGTACGTCTGTGTTAAACCCAGGGACCAATTCTGCAGTAGAAGGTTCTGCAGTGATATCGTATATATATTGCCCCTGCTTATTAGTGCTCCTAGATAGAGAACATGCAGGTAGAACGGCAAGCGCGGAGATTGCTAAGGATGATTGAAGAAAGCGTCGACGAGATATATCCATACATAGTTACTCATTAATCCAGATCGGTTGAGTGTAACTAAATATAAATAGTGATTCCCCTTTATTATTAAAATTTCGGGCCACTGATCATTACAGCTAACTGTAGTTTCGTTCGTTCAGTAGATTAAATGCAGCCAAAGTACAGCAGAAAGCCATACTTACGGGATAAGAGTAGAAATAAGCTATAATAATGAGAAGAAACCAGATACAAAAAAGGCTCTGACCTAAGCCAGAGCCTGATATATGGCAGGGGTGGAGAGATTCGAACTCCCAACACGCGGATTTGGAATCCGCTGCTCTGCCAATTGGAGCTACACCCCTATAGAATTTTCATATTCTAGATTTGACAAAACCTCGCATAAGCGAGGTTGTCGATATTAAGTGGCGGAGTGGACGGGACTCGAACCCGCGACCCCCGGCGTGACAGGCCGGTATTCTAACCAACTGAACTACCA
>NZ_JALNTL010000001.1:0-320759 GCF_023161825.1 Vibrio sp. 2CM40D
AATGGAGGCGCCTCCCGGAGTCGAACCGAGGTCCACGGATTTGCAATCCGCTGCATAGCCACTCTGCCAAGGCGCCTCATTTGTGAATAAAGCTAAGCTTTCTCACAACCCTTTTGAGCCGTGCTCTCTTGGGTACGGGATGCATTCTACGGATTCGAGCGATCGAGTCAACACTATTTTTATTTTTTTAAATCGTTTGACTAGAATTTGTGCGAAAGACGATGGATTGCTTAGTTTTAATACTAAAAATCGCTTAAATACACTTGTTTATCATAAAACTTTGGCTACGCCTTACACTGCTGGCCGTGCGTTGCGTGCATTGAAGTATTAATAATCAGAAGACTCGCCTCTCTAAGACTCTCCAAGGACAAAAACAAGACTTAGATCACAAATAGAACTCTATCGAAGCAAAAGCCCCAGATACAAATTGCAAACATGGCCGTTAGCAAGCATTGAAAAGCGAGAGAAGCCAAAAAATGCTGTAGATTGTCTTAGATACAAAAAAGCAGGCTATTAAGCCTGCTTTCTAACATCAGAATTTAATGGTGCTCTTCATTCAACAGATCGTCTTTCGCAGCAGCCAAATATTGAATCATTGACCAATATGTCAAGAAAGTTGCCACATACAAGGCCGCAAAGCCTAGCCAAACCATCCATTCATCGTAACGCCATATCAACACCCATAAGGCGAACATTTGCGAAACAGTTTTTACTTTGCCAACCCAAGATACCGCAACACTCGCTCGCTTACCGATTTCAGCCATCCATTCTCGCAATGCTGAGATAATGATTTCTCGCGCAATCATCGTTACCGCAGGAATGGTCACCCAAATTGAATGATAATGTTCCGTGATTAGAATCAATGCCGTTGCCACTAGCACTTTATCAGCGACAGGATCAATAAACGCGCCAAAACGAGAAGTTTGGCCAAGTTTACGGGCCAACATGCCGTCAAGCCAGTCAGTAAAACCCGCTACCCAAAACACCATTGCTGCTGCAAACGGTGCCCATGAATAAGGTAGATAAAAGACAACCACAAAAACAGGGATTAGGAACAGTCTAAGAAGAGACAGAATGTTCGGGATATTCAAACGCATTTTATTATTCTCTTACACATTGCGGCTTAATGTTGCGCGATTTTCCTTATTGTTTCAATGCTTGGAAAATAATTTCTGCTAAAGAGTGACTTATTCCCGGTACTTTGGCGATTTCTTCGACACTTGCACGTTTAAGTTCTTGTAACCCACCCATGTACTTGAGTAACGCCTGACGTCGTTTAGGGCCGATTCCCTCAATCCCTTCGAGTGCACTCGTACGTCTGGTTTTACCTCGCTTAGCACGGTGCCCCGCTATAGCATGGTTATGGCTTTCATCACGAATATGTTGAATAAGATGCAGCGCAGGAGCATCGCTTGGTAAATGAAACTCGTCCCCATCGACTGTAATCAGCGTTTCTAAACCTGGTTTGCGAGTAACGCCTTTTGCAATACCAATCATGATGGGACGCTTTGGCCAATCCCCCCAATATTGCGAAATGATGTCATGCGCACGATTTAACTGACCTTTACCGCCATCGATAAAGATGATGTCGGGAATTTTCTCTACGTCCAATTGCTTCGAATAACGGCGCTCCAACGCTTGTCCCATTGCTGCGTAATCATCACCACCGGTAATCCCAGTAATGTTGTAGCGACGATACTCTTGCTTTACGGGGCCTTCGTTGTTGAACACCACACATGACGCAATCGTGCTTTCCCCCATCGTATGGGAGATATCAAAACATTCCATTCGAGCTATAGACTCCAACTTCAATGTTTCGCGAAGCGCATGAAAACGCTGATTAATCGTCATCTTGTGATTGATTTTTGTGGTAATCGCCGTTAGTGCATTCGTGTTCGAAAGCTTGAGATACCTTGCTCGAGAGCCAGTTGGCGACGTATGAAAATGAACCTTACGCCCTGCCACTTCACTTAACGCTTTCTGTATTGGCGCAATATCTTCTGCCAACTCTTGATTCAAAATAATACGAGAAGGAATTGTACGTGCTTCGTTATGGCTCAAATAGTATTGAGTCAGAAAACTATCGAACACTTCCTGCTGGCTTGTATTTTGTGGGATTTTCGGAAAATGGCTACGGCTACCAAGCACTTTGCCTTGGCGTATCATCAGGATATGGATACACGCGATACCATTCTCCTGAGCAAACCCGAGTACATCCATATCATCCATGCTGTCTTCTGAGACGTACTGCTGCTCTTGAACACGCCTAATCGCTTGGATTTGATCGCGAAATTTAGCGGCATCTTCAAAGCGCAATTGCTGACTGGCAACTTCCATTTTCTCGATCAGTTGTTTGAGTACTTGCTGATCTTTGCCTTGCAAAAACATTCGCACAAAGCCAACCAACTCTGCATATTCTTCATCAGAAATGATGGTATTAACGCATGGTCCTGCACAGCGACCAATTTGGTACATCAAACATGGGCGCGTTCGGTTAGAATAGACAGTGTCTTCACACTGGCGCACAGGAAATATCTTTTGCAGCAAATGCAATGTTTCTCTTACTGCACCAGAATCTGGGTAGGGGCCAAAATATTCACCTTTGCGCTTCTTGGCGCCACGGTGGATAGAAAGCCGTGGGTGCTTATGACCGCTAATAAAGATATAAGGGTAAGACTTATCATCTCGCAGCAACACATTGTATTTCGGCAAATACTGCTTGATGTAGTTATGCTCTAAGATCAGCGCTTCTGTCTCAGTGTGAGTCACCGTGACGTCTATTTTGGCGATATTACTGACAAGCGCGCGAGTTTTCTCACTGTCTACTTTTTTTCGAAAGTAGCTTGAAAGGCGCTTTTTAAGGTCTTTGGCTTTACCTACGTAGATTACAACAGCTTCGGCGTTGTACATTCTGTAAACGCCGGGCTGATGAGTTACTGTCTTGAGAAAGGAAGCCGAATCGAAAGGAGGATTCACGCTAAAGGGTCTCGGTGTCCAGCATTCCGTGGCGAATCGCTAAGTGAGTTAACTCAACGTCACCATTAATGTCCAATTTACTAAAGAGTCGGTAGCGATAGCTGTTGACTGTCTTTGGACTTAAATTAAGTTGCTCAGAAATATCCGTTACCTTTTGGCCTTTGGTGATCATAAGCATGATCTGCAATTCACGCTCGGATAAGTCTTTAAAAGGGTTCTCAGAGGCTGGAGAAAATTGACTCAATGCCATCTGCTGCGCAATCTCTGGCGAGATGTAACGCTGCCCACTATTAACTACACGAATCGCATTCACCATTTCGTCAGGGCCAGCACCTTTGGTTAAATAACCAGACGCACCTGCCTGCATCACCTTGGTTGGAAACGGGTTTTCTGTATGAACGGTAAGTACGATGATTTTCACATCAGGATTCACGCGAAGAATTTTTTTAGTGGCTTCCAAGCCGCCAATTCCTGGCATGTTCATGTCCATTAAAACGACGTCAGCATGATTACTGCGACACCATTTTACTGCATCTTCACCGCTGTCAGCTTCTCCTGCTACGTTCATTCCACGGACGTCTTCAATAATACGTCGTATCCCTGTGCGAACCAGCTCGTGATCATCTACAAGGAAAACATTTATCAAACTTGTATCTCCACACTTTGTATTGGTTCTGCACCCACATAACCATTATTTGTTAAATGTGGATATCAGTATGACTGCCTATATACTAACGTAATCGACAAAAAATTGCTTTCTATGAATATGTGCTGAAACGCAAACTTTAGCAAGAACTTATTCATAAACCACTCTATTATTTTAGAGCGTGATGAGCAGAACCGAAATCTAAGAAAAGACAATTAACAACATTAAGTACAATAAATCAAGTAACTAGGTTTCATATTGCCCAGAGAAACACGCTATAACTTAAAATGACACTGTCCCTCTTGCACCAAAGACTAACTTGTAATCACTAATTCCAGCAAAAATTTGAGACGCTTTCTTTACTGGTTATTTTTACAGTTCTTAGTGTTAAACTAACGTTCTTCAAGTTTTCTAAGGTTTCTCACATTTGAATATCCAACAAGGCTTTCTGCTTACTCGACAGGCACGAGACATCAAAGGTCAAACTCAAATCGAGTTGTGGCTTTCGACAGAAGCAGGTCCTACTCAGTTACTTATTAATGGTGAGAAGCCAGTATTTTTCATCGCTCAGAAACACTCAGAGCAAGCAAAGACACTCGCACGAGAAAAAAACATATTCGTCGACATCCGCCTTTTGGATCTCAAAACGTTTGAACATACGCCTCTTGCTGCCTGCTATACCAATGTAACCAGAGACGCTCTCGCACTCAAAGACACATTCGCTCAAAAAGATATCACTACGTATGAAAGTGATATTCGCCTCGCCGATCGCTACCTAATGGAGCGTTTTATCAAAGGCAGTATCGAGTTTACAGGCAATGTGACTCGCACCAATGGCTACCAACGCGTCCAGAGCGCAAAATGCCGTTCGGGGCAATATGAGCCGAAGTTAAACGTTGTCTCGCTAGATCTAGAATGCTCTGAGAAAGGCATTCTTTACTCAATCGGATTAGACAGCGTCATGGATTCCCGCGTTATCATGATCGGAGAACCAGAACCTTCGGAGACACCGATACAATGGGTTAAGGATGAAAAAGCGCTTCTAGAAGCACTCATCGTTTGGTTTAAACAATTCGACCCCGATGTCATTGTCGGTTGGAACGTCATTGATTTTGACTTTCGTCTACTACACAAACGAGCAGAATGGCACAACATGAAGCTAATGCTTGGCAGAGCAGACCAAGCCAGCTTTTTTAGAAGTTCATCTCAAAGCCAACAAGGGTTTATCTCCATTCCCGGGCGAGTTGTGATGGATGGTATCGATACGTTAAAAACGGCGACTTATCACTTTCGGTCTTGGTCATTAGAGTCTGTATCTCAAGAACTCTTAGGGGAAGGGAAAGAAATCCACAACGTTCATGACCGCATGGATGAGATCAATCGTATGTACCGCTCCGACAAACCATCGCTGGCTAAATATAATTTACAAGACTGCGTGTTAGTGAATAAGATTTTCAATCACACTCACCTGCTCGACTTTGCAATAGAGCGCTCTCGTCTCACTGGTGTCGAACTGGATCGTGTCGGCGGTTCGGTTGCAGCATTCACAAACCTATACATGCCTCAGATACACCGAGCAGGCTACGTTGCTCCGAACCTACACCCTGAAAATTGGATTGCCAGCCCCGGCGGTTACGTGATGGACTCCATCCCTAACCTATATGATTCTGTTTTAGTATTGGATTTTAAGAGTCTATATCCATCGATTATTCGCTCTTTCTTGATTGATCCTATGGGTTTAGTTGAGGGGTTATTGCTCGATATTGGAAAAGAAGAAAATCAGGCTGTACCTGGCTTTCGCGGTGGTCAGTTCCATCGTACGAAACACTTTTTACCAGAAATGATTGAAAAGCTTTGGGCAGCACGTGATGTGGCAAAGAAGAACAATGAAAAAGCTTTTTCTCAGGCAATCAAAATCATCATGAACTCCTTTTATGGCGTACTGGGCTCATCGGGATGTCGTTTCTTTGATACTCGGTTAGCTTCTAGTATTACCATGCGCGGACATGAAATCATGAAGCAAACTAAGGTGCTGATTGAGGAGCAAGGATATCAAGTGATTTACGGCGATACGGATTCCACATTCGTGTCGTTGAATCGACCATACAGTCAAGTAGAAGCTGACGCTGTTGGAAATCAATTAGTTGATTACATCAACTCTTGGTGGAAAGAACACCTGCGTTCTGAGTACAACCTAACATCTATGTTGGAAATCGAGTATGAAACCCATTATCGCAGATTCCTTATGCCAACGATTCGTGGCGCAGAAACTGGCTCGAAAAAGCGCTATGCGGGTTTAATCGGTGAAGGAGAGCAAGAACGGATTGTATTTAAAGGGTTAGAAAGTGCCCGTACTGACTGGACCTCGTTAGCACAGAAATTTCAAAATACACTCTATAGCATGATTTTCCATGGTGAAGATCCAAGCGACTATGTCCGAGAGATGGTTGAGAAAACTAACAACGGTGAATTTGATGAACAGTTGGTGTATCAAAAGCGACTGCGAAGAAAACTGCATGAGTATCAGAAGAACGTCCCGCCACAAGTGCGTGCAGCTCGTTTAGCCGATGAGATAAATGCCAAGCTTGGCCGCCCATTACAGTATCAAAACAAAGGGCGAATTGAATACATTATTACCGTGAACGGCCCTGAACCTTATGAGTACCTCAATAGCCCGATTGATTATCAACATTACATTGATAAACAACTCAAACCCGTTGCGGATGCGATTCTCCCTTTCATTGGGACGGACTTTGACAGGCTTTCAGCGCCACAAATGGGGTTGTTTTAGCCGATACGAAACTCTGTTTTCTGGTACTGTTTGACTAACCAATCACCAAACGCATCAATTAGCCCGATAACAGAACGCTTGGGAATCCCCCGGCCAGAAAGTAAAATTTCTAGCCGCTCGATCTCAAGCTGCTTTTCAGGATGATAAGTTAAGAATACCTTGCCACACTCTAAGGGGTCATCAAACCAACGTTTATCTCGATACATCACCAAAGAGTATGACGCTCTTAGTAACTTTTTAGCAATCACTCGCTGGGCGGCCACCTGCTCTTCTATCGTCTTCGCTTGTACGATTTTTTTGCGATACACCGTAATCCAATCTGCCACATCCATATTCCAGTGCTTAGCAATTTCCCAACTTGGGACGTAATCACCAAAACAGTCTGCTAGATCATCACCATAAATACAGACACAGCAATGCTTAAGCATAAAGCCCCAAGTGAAAATACTGTCTAAATTAGCTACTTCACTCACTAAGGCTGTACGGACCGATACACCATTAACGTGAGGGTAACTCTGCTGCGCACGCCACTTAATTGTGTTGAGCAAAGTCGCGCGATTGTGCTCAAAGGATGATTGAGTAACGACAACCAGGTCTAAGTTCGACTTCCCTGCGATCGCTGTTTTACGAGCAACACTACCGTATACATAAACGCTGTGTAAGTTTTGCCCCAGTCCACCTTTGAGACAAGCGGTGCCTTCCCTAATTAAAGGCGCAAACTCTGGTTGAAATGGTTGTTTAGGATCGATAACAGGCAGAGACATGACTTAAAACGTGTTCTCAGATGGTTCAAGAAGTTGGGCTATATGTTCTCTTAGCCGACTCACTGAATCAAGTCCATTCAGGTGTTTAGTCATGGGAGTAACAACAAATTTCTGCAATGAATTTTAATGCTAGGCGGCTAACTTAGCGCTATAATCACCGAGTTTTGCTTAATAAGTATGAATAGGAATATACAATGCCAAAGGCAAGTGAAATCAAAAAAGGCTTCGCAATCGAGTCTAATGGTAAAACTCTTCTAGTTAAAGACATCGAAGTAACGACTCCAGGCGGTCGTGGCGGCGCTAAAATCTACAAAATGCGTTGTACAGATCTAAACACGGGCGCACGTGTAGATGAGCGTTACAAGTCTGATGACGTTGTTGAAACGGTAGAAATGAACAAACGTGCAGTTGTGTACTCATACGCTGACGGCGATGAGCACATCTTCATGGATAACGAAGACTACTCACAATACACATTCAAGCACAATGAAGTTGAAGACGACATGCTGTTCATCAACGAAGATACACAAGGTATCCACATTATCCTTGTTAACGGTGCTGCAGTGGGTATTGAACTACCATCTTCTGTTGAGCTAGTGATTGAAGAAACTGACCCTTCAATCAAAGGTGCTTCTGCATCTGCTCGCACTAAGCCAGCACGCTTCGCTTCAGGTCTTGTCATCCAGGTTCCTGAGTACATTGCAACTGGTGACCGTGTTATCATTAACACAGCTGAACGTAAATACATGAGCCGAGCATAAGCATGTCTGATTTGATTTCTTACGACGACGTCATCGACGCAGCGTACGACATTTTCCTTGAGATGGCTCCAGATAACCTAGAGCCTGCTGACGTGATTCTGTTTACTGCGCAATTTGAAGATCGTGGTGCCGCAGAACTTGTTGAAACCGGTGATGACTGGGTTGAACATGTTGGCTTCGAGATCGACAAAGAAGTATATGCAGAGGTTCGTATCGGCCTAGTAAATGAGGAAAATGACGTTCTTGATGACGTATTTGCTCGTATGCTAATCAGCCGAGACCCTGAACATAAGTTCTGCCATATGCTTTGGAAACGCGATTAACGTTTCTTCATCATGAACAAAGATACCAGCCTAGTGCTGGTATTTTTTTATCTGTTATTTTCGTCTAGCTGAGATATTTGTTTATACAAAGCACCCTGCTCTATATAGGCTTTAGACCCTTTTGTTATGTAACAGATAAGAAAAAGGCTTGCCGAATTGGCAAGCCTTTCTGATGTTTTGCTATCGATTAACGATGCTTGTTGCGTGCGCCTTGGTCACCAGCAGTCTTCTTCGGCTTACGACGAGAAGGGTTGTTGCTGCGACCTTTTGGCGTGTTAACACGCTCTTCATGGCGCTTAACTGCGCGACGAATTTTTTGGCTGCGTGCACGCTCACGTTTGCGTGACGTGTTGTCTTTGTTCAGATCAAGCATGGTTTCTTTCTCTGGACGAAGCTCTACAAGCTCACGCAAGTAGTTTACTTCTTTCAGGTCAAGCTCCATCCAACCGCCACGAGGCAGTTTCTTGTCTAAGAAGATGTCGCCGTAACGAACACGTTTCAGACGGCTAACGGTACACTCTTGCGATTCCCATAGTCGACGAACTTCGCGGTTACGACCTTCGTTGATAACAACGTAAAACGTGTGGTTCATGCCTTCACCACCCGCGTAAACAACATCTTCAAAGCGAGCTAAACCGTCTTCCAGTTCAACACCTTTTACTAGATTACGAACTTTCTGTTCAGTTACTTCACCGAACACACGTACTAGGTATTCACGTTCAACTTGGCGGCTTGGGTGCATTAAGCGGTTCGCCAGTTCACCATCCGTTGTGAAAAGTAGAAGACCAGAAGTGTTCGCATCCAGACGACCAACTGAAATCCAACGAGAGCCACGAATTTTTGGCAGACGATCAAAAACAGTACGACGACCTTCTGGATCGTGACGAGTACACAGTTCACCCTCAGGTTTGTAGTACGCAAGTACACGACAAATCACTTCTTCTTGAATCTTTGCAGAGACAATGTGACCATCGATACGAACTACGCTGCTCTCGTCTTCAAGTCTTTCACCAAGCTTAGCGACTACACCGTTCACGCTAACGCGACCAGATTTAATTAACGATTCAATCTCACGACGAGAACCGTGACCAGCACGTGCTAATACTTTTTGTAACTTTTCGCTCATTTATCTACCTATGTGTCGTCTTCACAGACGTCTAGACCAGGATTGGTCTGTATTTTGCTATTTACCCATTTCAGTGGGATTTTTCGGTCGGACATTATACGTAACTTTCTTAGTTAATGTAAGCTAAATCGGCGCCATTCTCCACACCAAAATTCACTTCAAAAATGACCGAAATATTTGTCCTATTCTGCAACTTTTTTACTACTTAAAGCAGGCATTGCTCAACGAGAATCCCACTAATATCGGTCTTCCTGAACCACTTTAACCACGCGGTACCTGATAAAATTGTCAGGGTTACAACAATAACCACTTGGGGTGTGTTTACTGTTCGTATTGCTAGAAAGCAACGAAAAATAAGCCGTCCCTGTTTGCTGCTAAGTAATACCAATCACCGCAGACAATGAGCGCTCATAGCAAAGCAAGGTCGTGGGTAACAAGACAAAAATTGTCTTTAAGTCATTAGTTCACATCAAAAATAACACTAATGCTATCGTGTACTCTGACTCTCTAGGTTCGCTCTGCACTCTCGGCGATTGGCATAAATCAGACAAAAAGGAATAGAACAATGTCTATGCTAAATCTCGACCTAAATTGGATTTTTGGGACATCTCAAGATGACGATATGACAGGCACAAAAGGCTCTGAAACAACCGATATTTTCTTCGGCTTCTGTGGTGATGATAAGTTTGTAGGATACGGAGGTAATGATATTGTCTTCGGTGGCTGGGGAGATGATACCTTGCTTGGTGGCCGAGGTAACGACTTTGTTTCTGGCGGCTTTGGAAACGATTTCCTATCCGGCGGATTAGGAAACGACAAACTCTTTGGTGGCTGCGGCGACGACACAATTTTTGATTATTCAGGCAACAACTACTTGAGTGGTGGCTGGGGTAACGACACGCTCGTTGTTGGTGATGGTGAATCAGTACTGAGCGGTGGCTGTGGAGACGACACCTTCGTGCTTACAAACCGCCTGGCTATTGGTGTACCTGATCAGCCAGTGTCTTCCAACGATATTGATGTTAAAGCCGACATTGTCGATTTTAATATTTTCCATGACAAACTTGTCTTTGATATGGGCCGAGACACTGATAACGATGGCATTCGAGATACGTTCTTGGATTCAGCGGATGATCTGACTTTATCTTACAATGAATGTGGCTGGGCAGTATTCTCAAGTGATGAATACAATGTTGAAGTGACACTAAACGGTGTGAGCTCTGCATACATCAACTATGCAGAACAAAATGGTATCGACATTTTCGATTTCGCTTAACCTCAATCAGTTAAGTTCAATGAGATATTCGATATGATAACAAAAATAGGAGGCGCGATGCCTCCTATTTTGTTTGACGGTGGTGTGCGTCTACTATTCGAATGGTGCAGGGTCACCAGATCCCAAACGAACCACAACAGGTTCACCTTCGCTAAAGTCAATTACAGTCGTAGGTTGTTCACCTAGGTAACCGCCATTAAGAATCACATCAACCGCATGTTCTAGTTTATCGCGAATATCCTCTGGATCAGATTCTGTTACGTCACTGCCAGGTAGAATCAACGACGTAGACATCATCGGCTCACCTAATGCTTCCAACAAGTCCAAGGCAATTTGATTGTCTGGAACACGGATACCGATGGTCTTACGTTTTGCATTCATCAAACGACGCGGCACCTCTTTTGTGCCTTTGAAGATGAAGGTGTAAGGACCTGGTGTGTTATTTTTCAACAGTCGGAATGCAGAGTTATCCACTCGCGCATAGAGAGAAAGCTCCGACAAATCACGACACAGTAAAGTAAAGTTATGCTTATCATCCAGACGACGAATCTGACAGATTCGTTCCAGTGCCTGTTTGTTCTCCAACTGACAGCCAAGTGCGTACCCTGAATCAGTAGGGTAAACCACAACGCCGCCGTTACGAATGATTGCTACTGCTTGATTAATCAAGCGAGCCTGTGGGTTTTCTGGGTGAACGTAAAAAAACTGGCTCATTGTAATTCCTCATTATCGAGCCTCTCGGCTCTATATTTTTATGGGTTCTCGACTTCGTATTACTGAGTATTATTCAACGAAGGATCTATTCCCCAATCTTTCCAAACTGGTTCGACGCCAGCAGGCAACCATAGGTTCCTTCCTAGCTCCATCCACGGTGATGGGTAGTGAAAATCACTGCCTTGAGAGGCTAATAGTTTGTATTGTATAGCATAATCAGCCAAGTTGCGCCTTTCTTGTTGCGCTTGCTGTGGCTGTGCAACTTCCATCGCATCACCACCCGCTTCGACAAACGCTGCTAGAAGACGCTTAATCCACTTCGCTGTCAACTTATATCTACCAGGATGCGCTAATACCGCCATTCCACCAGCCGCATGGATAGCATCAACCGCATCCTTCATCGAACACCAATTCGGTGGTACATAACCTGGGTTATTACGCGTTAGGTATTTTTTAAACACCATTTGCATGGTTTTTGCGTAACCATTATCTACCAACCATTTCGCGAAATGCGCTCTTGTCACTGGAGCATCACCGGCGATTTGCCTTACCTCTTCAAGCACACCTACTCGAGTTGCTTTTTGTAGTCGCTCTGCAATTAACTCAGATCGTGTTATGCGATGCTGCTTCTGCTGTTCTATGAGGGCAGATAATTGTTCATTTTCCGGATCGATATTCAGGCCGACAATATGAATGTCTTTGTTTTGCCAGACGGTCGATATCTCAATGCCATTGATGATTTTTATCGGCAAATTATTATCTTGAACGTATTGCTTAGCTAACGCCAAACCGTCAACCGTATCGTGATCAGTGATCGCCAAAACCTCGATATCAAAACTCAGCGCCCTTTCCACTAAATCTTTAGGCTCTAACCGACCGTCCGATGCAGTGGTGTGACTATGTAAATCAATTCTCATATTTTTATCGTTTTAATGCCGTTTTGGGGTTGACTTTTTACTCTCGCACTAGTTAACTAGTACACAAATACAAAGTACGTAATTTAAGGTTCACCATGTTACAAGAATTTAACCAAAACCAAAAAGCGAAAGTTGCGGTTTGTCTTAATAAGGCAAACTCATCAGATCTTGCTTGGTGGCGCACTTGGACTAGTTCTTGGTGGGCAAACGTATACTTCTAGTTTATAGAACCAAACGTTGTAAAGCCCGCTACTTAAGCGGGCTTTTTTGTTTTGTTGCTCATTTCACATTCAACTGCCTAAACATTAATCGAATATAGCCAACTCTAGATTGGGAGAACGTTTGCTTTATGCGACTATGTACGGCAGGAAGATTTAAACAGCTACAAGGAGGTCTTGTGAACAAGGCCATTGAAATTAAGAAACTTGGACAGCTTGAAGTGCTAACGGCTTCCGTCCCTTATACTCAAGACCCGACTCGCTTGTTCCACACACTATGTGAGAACAAAACTGACAGCCTATTGCTGGAATCTGCTGAGATCGATTCAAAGCAAAATTTAAAATCCCTGCTGATCGTAGATTCAGCGGTTCGCATTGTTTGCTTCGGCCATACCGTTAGCATGCACGCCTTGACCAATAACGGTAAAAACCTACTGTCTCACCTAAACCAGAACATCCGTGGTGACGTTGAGAGCAAGTTCGATGGCGAAACGCTAACTTTGCGGTTTAACCAGCCATGCGACACGTTAGATGAAGACTCTCGCCTACGTGAAGCCTCTTCTTTCGATGCGCTGCGTTTGGTTCAGCATAGTTTTGATATTTCACAGCAAGACAAACACGCAATTTTCCTTGGTGGTCTGTTTGCCTACGACTTAGTCGCAAACTTTGAGCCGCTTGGTAATGCCGAAGCAACAAATCAGTGTCCAGATTACGTTTTCTACGTCGCGGAAACACTACTTGTTGTCGACCATCAAACGGAATCTTGCCAGCTTCAAGCGACGTTGTTTGTTGATGGTTCAGAGAAAACAGCGTTAGAGACTCGTATTGCAGAAATTAGCGCCCAATGTGCAGCGCCAAAACTGTTGCCGAGTGCAGAGCAAATAACAGATGTAACGGTAGAACCTAGCGTGTCTGATGCAGACTTCTGCCAAACCGTTCGCGACTTAAAAGAGTTCGTAGTGAAAGGCGATGTATTCCAAGTTGTACCGTCTCGTAGATTCACTCTACCTTGTCCTTCTCCACTGGCTGCTTATAAAGAACTGAAACAAAGTAACCCAAGCCCTTACATGTTCTACATGCAAGATGAGCTGTTCACTCTGTTTGGCGCATCACCAGAAAGCGCGCTTAAGTATGAAACCGATACCAACCAAATTGAAATCTACCCAATCGCAGGCACTCGTCGCCGCGGTAAGCGCCCTAACGGCGAGATTGATTTCGACCTAGACAGCCGCATCGAACTTGAACTGCGCACCGACATGAAAGAAAACGCAGAACACATGATGTTGGTTGACTTGGCACGTAACGACGTCGCTCGTATTGCTCAAGCTGGTACTCGCCACGTAGCAGACCTTCTAAAAGTCGACCGCTACAGCCACGTAATGCACTTGGTGTCTCGTGTGGTTGGTCAACTGCGTGAAGACCTAGACGCGCTGCACGCATATCAAGCATGTATGAACATGGGTACGCTCACCGGCGCACCTAAGATTCGTGCCATGCAGTTGATTCGCGATGTAGAAGGCGCACGACGCGGTAGCTACGGCGGCGCTGTTGGCTACCTCACTGGTGAAGGCACACTCGACACCTGTATCGTGATCCGCTCAGCGTACGTTGAGAACGGCATTGCTCAAGTTCAAGCTGGTGCTGGCGTGGTGTTCGACTCTGATCCGCAAGCGGAAGCAGACGAAACGCGCGGCAAAGCACAAGCGGTAATCTCTGCTATCCAAGCAGCGCATAAGTCACAATAAGGAATAGGGTTCAGAGATGGCTAATATCATTTTTATCGATAACTTTGACTCGTTCACCTACAACCTTGTGGATCAGTTCCGCTCGTTAGGTCACTCGGTCAAGATTTACCGAAACAACATCCCAGCAGAAACCATCGAACAAGCGGTAAACGAGCTTGAAAACCCAGTGGTTCTGCTATCGCCAGGCCCTGGTGCTCCTTCAGAAGCAGGCTCAATGCCTGAGCTTATCCAACGCATGAAAGGCAAAGTGCCGATGATCGGCATTTGTCTTGGTCACCAAGCGATTGTTGAAGCGTACGGTGGCACCGTTGCTGGCGCGGGCGAAATCATTCACGGTAAGGTCTCTATGATGGAGCACCAAAACCATGCGATTTACCAAAACCTACCATCACCACTTGCAATTGCACGTTACCATTCGCTGGTTGCGACCAAGGTTCCTGAGAGCCTAACCATCACAGCAGAAGTGGATGACTTGGTAATGTCTGTTGTACATGAAGAAGATAAAGTTTGCGGGTTCCAATTCCACCCGGAATCTATTATGACGACCTACGGAGCAACACTGTTGGCCAATGCCATTGAATGGGCACTTGAAGAACAAACTTCAGCGAACCCACTCACTGCTTAAAAAGCACTTGGCACATAAGAAATTTATGAGAGGAAATATGGAAGCAATCATCAACCCTATTATTACCAAACTGTACGAGCAAGAATCGCTTACTCAGGAAGAGAGCCAACAGCTATTCGACATCATTATCCGTGGTGAACTAGATCCAATTTTGATGGCGTCAGCGCTGACTGCACTAAAAATCAAAGGCGAAACGCCAGACGAAATTGCAGGCGCGGCAAAAGCACTGCTGGCAAACGCAAACCCATTCCCTCGTCCAGATTATGATTTCGCGGATATCGTAGGTACTGGCGGCGACGGTCACAACACCATCAACATTTCAACCACTGCGGCGTTTGTTGCTGCAGCATGTGGTCTAAAAGTAGCGAAACACGGTAACCGCAGCGTTTCAAGCAAATCGGGGTCTTCTGACCTTCTTGATTCATTTGGTATCAACCTAGCTATGAGCGCAGAAGATACGCGCAAAGCGGTAGACGATATCGGTGTTGCTTTCCTATTTGCACCTCAATACCACGGTGGTGTGCGCCATGCGATGCCAGTGCGTCAAACCATGAAAACACGCACCATCTTTAACATTCTTGGCCCACTGATTAACCCTGCTCGTCCTAACATCGAATTGATGGGCGTTTACAGTGAAGAACTGGTTCGTCCTATCGCAGAAACCATGCTACAAATGGGTATGAAGCGCGCCGCTGTAGTACACGGCAGTGGTTTGGACGAAGTAGCAATTCACGGTGAAACAACCGTTGCCGAAATCAAAGACGGTAAGATCACAGAATACAAATTAACGCCTGCAGACTTCGGTCTAGAAGCGCACCCACTAGAAGCAATCAAAGGTGGCGATCCTGAAGAAAACAAAGCGATCATTACCAATATTCTGACGGGTAAAGGGACAGACGCACAATTGGGCGCAGTGGCAGTAAACGTTGCTCTGCTAATGCGTCTATTCGGCCACGAAGATTTAAAAGCCAACACGCAACAAGCGATTGAGGCAATGAATTCAGGCAAGGCGTACCAATTGGTACAACAACTTGCCGCACACGCTTAAGGAATTGAAGAAGATGACTGACTTCAACACTCAGCAAGCTGACAACCTGTCTGAACACGTTTCTAAGAAAGAAGCAGAAATGGCAGAAGTACTGGCGAAAATTGTCCGCGACAAATATCAGTGGGTAGCAGACCGTAAGATGTCTCAACCGCTAAGCACATTTCAGTCTGATTTGCTGCCATCGGACCGCAGCTTCTACGATGCTCTGAGTGGCGAAAAGACGGCATTCATCACAGAATGTAAGAAGGCATCTCCTTCTAAAGGTTTGATTCGTGATCACTTCGACTTGGATTACATTGCGTCGGTTTACAACAACCACGCAGATGCAATTTCAGTCCTAACAGACGAAAAGTACTTCCAAGGTAACTTTGACTTTCTTCCTCAAGTGCGCGGTCAAGTCAAACAACCGGTTCTGTGCAAAGACTTCATGGTAGATACCTACCAAGTTTACCTAGCACGTCATTACAGTGCTGATGCCGTGCTACTGATGCTTTCTGTCCTTAATGACGAAGAGTACAAAGCGCTAGAGGAAGCGGCGCACAGCCTGAACATGGGTATCTTGACCGAAGTCAGCAACGAAGAAGAGCTTCATCGTGCAGTTAAGCTAGGCGCACGCGTTATCGGCATTAATAACCGTAACCTTCGCGACCTAAGTACTGATTTGAATCGTACTAAAGAACTGGCACCGACAATTCGCGAACTGGCTCCTAACGCAACAGTAATCTCAGAATCTGGCATTTATACGCATCAACAAGTTCGTGATTTAGCGGAATACGCAGACGGCTTCTTGATTGGTAGTTCACTGATGGCAGAAGACAACTTGGAACTTGCTGTACGTAAAGTGACCTTAGGCGAAAACAAAGTGTGTGGCTTAACGCATCCAGATGACGCAGCAAAAGCATATCAAGCTGGCGCGGTATTTGGTGGCCTGATTTTTGTCGAGAAGTCGAAGCGTGCGGTTGACCTTGAAGGTGCTCGCCTAACCATGAGCGGTGCTCCACTGAACTACGTGGGCGTTTTCCAAAATCACGATATCGATTTTGTTGCTTCTGTCGTGACCTCTTTGGGTTTAAAAGCGGTGCAACTGCACGGTCAAGAAGACCAAGCTTACGTAAACCAACTCAAAGCCGAACTGCCAGCAACGGTAGAAATTTGGAAAGCTTACGGCGTGACTGATGCCAAGCCAGAACTACTTGCAGAAAACATTGACCGTCACCTATTAGATGCACAAGTTGGCACTCAAACCGGCGGAACTGGTCAAGTTTTCGACTGGTCACTGATCGGCGACCCAAGTCAAATTATGCTAGCGGGCGGACTGTCGCCAGAAAATGCTCAACAAGCAGCGACACTAGGTTGCTTGGGATTAGATTTAAACTCTGGTGTAGAAAGCGCACCAGGCATAAAAGATTCACAGAAGTTGCTCGCGGCATTCACTGCTATTCGCAACTACTAAAGCTGGATATCAGCTAAAAAATTTAAAGCTATTCGTAGCGAAAAATACGAGAAGGAATATAACGATGGCAAAACTGAATGCCTACTTTGGCGAATACGGCGGTCAGTACGTTCCGCAAATTCTAGTTCCAGCACTGGAGCAACTAGAGCAAGCGTTTATCGACGCGCAAGAAGATCCAGAATTCCGCAGCGAATTCATGACGCTTCTTCAAGAGTATGCGGGCCGTCCAACGGCTTTGACTCTAACTCGTAACCTAACCAAAGGTACGAAAACCAAACTGTACCTAAAACGTGAAGACCTACTTCACGGTGGCGCGCACAAGACCAACCAAGTGTTAGGTCAAGCACTGCTTGCGAAACGCATGGGTAAAAACGAAATCATCGCTGAAACAGGCGCAGGCCAACACGGTGTTGCAACCGCACTAGCGTGTGCACTACTTGGCCTTAAGTGTCGCGTGTACATGGGTGCAAAAGACGTTGAACGTCAAAGCCCGAACGTATTCCGTATGAAGCTTATGGGCGCAGAAGTTATTCCTGTCCACTCGGGTTCAGCAACACTTAAAGACGCGTGTAACGAAGCGCTACGCGACTGGTCTGCAACTTATGAAGACGCGCACTACCTATTAGGTACAGCGGCAGGCCCTCACCCATTCCCAACCATCGTGCGCGATTTCCAACGCATGATTGGTGAAGAAACGAAGAATCAGATTTTGGCACGTGAAGGTCGTCTTCCTGACGCAGTTATCGCGTGTGTGGGCGGTGGTTCAAACGCTATCGGTATGTTTGCTGACTTCATCGAAGAAGAAAGTGTTCGCCTAATTGGTGTTGAGCCAGCAGGTAAAGGTATCGATACTGACCAGCACGGTGCACCACTTAAGCATGGTAAAACAGGCATCTTCTTCGGTATGAAAGCGCCATTGATGCAAGATCCTAACGGCCAAGTTGAAGAGTCTTACTCAGTATCTGCTGGTCTTGATTTCCCTTCAGTTGGTCCACAACACGCCCACCTAAATGCAATCGGCCGTGCTGAATACGACAACGTAACAGATGATGAGGCGCTAGAAGCATTCCAAGAGATTGCGCGTCACGAAGGTATCATCCCTGCTCTAGAATCTTCTCACGCACTGGCTCATGCACTGCGTATGGCTCGTGAGAACCCAGAAAAAGAGCAATTGTTGGTTGTTAACCTATCTGGTCGTGGTGATAAAGATATCTTCACTGTGCATGCCATCCTAGAAGAAAAAGGAGCGATCTAATGAGCCGTTATGAAAAGATGTTTGAGCGCCTAAACGAAAAGAACCAAGGCGCGTTTGTACCGTTCGTAACGGTTTGCGATCCAAACGCAGAGCAGTCTTACAAAATCATGGAAACACTGGTTGAGTCTGGCGCAGATGCCCTTGAACTTGGTATTCCATTCTCAGATCCGCTAGCCGATGGCCCAACCATCCAAGGCGCTAACATTCGCGCGTTAGACTCAGGCGCAACACCAGATATCTGCTTCGAGCAAATTGGTAAGATCCGAGCTAAGTACCCAGAACTGCCGATTGGTCTTCTGATGTACGCGAACCTTGTATACTCCCGTGGTATCGAGAACTTCTATGAGCGTTGTGCAAAAGCAGGCATCGATTCTGTTTTGATTGCAGATGTACCAACTAATGAAAGTGCCGAATTTGTTGCTGCTGCAGAAAAGTTTGGTATTCACCCAATCTTCATCGCACCACCAACGGCAAGTGATGAAACACTGAAGCAAGTATCAGAGTTAGGTGGCGGCTACACTTACCTACTCTCTCGTGCAGGTGTTACTGGCGCAGAAACCAAAGCAAACATGCCTGTAGGTCATATGCTCGATAGACTGAACCAATTTGATGCGCCACCAGCGCTACTTGGTTTTGGCATCTCAGAGCCAGCACAGGTGAAACAAGCACTAGAATCTGGTGCGGCGGGTGCTATCTCCGGTTCGGCTGTCGTGAAGATCATTGAAGCGAACGTTGAGCAGCCACAAATTATGCTCGACAAGCTAGGTGAATTCGTTTCTGCAATGAAAGCTGCCACTCAAAAATAATTTCAGTTTGATATGACACAACAACGCCCGCTTAACATTATGTTTAGGGGGCGTTTTCTTACTATCGCGTTTATACCACGTCATTTTTTGTTCAACGCCCGCACTTTCCAAATCTATCTCAAGCAGAGCACTCAAAGAGTGTTAAGCTTGGGTAACTTAACTAACTCAATAAAGCAATGTGCAGTAAGGTTGCTACATGGAAGAAGTCAAAACACTGCTAGCCAAATGTCCTGTACTATCAGGGCTGCCAGATAAAGGGCTTAGTGAAGCAGCGCAAATGACTAAGGTTCGCTGCTTCGACGAAAAAGCACTGATTTGCAATAAAGGTGCGCTTCAATCTTCTCTTATGGTCATAGCTCAAGGTGCAGTGAGAGTGAACTCAATTAGTTCAAAAGGCAAAGAAGTCACACTGATGATTTTCGAAGCTGGTGGCTGGTTTGGAGACAATGTTTTTTCTCCCGGTATGCCTCGTATTTTTGGTGCGACCGCGCATTCTGACGTGACTGTAATGGAGCTTCCTGGAGATAAATTTCGCCAATTACTCGCCAAATACCCTCAAAGTTACCCCACTATACTCGACTTACTTAGCCGCCGCTTGTGGTCTGCTATTTCTGTTATCGAAGATGACGCGATTAGAGGAATTGAAGAACGAGTCGCCAAAAGGTTGCTGCTACTTGCTGAATACCAACTTAATCAAGCGATCGATACTCGACCATGCGTTGTCAGGGTAACAAGAGAACATATCGCTAACATGATGGGGCTAACTCGTCAGAGCGTACACAAGATACTAAAACGACTAGAAAGTGTCGGGATGCTAGAGCTAAACTATGGCTCAGTAACCATTACCAATCCGAAACGCTTAGAAGAATACTTTAAAGAACTCGAGCAATAGATCCATTCAACAAACGCTAAGTATTGTCTAACGATAGCTAAAAAACTTATGCATCTAATTGGTCAAGAGCACAACACCATTTGCGCTTAGGCAAGTGGCGCTGTGACACAAAAACCATTGAATTGACTAAGCTATATTCAATTCAGATTTCAACTCACGTTTCAAAATCTTTCCTGTCGCACTCATCGGGAGGTGTTCACGAATTTCGACATAACGAGGATATTTAAACGAGGCTAATTGCTCTTTACCCCACTTTTGTAATGAATCGGCGTCAATATATTCTTTTGGTTTAAGTACAACGTAAGCTTTTATCTCTTCGCCATACTCTTCATTTGGAATCCCTATCACCGCTACCATTGAAACTGCAGGATGAGTCATGAAAACTTCTTCAATTTCTCTGGGATAAACATTAAATCCACCTCGAATGATCAGATCTTTCATTCTATCGACAATAAATAAATTACCTGAACTGTCAAAGCGGCCCACATCACCAGTATGGAACCAACCATTTTGTAGCGCAGATTCAGTAACTTCTGGGCGGTCAAGATATCCCTTCATAACATTATGACCACGCACAACAATCTCACCTTCTTCGCCTATCGGTAGTGCATTGCCTTCAATGTCGATAACTCTTACTTCGACGCCTTGAACCGGTTGACCTACCGAGCCTGGTATTCGCTCCTGATCTAAATGATTAAAACATGCAATAGGACTTGTCTCCGACAACCCGTATCCTTCTAAGATCGGCACATTAAATGTTTCTTCAAAGGTTCGAAAGATTTCGGTTGGTAATGGCGCACCACCGCTTACTGCAACACGCAATGACGAGGTATCAAATTGATGCTGCACATGAAGCAGACCGATGTACATCGTTGGCACACCAGCAAATATCGTCACCCTATGTTTTTCCACCAGCTCAAGAACATGTTTAGGCTCAAACCTAGGCACTAACACCAATGTTGCCCCGCCCAAAACACTAGCATTTAAGTGGACGGTTTGACCAAATGTATGAAATAAAGGCAAAGTTACTAAGTGAATATCATCGGCCTGGCTGCCCATAATGTTTTGTGCCACCAGAGCGTTCATTATGATGTTCTGCTGAGTCAGCTCAGCGCCTTTTGGTAAGCCTGTCGTCCCTGATGTATACAAAATCACACAAGTATCATCCGCATTACGCGGTATATAATCCGGCAACGGTTGGACATCGGCTATAAACGCATTGAGAGTTATTACACCATTCCAATAGCTTTGATCTTGAGATTGAGTCAGTACGACTATGCCTTCGCATGTATCGACTTGTTCAAAGGCTTTGACGCCCTCTTTTGCCATTGGCAGTTCTTTCGTCCCTTCAAAGCAGAAATAAAACTTCGCTTTTGAATCTTCTAAGTGATACTTAATTTCTCGCGCTTTCAAAAGCACATTTAATGGGACTGCAACCGCGCCAGCTTTTTGTATTGCATAATAAACAAACGCGAAAAAAGGAATGTTTGGGCATGAAATCGCAACGCGGTCACCTGGCTTTACGCCTTTATTGATTAAAGACGCTGCGATCTTGCCGGCGACCGCATCAAACTGCTCATAATTTATCTTTTCAGCGCCACATATCAACGCCGTTTTATCTGGTTTACTCGCAGCATTTCTTTGTAACGCAGCAGCAAGATTCATCATAGTATCTTTACCTCTTACTTGTCTTTCTCGTCTAATCAGCTCAGGAGCATTAACTAAGCAAGTTATCCTTAACACTGGATCGTCAGCATTTGAGTCTCACCAGTCATTGTCATTTAACATTATGTTTACAACGCAATCAGGACTAAGAATGTAAAGCAATTAACATTTCAGAAGGCAAATTAATAAAAGTGTGAGCTTGAAAGAGATGAATTGTTATAAATATCAACCCAAGTCACTAAAAACTCTGACTGCAATAGCAAATACAAAAGCGGTTAAAATTAACAAAAAGAAAACAAATAAAGAAAAATAAACTTGAACAATCCTAAGCGCGACCCTTATAAGAAAAATCAATAGCAAACGTTTGCCATTGAACAAAACTTTATCGTTCGTCAATAAAATATCGATTAATCCATCAATAATACCTTGCTGCATATTGCCAATTGTAAACGATAAGTGTAAAAAGCAAGGCGAGATAATTATCCGTAAATCCATTTATGGTTAGTGGGTAATTTTAGGATTTTACATTTTATTAGCACAGAGGTTATGGAAGTGTTAAAAGAAAAGAGTTTGCTAAACAACATTGGCGTACAAGTCGTAATCGCCATGATCGTGGGCACAGCCGTTGGTGCCATGATGGGTCATGATGCGACAGTGTTCGCTCCTTTAGGTGCTATCTTTATCAACTTAATCAAAATGTTGGTTATTCCTTTGGTCGCTGTAGCCTTGATTTCTGGCGCCGCTGGTCTTGGGAACAGCCAGTCAGCAGGTAAAGTTGGCATCGTCACTCTAGGTTATTTTGGTTTAACATCCGCCCTAGCCGTTGCGCTTGCACTATTTATGGGTGAAGTATTCCAACCAGGCATGGGTATCGACGTCTCTGGCGTTGAAGGCATGTTCTCAGCAGAATACGCTTCAAAAGGTGAACTACCTACTTTCTGGGCAACCATCACTGGTATGATCCCAACCAACGTTTTCCAATCACTAAATGAAGCAAACATCCTACAGATCCTCGTTTTCTGTATGTTCTTTGGTATTGCGATTTCTAAGCAAGCAAAAGAGCGTCGTGAACCAATCATCAATGGTGTTAACTGCATCGTTGACGCAATGGTTTGGATGATCAACAAAGTAATGATCATTGCACCTATCGGTGTATTTGGTCTGATGGCAGAAGCCGTCGGTACGTTCGGTTTTGGTGCGCTAATGGTGGTGTTTAAACTGTTCGTTGTTTACGTTGCCGCCATCCTAATCTTCGGTTTCGTTGTTTACCCAGCAATGGTGCATGTTTTCACGAAGACATCTGCGAAGAAATTCCTGTCTTCAATGAAGAAACCGCAAGCAGTTGCGCTTTCAACAGCGTCTTCTATGGCAACACTGCCTGTTACAATGGACACCTGTGAAAAAGAGCTGGGCGTAAAAAATTCAACTGCATCATTTGTTCTGCCTCTAGGCGCAACGATCAACATGTCAGGTAATGCGATTTACTATGGCTTGGTTGCTATCTTCTTTGCTCAACTGTTCAATATCGATCTAGGCATGGGCGCTTACATTGCAATTATCGTAACGTCTACATTGGGTGCGGTTGGTCAAGCGGGTGTTCCTGGCCCTTCTTTCCTAGTGGTTGCCGTGCTTCTTGCCGCTGGCATTCCAATTGAAGGTCTACCGCTGCTATTCGCTCTTGACCGTATTTTCGATATGATTCGTACAGCACTGAACATCACAGGTGATGCTGCATGTGCAGTTATCGTTGATGCGCTAATTGAAGAAGAAACGGCAGAAGCTGAGCTAAAAAAGCAAGAAGCCTAACCCTTTCTTGAATAGACCAAAAACCGCTCATAATGAGCGGTTTTTTTGTCTTTTCTTGCATTACGTAACTATACAAATAGAAACCGATGGCATAAATTTTTCAAAATGATATAAACCATTACAAAATATAACAAAACGTTAGAGCTAGGTTATATCATGAGTCTTGAGCAATCTTTGGAATATCTCACCAAAATAAATTTGCCGATCGAATCAAAGCAGCAGGCCCTGGTTGACTCAGTTATTCTTACCCTAACGAAACAAAAACGAGATGCTCTTTTTCAACAGGTTGCTCTGTATCGAATAAAACTGCTTAAATCTCTCTTTCCTAAACACGCATCAAAAAGTCTTTCTGCACTATTTGAGTTAATGGATTATCGAGATTTAGTGCAACAGTATCCGACAGGTTTCTCCAAAGAGATTCGTTTACTTGAACAACTTGCCGCAGATTGTTACCCGCATTGGATGGTTTTCTGGTGTCAATGCGAGATCGAAGCAATCAAGCAAAAATATCCTTCAAACGAAGCTGCGATTCCTACTCCGCTTCCGTTTGACGACCACAGCTATACTAGCGTGTTAATTGAAGATATCGCAGATTGCGATCTTGAGGTAATGCTGCCAAATCATGCAGCGTTAATGCCGATTTCCGAAGCGATCACACTGAGTAATCTTGAGCTTTTCGTCCAAACTGAACAATGGTTTGAAATCTTGCCTCTTTTATCACTCTCGCAAAAAGGGCAGCACTTTGCCCTCTTGCTCAAATCGTCATCTTCACCAATCATGGTCTCCTCCGCTTTAGTGCAAAGCTGGCATCAACGAAATAACTGGCTCAGTTACTCACCACAGTTTAGTAACGAACAATGGCAGTTTTGCTTTCCTAATCATGGGTACAGTGTTCTCAATCAACTGGGTATTTTGGAGTGTCGTGCTCTAACTCATGAGCACACTCTTATTGAGTTTGATGCTCAGTTTCAATCTCGTGTAAAGAACAGTGAAGCGGTTTGCGAAGTACTGCGTCTTACGGTGGGAGGCAACATTCAACAAAAGCTGTATTTTTTGTATCTGGCGCAAAAAACTATGATGAGCGAGCTCTATAAAGCAGGCTATAAGCTCGGCCTTACCATTATTGAGCAAGTATTTATGTTAAATTTCTATCAATCTATTGATTTAAGTGCCTACTTTCACTCAGGATACCGCGACATTAACGGTGACGGTACCAAGACATACCGCGGTTTCTGGAATTTAGGTATGATGGTTGAAGCATTTCAAGACATACAATTTCGCGACTACAAACATTGCGTACGAACAAAAAGAATGGATAAAAAGGTGAATGAGCATGCTTGATGTTCATTTGCACGGTCTCTTTTACCCAAAAGCAATGGCATTGTACGCGACTGTACTAATAGTATTCGCTTGGCTACTGTATTACTGCTATCGCCTAAAACAGAAGAGTGAATCAATCTTAGGCTCGCATCACGCGCCTTACATCGCTTATTCCAGCTGTATCATTGTTTGGATAAGCAGCAACGCCTATTTCCATACCGATTTATTGCCAGAATTAGGCTCTGTTGGTGGCATTTTTATGGCTAAGTTAGCGAACTTAGCGTCTTTTTTCGCCTTTGCGTTTGCATTCTATTTTTCTTGCCAGTTAACCGCAGATGTTAAAAAAACAGCGGTCAAAGCCTGGCAAAAAGTCGTCTTTGTCGCACTAGCAACGTATTCACTGTACATCAACTTAGTACCGAATCTTACTGTCGAAAATGTCACCATTAGTGGTCCAAGCCAGTTCGTCATTAAATTTGGCCCACATACCTCATATTTTTTCATTAGTTTGCTAGCTTTCGTGGTACTAACGCTGCTTAACTTGATTGCCATGCGCGCTAACAGCAGCAAGCTCACGTTAGCAAAAAGCAACTATATGATCGCTGGTATTTTGGTATTCATGTTATCTACGGCAGTGATACACCTTGGAATGACGTATTTCCTTGGCGACTTCTCCCTAACTTGGTTACCACCAGCACTTTCAATCAGCGAAATGTTGTTTGTGGGCTATGCCCTACTTACCTCTCGCTTCTACAGCGCTAAATATCTCACGTACTTAACGGTAAGCGCGCTCTTAGTCTGCGCCATTTTTGTTCTGCCGCTAGGGGCGATATTTATTCCTATCTCTGAAGATAACCAATGGCTTGTTGCGGTACCTTTATGCGCGCTTATCGGTATCAGTTGGCACTTGCTTTTTAAGCGAGTCAGTCGTTTCGCTTCATACTTTATTTATGGGAAACGACACACTCCCGTTCAGCAAATCCTTGGGTTAGAGGAAGAGTTTAAACGCTCAATAGATGATGCTATGCGTCAGTTGGCATCGTTACTTAACATACCAAACAACAAGCTACAGCTAGTCACTAGCAATTACACAGAAACGTTTTACGAAGAGTACCTGCCGTCAAGCAAGTCAGTTCTCGTGCTTGATGAGTTGTCTGAAGAAATTGATTATGCCTCCTCTTCTAAAGGGTCGATGAGAAAGCTCTACGAGCGTATGCGCTCAAGCAATACTGCGCTCGTTATGCCTCTCTTCGGTCGTGGAAAATCTGTTACTCACTTGCTGATTTCTTCACATAAAATAGATAATAAGCTGTTTTCTAATGAAGAAATCTCAGCTCTGCAAACGTTATTAGTTCGCATCCAGAGCACCATTGAAGCCGATAGAAAGGTACGCCAAAGCCGTGCGCTGGCTAACTCCATTGCACATGAAATGCGTAACCCTCTCGCTCAAGTACAATTACAATTTGAAGCTTTAAAACAGCATATAGAGTCAAACGCCTCACTGGATATGCTAAAAAGAGAAATTGATAAAGGTGAAGCCGCTATACAACGCGGTCGACAACTTATCGATATTATTTTACGAGAAGTTAGCGACAGCTCACCAGAGCATGAGCCTTTAGCTCTCACTTCCATACATAAAGCCATCGACCAAGCAGTAAGCCGTTATGGTTTTGAAAACGATCAAATAATTGAGAGAATTAACCTGCCACAGGCACACGATTTTGTCGCGAAGTTAAATGAGACCCTGTTTAACTTTGTCATTTTCAATTTGATTCGTAACGCTATCTACTATTTTGATTCTTATCCCGACAGTCAAATTGAGATTCGTACCCAGACGGGGGCTTACGAAAACATTCTGATCTTCCGAGATAGTGGGCCAGGTATAGATCGCAGTATCTTACACAAGATATTTGATGACTTTTTCTCGTATCAAAAAAGCGGAGGCAGTGGCTTAGGTTTGGGCTATTGCCAACGTGTTATGCGCTCCTTCGGAGGACGAATAGAGTGCCAGTCTGAATTGAGCGAGTTCACAGAATTCTACTTGTATTTCCCAGTCGTACCAAACGCACCAAAACCAGAGACATTGAGAGCACCGGACTTTGATAACTGGAAAGCAACTCCATCACATTCTGAAAATCATTCAGCTCAACACGTACAAGTATGTAAAGATGCACCAACAGTGCTCATTGTTGATGACAAAGAGGTGCAACGCACCTTGGTACAGATGTATTTAAAAAGATTGGGAGTCAACAGCTTACAAGCAAATAATGGAGCCTCTGCGGTAGAACTATTCCACTCTCACAAGATTGATCTCGTTCTTATGGATGTCCAAATGCCGGTAATGAATGGATTTGACGCAAGCCAACGGATTAAGCAAATCACATCCTCCGTTCCAATCATTGCCTTATCTGGTGAGTCTGGAGCTAGAGAGTTGGAGCTAATTTCGAAACTCATGGATGACAGACTCGAAAAGCCCACCACGTTAAATGCACTTCAAGTCGTCATCCAAAGATGGCTACAGAACGAGAATTTTGCACCTTCCAACACTTTTTAATTTGCAAATATAGAACTGGCACTAGATGTGCATTATTGGAGTAAATCGAATTATCCAGAAGGTCAAGCAGGCTGCAAATGAGTAGCGTATGAGCTTGATAAGGAGATCGCCATGTTACTTCATCGACATACATACTACGGCTTGATTCATCATGGAATCAAAACACTGTTACTTGATCGCTTAGGCCACTATACAGAAGAAGAGTATCATCAATATCTGAGCCTGATGACTGGTAAATCCACTTGCTTCACGATGTCTCTCGAAGAGCTAGAAGCAACGGTCGATAACTTACTACGGGAAGGCTATTTAGAAGATGTAAAAACGCTTATTTCCCAATATCAACGTGTGGCTTAAGGTTTAAAACTCTCAACTTTATTGCCGCCTCATCGCGGCAATTTTTATTCCTTCCATATGCTGTTTCGACATGGAAGAAGCTTGCGGGCTGTACGATATACTAAGCGTTACTATTCTTACCTTAACTTCCTCAGTATTCACATCTTGTCAGATTCCGTTAGACTGTCTTCAATTCAACAATTAGGTAGATTTTGCCATCATGAAGCAGATCCTAGACTTTATACCACTCATCGTTTTCTTCGCTTTATACAAGCTGTACGACATCTACGTGGCGACAGGTGCACTGATCGTAGCAACAGCCATTCAGCTTGTCGTCACCTATGCGCTGTATAAGAAAGTCGAAAAGATGCAGCTAATAACATTTGTTATCGTCACTATCTTCGGCGGCATGACCCTTTTCTTCCACGACGACAATTTTATAAAGTGGAAAGTCACCATCATTTACGCGATTCTGGCGATTGGCTTAGCAGTGAGCCACGCATTGGGAAAATCAGCCATCAAAGGTATGCTAGGCAAGGAAATTACGTTACCTGACGCTGTTTGGGCAAAGATTAACTGGGCTTGGGTTGGCTTCTTCTCATTCTTCGCTGGCCTAAACATTTATATTGCTTACGAATTGCCGTTGGATGTTTGGGTTAACTTCAAAGTATTTGGAATGTTGATCGCGACATTTGCCTACATGATTGCGACTGGCTTTTACATTTATAAACACATGCCAAAAGAACAAAAAAATAACTCATCCGATGTGTCCACTGATGATTAAAAACTCAGTTTTGCTATAATCCGCGACTTCACAGCGACCTTAGGGTCGCTGTTTTGCTCCATGTATCAGTAAACCGCTCAAACAACGTACCGTTTTCAGACCATTCTTGCTGCTGTAAACCAACTTTCTCTGGTCCGGTATCTGCGGTTTTTTAAGGACCTTTGGTTCTAGGTATTTACTATGTTGGCGCTTAGTTTGAGCGCCTTTAAGATTTAGGATGTCACAATGAGTCAAGAAATTAGCTCTCCGAAAGGTCAAATGCTGCTTCGTACCCTTGCAATGCCTGCAGATACAAACGCCAATGGCGATATTTTTGGCGGTTGGATAATGTCTCAGCTCGACTTAGCGGGCGCGATTCTGGCAAAAGAGATCTCTTGTGGTCGCGTTGTCACCGTTTCGGTATCAAGCATTACGTTCAAAAAACCTGTTGGTGTGGGCGATGTCGTATGCTGCTACGGCGAATGCACTAAGATCGGCCGCACATCCATGAGTGTCGATTTGGAAGTATGGGTCAAACCCGTCAAAGCTCACGGTGTTGGCGAACGCTTCATGGTTTGTGATGCGACCTTCAACTACGTAGCCATTGACAGTGAAGGTAAACCACGTCCGGTTCAGAATTAGTCAACCTACAACGCTAACAGTTAGAAAGGATCTCACATTTTCTGTTGTTCACTTGTGAGAGACACAAAAAAGGCGTTAAATTAACACTTTACCCTACCAATTAAGGAACTATGCTATGTGGTATGTCATCTTTTCACAGGACGTTGAGAACTCGTTGGAAAAACGCATGAGCGTTCGCCCACAACACTTGGATCGCTTACAAAAGCTACAAGACGAAGGTCGCCTTCTTACAGCTGGTCCGATGCCTGCGATAGATTCTGACAATCCTGGTGAAGCTGGATTTACGGGCTCAACTGTCATCGCTGAATTCGCCTCGCTAGAGGATGCTAAAGCGTGGGCAGAAGCCGATCCTTACGTAGCGGCTGGTGTTTACGATAATGTAATCGTGAAACCGTTCAAAAAAGTGTTTTAATTTATGAAAAAATTACTGTGTCTTTTCTTGGTATTTGGTGCTCTGGCTGGCTGCTCATCAACCGATGATAAGCAGCGCCAACTTGAGCTTATGGCATCAAACCGAGCAGGAGTCTTGTCAGCTGGTCTCCCTTTAGAGTACGGTCCACTGCAAATAATGCGTGTCTCATCCAACAAAAATGTTGTAGAGATGATGATGATTTATAACGATGGCGCCCTCGGTGCAAAGCCGTTAAATCAAGTACTGAATACCAGTATCTATACCTACTGCAGCAACCCAGAAGTTCGCAAGCAAATTGATATGGGCTTGATGTATCGTATTAAGGTACGTAATTCTCGCGGTCAGTTGATGGCAGA
Organism: Vibrio sp. 2CM40D; assembly: GCF_023161825.1. Lineage (NCBI taxonomy): Bacteria > Pseudomonadati > Pseudomonadota > Gammaproteobacteria > Vibrionales > Vibrionaceae > Vibrio > Vibrio sp. 2CM40D. Next base: position 30,188 of record NZ_JALNTL010000001.1, read on the forward strand.
TGAGTTGGTTTCAGCACAGACTTGTACTCAGGTGAAGTAGCTACAGTAATTTTTGTTGCTTTCGGCATGAGACGATGATTCGCTATTATTGGATAATCTGAAAACGAAAGTTAACAATTAAGAATAGAAAAACGGAGACCACAGTCTCCGTTTTTATTTGCTGTAACGACGTGTTACGCCAGCTCAGCACGGAGCTTCTTCGCCGCTGAAACCAGATTTGCCAATGCGGCTTCTGTCTCCTTCCAGTTTCGTGTTTTCAGACCACAATCTGGGTTTACCCACAAACGTTGAGCCGGAATTTTTTCTGCCGCTTTCTTGATTAAACCTTCAATCCATTCTTCCGTAGGAATGTTTGGTGAGTGAATGTCATAAACACCAGGGCCAATTTCGTTCGGGTAATTGAACTCTTCAAATGCTTTCAGCAACTCCATATTCGAGCGAGATGTTTCAATGGTAATGACGTCCGCATCGAGTGCCGCAACCGAATCAATGATTTCATTGAACTCGCTGTAACACATATGAGTGTGAATCTGAGTTTCTGGTTTTGCACTTGCCGCAGAGACCTTAAACGCATTTACGGCCCATTCTAAGTACGCTTTTTGATCGCGTTTTTTGAGTGGTAAACCTTCTCGAATGGCTGGCTCATCAATTTGAATGATATTGATGCCTGCATCTTGCAGGTCAGACACCTCATCACGCAGTGCCAAAGCAAGTTGCTGCGCAATTTCTTGACGTGTGATGTCTTCACGTGGGAACGTCCAACACAAAATCGTAACTGGTCCAGTCAACATGCCTTTCATCTGTTTGCTGGTTAGCGACTGGGCGTACGTCGACCATTCAACCGTGATCGGTTTTTCACGTTCAATGTCAGCAACTACAATGGCAGGTTTCACACAGCGAGAGCCATAACTCTGTACCCAACCAAATTTGGTCGTTTGAAAACCCGCCAAGTTCTCAGCGAAGTATTCCACCATGTCGTTACGCTCTGCTTCACCATGAACAAGCACATCTAGGTCGAGCGCCTCTTGACGTTTTACTGCGTCAGCAATATGTCCTTTAAGTGCTTGGATATATTCAGACTCAGATAATTGACCTGTACGATAAGCACTGCGCTGAACACGAATTTCACCCGTTTGAGGGAAAGAACCGATTGTCGTGGTTGGCAACAGAGGCAAGCCCAATACTTCAGCTTGATGCGCAGCACGCTCCGCGTAAGGTGCGCTGCGCTCGGCAAGTGACGCAGTAATACTGTTTAAACGTGCTTGAACTTGTGGCTTATTCACATGCGTTGCCGTTTTACGTGCTTTGATTGGCTGGCTGTAGGTATCACAAGCGAGAATCGCATCTTGATCACCATCGAGTGCGCGGCCAAGCAAGGCGACTTCTGTTACTTTTTGTTTTGCGAACGCAAACCAGCTTTTCACTTCCTCACTGAGTTCTGTTTCCTGTTCCAGATCAACCGGGCTATGTAGCAAAGAGCATGAGCTCGCAACCCAAAGGTTGTCGCCCAGTTTTTCTTTTACTGGCTGTAGACGTTCAAGTTGCGCACTCAAATCCGAGCGCCACACGTTACGACCGTTGACCACGCCAGCAGACAGCACCCACCCCTCCGGTAGTTTGGCAACCACGTCGTCAAGCTGCTGAGGCGCGGCAGATAAATCGATATGTAAACCATCCACTGGTAGCTTTACAATTTTGTCTAGCGTATCGCTTATAGAGTCAAAGTACGTCGTTAGCAGCACTTTTACATCGCTTCGAATCACTTGGTACGCTAGCTTGAACGCATCAGCCCATTTGCTTTCTAGCTCCAGTGACAAAATTGGCTCATCAATCTGAACCCACTCAACACCTTGACTTGCGAGCTTTGCCAAAATAGCTTGGTAAGCCGTAAGCAATCGTGGCAGTAGCGTCAGGCGATCGAACCCTTCTTCTACCTCTTTACCTAAGTAAAGATAACTGACTGGACCAAGCAAAACTGGCTTCACTTTATGCCCAGCTTGGGTTGCTTCGTTGACTTCTTCAAACAGTTGAGGCCAACTCACTTCAAATGTATCGTCCTTGCTAAATTCAGGTACGATGTAGTGGTAGTTTGTGTTGAACCATTTAGTCATATCCGATGCTGCAGCGCCCGCACAGCCGCAACCCGCTTGAGATTGACCGCGACCCACTTTGAATAGCGTATCCAAATCAGGGAAACCGTCTGCGTGACGTTTTGGCACGTGACCCAGTAACAACGTGGTCGTCAGTACATGATCGTACCAAGCAAAATCGCCAGCGGTGGTAAAACTCAAGCCAGCATCTGTTTGCGTTTGCCAGTTTTTAGCGCGCAGATCTGCTCCAACCTTTTTAAGCTCTGCTTGATCAATTTCTCCGCGCCAGTATTTTTCCTGAGCGAATTTTAATTCTCGTTTTTCACCGATGCGTGGATAACCTAATATGTGAGTCGTTGTCGCCATGTCCCTATTCCTTTCTCAATTTTGTTCAATTTGTTTGGATCAGAGCATCTTTCGGTAAAGAATAAGATGTCTGGATGGCTAAACTATCGCTCTCATCTGATATTAGAACAACGTCCATTTATTCAACTTGTTTATTAAAAAAATTCATCATGAAGCGACATGATTCGCAAATAAAAACAACAAATAGACGTCTAGACGTTTACATATCCATTTTTTGTCGTTAAGTTATTTACACGATTGCTATTCTGTTCATAGCGAGCAACAAAGGATGAAAGGAATTCATGATAGAGCTAAAACATTTGCGGACACTCACTTCGCTTCGAGACACTGGCTCTCTAACGGCAACAGCGACCGCTTTACATCTCACTCAGTCGGCACTGTCTCATCAGATCAAAGATTTGGAGGCGCGAATTGGAGGGCAACTGTTCCTGAGAAAGACTCGTCCGGTGAAGTTCACTTCAGAGGGAGAAATCCTATTGCGTCTTGCAGAAGATATCCTTCCGAAACTCGCAAGAGCAGAAAATGATTTAGCGAGCTTGAAAGAGGACGTCAATGGCCGATTACATATGGCCATTGAATGTCACTCTTGCTTCCAATGGCTAATGCCTGCACTTAGGGAGTACCAACTTGCTTGGCCTAGCGTAACATTGGACTTTTCCTCTGGTTTTGGCTTTGAACCACTCCCAGCTCTATTGGCAGGCGAACTCGATCTCGTTATTACTTCCGATATCCAACCTCGATCTGAAGTCCACTACGAGCCTCTATTCGACTTTGAAATGCGTTTAATTACCGCAACCAACCACCCATTGGCGGAAAAAGAAATTATTGATCCGCAAGATCTCGCAGATCAAACCATGCTCTCTTATCCGGTTCAAAAACAAAGGCTAGACGTCGTAAAGCACTTTCTTCAGCCAGCAGGAATAGAACCTGCGAAATGGAAGCAAGCCGACAACACTCTCATGTTAGTTCAGATGGTCTCTGCTGGATTAGGGGTGGCGGCACTACCCAATTGGGCGATTTCTGAATTTTCTCGCCAAGGTCTTATTACCAGTAAACCTTTCGGCCAAGGCTTATGGCGTCGCTTGTTTGCTGCAACGCGTCATTCAGAGAAAGAAAAGCGTTACTTACAAGCTTTTTTCGCAACCGCGAGGCTACAATGTAAAAGCCACCTTGACGGAATCAAGGTGGCTTAAAAGATTTGGGTTATGAAAGGCTTAGCGTTGATATGCTTTAAATTGGTTAGTCAATGGATCGTACTGATAACCGAGCATATCAAGCTTGCCGACTACAGACTCTACATCCATCTCATACACTGATACTAACTCGTCAAAACTGTCGCACTCTAAACGTAGCTTTTCGTTGACGATACCTAGCAAAATAGTGCTGTCCAGATTACCTACATTGCTTAAATCCATCGCGACTCTCCTCTTCGACAAGGTATATAAACAAGCGTAGTAGTAATCACGCGAATTTAAAGTGAGTGCGATCTAAAACGTGATCACCTTATACCCAAGCACCAAGAAAGCACTTGGATATAAGCTGTCTAGCTTTGTCTTTAGAATAGAGGTTAAGCCGCGAGAGAGAATAAACCTTGCAGGCTCGTCATCGACGCGAGTGCTAGAAACAAGGCAACGCTCAGTTGCACCTTTTCTGGTTTCTTATGCGTAAAAATATGCCAACACCACACAATAATTGAAGAAATTAGCATAGCTAAAGACAGCAAGATCGGCTGTGTCGCAGCGTTTAGTGTGGCTTCATTTAACTGGTAAGAAGCAAACAACGTTGCGATGACTAATAGCATTCCAGACACAATGCCCGTAACTGGTAAAATACGGTGAAATGCCTGTAATCTGCTGCGAGCTATCGTAAGCAGCAATTGAGAAAATGACGCCCCAAGGAAAAATATCATTAGCGCCATCGCTATCGATGCTGGCCAGCTTGATTGCTCAAATACTTGAATACTCACATACGCAAAGGCCAAACCATTCGCTAAATGCATCGCCCATAGTGGCCCTTTTTCACGCGTTTTCTTGGTTTGAACCTGAGAATAGAAGTAGAAAATAGCAAACACGATCATAAATGCTTCAATGCGAAGTGACGCAACAGCGAGCCACAATACAGCTACTGCAGGCAACATTTTATGAAGACGTCCTCGCTGACCAGGACAAATATCGCCCTTGATTAGAAGCAAAGTTAGTAGCGCTTGTGCGCCAAATAGCATCGGAGGGAAAGTAACCAGCAATTGTTGAATCATGTTGAATGCACGCTCAAAAGTCATTTTGGGGGGCGATAATATCAAATCAACTATCGCCAAACCACCGAAAGTCGGCCCCAAAATGAGCTAAAACGGTAAGACAATTTTATTCACAGAGAAGCAAGATACTTCAACGCGTCTTCCTGCGTTAAAACTCCACGGTACTCTTCTTTGGTATTACACAGTACCCAAGGGAAACGAATCCCGGTTTTAACCAACTCTCGAATAACAGAGACAGGTAAATCCTCATCAACCAACACAAATTCGGTGCTCATTATCTGATTAACAGGACGTTTCCAAATTCGGCTTTCTCGTTCAGTTTCTCGCTCTGTTCCCATCGAAGGCGTTAGGTGTAAATTCACCGTCTCTTTCGTAATTAACCCAACACAACGATTTTCATTGAGAACAACTAAAGGCGAGCTTGGATTCAAATTCATGTACTCCACTGCCAAGGAGAGCGGTTCTCCAGGGTCCATAGACCTGACTTGTTCATGGCTCACAGATTGCAACACATCACTTTGCTTAGACTCAACCGCGATGTCAGAGAACAGATGCTCATAACTGTCCGCTTTATCCATCAAATCGACAGGCACGGCAGCAGAAAATAGAAAGCCCTGCATGTAATCGACACCGATTTCTGCCAATACTTGAAGTTCTTGCTTAGATTCCACGCCTTCAGCAACCACTTTTACATTCATTTGCTGTGAAAGCTCGGTGACCATTTTCACAATGTTATAGCTGGTGCTCCCTTTATGAATGTTCTTAACGAATTTTCGGTCTATTTTCAGTAAATCAAACTGCCCTTTTTCTAGATAAGAAAAAGAAGAATACCCAGTACCGAAGTCATCAATCGCGATCTCAATGCCCTCTTTCCGCACTTCCTCTAGAGCTCGAGTATGCTCCTCATCTTGTTCAAAATACGCGGTTTCTGTTAGCTCGATAGTTACTCGCTTAGGGTCTACACCACTGGCTTTAATCAAATCATGCGACCGCTGAAGGATCTGAAGAGAATCCAATTTCGTATTGAGGGAGCGATTGATGGTCACGCCCACTTCCTCGCCATAAATTTCTTGTAAGCGCGGAAAGTGCTTCAACGCAGCTTGGCAGACCACATCATCAAGTGCCGCTATGAGTTCTAGATCTTCAATAATAGCGATCATCTTTTGCGTACAATACGCATCATTTTCATCATAGAAGCGTGCGAGAGCCTCGAACTTAACCACGCTTCCGGTTTGAACGTCGATAATCGGTTGAAAGTAAACGTCCACTAGCCCACTCTCTATTTGCGCCTCCAAAAACGCCTCGAGATGTTGGCGCTTCACTAATTCAGAGTGAAGTTCACTGTCGTAAAAGTTGAAATAGCTGCCTTCACCGGAAATAGAGGACAACATTGCTTGCGCTGCATGTGCTAGCGCTTGTCTTGGTCGGTTCGTATCATAGCCAAGGATTGACACACCAGTTTGGCCTTTAACGATAGTGGCATGCATTTTTGTGCCCATTTCATTTCTAAGCTCATTAAAGAACCCTTTCATGGCAATTTGGATCAAACGAACCGGGCTCAACCATTGACAATGAGGGGTCTGCAAGCATACGACAAACACATCCCGAGATAACTGCCCCGCAATACTGGTGTAGCGACTTCGCATAATAAAATCTGCAAAACCTAATTGCTGTTCAAGCAAGTATCTCTCCGAAAACTTGGGTCTTAGTGTCATAACAATGTTGAGTTCTTTATTTCTGCTTTCATTCGCTAAGGTAGCTAATTGGAGTTCAAATTCTTTCCTCGTCGGTAAAAAGGCAGCCCAATCATGCTGTTGTTCACAACGATTTTTCATCCACAACAACGAAGCAGAAATATCCGTAGAAAATCCGAGATAAAGAATTCGTCCAGAGTGAAACGTAAGTCGGTAAATACAAAGATGATGAGCTTGGTTGCTACCGTTTGCTGTTTTGCTCAGCAAGTTACCACACCAACATCCTTCATCATTAATTTGCTGCCACAGCTGATCATAAAACGCTTGGCTATGGTGAGAGGTACTGAATATATGAGTTTTAAGCCCAACCAGATCTCGGTTTTGATAGCCCATTTGTAACTCAAAGGCGCGGTTACAACCTAAAATGCGCGTATCTTCATCGGCAACTAAAACGCCTACATTTGGCAAATCAAAAATCGTTTCGAGAATTTTCGCTAACTCCTCGCAACCAGTGATTGTTAATTGTGGAATGATAGTGCCTTGGATAATGCGCTTATTGAGCCTTTCAAAACTAATAGTAACGTGCACTAAGTTAACGTTTTTTAGCATCATGCAACAAGAAAACCGCCCCCGTCCGCCAAAGAGTTCCACTTCTAGAATTCGTTGTTTTAGCGTTTCTTGTTGCCCCATCAGCATATGATCAAACAAGTTATTTAGGCTGGTTACTGGCGTACTTATCCCAAATGCCTTTGCCATTCCTTGCTGATCACATTCGAACTCGCGAGTATCAATATCGTAAGACCACTCTATAACAGGAGTTAGACTGGAAGTCGTTTGCATTTTTGGATGCACTGTTGTCGTAGATTCACTCATACCCTAGCCCCTTTTTTTGTAATTAGCCCAAGGCTCAAAATTCACAGTCAATTCGCGACATTCCAGTTGGGACCTGCCGATCCTCTTTATAGATGGATTGTGTCAACGATAAGCCTATCGACTTAGAACTATTTCCAGAGCAGCTCAGCCTTTTGTATTTAATATGCACCAATTTGATTATAGGCTTTACCCCATATAAGCACACCATTGCTTATGCTTTGTATTAAGATTGCGACATTTTTCATGAACCGATCTATAACCATGAGGCTTTCAAGGTGAAATTAGACAGAAAATCGCCGATAGAGCATTGATATTTTTACAAACCAAATAAAACTCGATGAACTAAGCTTGAATAGATGAGTTTGTTATAGATACCTGATAATCAAATCGCTATAATTCGCGCTCCCTGGAACAGAGAGCAAAATATGACCAATAACATCACTCCTATTCATGAGTACAAAAAATACTGGGCAGAGTGTTTTGGTACGGCACCTTTCTTGCCGACCAGTCGCAAAGAAATGGATGCCCTAGGATGGGATAGCTGTGACATTATCATTGTAACCGGTGACGCTTATGTGGATCACCCAAGCTTTGGTATGGCTATCATTGGCCGCCTGCTAGAAGCACAAGGTTTCCGTGTCGGTATCATTGCTCAACCAGAATGGCAAAATAAAGATGCGTTCATGCAACTTGGTAAGCCAAATCTGTTCTTCGGGATCACTGCGGGTAACATGGACTCCATGATCAACCGTTACACCGCGGATAAAAAGCTTCGTCACGATGACGCGTACACACCGAATAACGAAGGTGGTAAACGCCCAGACCGAGCAACGTTGGTTTACTCTCAACGTTGTCGTGAGGCATACAAAGAAGTACCTATTGTTTTAGGTGGTATCGAAGCTAGCCTACGCCGTGTTGCACACTACGATTACTGGTCAGATAAAGTTCGCCGTTCTGTACTGTTTGATGCAAAAGCAGACATCCTACTTTTTGGTAACGCAGAGCGCGCACTTGTCGAAGTAGCACATCGCATCGCAAACGGCGAAGACATCAGCACCATGACCAATATTCGTGGTACTGCCGTGAACTTGCCAGCTGCACCAGAAGGCTACACGGTTATTGATTCTTCTCGCATTGAAAAACCTCGTAAAGAAGCGTTCGTACCAAAGAACCCATACGAAGTAGAAACTCAGTGTGAAACTAAAAAAGACGAGCCAGTTGCACAACCAATCACAATTCGCCCATCACGCCACGATGCTGCGACGACTGCGGTCCGTTTACCTTCGTTTGAAAAGCTAAGAAACGATCGCATTCTTTATGCGCATGCAAGCCGTGTACTGCATTTAGAAACGAACCCGTACTCTGGTCGAGCGTTACTTCAAAGCCATGGTGATCGTGAACTTTGGGTAAACCAAGCTCCAATTCCATTGACGACCGAAGAGATGGACTTTGTGTTTGGCCTGCCTTACGCGCGTGTTCCTCATCCTATGTACGGCAAAGCAAAAATTCCTGCGTACGACATGATCAAGACGTCTGTGAACATCATGCGTGGTTGCTTTGGTGGCTGTTCTTTCTGTTCGATTACCGAGCATGAAGGTCGAATCATTCAAAACCGTTCGAAAGAGTCTATCATCAACGAGATTGAAGAAATTCGCGACAAAGTTCCAGGCTTTACCGGCACAATTTCCGATCTTGGTGGCCCGACTGCAAACATGTACCGCCTGGGCTGTAAAGATCCAAAAGCGGAAGCGAACTGTCGTCGTCCTTCTTGTGTATTCCCGGGCATCTGTAACAAGCTAAACACAGACCACAAACACACGATCGATTTATACCGCGAAGCGCGTAAAGTTGAAGGCGTGAAGAAAGTGATGGTTGCATCTGGCGTACGTTACGACCTTGCGATTGAATCACCAGAATACGTGAAAGAGCTCGTGACTCACCACGTAGGCGGTTACTTGAAGATTGCACCGGAACATACAGAGAAAGGTCCTCTTGATCTGATGATGAAGCCAGGCATGGGTACGTACGATCGCTTTAAAGAGATGTTCGAGAAATACAGTGCAGAAGCAGGCAAGAAGCAGTACTTAATCCCTTATTTTATCTCTGCGCACCCAGGCACAGAAGACGAAGACATGCTGAACCTTGCTCTGTGGCTGAAAAAGAACAACTTCGAATGTGATCAAGTACAAAACTTCTACCCTTCGCCAATGTGTAACGCAACGTCGATGTACTACTCAGAGACAAACCCTCTGAAACGCGTGAAGTACAAAAAACGTGAAGATGTACCTGTAGCAAAAGGTGAACGTCAACGTCGCCTGCATAAAGCGCTGTTGCGTTATCACGATCCAGCAAACTGGCCAATGATCCGTGAAGCCCTAATCAGTATGGGTAAAAAACATTTGATTGGTGACAAACAAGGCTGTCTCGTTCCTGCAGAAGACATTGAAGCACAAACACCTGCGCAACGTCGTAAATCTGGTCGTCACGGGGCAAACCGCTTTGCAACCAAACATACCAAAAACCAACCAGGCTTCGGTGGTCATTTGAACAAACGTTCTGAAGGCGGTTCAAAAGATGGTAAACCATCTGGCAACCGTAACGGTTCGGGTAAAGCTACAGGTGGTCAACGCCCTGCAAGCAACGGCCAACGTCCTAGCGGCAACGGTGCAAACCGCCCGGCAGGTAGCAAGCCGCAAGGCCAAGGTCGCCCACAAGGACAAGGCAAACCAGCTGGTCAACGTAAACCAAAGCGTCGCTAACTCTTTAGCACTTAAATACTAGAAAGGGCTCCAGAGGTAACTCTGGAGCCCTTTTGTTTTGTCGGCTCATTGAGGCATCACTCACAACTCAAACTTTGATTCAATCAATACAAAAAATGGTAAACACCAACCAACTTATTGGAAAAACAAACAATTATTTGATTGACGCAAAACCATAAAAAACTAACTCATTGATTTTTAATAGCTTTATTTTGGTGCGATATTTGCGTAACAGAGTAAAACTCTTAAACATGGGCTAACGATGAATCATCCACTTCCCCCAAAAACTTCTATGTTCTGGTATGACAACAGCTATACCTATGAGGAGGCCGTTCAGGCATTTGAAAGCGATGGTACACTGAAATCGCTGAATATCGTTCCAACCACGGAATCCGATGATCTTGCTGGCTCACCCCCAGAGCGCAGTATGTTTTGGGAGGGAGAAACAAAAAAAATCGATCCGCCACCGCCGTCTGAACCAGAGCCTCTCAATTTAAAAACTGAGAAGGAAGCAACGGAAGCATCACCTGCGCACTTTATCCCAGTCCGCTATGCCATCGATCAGCTAGAAACAGAAGAGACACAACCTTTTGGTTTGCCTGAAGAATGGAAAGGCCAAGGCCCAGCCAAACTCAATACCGTTGGTTACACCCTGCGTCAACTGCGCGACGGTTGGCTGTATGTCTATGATGCAATCAACAAAAGCTTAGACGAATACGAAATCAAAGGAACGCAATTCACGCTCTATAAGTTGGGAGAATCAGAAAGCCCAAAATCAGAGCAGCGTGGGACACCACAAGATGCAAAGCCCTTCCTTACTTACGTCAACGGAAGCGTACTATCGATTTGCTTCTCTGAGCACCGGTGGACATGGCACACGTTCATGCGCGTACTTAACAATCCGAGTAATCATATCGATCGCATGCAAACCATTGTTCTGTCCTCAAACGAGAATCAGCACAACATTGCACCAATAGATAAGTTAACCCAAGTCGCTGATATTGAATCTTCTGCCGTCGATGATGGTCGCTTTGCGGATTCTGGCATCGCCACCAAAGCAGATGAAGATGGTTCTGTCTTTAAACCTGTCGCAGTCGAAAGCGATTTAACCTCTGCGATTCCAGAAGAAGAATCAGGCTACTTCGTCGCGATAAAAGATTACGCCGCAGACATTCAAGATATGTCACTGCATTTTGTTGGTGCCGCAAGCCCTTACCGCCTTTTCACTGACCAGTTTTCAAACCAGTGGAACTTGATGCAGACCGCCATGCAACTGTGTATGTTTGGTGCAAGTGACGAGATAGACATGCCAGCTAGCGTTAAGCGTAACGGCGAAGAGCTGTCGTTTTATACCGACATGGCTGACTATTATGACTCCTCTCACCAACTTGATTTGGCAGAGCAGAACAAAAGCTCAGTTCAGTCCGGCTATCCTGCTAAATTTTCCGCTGGAGCGATTGAATCACACCAACATACCCAAAGTGACATTGCTAAAGCGATACAGGACAAATATCGAATTTCTGCGAGCCGTTTTGGTAAATACGAACAATGGATAGCGACTGAACGCTGGCGTCAGCAGCTCAACTGGAAGCAAATGCTGAGCGAGATGCAAGAGCTGTCAGAACAAAAAGAAACCATGCTAGCCCAAGTGGTTTCGGTCAAACGCGACTTTATTGCTGTAATGGAATCTTTGACACCTCATCATCTTGAGAGAATCTTCGACCTATACAGCGAAGACACGCAGTACAGCTTGTATCAACTGCACAAGCAAGCCGTTGAGTCATTTACTCTGGTGATGCAAGAAGAAGACCGCCAATGGGCTGAAAGCCAATGGGAAAGACCAACCAGTTTACTTGCTCTCTATGCCTCTGGGTTTAGTCGTAGTTTATTTAAAGTGATGGAGAAGAATATTACAGAGGCACTTGATGAACAGTCGATCGTCTCAGAAAATCCTGATCCTGATAATCAGTTGATGGACCAGATATCTGATACCAGCAACCGCGTGAATATGTACTCTAAGATCATGGACTTTGTTTCCAACCCAAACACTGCGGAAACAGCCTTTCTCAAAGATATCGCCAAAGGTTTCCAAGAGCTGGATATTATTTTTAAATCTGCAATAGGTGCGCTTGCAAAAGGCGTTGTAGAGTTTGGTGTTAGCATGACCTCACAAGTATCAATTTCGCTGATGCCTGTTTTCGCTAAACCTCTGAACCGTCATAGCTATTATTTATTTGCCGTTATTGCAGAACATATGGCACACAATATGCCCGTAACAATAAAAGAAGGTTACGCTCACGATTTTAAAAAATGGAAAACACGCGTAAATGATTATCTGATTAAGCTCGAAAAAAACGATGCAATCATTGCTGACTTCCAGAAAAATAACCGCAAAGCTGACTCTAAATACACAACAGCTTTAGAAAATAGAAAGACTATTAAGAAGGCTCTCGCTGTAGCTACATTGGAGTACCCGCAGTACATTGAGTTACCTGATGATCTACCTCAAAGAACCATCGAGCTTAGAACGCGGATCGTGATGAATAAGCTCAATGATTTGAATAAACTGTTCGAGAATGCCGGTGGTCTAGGCTTTCTGGCATTAGTATTTAACTGCATCGCGCTTGGTGATGCCATGAGCAGTATCCAAGACACAGGGTTAACATCCTCAGATGAATTTTTGGATATCCAACAAAAGCTTTTTTATACAGCTAACGCTTGGACGGGGATTCGTACGGGTAAATTATGGGAGAATGTGAAGGGTGATCCCAAATTAAGAGCTCATTCATACAAAGTCTTAAAAGAGTTAGTGAATCAAAATGTCGAAGGTTTTGAAAACTTGATCCTTGATGACTTAAAGGTATTCCATAAATGGCTCGCAATCACAGGGGCTTTAGGAGCGCTAGCTTCAGGTATTGAGGCTTACCGTTCTTGGCAGAGTATCGATAACGTTTATGGCCTCGAAAGCAAATTATATTTAGCAAATACCGTAACACTTGGTTTAACTGGTGCGATTGGTGCGTTTCAGTTCTTAGGAGCCTCTACTGGTACTTTTTCGACTAACTTGCTTTTTGGTGGCCCGGTAACGGCAGCTTTAGTTATTCTTACAGTTACATACTTAGCCATCAATTATAAGTTGAATAAACTGAAACAAGATGATTTCCAAAAATGGTTAGATAAACTGCCTTGGGGTTATCACCCAGCTCGCACTCAGTGGAGCCAATCTTCGAGCTTGCCCGAGAGAGAGAAGCATAATTCAGCATTGGTGCAGCAAGCGCTGTTTGACTTACAATCTATTATTCAACAGCCTACGGTATACCATCAACCTGTTGAAAAAATACAGGCCTACCCAGGTTACACACATCGTGAGTTAATCGGTTTGGAAGTGCATATTCAACTGCCACGGCGCGCTGCAACGAATGGTATTACATTGAGTACCAACACCAAGGCAACAAAAGATGATTTGATGTCAGGCTCGTGGCATCAAAACGCAGATTTAGTCACGCTACAAACTCAAGACCAAACTAGCGCCGAATTGGTTGTGTACAAGGTAACATTGCCAATTAAAGAAGCAGACCATTACCTTGCCATGCAAGTGGAGTACGATGCAGAAGATGATGCGCCATCAAAGCGTGAGTATTGGTTCCAAAATAGCGTAAAACAGAGTGCAACTTATCGCTTGATTTCAGACAATACCAAACAAAACATCATTAAAAAATCACTTACCCCCGCTGTTGGCACATTAGGTTTTAAGGAGTAACCCTTGGCATATTCACCATTTTACATCACCCCAGAAGAGTTGGCAGTTTATCAAGAGGCACAAGAGCAAGAAATACTCGCAGGCGATAACGTCAGAACATGGCATAAGTATGATGTAGAGGAACCATTTCGCTATTACTTTAAACTTTTTGCGCTTCCATTTGTGATCGCCCCATTCCTATTAACTTTGTTTATACACACGAGTGACACGGTTGACGTAACTATTTTTTCTTTTATTTTGTCGGTGATGGTGTCTGGAGCCTTTTACCTTACGATTGGCCTCGACTATCGCTATGACTATATTTTTTCTGACAAAGGCTTTGTGATGAAGAAACGTCGCAACATGCCTAACTGGGTGAATACCGCCACGCAAGCCGTTGGCTGGATAGGTGCTGTGGTGTGTGTGGTGATGGTTGCGGTGGTTGGCCCGATGGCGTTAGCAGGCGCTGGTGCTTTTATATTAGTCTCCTTTAAAATGCTTAAACGTCAGCCTGATGAACCAACAGAAGTGAGGGTCGGAGAACGTGAAGACTGGCTCTTTGCTGATTATAATAAGAAAAGGAAAGTAATTAAGTTCTTTTTTAAGTATGACAGGTGCGAATACCAAGATACTGCTCAGGAGATTACTTTTCGCTCACAGGGACGATTTTATTGTTACATTTTCTTTAAAAATGAAGCGGAATTAGAATCCATGGTCACGCAACTGTCAGAGGTCTACAAACTGGATTGTAAAGAGGTCAATGATCATAAAAAGCTGTTTGAAGCGAAGCCTGAACCTAGACTTTTTACGACTCCCGCTTATTATCGAGAATACCCTACCAATGAAGTGTTTGATTTAAGGGATGCGAAAGCGCCACTCCCAGAGTGTAAGTATCTTTACAACGGCAAGTGGCAAACCGAGTTTGAAATCGAACAATCAAAATCTGAACTAACGGCAGCCAAGGTATAAACCTTGGCTTGTTTACCTTTTTACATCCCCCCCATGAAAAGCTTTAGGTTTACTCTGATGTACAAAAAGAAAAATTGGTTCAGATAACGAATTTTTAACTCGAGGATAGGATAGTAAGCCCGAACCTTTCTATCCTCAACTAAACACCCATTTTGCACTGAGTAAATAGTTACTCACCATGCCTGCCAATATGCCTAAGATCAAAGCCAAATAGACCATCACCCCTTGCGTTCCTAGCGCGAGCGTTACGCCTTTGAACACAATAAAGTTAGGCAAAGCACTGATAAAGGCACTCGCCATAAATTTTTGCCATTGAGCGAAAGGGTTGGTTTTTTCTGCTTGAGAGAAAGTCAGACAGCGATTGCCAAGCCAAGTCGTGGTTGCCGCAAACAAAAATGCAATCCCACGAGCCAGCATCAGCTCAAGACCAAACCAATGGAACAACACAGAAAAGATAAGGGTGTCGACCATAAAGCCGACACCACCTACTAGAGCAAACCTTGTTAACGAAGCAAACCTTTCCAGCGAAGTAAATTTTGGTAATTTGCGCATTCCGTTATCCAACCACACAGGTGTAGAGTGAGCGTTTCGATTTTGCTGTGAACTCGTTGGTACAACTCAACGCATTTTCATGAATCATGCTATCCACTTGCTGCGATTTACCAATCAGGTGGAATTTCTTCAGATTGTTTAAGTCATTCTTATGTTTAAGCTTTTTCGCCTGACCATGACTATAGAACTGGCCTGAAAACGGGCGCTTACCAATGTAGAAGACCGGAGCATTATCATTAATTTGCGCGAAGATTATGCGGTCGCTGCGGCTATCTGCTTTGCCCATATTCAAAACCAACATCGCAATCATAAGCAGGGCTGGCAACACCGCTGCCGTTCCGGTCAGCCATTTGAAATCGTGTTTATCCACCAGCATTGCAATCAAGATACCCAATGCAGGCACACCCGGTAGTACGTAAGCAGGCAAAATATTCCCAGCCATGGTGAACAAGATCATTGGTGAAATCAGCCAACACATCAGGAAGCTAAACAGACCTTGATGATCGGTTTCAATGGCTTTGAGTACCTTACGACGTTTCCACGCCAAGATAGGCAATACAATTGACCAAGGCGCAGCCGATTGCAGCCAGAATACCCAGATCATTCCACGTGGTTGATCATGAGCAGAGCCATACAAATCCCCTTCCCAACCGGCGACAACAAAACGCTTAAAGTGCTCGCCAACAATGAAATAATCAATAAATCCAGGCGTCGCCATTTCTGCCATGATGTACCAAGGCAGAGCAATCGCCAGCATGAACACCAACCCCGACACAATTGGAAAACGCTGCCACAAGGCTTTGAAGGCACCAAAGAAACCATGCTGAATCACGAGCCAAGGAAACACTGCGATGCCCATGATCACGATCGCCACTGGACCTTTCGCTAACAGCCCGCAAGCCAAGCCAAAGAAACCGAGGTAACCCCACAATCGGCTGTGTTTGTCTTTTCCAAGCCAGCAGTAATAAAAGCCGACCATCGCCATCGTCATTGCCAACGTCAGTGCCATGTCTGTCATCACCGCGCCCGCCGCAATTGAAAAGATGCCACACGTCGCCAGTACCAACGCTGCGATGACTGCATTAAAGCCCGCGCGATACGCCATGAAAGCAACAAAAACAATCGTCGCAACACCCGCTAGCCAATGAGGCGCGCGCACTGCAAATTCATTCAATCCAAACAACTCAATGCCATAAGCACTCATCCACGTGAACAGGGGTGGCTTCCCCCAAAAAGGCACGCCGTAATCAAACTGTGGGGTAAGCCAATTGCCGGTTTCCACCATTAAGCGTGCCATTTCGCCGTAGCGGGCTTCTGTGGTGTCCATCAAAGGGTAAGCGGCAAGTGAAATAAGACGGAGTAAAAGAGCAAACGCCAACAACAACCACAGATGGGTTTTATTAATACTCATGATTACACGGTTTCTCCCAGTTTAAACTTCATGGTTTGGATGGATTGATGTTTTGCAGGCTGCTCGTAAACAGACTGAACAAGATAAAGAGGACGTTGCTTGGTCTCGACAAAAATGCGGCCAATGTACTCGCCTAAAAGACCAATCGACAGCAATTGCACACCGCCCAAGGCAAGTTGGACGACCATCATGGATGGGTAGCCAGTGACAGGCTCACCAAACACAACGGTTTTCATCACAATGAATGCGCCATAGATAAAGGCACTGAACGCCACTAACGCACCGGCAAGTGTCGCTAAGCGCAAAGGACGAATGGAAAACGAGGTAATGCCGTCCATTGCAAGGCCAATCAGCTTGAGGTAGTTCCATTTGGTTTCACCACAGAAACGAGCGTCACGCTCAAACTGAACCGTCACTTGCTTGAAACCCGGCCAAGAGAAGATGCCTTTCATGTATCGGTTACGCTCTGGCAACGCATTGATGTGTTTAACCACTTTTGCGCTCAGTAGACGGAAATCACCCACGTTCTCCGGCACATCCAATTTCGCCATGCTGTTAAGCACTTTGTAAAAGCAAGCAGCCGAGAAGCGTTTGAACCAAGTTTCACCGTGGCGTTCGCTGCGCTGCATGTTCACTACGTCATACCCTTCACGCCATTTTGATACCATTTGCGGGATCAACTCAGGCGGGTCTTGCAAGTCGGCATCAATCACGATCACCGCTTCACCTTGGCAGTGTTCCAACCCCGCACTCATGGCAGACTCTTTGCCGAAGTTACGGCTTAATGCAATACAACGAACATCGCTAGAAGATTGAGAAAAGTTTTGCGCGATCATTAGGCTGTCGTCTTTGCTGCCGTCGTCGACATAGACGATTTCACAGCGTTCTGGCATTTCATCCAAAACGGCGGCTAAACGACGATGAAATTCAGGCAAGACTTCTTGCTCGTTAAAGAATGGCACCACAACAGACAAAACTGTTTTAGGCTCAGTGTGTTGGCTCACCTTTGAAAAGGTTACAGCGTGAATGTTGAAGGTTGACATGCTACTCTTCCACTAAATCCGATGAATGAATCCAGTCTACAAACATCAATGTGAAAGAGATGTTATTGACATCTTTTTCACGTCCTTAGTGAATAATGTTCGGTTAATACGAAATGTTATTTTCGAACACCTGCCCACTTGGAGAGAAATACATGAAACGCGTACTTTTAGTCGAAGATAATCGAGAAATCGCAGGCATGCTGTTCGATTATTTTGAGTGTGCAGGTATGGAACTCGATTATGCAGACAACGGCGAGCTCGGCCTGAAACTGGCGATGGAAAACACCTTCGACATCATCTTGCTCGACCTCATGCTGCCACGCATGGATGGCCTGACCATGTGTAATAAACTTCGCGACGAGGGCAACAACACACCGGTACTTATGCTGACGGCGCTCGATAGCCGTGACGATATGCTCAAAGGCTTCCAACACGGCGCCGATGACTATCTGACCAAACCTTTCGACTTGGATATTCTAGAAGCGCGTATGATGGCGCTGATCCGACGTTACCGTGGCACTGTCGCATCGAGTAAGTTGGAATATGGCGAAGTCTCTATCGACCAAAAAACGCGTAAAGCTTACCGCCAAAATAAACTGTTGGCGCTAAACCCTACCACTTACACCATTCTGGAAATGCTTGTGAAAAGCGCGCCAGACGTGGTGACACGTGAAGAAATCGCCTTCCAACTGTGGCAAGAGAACGAGCCGAACAACGACGTTCTGCGAAGCCACATTTACCAACTGCGTAACCAACTTGATAAGCCATTTGAACAACATGTGCTGATCACCGTACCGAAAGTTGGCTTCCGCTTGGAGACAAGTGCATGATCAATCGCTTACTTGCTAGCACGCAAAGCACACAAAGTATGACAGGGCGACTCGCTCTGTTTTTCTCTTTTGTGTCGGTCGTGATTGGCATCTTCTGCTTTTTGTTGATTACTGGCTCCCTGCTTTGGTCTGAAGACCGCGTGGGCGAGCGTCGTATTATGGTCGACAAAAAAGAAGCGATTGAACATTTCCAGTCTCATCCAGAGCAAGGCAGTATTCAGCTTGACCTGCTCACTACCGCATACAACGACATCTCATTGGTTGCCGAGCGCTACCAAAAATACCTAATAGGTCAAAAGCACTTTCTTGATGAAGTAGAAGACGGTGAATACTCGCGCATGGTTTACATGAGTACTTACACCTACAAAGGCGTTGAACATCCCGTGATTCTGGTTTCCTTGATTGATGAAATCGAGATCACCTCAGAGGAATTCATTCTCGTCGTCGCTATGGTGTTATCGATTGTCGCCGTGCTGGTGTTCCTGTTTGGTAGCCTGTTGCTGCGTTTGTCACAGCGCTTAATTGAACCCGTCAATGCGCTTAAAACTCAACTCGATCACCACCAAGGCGATGCCACACAGACTTTTAGTGTGCCCGAGGGCTCGGCCAAAGAGTTCCAAACCCTTGCGGATGAATTGAATGAGTACCGCCACAAAATCAACCAAGTCATCAAGCGTGAGCAAGCCTTTGCACGATACGCAAGCCATGAACTGCGTACACCGTTAACCGTAATGAAAGGCTCAAGCAGCTTACTGGCGAGAAGTGCGAATACGGATTTCCAGACCCGCCAAGTGAACCGAATTCAGGATGCAACGCAGCAGATGTCGACCATGGTGGATGCCCTACTCGGCTTAGTGCGTTACGAGCGTAATGCAGATGACTCACCAGTACGCAACATCACCGAAGAAGAACTCAACCAAATCATCTTCCAAAGCCAAGCTCAGGCCGATGAGAAAGCACTTAGCTTTGATGTACAGATAGACGGCAACCCAAGAACGCGCGCGACCAATGCAGTGCTAACCATTATTCTTGGCAACCTGATTCGCAACGGCATCGCCGCGACACCATCGGGATCAATTCATATCAATATGGATGAGAACACCATCTCGGTGCGCGATGAAGGTGAAGGCTTTTCAACCATTCCGCATTCTGATGGGCACGGATTAGGTTTGATGATTGTGGACGATTTGTGCCAACGCTATGGCTGGCAGTTTAAGATTGGTACACATCCAGAAGGTGGCTGTGAGGCGGTGATTGATCTTGCGTCAGAGCATCAGGAATAACCGAAATGGTTGTACTGAAACACAGACTTTTTATCTGGGTTTAATGGCGTTACACTACGCGCCCTTTTTAACGGCAAGGTCGCGTGGTTGGACACGTCAGCAGTCACATGAAACTCTCTGAAAGCCCGATAACTCAACACAACTTCAACGGTCATACGTTTTTTCTTAAGCGTGATGACATGCTGCATTCTCACTTTTCTGGGAACAAAGCACGTAAGTTTATGGCGTTGATGGAAACGCAAAACAGCGACATCAAAACCCTCATCAGTTACGGCTCTGCTCAATCCAACGCGATGTATTCGCTAGCGGCTCTCGCCCAGATTAAAGGTTGGGCATTTGAGTTTTATGTTCATCACATTCCATCTTGGCTAAAAAGCTCCCCCATCGGAAACTATCGCGGCGCTCTCGATTTGGGTATGAAAATCACCGCCATGCAAGACATCGGTAGCGAACTCCACCCTAGTGAATACATCCACCAGGTACGAAGATTAGATGAGTCGACATTGCTTATTCCAGAGGGTGGACGTTCCCACCTCGCTGAAGCTGGCATCAAACAGTTAGCACGAGAAATTCTTGATTGGACGCGATTGAGAGGTAAAGAACAGTTTACCGTCGCCCTGCCATCAGGCACTGGCACGACCGCTTTATATCTTCATAAACATTTAAGCCCACACGGCATAGAAGTGCTAACTTGCCCTTGCGTAGGCGATGCAGATTACTTAACTGAGCAGTTCAACCAGCTCTGTGAAAACAGCCACCCAACCATTTTAACCATCCGCAACAAACACCATTTTGGTCGCTTGTACGAAGAAGATTACATCACATGGAAAGCACTCTTTGAGCAAACCGACCTCGAATTTGACCTGTTATACGACCCGTATATGTGGCAATGCCTCACCCCTTGGTTGGAAGAGAACACAGATAAAACGGTGATTTACATTCACCAAGGCGGGTTACTTGGCAACGAGTCGATGTTGCCAAGATATCAACGAGAATTTGAATAGCGTGTTCAGATAAAGTTGTTGTTGATTCCAGTGATTACACTATTTGATGAGCGCCAGAATTTCTTTGAATTCAGGTGCTCGGCAATCTTCGACCATTTCATACAAACACATTTCTAGCCCAGTGAGCACCACACCGTTAGCGGTTAACTTCGCAAGAGCGAGCGCTTTATTGGCAGCGGTTCGGGAAGATACACAATCCGTGACTAATTCAACGCGATAACCGGACTGGCGCAGAGAAACCGCGGTTTGATAGACGCAAATGTGGGATTCAATACCGCAAACCAACCAGGTATCAACTTTCGCGTTCTCCACCGCGACCTTAAATGTCGCCTCTTTGCAACCATCAAACGTGTACTTGGTAATAGGTAAATGCGTGCTTTCAAGCACTTCACGAATCGGCTCCGCGGTTGGGCCCAACCTTTCTGGATTCTGTTCTATCCACAGAATAGGCAAATCTAGTGCTTTGGCACCCTTTACCAGTTTCGTGATATTTTCAATCAGTGCGTCGCTTTCATGCATTAATGTAGCGAGTTTGCCCTGAACATCCACCACAATCAGGCCCGTGTTTCCTTTCGATAACATTTCCATCTCCTATCTTGTGCGACCACAAACCATACTCAACAAGTTGAGCAACAGTTAATGTATCAGAACCCTTTCATGTTAGAGCAATAAAACCTAGAAAGATGACCTTCGCTCACACATTTGCCCTTAGGTAAGGGTGGTTTGAACTGACTATTTAAATTTCTCTCGAATTAGTTCAATCAAGGCTTTGACTTTATTGGGCAGAAATAAGGCCGAGGGATAAATCAGAGTAAGATGCTGCTTCGGATGCGCGAATTGAGGCAGCACCTCGACCAACAAACCGTCTCTCAGTGCAGGCTTGGAATGAATTTGAGGAATAAACGCGATGCCGTTTCCTGCTATCGCCATCGAGCGCAGCAAGTTGAGGTCGTCCGAGCGCAACGCCACATGCAGATCTGAATCGAGCAAATCGGCATTGTAACGATTAGTTAAAAGGCGATGCTGCTTAAGATCTTCCACCGTTTTTACTGGCGGATGCGATTCTAGATAGGCTTTTGACGCAACAAAGTGACTACGATAAGGCAAAAGACTGAACTGCACATAGCTGTCATCGGTGACTTTGACCACGCTCGGAAGAAGCTGTAAATCAAACGATTGACGCTTAAGATCGACACTCTCTTGATGGTTTTCAATCTCGACCGAAATCTCCGGATACCGCGTTGTGTACTCGGTGATGATCGCGTTAAACGCGGCAGAGCTCATCAATGCGGAAGGAATGGCTAAACGCACCTTGCCCGTCAGCTCTTGTTGATATTCGTGCATGGCATTTAAACCTTGCTGAATATGGTCAATAGGCTGCCCCACCAACTCAAACAAGCGTTTCCCGTGCTCCGTCAACTCAATGCTGCGTGTTGTGCGGATCAAAAGCTGTACCCCGAGCGATTTCTCTAATTCTTGCAGGCGACGACTCACTTTTGAGCGTTGTAGTTGATTCGCCTCTGCCGCTGCACTTATACCGCCGTGAACCACCGTCTGAGTGAATAGGTAAATATCATCAAAACTAACGTTCATTGTCCTATTTTTAGGTCATTCATGTTCGTATTATCATTCTACTGAATTGTGAGTGACTTCTCTATAATCCGCTATCCAATATGTTTAACGGAACTTGTAATGACGGCTGACCAAAAATTTAAACACTGGATGCGAACTTTGATTGTCCTGTTCATCGTACTATTTTTGTACATTATCATTGCTGACCGCCACGCCCCCTTAACGACCGAAGGACGAGTACAAGGATACGTTGTCCAAGTCGCGCCCGAGGTATCTGGTAAAGTGACCGACGTTCTCATCGAGAATAACCAGTCCGTTCAAAAAGGCGATGTGTTGTTTACGATTGATGATCGTAAATACAAGATAGCACTTGAACAGGCGGAGCTGTCTCTGCAATCCGCTTATGAAAAAGAAGCAACGCTGTATTCTCAACGCGAAGCCGCTCTTGCCAATATTGCCCGCGCACAAGCGACATTTGATAATGCACACCGCGAGTACAACCGCTTACTGACACTATCGAAGCAGAAAGTCATCTCTCAATCGACACTCGATAATGCCTTTGCCCAAAATCAGGTATCACGTGCAGCGCTTAAAGCGGAACGACAAAACTTAAAAGTCATTGAGGCGCAATTAGGCGATCAAAAAGGTCAAAGCACCGCCGTTCGAATTGCCAAAAACGGCATCGAAAAGGCGCAACTTGATTTGGCAAATACCGCGGTACTCGCTCCCAGTGATGGTGTCGTGACCAACCTGCAACTAGAAGTTGGCACGATGGCAAACACCAACATGCCATTGCTGACGTTTGTACCAACAGGATCACTCTGGGTAGCCGCTGATTTTCGTGAAAAGTCCGTCGCGAACGTAGACAAGACTTTCCACGCCTTGGTCACATTTGATGCCAACCCAGGTTCGGTGTACGACTTTGATTTAGCTAGCCGCGATTACGGTGTAGCAGCCGCACAACAAACGCCTAATGGCGCACTGACCAAAGTGGAAGTGAACAACCGCTGGGTACGTGATGCGCAGCGTACACGAGTGAACCTAACCAGCAGCGAAGAGTTACCACCAGCACTGTTTGTCGGCTCTCGCGCTACCATTGTTTTGTACCCAGACAACAGCATTTTCTGGCAGTTGATGGCGCAAGCACAGATTCACCTCGCAAGCTGGTTCCACTTCATTTACTAGGCGGCGACAATGAAAACCTTACGAATTTGGTTCGGCTGCTCTTTAGGGCTCGCGCTAAGCATGATCTTCGGTTGGTCTTACGGATTTTTTGCCATCATGATGCCGCTGTTTATATTGGGCAGAATGGACAACTTTAATATTTCGGCTTTATTGATCGTGTTTTTCTCTGCGGTGTGGACAACCATACAAGCCACATTTTTGCTGGAATACTTGCAGTTTCATCCAACATTAATGACCGTTGCCGTCGGAATCATGATGCTGTTCAAGTGCATTGCAATGATGAACCAGAAAACCTATTTGTTTGGTTACATGGGGCTGTTGGTGGGTTCAATTGTGTTGAATTTTGCCAGCTATAACTTCATGGATATTGAAGAGTTCAACGTCAACATGTGGGTGATGGCGTTCAGCAATATTTTTGTTTGCGCATTCGCGTATTGGTTGTTCCCGGAGCCAAAATCCCCCGCCGAGCACATTGAGATGTCGACCCCAGTAAAAAGCGATATTGACTACATCAGCCAAGTTGCTATGGGTTGGGTAGTGGCGATGGCGGCATTTATCGTATTCCAAGTAGCGGACTTATATGACTCGCTGTCCGCACAAGCTTCCATTTTGATCATCCTAACCCCAATGACTTTAGCGGGCTCGCTCGCCATGGCAAAAATTCGCATCATCGGCACCGCACTAGGCTGCATCGCAGGGATGGCTGTTCAGCTGATATTGGGCAGTTGGTATGGGCATGGGCTACTCTTTTGGCTCGCCTTTACCATTGCAATGGGGCCATTCTGCTTGTGGCTCACCAAAGGGCAAATTAAAGCGGCTATCGCGTTTTCTGCCATGTCTGCCCTATCGGTTCCGCTGACGACCTCATTGGTGCCAGAACAAAAAGACGCGTTCTTTTCGATCTTGTACCGTTTCAGCTCGATTTTCGTCGCGGTTCTGCTCACCGCGATGGTGATGTGGGTGGTGCATCACTGGATTCGTGTGATGTTGCTAAAGCATCCTGAGATTAAGAGCGTGGAGTTGAATTAAATCTGGCCGAGGCTGGAAACGGGAAATGTATGCCGATCACTTTACTGTGAGCGGCATTTTTATTTAAAACGGTCACCCTGAACAACGAGGGACGAGGTGATTCAGGAGCTACCCACCGAGTGCTGTGAAGTTCTAAGGTTATCGCCATTTTCCAGTGAGTTGTTAGTAGATTCCTAGTCTCGTTTAGACTCGCTGGAATGACCCGACCTTGGAGCTGCTCTAATACCTGGTGGATGGCGAGCAATGTATCTTCCAACATCCGTCATCCTGAACAGCGAGGGACGAACGTGATTCAGGATCTACCCACCGAGTGCTTTGAAGTTCTAAGGTTATCGCCATTTTCCAGTGAGTTGTTAGTAGATTCCTAGCCTCGTTTAAACTCGCTAGAATGATCCTATATTGGAGCTGCTCCAATACCTAGGGTTGTGGCGAGCAATGTATCTTCCAACATCCGTCATCCTGAACAGCGAGGGACGAGCGTGATTCAGGATCTACCCACCGAGAGCTTTGAAGTGCGAAAGTTATCGCTATTTCCTAGCGAGCTGTAATCCGATTCCTATTCTCGTCTAGACTCGCTGGAATGACCCTCTCTTGGAGCAGATCCAATACCTAGGGTTGTGGCGAGCAATGTATCTTCCAACATCCGTCATCCTGAACAACGAGGGACGAGCGTGATTCAGGATCTACCCACCGAGTGCTTTGAAGTGCGAAAGTTATCGTCATTTCCTAGCGAGCAGTAACCCGATTCCTAGTCTCGTTTTAACTCGCCGGAAAGACCCTATCTTGAAGCTGCTCCAATACCTAGGGTTGTGGCGAGCAATATATCTTCCAACATCCGTCATCCTGAACAGCGAGGGACGAGCGTGATTCAGGATCTACCCACCAAGAGCTTTGAAGTGCGAAAGTTATCGCTATTTCCTAGCGAGCTGTAATCCGATTCCTATTTTCATTTAAACTCGCTAGATTGACCCTAATTTTAGTTCATGGTGCGGAGCCTAAGTATTAATATCAACCCACCAACTCTTTACGAATGATCTCCGCACCCGCACTTAACGCATTGAGCTTAGCGGTCGATACTTCACGAGACAAAGGTGCCATACCGCAGTTGGTACATGGGTAAAGCTTGTCGGCATCAACGTACTTCAACGCCTCTCGCAATGTGTTCGCTACTTCTTCTGGCGTTTCAATTTCGTTAGTAGCGACGTCAATCGCACCAACCATCACCTTCTTACCGCGAATCAACTCAAGCAACTCAATAGGCACTCGCGAGTTATGACACTCAAGCGAGATAATATCGATATTTGACTGCTGCAATTTAGGGAATACTTCTTCGTATTGTCGCCATTCAGTGCCTAGCGTTTGCTTCCAATCTGTGTTCGCTTTGATGCCGTAGCCATAGCAGATATGCACCGCAGTTTCACATTTCAGCCCTTCAATCGCACGCTCTAAACATGCAATGCCCCACTCGTTCACATCATCGAAGAACACATTGAACGCAGGTTCATCGAATTGAATAATGTCGACACCCGCCGCTTCAAGCTCTTTCGCTTCTTGGTTGAGGATCTTCGCAAATTCCCAAGCCAGCTTTTCACGGCTACCGTAATGATCATCATAAAGCGTATCGATCATCGTCATAGGGCCTGGCAGTGCCCACTTG
Organism: Vibrio sp. 2CM40D; assembly: GCF_023161825.1. Lineage (NCBI taxonomy): Bacteria > Pseudomonadati > Pseudomonadota > Gammaproteobacteria > Vibrionales > Vibrionaceae > Vibrio > Vibrio sp. 2CM40D. The sequence goes on from NZ_JALNTL010000001.1 coordinate 56,498, forward strand.
ATAGGTTGCTTAGTTTGCTGACGCAAGAACTTTGCATCTTCAACAAACACGGGCTTTGTGCGGCTTACTGGGCCAACCACCGTCGGAACACTTGCTTCATAGCGGTTGCGAATGGTCACCGTTTTACGGTTTTCAAAATCTACGCCGCTTAAATGCTCAATAAAGGTCGTCACAAAATGTTGCCGAGTTTGCTCTCCATCACTGACGATATCAACGCCTGCCAGCTCTTGTTCTTGCAAAGCGACACGTAGCGCATCGCGTTTGCCATCAATCAGTTCTTCACCTTGCAGTTTCCACGGCGACCAAAGTTTTTCTGGTTCCGCTAGCCAAGAAGGTTTCGGTAAGCTCCCAGCCGTTGAAGTCGGTAATAGTGTTTTCATCGTCATTCCTTTCTAGATTCTCGTTATCGATTACGCGTAGCTTGCAGACCATTGTTCAAGCACAGATTGATAAGGTTTGATGAAATGCTCCTCGGCAAATTTCCCTTGTTCAACTGCCAGTTGGCTGCGCTCTTCTCGGTCGTAAACGATTTGAGTTAGCGAGTGGTCTAGGTTTTTTAGGTTTGGCTGGTAGCAATTACCGGCAACCGCGTTGGCATTGTAAATCTCAGGTCGGTAAATCTTCTGGAATGTCTCCATCGTGCTAATCGTACTGATAAGCTCTAGGTTTGAATAATCGTTCAACAAGTCACCGAAGAAGTAGAATGCCAATGGTGCAACACTGTTTGGCGGCATAAAGTAGCGCACCTGTAAGCCCATCTTTTTGAAGTACTGCTCCGTCAACGAAGATTCGTTCGGCTGATATTCAAAGCCCAAAACAGGATGTTGGTTTTCAGTACGTCGGTATACTTTGTTGTCCGATACGCTCAGACAAATCACTGGCAGCTTTTTGAAATGCTGTTTGTAAGACTCAGAATTAACGAAAGCTTTGAACAGTTTGCCATGCAAATCACCGAAGTTCGCTGGGATGCTGAACTGTGGCTGGTTTTTGTTGTGGTCCAACAGCAAAACGCTAAAGTCGTAATCACGCACGTATGAAGAGAAGTTGTTGCCCACAATGCCTTCGATACGCTCGTTAGTGTTGTGGTCAACAATGTTAGTTTTGAGCACTTCAATCGATGGGAAGGCTTCTCCACTACCTTGGATATCCATATCAACGGAGATGATTTCAAGTTCAACGGAGTAGCGGTCACCTTGCGCGTTATCCCAATATGCCAACGCATTAAAACGATTGTCGATCATTCGGAGTGCATTGCGCAGATTCTCTCGGCGGTAGTTTCCGCGAGCCAGATTAGCAAAGTTGGTAGTGATTCGCGTGTTGTCTGATGGTTGGTAATTCTCATCAAAGCGAATGCTTTTGATAGCAAATGTGAAATCGTTATTCATCGTGAGTTGGTATCCTATTTCCTTAGATAAAGCAGACTTTTCCTAACTCTGTGCATGGGGACATTTTTTGTTTTTTGGTTTTCCCAATCGTTAGGTTGCACAACACTTACGACGAACGGTTCGTACAAAAAACGACCGTCGCAGTGCCTAACACCAGAGCAGTCCTTTTTTTATACTTGCTTCACGAGTTGAGTAATATTGGTATTGTTTCACATTGAACATGAAGGAAATTCATAGTGGCAGTTCCAACCCTGAGAGAGCTATCGTAGATACTGTTTTTTATTGACACCAATACACGTAACTTGGCGAGCATATTGCCAATATGTGTAATTAAGAAACGGATAAGAGATTAGCAGTACGTAAACCAGTTTAAGCCGAGAAAACGCATTGTATGAACAAGGCACCAACTGGAATATAGGACAGCGTAACTTAAATAGCACTTTTCACACTCCATCGTTTATTCAAGCATTCGTTTAATTAGAAGTATGTTACATTTTATATTCTCGAAAAATGATTATTTAATAATCTTATTTATTTCTTTTTCTATCTTTACCATCTTAAACGTAAAGTTTAATTTCCTACTATAAAAGCACATATAACTTTATACATGAACATGGCAACTTCATTGACGGACTTTATCACTAAACTATTATATTAAGCTCTAAAAAAATAAGAACAAAAAAACATAAACCACTGTTTTAATTTGAATTAAACCCATAAAACCGAGATAACCACATAACGATACTTTACTTAATTTGGTATAACAAAAACCCTAAAAATAACATGGCTAACATTTATAAAATTCACTTTTATCAATAGAAAATCTCAACACAACATTAGAAAATTAAAATTAAGCAATAACTTAAAAAGACAAGACTTAATAACCAAATTCTTATTTATTATAGTTGAGTGGTGAATTTAAAAACTATGAGACATTAATCCCACGAATCTATCCTTTTTCTTTTTTTAATAAAAAACAAGATGCACTATTTCACCGCTCATTTATTGAGCTTGAATTTATAACCTGTCCATAATTATAAAGTGCCCATCAAGATGGTTTAAAACAAAAGTCTTTATGGGCTGACTAATAGGAAAAAATAATGGAAAAACAGCATCTTTCCGCGAGTATTATCGCACTCGCTTTACTTGGTTCTTTAGCACCAGCACATGCTGAAGATACATTGAAATCTTACACTTCGACATTGCTTCAGCTTGATGATGGTGATGCACGCTCGAAAAAAATCCGCTTAATTTATTCTTTAGAAAATGTCTGGAACCAATCTTTGCTACCAAATGGCGCTAAAGAAGCCAAGTTGATCCTAAATGGCGGTTCTGGCTTCGACATGACTAATGTTCCAAACAAAGAACAAATCTATGGTTTTGCTACTGGGGGAGATTACCGTTACACCGTTCCAACGGCTTTTAAGCTGGCACTGAGCTATTTAAATGGCGCCCCTTTACGCCACATGAGCCATGCTCCAGAAAACACCATTGCAACGGCATCTGTCAGTGAGTCGCTAGATTTTAACCTTGGATTCAGTGCTTCTACTTCTCCAAATATTAGTGGGGGAATCTCCTGGAGCAACCGTGTAACGTACGACCAGCCAGAGTTTCAAACGGTTGCCGATTTTAACCAAGCTAACGAAAGCATTAATTGGTTAATTGAAAACAAGACTATCCGCCATAATACGCCAGCTAAAGACTGGTTATTGTATCGTTGGACCAGTTGTGACATGGGTAATTTGATTGATTACAATGAGTTACCTGTCGTTATGCGTTCAGATTTTAAACCACAAGTCGGCGTCGTATATAGAAAAAATGACATTCAAGATGGCCTAGATACATCAGAGGTCAAGCTGGTTGCTGGTTGGCGAAAAACCAATTACTACTTTGGTCGCGACTGGTGTAGCTGGTATACCACTCCAGAAAATACCTGGAAGAAAAATCGTGATAGCAGTCAATGGACAGAGACTAGCCGAGCCGTAACTATCTCTTGGAATGACGATCTCTACCACTAACTTATTAGCCTGCGGCCACGGAATAAATAAGTGGCCGCTATATTTACTAATGAAATAAACGGTAAGACATGACACATGACAAGTAACAAAAAACTCTTGACTGGATCGGCGCTAGCACTTGGTGCAGTACTCGCCATATTTCTAATTAATTCAAATAACAAGAATGCCCAGACCGAACCTGTTGCAAGCCTTGATGAGCAAATCAAGACAGAAGACGCTGCGACAATAAGTGTAACGCCTCCTGAGAGCGATGCTGCTCAAGAGGTTGTTACCGCTCCAACACCACTAAGTCGCAATGATGATACTTCCGACGTCATTCCAGCTACACCTTGGATATCTGCCCCATTAAATGAACTGAGCAATGAACTGTACGATTTTATTGAAGCTGAACAGGTAAGTTACATCAGTACGACCGACTATCCATTCGACGAGAAAAAGCAAAAACAATTGCGAACATTAGCTAAGCAAGGGGGTCCTATCTTGTTTGACAATACGGAGTCATCCTATTTGGATAGCTACGGTGTCAGCGAAACCAAAGTCGTATCAGAGTATTTTGGTACGGCGTCTGAAGGTGATGTCATCATCGCTACCGGAGTACAGAATGCAGATGGCAGCATTCATTATCTAGTTTTGCCTTTGAAGAGCAAAGATCTCAACGATAACAGTAAATTGATTGAGGACACTAAGCTCGCAATCACTCTACTTAAAGAACAAAAGCATGACTTGATAAAAGAGAGACAAAGCGAACATCGCGAATAAAAGTAAAGGGAGATAGCCTCTGTATCGCTATTTCCCTTAAAACTCAGTTCTCAATTAAGAAAAGCTCATCTCTCCCTACTTACCGGCGCTCTATCCGAAATCACCTTGCCATCTTTGATCGTGATGATGCGTTTGGTGCGTTCTGCGAGGGCGTTATCGTGCGTCACGATGATCAATGTTCTGCCTTCGGCGTGGAGTTGGTTGAACAGAGCTTCGATCTCAGCACCAGATTTTGAATCGAGCGCGCCGGTTGGCTCGTCAGCTAGGATGATTTGAGGGTCGTTGACCAAGGCTCTTGCAATCGCAACTCTCTGCTTTTGACCACCAGAAAGCTGGGTTGGTTTATGGTCTAAACGATCCCCTAGCCCGACTTGCTCTAGCAATTTGGCGGCGCGCTGGCGACGTTCTTTGCCTTTGATGCCAGAGTAAACCAACGGCAGCGCCACGTTATCGAGCGCCGTCGCGTATTCCAATAAGTTAAAGCTTTGGAAGACAAACCCGATCTTTTGGTTACGAATGCCAGCTAGGTCATTCGCACTTAAACTTGCGACGTTTTGGCCGCCAAGTTGGTACTCGCCATCGGTGGGCTTATCTAAACAACCGAGCATGTTCATCAACGTTGATTTGCCTGAACCGGACGGGCCAAGAATCGAAAGAAACTCGCCTTGATTAATGGTTAAGTCAACGCCGTCTAGCGCGCGAACTTCCGCCTCCCCGCTTGAGTAATATTTGCAGATGTTGGTCAGCTCAACAAGCGGCTTCGACATGTTCTCTCCAGAGTTATTGTTGTTATTCACTTTGTAGCGCCTCCAACGGGCTGACTTTTGCGGCTCGGTTTGCAGGTAACCATGCCGAGGCCACACCAATGATCATTAAGGTGAGGATGACAATCGCGACAACGACCCACGACAACTCAGGGACAGGTTTACCCAATTGTTCATAAAAGGCATTGCCCTCTAAAGGAATGGAGCTGATGGCAGACACCAGCGCGTACGTCACGGCTAACCCAAGCGCGCCCCCCATCAACATTGTCAATAAAGACTGCACTAAATAGTGCATGCGAATGGCCGTTGGGGTTGCACCGACTGCCATGCGCACGCCGATATCACGCGTAGATCGCTTTACGGTGGCATACATCACATTGGCGATGCCAACGCCAGCAACAGCTAACGTCACGAAGCCGATAATGCCAAGAAAACTCTGCAAACCTATCAGGAACTGCTGCATACTCTTTTGCTTAAGGAACATATCATCGACTTGGACGATCTGCTCATCGCTGACACTTGCCCCGTGCTTACGGGCAATCACTTGCCTTATCGTCTTTGCTAAGGCTTCTCGGTCTACATTCGCTTGTGGCTGCACATTGATGCCACCAATTTCACCGTTGACATGAAATCGCTTCCACGTCGCTAACGGCACAAAGCTGGAATAGTTGATAAGATCCCCCAGCTCTATTTGAGCGCTGTTTTTCTCCAATACGCCCACAACGGTGAACTCCTCATTGCCGATTTTTACCTTTTTCCCCACAGGGTTGACTTGCAATGTGACTGTCGCAAACCAACTAAAGTCCTCATTCGGGTTGAATAAGTCGGCTGCCAGTTCATAACCCAGTACAACGACTTTGCGCGTCTCTTTTTGATCGAGTGGATTTAACCATCGCCCCCCCGCCATCGGCACCAAATTGGTCATGGATTGAAACTCGCTCGTGACCGCTAACGGCTCTTGCCATGAGTTTCTATCACCAACGGTGATGCGCTCTTTCCACTTCGCAGTTGGCGCAACACTTTTTACATCGGGTAACGCTCGAACGACCTCTGAATCGTCCATTTTTAATGTCAGAAATTTACCTTGGTGAAAAGCACCGTGGTCGACGGTGGCCATCCCTCCGGTCAAATAAATCAAGTTGCCGTTACCATTTTGTGCGGTTTTCAATACGCCCTGACGAATACCCTCACCTACCGCCAACATAGCAGCGATACAGAGGGTCGCCCACGCTACAGCCAGAATGGTCAAACCCAATCTCAGCTTTTCTGCAGCCATTTCTTGGAAAATTTGTCTCATCGGTAACAACATGACTAGGCCCTCGCACTCAAAGCAATGACTGGCGTGAGACGCGATGCTCGCCTTGCTGGGAAATACGATGCCATCAATGCCAAGATAAGCGTCACAAGTAAAGACCAAGCAATGGAATCTGGCGTGATCACAGGCAAACCAATCCATTCCGGTAATGCCATGCTGCTTAAGACAGATACCACGGCATACGAAAACATCAGACCTAATGCCGTGCCCACGGCTACCAAAATAAGCCCCTCAAGAATAAACTGACTGAGTATGGATTTTTGAGTCGCCCCGATCGCCAAACGCACACCGATTTCACGCGTGCGCTCCGTGACAGATAAAAACATGATGTTGGCAACGCCAAGCGCACCGACCGCCATGGTCATCGCGCCACTCGCTCCGAGAAAAATCTGAATGCCACGCAAAATTCCACTGATGACCGCCGCACCTTCACTAAAATCGGGTAATTCGACCGCATCTTTATCACTTGGGTCAAAATGAAGCTGCTTGGCGAAAAAGTTCACGATATTTTGTCGAAATGACGATGCATCCATCCCTTCTCTCGGCTTCATCAATACCATCCAAGGTTTCGCATCCCACAAATCGCGGTACGTTGTTTGAGGAATGAAAACCGTGCGGCTATCGCCGAATGAAATGCCAGTGTCCTCACCAACGGTTATCCCAATCACCAAAAACGGAATGCCGTTGACTTTGAGCCTATCCCCGATTTGGATTCCACCCATTTGCGCAATTTGATCGCCTAACACCGCCACGCGAGTGTGGTTGTCCATATCACTTGGTGACAGGTTTCTCGAACCGGATTGCAGCTTGCGTTGCATTAAAGGAAAGTAAGACGTATCAATACCGCTGACCGTACTCGATAAATTCTGTCCTTTGAGATTGGTGATATTCGCATCCCATTTGGCGTAAACGCTCGACGCCAGTTGCACGAAGCCCGACTGTTTGATCATGTCGACTTTTTCTTGTGGAATATCAATTTGTCGCCTTGAAGGTAATCCTTGCCACGGTTTACTGGTGCTCGATGGAAACACCACTTGCACATTGTTGATCATAAATGAAAACGACTGGGTCTGATGGCGATAAAAGCCTTCGCCAAGTGCGATTAACACCACCACAGAGATCACGCCCCAAGCAATCGCGATAATGGCTAGCACGCTCTTCATGCGGTGCGCCATCAACGTTTGCCAAGTTTGCTGCAACAGGCTGCTCATGAATGAAAAGCCCGAGAGATCAACGCCATGGTATCGTCATCGAGTTTCCCTGCGGTTTGCAGTAAGCCGATTCTCTTACGCCAATAGCTGTACAAGTTGGTTTGCAGACTGTTTTTCGCCTCAAACAAGCTGTTGTGTGCACTGATAACTTCCGACACTTCAAGCAGGCCAGCATCGTAAAGTTTCTCTTTGCTTTGCAACACTCTGGCGCGCGACTCAACCAGCTCATTCGCTATTAAAACTTGATTCCAATTGATATCGACCCGCGTAAACTGCTGAATAACTCGTTTCTGAATATCAATTTCCACTCTACGCATATCTTGCTTGGTGCTTAAAATGTTCAACGATGCTTCGTCCACTTTCGCTCGCACTGCACCATTGAGGTCAATCGGCAAACTCAAACTAATCCCAGCGTTAAACTCGCCGTTTGAACGATTGTCACCATCGCTGTAGCCCACACTGCCTTTGACGGTCGGGTAGTATCCACCTTTAGCTGAATCTTTCGCGAACTCGCTCGCTTTCACCATCTGCGCCGCCACCAACAGCTCTGGACTGCTGTCTTTCGCCAGCTTTAGCCATTGCTCCTGGGAGTCCACCAACATCGGCGGCTGAATTAAAGAATCCGTTCGAATTTGGTCGACACTCTCCGGCATTTGATTGATTAACGCGGCAAGCTCTGCTTTTTTCACTTCGAGATCGGCTTTTGCATTGAGGATACTTGCTTGCTCAGAAACTTGATTCGCTCGCATTTCTTCGACATCAACCGACTTCACTTTGCCTGCTCGATAGCGTTTCTCGATGATGTTGAGAAGCTCCTTCCCTTCTTCCAGCTTGGACTGCGCTAATTTGAGGTCGCCCTGTGCGCTTGCCACATCTAGGTAAGCAGTGAGAAACTTCTGCGCAAGCTCGTTATGCGATTGAGATAGCTCTAACTGTGCTTTGAGATAATTGGCATTCGCTTGATCCAGTTCCGACCACAAACTGCTATCCCAAATAGTTTGAGATAAGGTAGCACCGTAACTGTTGGAATGGCTTGAGGACTCATTCCAATCCGCTGACGCACTAGCACTTAAACCCGGTAATAACGCACTGCGGCTACTCTGTACGCCAACCTCGCCAAGCTGGACGCCGATTTTCGCTTTTTCGTAATTTGGATCGTTCTGCTTTGCTTGTTGCCAAGCTTGTTCAATAGAAATTGCGTAGGTCGGCAAACTGAGCGTGGCAGCCAACAATGCAAAGGCGATTGTTGATCGTTGCAGCTTAACCATGCACCGCTCCCATCATACTGTTGTCGATAACCTCTTCATCAAGCTCCACGCCGTCAAGCACTTCGACATTGATGCCATCTGACAGACCGAGTTTCACAGGTTGTTTATGAAACCCTTGTTCTGAGCTATCGGGGATCAGAACATTCGGTGCGTCACCATCAAATTGCAGAGCGCGCTCCGGTAGCGTGAGCACGTTTTCAGAAGTCTTCAGAATGATTTGAGCCGTCGATGAAAAACCAGAACGAAGCAACACATCTTGTGGGATCTTGAGTTCTCCCACCTCAACCTCAAAACCGTTATCAAAACTTTTTGCCGAGGTATTGCCCTCTGGTGAGTTGAGGTTCTCAGATTGAATCGCCACTTTGGTTAGCACACCAGAAATCGCCACATCAGGATAAGGCGCAACCGTCAACATAACGGGCATTCCCGGAGACAACTGCGCAGCATCATGCTCACTGACGCTACCTTTAAAAATCAGACTGTTCATGTCGGCCAATGACATCATTTCAGTCGCGGCTTGGCTTGATTGAGTCGAAATGATCGGCTCTCCGACCTCAACTTTCTGGTTGAGTACCGTGCCATCAATTGGCGCGTAGATCGTCGACGTTAAACGCGCATCGCCGATCGACGCCTCACCACTGCGGATGAGTTCGAGATTCTGGCGCTTTTGCAATACGTCCGCTTGCGCAGATTTGACTGCCGAGCGCGCACTTACGTATTCGTCGTAGTTACTTGGAATAATATCCTGCTTGACCAAGCTTTCTAAGTTGGACATTTTTTGTTTGGCGGATTCCAGATCGGCTTCGCTACGCATGAGTTCTGCCGATGCATCCGTTAATGCTTGGGGGGTTGGGTTTGGACGCACTTTGATCAGCGGTTGGCCTTGCTTCACCTTTTCACCAACTTTCGCGTAAATTTCACCGACGATACCGTCGATTTGTGACTTGATAGACACGGAGTGTGCAGGGACAATTTTACCAACAGCCACCGCTTGTTTTTCAATCGTGCCTTTTTCCACAATCAATGTAGGCAGCAATTCTGGTTGAGCAGCAGATTGGAGATAGAAATACGTACCACCGCCGAGCAGCGCGATGCTCACAGCGGAGACAAGCCAACGTTTCGTCATTATTTATTCCAACAATTATTGGGTAGTCTAATGACTACTCCTAAAACACAAAGTTGAAGGAATAATATCCTGCTTTAATAGCGGTTTGGTTGTCACAGTTGGTATGGTTTTGTCAGTCGGCTCTGACAATCAAAAACTAAAGAATCATTCAGCAAAGACGTTGTCTACGATGGCGACTAACAAGCTCTGTAACCGCTCGTTTCAACCGCCACCCTTTTCATTCTGAACAATGTGCAAAATGGCGCAGTTCTGTATCCTCCAATCGCATATCCATACAGTCTTGCGCCTCACGTCCTAGAGCAGGAAAAACTGCATGCGCTTTTAAAATGCTTTGGCTGATAAAGCCGCATTTCTCCAACACACGGATACTCGCGTGGTTGCCAATATGCGGGGCGGTGCGAATGCGCGTTATACCCAAGCTTTGCAGGTAGACAACGCCAAGTTTGCAGGCTTGGGTTGCATAGCCTTTTCCCCGATAGCGAGCAGAAATACCAAAATGGATTTCACTGCTGTCTTGCTCAGGTATCAGCACCAGACAACCAATAGGAGTTTGAGAAGTGAGTTCTTCAATAGCGAAGACTAATAGATTGGGAGACTTTTGATCATATTGAGCACGCCATCTTTCTCGCTAGCTTCAAGGGTTTGATTAACATTTTGGTGGACTTGGCGATTGAGGAAGCGGCATGCTTTCTCATCGCCTAAATAGTTTTCAAACAGGGGAGCAGCGTCTGTTGTTTTGAGGTATCTGATTGCCACTTGTTGAGATTCAACTCTCATCATGATTTAGCTCTGATAAACATTCGGTTTCCAGATTTGCATGAAGTTTTCTACTGGAGCAATAGGAGTGAACCCAAGCTGTTCGTACAACCCATGAGCATCGCGGGTTGCAAGCATCATACGGCGTAAGCCTTGTAGTTCTGGATGAGCAACAATTTCTGATATCAACAACTTACTGATGCCTTTACCACGGTGTACCTCCACAACAAACACATCGGCAAGGTACGCAAACGTGGTACGATCGGTAATTAACCGAGCAAAAGCAACGAGTTGATTTTCATCATCCAAAACCGCGAAACAGAACGAATGGCGCAATGACTTCTCAAAGCGTTCTCTTGGAATACCCTTTCCCCAATAACTGTTTGAAATGAACTGGTAGATAACGTCTAAATCCATGTCATCTAACGACATAGTAATTCGAAATCCTTGCATTGTATCCCTCAACATTGATTTATATTTTCTCAGCCACACAGACAAGCGAGTTGGCATTCGCCTCAAATACTTGCGCTGACCAAGATTGGTACTTCTCTATGATTCTGAATCCCGCTTGTTCAAGGAAACCCTCTATGTCTTCTAGCGGACGATATTTTAAATCAATGCTGGAATGCTCAATCGTTCCACTTTCAAAATGGCGCTCTTTGTTCAAATACATGATGGACGTTTGCAAGTCATACTCGGCCTTCATACCGAAATAATTCACTTCACCATAAGTTGGAGAAACATAGGTTTGCCACAGCGCCATCTCATGATCCAATTCTAGATTTTCTGGCGTTGGTAACCGCGTATCGAAAACAAATCGCCCACCTTTTTCGAGGTGTCTTGATATTGAGCTCAGTGCACCTGCTAGCATCTCGTCACTTAAAAAGGCTTGGAATGCATTCCCTGTCATTATGGCTAGGTCAAACTTCTTACCTAACGAAAACTGGGTTGCGTCGAGATGAAGAAAACGCAAGTTACTCCTGCTTTTGGCTTTGTCCTTTGCGTGTTTGAGCATCCCTTCAGAAATATCAATGCCAATGGCTTCGTTGAGTTGCTCAGAGACTGGAATCGTGACAATACCGGAACCACAACAAACATCCAATACACTTCGAGCATTGGTTTCTTCGATTAACCTTGTGATGAAAGCAATGTCGTGATGGTAATGCTGGTCGTATTGAGCATCGTATTCAATTCCAGACCCGAACTCGGTTAAATCTTGTGTTTTCAAAAACAATCCTTGTTTGTTACTTATTTCAGCGGTGTGACTTTTTCTGCTCTAGCATCAAGTATCGACACACATAACCAACACCAGATACGTAACCAATCACATTTTCTAGGGAAACCACTTCCAACCCAGCTTGCTGACAGAGTTGCTCAACTTCACTTTCGGTATATGCCTTATGCACGACCGATCCACTATAAGTATTTCGAGGCAAATCTTGCCCATCCGGATCGTGGTATTGAAAGCTGATAAAACATCGTCCATTCGCAGTTAGCTTATGCGAAATGCACTCCAGAAGTTGTTGAGGCTTTGCTAGAAACTCAGTAAAACCAAGTGCGGTGATAAGGTCGAAGGTTTGCTCAAACAAAGGGGAAAATGGCTCATCGAGATTATGAACCGCGACACTTTGATAGAGGCTAGTTTGGCGCGCTTTATCAACCATTTTGGACGAGATGTCTAAGCCATGGATGGCGAGTTCTGGATAGTGACTTTTTACGACATGGCCGATACTGCCAGTCGCACAGGCTAGGTCGAGAACCGAGCCTTGCTCGATGGGAAAGGTTTTTAACTTCTCAGAAATCCAACGTGGACCGACGTAGTGACTGCCATCCACCAACTTTTGATAGCGATCCGACACATCATCATACATTTTTGCTACGTTCATCGTTTCCTCCTTGATAACCAGAACGATGCTCGAATGTAACACGCAATAAGCATCTAGACACTTATTGGTTAACTAGTCCTTTATGGAATGTGACCGACTGGTTGTTTAGGACAACAAAAAAATCCGATACTCTATATTTTGAATATCGGATTTTTATTGCGTTATCGAGCTAACCAAATTCTCGTTAATATTCCTATCGGAGTAGTAACGCCAGTTGTGACGGAGGAAATTTCACCATTTCTTAAAACATAAATGGTTGAGGTCACGCTAATTTTCCATTCGCGCATAATATCGCTTGAAGGATCGTTTATGTTTTCGAAACGATATTCTTTTGCCCTCATAAACTGCGCCACACGCTCATTCGGTCCCGACGATCCAGAAACGCCAACTACGGTGTAGTCATCACTCAGCCAACTCACGCTTGGGCTTACAAATTTACAAGCGGGACACCAAGTCGCCCAAAAATAAACAACGACAGGTTGTTCATAACTTTGCGCGATTGCATCGAAGTGTTCGCCATCGCTCAAGACTGAGCTCAATGGTGGTGACTCCTGTTTAGGAATATCTTTAGTGCGATACCAATCCATCGCGATGGAAATGACGGTGACAATGAGCACCATCTGTACGATTTGAACGAGCCAATATCGGAATGTTCTACGCCGCTTTGTCGAACTCATTGAATAGCTCCCCCACTCGCTTGCTTCACCGCACTTAAAACAACATCATCAGTCAGAATCACAGGTAACGGGATACCTTGCGGCGCTGCCGGGCCATAGACGATGTTAAACGGCACACCGTAACGCCCATGAGCTCGTAAAAAGTCAGTTACCGAGCCGTCCGGATGTGTCCAATCCCCTTTTAACGTCGCTACATTAGGGCTTTGCAGCAATGAGTAGACAGGATCTTGCCAGATCACACCGATCTTGTTCGCTTTACACGTGACACACCAATCCGCAGTGACATCCACAAACACCACTCGCCCATTATTGACGTGATCTTCAATCGCCGAGTTAGAAAGCTTCTGCCACGCTAAGTCCTCAGGAAGCGGTGTCGCCCATTGGTCGGCAGTGACACTACCAAGTAACAGGCCACCAGCTATCAACACTAATGACGCAGTTCCGGATACAGCAAGCGCTTTCTCACCATACACTTTCTTAACTCTTGCCATCATTACAACAAAAGCAACCACAGCGATGAGTGCAATCCATAACATAGGTACATGATTTGCCATTAATGAAAGTAGCCAAACGCTGGTTGCCAGCATCATTATGCCAAACGCTATTTTAACGACATTCATCCACGAGCCAGGCTTTGGTAGTTTCAGCGCGATACTTGGAAACACAGCGACTAAGATCCAAGGCAGTGCCATACCCAATGCTAATGCTGTAAAAGTTGCAAATAACGTTAATACGTCGGCACCCAAGGCAAACGCCACGGCTGTTCCCAGGAAAGGCGCGGAGCAAGGCGTCGCAAGCAATGTGGCAAACATACCTTGAACATAGTGACCAACTAGGGAGTTATCACCTTTCGAGGCCAGCCATGTATTGGTACCCGATGATAGACGGACTTCAAACAGCCCCAGCATATTGGCCCCAAACAAAGTGGTGACCAACACCATCAAACCTAAGAACCAGGGGCTTTGAAATTGCACGCCCCAACCAATGGCATTACCTGTTAGCTTGAGCACCAAAATAAAACCAGCGAGAATCCAGAACGACGTTAATATACCAAGTGACGAGGCAACAAACTGAGCGCGAATTTGACGACGCTCGATACCTTGAGCGGCAACAATACTACTTAGCTTCATCCCCAAAACCGGAAGAACGCAAGGCATAATGTTAAGAATTAAACCGCCGAGCAACGCGAATAGAAAAACACTCGTTAGAGACGTGCTCGGCAGCGGTTCAACTATTGCCTCAGCAGTTGCTTGAGTGGTTTCTTCTGCTAGTAAATTGGTGTCTTTGATGGTCACAAACAGCGACTGACCATCTAACTCCACATCGCCCAGCCAAGTATCAACGATATAGCTCACGGTGACGATGTTTCCTTCTGGATGCATTCCTTCAAGCTTGAAGCTATAGTCTCGCGTTGCTTCATCGACACCATCCACCAGCACTTGTGGTTGTTGCCAACCCTGACTGTTCTGTAGCTTGATTTGTAGTTTCGATTGGTTCGCATCCCAACTCGCCTGAGTAACATCAATAAACGGCGATGGCTGCGGCACGTTACTCACTGCTTGAGCGTAACTGAACATCACGTCTTCATCGACTTTTAGATCAGAAGGCAAGAACGTCAATTGAATTTGATAGTCGGTCAGCACACAAATCGTCGTACAAGAAGAAAGTGTCAGTACCGCATCAATCGTGACAGGTTTGGACATGTCTTCGACGTGCAGCGTCATGGGGAACAAAGTGTCGCCTTTATACCCAAGAGTCTCGATACCTAATAGTTCGAATTTTTGTGGGTGCGGCCATTGCCAATCCACTTTGGATAAATTTTGTGAATTTTGCCAATCAATAGATGGTGCTACGCCGCCCTCACCAGGTGAACGCCAGTAAGTTTTCCAGTCCCCAGCCAACTTGACGTCCAGATAACCAGTAATTGTTTTGGCTTGCGGATCTTGCTGACCAGTGAGCACAAAGCGCGTTTGCACTGGAGGATGTTGTGGGTTGGTTAGCCAACCTGTATCAGTAGTTTGAGCTGAAATACTCAGAGAGAGTAAACTCAAAGCAAGCGTCATAAAAAACATGGACGCAAACTGAGTCAGTTTAGTAATTTGATTCATAGTGATTCCTAGTTAAAAGACAAAGGTGCTAAATAACTGACGCTAGTGGTCAGAAAGCACGCTTTTATTCTCGGAACACACAGAAAGTCAGATGGACTCGATACTTACGGCCTATCGGTTCCGTCCAATGTTGCGCACCAATATAGGCACTGCACAACCAAATTGCCGAAGCAAAAAGACCCACAAACAGAACAACAATAAATACATCGAGTTGATGTTGAGAAAACTGAATTAACTTTTCAGACAGTTCGCACTTGCTGGTTTCTTTAGTATCAATCGACTTGACGCTCGAACGCTCATCAGTAAGTGAAACCGCGGGCGATTCCGTCTCATATTTCATAGAGCATGACGAGGCAAAACCTGAATTTTGCATCAGACACACAACGACCACCCAGCCAATAATCGCCAGTAGCCATTTTGCCCGCTTATGTGGCGTGTGATGTCGTTTAGTCAACAAACTCATAAGAATTCAGATAAAGTAAGAACGAAGAAGATAATACGCGAGTCGTCATAAAGCTCAAGTTGTATCCTCTAAATAGCCTTAAGAGGCTTCACTCGCTAAGCTTTAATCTAACTTGCCATAAATATATGCCAACTCTGCGACGGTTTTTGCCGAGAACTTCTTCAATAGATTAGCTCGGTGTACTTCAACCGTTCGCATTGCTATGCAAAGTTCGTCAGCAATACGAATGTTGCGCTTTCCTTCAATGATCAAACGTAAAATGTCTTTTTCTCTAGGTGTGAGCGATTCATAAGCCGATTTTGCTGCTGCCATATCGAGGTTTGTGGCAGACTGCGCCTGTCCCTGCAAAATGGCTCGTGCCAGTTCATCGCCTTTGACTGGTTTTTGGAAGAAATTGACCGCCCCAGCTTGCAATGCATCGACCGCCATCGGAACATCACCATGCCCTGTCAGATAAATAACGGCTAGCGGGCTGTTGGCTTGATTTAAAATTTGGTGCACTTGCTGACCACGAAGGTTGGGCATTCGGCTATCAAGGATCACGCATCCGGCCTGATGAATGTTCACTTCGTCGAGAAAAGATTGCCCATCAGCAAAAGTCGTCACCTTGAACTCATGCTCTTCCAGCATAAAAGCGAGCGAGTCACGCACCGATTCATCATCATCGACTACAAAAACAGGTAGCTGCTTTTCACCGCTGCTCATTGAATGCTCCTATGCCTAGTTCAGATTAGTTTTGATATGGAAATACAAGCTCAACCAAACAACCATGTGGTGCTATCGAGCTGATGACAAACTCGCCACCATGCATTTCCATCACATCGCGACAAATGGCTAACCCCAGCCCAAGCCCTTCTTCTTTGCTACTCACAAACGCTTGAGTCGGATTCTCTTGCTGCAACCCTGTACCATTGTCTAACACTCGAATAGAGAGTTGACTGATTTGGTAATCGCAATGCAGGGCAATTTTACCTTGATAACCTGATGAGTGATATTTCTCTTGGAACAAAGTACACGCATCAATCGCGTTGCTGATCACATTAACTAAAACCTGTTGTACGCCAACTGCATCGACAAGTAACGGACGAATGTTCCCTTCTGTACTGGCCACAATAGAAATGTTTTGCTTCTGCATCCGAAAATGGAGTAACTCAATCGTGTCATCAATGAGTACTTGAAGATCGCACGGCGCTTTGTCGACACTACGCTTGCGGATCAACGTTCTTAATCGCTGAATAATTGCATCGGCTCTTTCAACTTGGCCCTGTATTTTCTCAAGCACAGGGACAATATCTTCATGAGGGCGCTTTTTGGCCAAGCGAAGTAAACCGCCTTCACTATAGTTGCGAATGGCTGCCAGTGGCTGATTGAGTTCATGGGCAAGACTAGTGCCGATTTCTCCGACAATCGCGACCCTTTGTGAATGTTCTAACTGTTCACTTTTCTCTTTTAATCGCAACGATGTCTGCTCCAACGCTTGCTTACTCTTGCTAAATCGATACTCAAGCCAAAAGTGGTACGCGTTCAACACAATCACAAACATGAACAGCGCCCATGCCCATTCTTGATGACTACGCAGCCAGCGTAGAGCCTCACTCCACCAAGGTTGTTGCAACGGATGGAGATCCAACGCCTGATACAGTTTGTCGATGCTCAGCAAGCTGACGGGGGACGTCCAACCTGACGCGCCTGCCGCAATAACCGCAGGGTGTTCAGGTGGCATCGCTAACAATACTTGCGCAATCTGTTTGGCAATCTGAGATGAGCCGCGCTCTGTTTTGGCAAATGACCAGTTCGGATAAAGCGGTGTGGAAACAGCGCATAACGAACGCTCGTTCGGCTGTTGATTTAAAACTCGGTAATTACTCGGTTGTAAAAGCCCTTCACTTAGCATCTGTTCCAATAAACAAGCAGGGACAACGGCCGCTTCCACATTGCCATCACGTAATTGATACAGGTTGGCATCAATAGGAAAACCAAGATAGCGGACATCAGAAAAGAAATCGTTTGGATTAAGACCCATTTTGACTATTTGATAGCGCATCGTGAGATAACCACCAAAGGCTTTTTCTGATACCGCTGCAACGGGACGTCCTGAGACATCTTGCACCGTTTGATAACTTGAATTGGCTCGAACCACAAGCGCCGAACCAATGCCGTAATTCGAGTTTTGTGGTGCTCTGCTGGTTAGCGTTGCCATCCACGACAGCGCGTATTGCCTGCCCAACCGCACTGCCTGACCTGGGTTGGTTAAGATGAAATCCATGGTCTGAAACTTCACCGCTTCGCCCATTTCATCCAAGTTAAGGGGATGAAGGACAAAATGCACATCGGAAATTTGCTGATTGAGCCAATCAATGGTCGGTTGCCATCTCTGCTCAGCATAAAGATGGCCGCGTATCGCTAACACGCCCACTTCGACTTTTTGCTTGGCCTGTGGCTGCTCTGCTTTTTGCTCTTGCAGATCTGCTTGTTCAGAAACTGCGCCGTGAGCCAAAGATGCAAAGGCAACTAAGCAAAGAACCCAAAACTGAAGCAACCGTGGCGTTTTGTTCATGATGAGTAGAATCGTTCCTTCGAAAGTAATGGAGCAAGAATAACAGCTACCCTTGGTAAACCACATTTGTTTTAGATCAAGTTTGATCTGGGTATGTGGAAATCCACAATATAAGCCTCGCAGTGCATTTCTCACAATGGAATCAGTCAATTCAAATACAACAAAAAAAGCAGGTGAGTTATGGATTCCACCAAACGTCGCTTTCTCAGCGCGGTCACAGCCGGAGCCGCGTTAATTCCAGTCGCTGGCATTGGCACGGCAACTGCGGGAAACATTATTCGAAATAACCAGTCCGCTGACCGAAAAGGACAAGTCGGCAAGCGTTATGCCATGGTGATAGATTTGCGTAAATGTGTCGGATGCCAGGCTTGCACTGTGGGTTGCAGCATCGAGAACCAAGCGCCAATCGGTCAGTTCCGAACCACCGTAAAGCAATACGAAGTTACGTTAGATGATGGCTCTACAGCCACGCGAGAAGCAAAAGCCTTTATGCTACCGCGCCTGTGTAACCACTGCGACAACCCACCTTGCGTGGCAGTGTGTCCGGTTCAAGCAACCTTTCAGCGCAAAGATGGCATTGTCATGGTGGATAACAGCCGCTGCGTCGCCTGCGCGTACTGCGTACAAGCTTGCCCTTACGATGCTCGCTTTATCAATGAAGACACCCTCACCGCAGATAAATGTACCTTCTGTGCTCACCGTCTAGAACAAGGTCTATTGCCTGCCTGCGTGGAAACCTGTGTTGGCGGTGCACGTGTAATTGGTGATTTGAATGATCCATCAAGCGAAGTCCGCCGCTTAATTGCGAAGCACCAAGACGATATCAAAGTGCTAAAACCCAATGAAGGCACCAAGCCACACGTGTTTTACATCGGCATGGATGAACGCTTCACCAGCCACATCGACGGACAACCTGCTATTTACGACCCACAGGGAGATCGCGCATGAACATCACCGAAGTGTTAGTCCAACCTCAAGCAATGGCTTGGCTCCCGTGGGCAGTGCAGTATTTCTTCTACATCGGCTCGGCTTATGCGGCTGCTGTTTTATTCCTAATCGCCCTATTATTTGAAAAACACACCAGTCACAGACTGCGCGCTGCGCTTGTTCTGACGCTGGCCATCGGCGCCATCGTGGGGCCATTAGCGTTAACTGGCGACCTTCACCAACCGGGACGCGCATGGCATTTCTACGCACACATCACTCCGTGGTCATGGATGTCTTTAGGGTCGCTTTTCTTGCCTGTTTTCTCAGGTTTAGCGGTAGTGACTGCATGGCTGTATCTCCGCGAGGATCTGATCAACTTACGTAATCAGCCAGGGAAAGTACTGCCTCTAATTTCAAAGCTGTCACTGGGTGACTGGGCGCTCTCTCGTAGAGTCATGCTTATGGTATCTGTTATCACGGTGCTATCAGGCATCACCATTGCAGTCTACACAGGCGCTGAAATTGCAGTCGTTAAATCGCGCTCTTTATGGCACCAACCCGCGTCGCCGGTTCTTTGGTTTGTCACTGCGTTTATGAGCGCGGTCGGATTTTCTCTGTTGATTTGGCTCTTGCTGCCTAGTCAGTCAAAGACGCTGACATCTGGCGATACTAATTTACTTAAAAAATCAGTGGTTACCAGCGGTGTATTAACGCTGATACTGCTACCGATTTGGGCATCCAACAATTCCGCATTTTCGCTCTATTCTAGCGAACAATGGATGCACAACATTGCCCTGCTCACTTTTGTCGTTTTAGGTTGTGTTTTGCTCGCTTTCATCTTCTTGCGCGATACCAAAAAGTCCGCATCAGCCAGATTTCGTCACGTCATAGGGCTCAGTTTTGTGTCTGCTGCCGCACTGGCAAGCGCATGGCTGATTCGCTGGTTTACCATCATGGAAGTGCAAACCATCGCCAAGTTCGATGCAGGGCTGTATCCATACCAACTCACTATGGATGGAAATGGCTGGATAGGCATTATCGGCATGCTCGGATTATGGCTTGCACTGGCACTGCTCGGTTCGGAGCTGGTTCAGCCAAAACAAAAGATCGAAGTAAAAGCCTCATCACTCACCTTAACTGAACGCTAATCAAAGAGGATTTCATCATGGATAACAAACGCCGTCAGTTTTTGAAATCAGGCATTGCAGTGGGTGGGCTTGGCGCATTCGCTGCGGGTTACGCCACCACCACCAAACACATGGTCGAGGGTGCGCTGGAAGGCACTGCGGGAGAAAAAACGCGTGATATTCACCACGGTAACTCGCTTGAACCAGAGTACACGGTCAACAGCAAAGGCAACCTAATCCCGAATCCAAATCAGCGCGTTGCGCCATCGATGTGCTTTGGTTGTTGGTCACTGTGCGGATTGCGTGTACGCATTGATAACCGCAACGACGAGATTTTGCGTATTACTGGCAACCCATATCACCCACTCTCTCATCAGCAACACATTCCGTTCGAAACGCCAGTCAAAGATGCTTATTTAAGTTTGACAGGAGAAGCGGGCCTTGACGGTCGTTCAACAGCATGCGCACGTGGCAATGGGATGCTAGAAATTCGCAACAGCCCGTACCGCATTACTCAGCCACTGAAACGAGTTGGCAAACGCGGCGAAGGAAAATGGATTCCGATCAGCTACGAGCAATTGATAGAAGAAATCGTAGAAGGTGGTGATTTATTTGGTGAAGGCCATGTTGATGGCTTACGCGACATTCACGATTTAACAACGCCCGTAGATCCTGAAAACCCAGAATATGGACCGAAAGCCAACCAATTGTTAATGACCAACGCCGGTAACGAAGGCCGAGACGACATATTCAAACGCTTCGCGTTCAACAGCTATGGTACACGTAACTTTGGGCATCATGGCTCTTACTGCGGCTATGCATTTCGTGCTGGCAGCGGCGCATTTATGAACGACTTAGATAAGAACGCACACTTAAAGCCAGATTTTGATAATGCGGAATACATCATCTTCATCGGTATGTCGCCAGCTCAAGCGGGTAACCCTTTTAAGCGTCAGGCGCGCCAACTCGCCAATGCGCGAACAGAAGGCAGCTTGGAATACACCATCATCACGCCAAGTTTGCCGGCGGGTTCATCGAGCTTGGCCGCCGGTGACAACAACCGCTGGATACCAATCAAACCGGGCACCGACTCTGCCCTCGTGCTTGGCATGATCCAGTGGATCATCGAAAACCAACGCTACAACAAAACCTTCTTGGCGCAGCCGGGGGCAAACGCGATGAAACGAGCCGGCACCGCGCACTGGTGTAATGCTACGCATCTTGTGATAAGCGATAATCAGCACCCGAGAAACGGCACGTTTTTACGCGCGTCGGACTTGAATCTGCCATTCGAGGGCGAAGCGTTGTCTGACTCCGACCCGTACGTCATCGTGGATGATCAAAGCGGCGAATTTGGTGTGCATACCCAGACAGAAGAAGCGGCACTGTTTGTCGATAAAACGGTTTCGCTTGCATCAGGCGAAGTACGAGTAAAATCGTCTCTACAAAGGCTCAAAGAAGAGGCGTTCAAATACAGCCTTGCGTTCTACAGCAAACAATGTGAGATCCCTGTTGAGCAAATCGCAGAACTAGCGAAACGCTTCACCAGCTACGGCACAAAAGCGGTGGTCGATACCCACGGTGGCAACATGCACACCAATGGGTTCTATAACTCGTTTACCATCATGATGCTCAATGCATTGATTGGTAATATCAACATGAAAGGCGGCGCGATGGCCAAAGCGGGTGGCTACCCAACTTCCGCTGCGGGTCCTCGTTACGACTTCACCAAATTTGCGGGTAAGGTCGGCCCGAAAGGCGTCTTTCTATCGCGCAGTAAATTCCCCTACCACAAAACCAGCGAATACAAGCGTCGCGTTGAGGCAGGAAAATCCCCTTACCCAACTCGCGCACCTTGGTATCCGTTTGCAGCGCCACTGCTGACAGAGCACCTATCTGCGGCTATTGATGGTTATCCATACCGCGTTAAAGCGTGGATCAATCACATGGCGAACCCAATGTATGGTGTACCCGGTTTGAAAGCGCTGCTGGAAGACAAGCTTAAAGATCCAAAACAACTCGGTTTGATTGTGTCTGTTGATGCGTTCATTAACGAAACCACCGCATTGTCGGACTATATTGTGCCGGACACGGTCACCTACGAAAGCTGGGGTATGGCAACGCCTTGGCACGACGTTCCGGTGAAAACCGTCACCGCTCGCTGGCCGATTGTGGGAGCGCGAACAGAGAAAACCGCCGATGGTCGTTCAATTTGCTTAGAAAACTTTTTGATTGATGTCGCCAAGAAAATGCAACTAGGCGGCTTTGGTGACAACGCGATTCAAGATGCGCAAGGGAATTGGCACGCCCTCCACAGCGCTGAAGATTTCTACTTACGTTCCGCGGCAAACTTGGCGTATGTGAAAGGCGGGGTGCCTGAAGTTTCGGCAGAAGACATTGCGTGGTCCGGCCTAGAGCGTTTAATGCCAGCCATGCAGAAGACGCTGACAGCGGATGAGATGAAACGTGTGGCGTTTATTTTTGCTCGCGGTGGACGTTTTGAAAATGCAACCGAAGCGTATCAAGGTGAGCAAATGAAGCACAAATGGACACGACCTGTCGCGATATGGAATGAACGTGTCGGCAGCGCAAGAAACACCATGACCGGTGATTTCTACACGGGTTGCCCAACATGGCATCCACAAAAACTGGCCGATGGCACACCAATGGAAGACCAGTTCCCAAGCTCAGAATGGCCTTTCAGCCTAACGAACTTTAAATCCAACATTCACAGTGCGGTATCCAACCTATCGCCAAGGTTGAACTCGATTAAAGGCGTAAACCCAGTGTACATCCATCCAATCGATGCCGAGCGCGCAGGCATTAAAACGGGTGATGAGTTTGTTATCGAGACACCATCTGCAAGCACCAAAGCACTTGCGATGATAGTCAGCGGGATTCGCCCTGGCACACTCGGATTTGAACATGGGTTTGGTCATACCGAGCTAGGACAACGCTCGCACTGGATCGGCGATAAACAACAACCCGTAAAAACGCGCAGCCAAGATGGCGTCAATATTAACGACATTGGCTTAATTGACCCTACTCGAGAAGGCAAAGGCGTGTTGTTGGATTGGGTCGTGGGCGCGGCGGCACGTCAGTCCCTGCCGGCCAAAATCCGCAAAGCGTAACGCCGCACGTTAAGACGTCTCTACCACTTAGAGCTGCCGATTTGTGCAGCTCTTCACCACTTTGTTTTTATCGCTTATAGAACAACCAATAAAAACAAATACGGCCATTTACACTTATTAAATATGTGGAAATCCACAATACCTTTCATTATTGACAAGGCCGACAATATTGTCCAAGTGACTACCAAGTAGCACTTAGACATATTAATAAAAATTAAAGTGAGTCAGCATGTCAAAAATTCTTCCAGTGGTGGTGGCCTGTTTGTTAGCAACCACTATGGGCGCAAGCGCCTCGTCTATTCCGGAAAAAGCCAGCGTATGTAGCGGTTGTCACGGCCAAGATGGCATGGGACAGCCAAATATCGCGCCTATGATCGCTGGTTTAAACGCGAATTATCTCAACACTCAAATCGAACTATTCCTTAGTGGCGAACGCCAAAATGTGGTCATGCAAGGCATGGCGAAGGAACTCAGCGATCCCGCAGACCGTAAGGAAGTTATGGAGTACTTTGCTAACCTCCCGAGCTATGAGTTCACGAATCCAGAACAACGCGGCGACCAAGCTGATATTCGTAACCCGTATCGTAAATTAATTTTCCAAGGCGATTGGGATAGAAATATTCCAGCTTGCGCAACTTGTCATGGAGCCAGCGGTATGGGCGTCGACAAGTTCCCTCGCCTCGCAAGCCAACATGCTGATTACTTAAAAACGCAATTGATGGCATGGAAAAACGGCACTCGCAGTGGCGACCCGCTCAATATGATGGGGACCATCGCAAAAAACCTCACTGACAAAGAGATCGAAAATCTTGCTTACTACTTTGCCTCATTACGTTACTAGGAGCAGTCATGAAACGTTTCTATTCTTTGTTCGCACTGCCTTTCATTTCTACGCTCGTACTAGCTAACGCTCCATTACCGGACCGCCAGAAAGAGCTACCTGCGATAGAAAAAGAAAAGCACGGTGAATACTTAAAACCGCGTGATCTCAGCACAATCCCAAACACCGCATTTGGTGAGCAAGTAAAACGCGGTTACTCGCTCTTTGTTAACTCACAACAAATGCGCGGAAAATACGTTGGCAACGAACAAAACTGTGTGAACTGCCATATGGAGGCAGGACGAAAAGCAAACGCTGCGCCACTGTGGGCAGCTTACATGGCATACCCGGCATATCGTAAGAAAAACGATCGCGTAAACAGCTATGCTGACCGTATCCAGGGTTGTTTCGAGTATTCCATGAACGGTAAAGCGCCCGCTTACGATTCGCCAGAAATTGTTGCCCTTAGTGCTTACGCCTACTGGTTAGCGATGGGCGGTTTGCTTGACAAACATGGTATGGCGGATGAACCCATTCCAGAGCTAGACGCAAAAGCGTTGCAAATTGGTGGAAAAGCAAAAGACTTTCCGTTGCCCGAAGCCATCGCACAAGCATTACCAGTTGAAAAGCGAGGTAATCTCTCTGGGCGTGGCTACCCAAAAATCGCCGCCCCTGAGCAAGAACCATCAATAGAGCGAGGCGCATTGGTCTACGAAAAGAACTGTGAAACTTGCCATCGCGCCGACGGTTCAGGCATCAAAGACACCAACGACCATTCATACATTCCACCACTTTGGGGCGAATATGCGTATAACTGGGGCGCAGGTATGCACCGGATTAACACTGCAGCCTATTTTATTTACGAAAACATGCCGCTTGGGAAAAGTGTGCAGCTGACAGAGCAAGAAGCATGGGATGTCGCAGCATACGTCAACAGCCATGAGCGTCCACAAGATCCTCGATTCAAAGGCAATGTCACCGCAAACGCGGAGAAATATCACCAGCACCAAGGCTATTACGGCAAAACGCTCAACGGTACGCAAGTCGGCTCCAATGCCTTTAAGAGCGGAACGGTCAAGTAAAGTACAACTAAGCACCTTAAATAAAATGCTCTTTTTCCCTGCTCAGATTATCTGGGCAGGGTTACTTACCCTTAAAAACAAGTAATTACCCCTCCACAGACAAGCAATATCACATTATTTTCGGCTTCCAACATACTCATCTTCGCCGTAAAATCTTGTACCAAACGCGACTTCGTTTATGTCTTAGATCTCCCATATCCTCTAATGCCAAAAGTAAGAAACTCGTAAACTCCTGAATCAAAACAAGCGTGCCTAGTGAAAAAAGAGTATTCTTAAAGCAAATGAATCTAAAACCTACCCGATGAGTATTCAACCTAATTCCCGTCAGTTAATTTCATGCGAAGAGTGCGGCCTTGTTGTTCGCATTCCCGATATCGAACAGGGGCAAAAAGCACAATGTCCTCGATGTTCGCATTCGCTGACTAAAGTGAATGCCAAGCCTTACCAAAGCGTGATCGCCATATCATCGGCATGTTTGATCATGTTAGTGCTAAGCATTTCTTTCCCTTTTATGTCGTTCAGCGTGCAAGGGTTGTCGCAAGAAATCACCTTGTTGCACGCTGCCAAAATGCTGGCTGAGTTTCAAAATGTGCTTTTGGGTGTGCTGCTACTCGCAACAGTTATCGTTTTGCCTGCAATCTATGTTGGTCTCATTCTCTTTCTTCACCTTGAAGCATTAAAAGCACGTAAACATACCCCCTCTAGAAAGCAGCAACGAATGGCAAAAGTTTTATGCCGTCTTCTGTTTCGAGTCGAACCCTGGTTAATGGTGGATGTCTTTTTGATTGGCGTGTTGGTCAGCTTAATTAAAATCGCTTCCCTCGCAGACATAGGAATGGGCACTTCATTCTGGGCGTTTTGTGTATATACCGTTCTGGTAGTCAAATGCATATCAATGGTCGACAAAAGCTGGCTCTGGGGGCACTTTATTCCAGCTATCGAGCTATCTGATGTAAAAGAGGGTGATACGCACCATAACCACAACCATATTGGTTGTCATACGTGTCACCAGCTCAACCCTATTGAAGCTAAAAAACACCAACACTGCATTCGTTGTAAAAGCCCTATTCACAAATACAACCCCGCAGACAATTTACAAAAAGCTTGGGCGCTTTTGTTTGCTTCAGTCATTTTCTATATCCCTGCGAACCTCTACCCTATGATGTACACCGTAAGCCTTGGACATGCAGAAGGTTCAACTATCATGGAGGGGGTAATATTGCTTTGGCATTTAGGTTCTTACCCTATTGCGATGGTAATTTTCTTTGCTAGCGTATTTATTCCAATGGCGAAAATGCTGGCACTCGCGTGGCTGTATTACAATGCGCAAAAAGCGCGATATCTTCCGCACGAAGAGAGTATTTCACGCTTAAAGATCTACCGCATAACTGAGTTTATTGGTCGTTGGTCCATGATCGATATCTTCGTCGTCGCGATCTTAGTTGCACTGGTTCAGCTGCAAAACTTAATGGCGATTTATCCAGGTCCTGCTGCGCTCTCTTTCGCGGCAGTGGTCATTTTTACTATGCTTTCTGCAATGATATTTGACTCACGTTTGTTGTGGCAATTGCCACAAAACGAAGTGCAGGAGCCGATTTCTGACAACTTAAACGAGAAAGCCAAATATGAGTGATGAGAACAACGTAACCGCTCAAATAAAACCGCAAAAGCAGATTTCTGCGATATGGATTGTCCCGATCCTTGCGCTAGCCATGGGAGCGTGGATGCTGTTCCAATATATCAACAGTACAGGCCCACAAATTACTCTCCAACTGCCAACCGCAGATGGGATTGAGGTTGGCAAAACCGAAATCCGAGCATTGAATGTAAAAGTCGGACTGATTACTGAAGTCACTCTCAGTGAAAATTACGATCACATCATCGCTAAGGCACAAATGAACAAGGATGCAGAACGCATGCTGCGAGATGACACCATGTTTTGGGTGGTGAAGCCTCGTATTGGCCGTGATGGCGTTTCAGGTTTAGAGACCTTGCTCTCTGGCGCTTATATCCAACTTCAGCCGGGTAAATCTAAAATAGAGAAAGAGCGCTTTACGGTCTTAGATGTTCCCCCAGTGGCCTCTCCTGATGCAGAGGGGTTACGCCTTGTGTTAACACACCGCGAGGCTGGTAAGCTAGGCGTTGGTGACCCCGTCATTTATAAAGGCTTTACGGTTGGTCGTGTAGAGAAAACTAGCTTTGATGTTGACACTCGCAAAGCGTTATACCAACTCTTTATTTTCAAGCCTTATGACAGCTTAGTGCGCACTCGTACCAAGTTCTGGCTGAATTCTGGCGTAGATTTACAGCTCAATGCTGAAGGGTTCGAAGTCAAGTTTGGCTCATTAGAGAGCATGCTAACGGGTGGTGTTACCTTCGATACCGTTCCAGGTCTTGAATCCGGTGAACAGCTCACTGAAAATATGGTCAACTTCCGCTTGTACGATGATATTAAACAACTTCGAGAAGGCATGTACGATGATTATATTGAATTCGTTATGCTTTTTGATGAATCGGTACGAGG
The DNA here is from genome assembly GCF_023161825.1 of Vibrio sp. 2CM40D. Lineage (NCBI taxonomy): Bacteria > Pseudomonadati > Pseudomonadota > Gammaproteobacteria > Vibrionales > Vibrionaceae > Vibrio > Vibrio sp. 2CM40D. The sequence continues at coordinate 84,402 of NZ_JALNTL010000001.1, forward strand.
ACTTAAACGTAAGGCACCTGTCGAATATCGAGGCTTGAGAATTGGTACTGTGATGCGTGTACCAATGCGACTTCCAACCCCAGAAGAGAACTTTTCTGCGAAAAAAATCCCTGTATTGGTACGTATCGAGCTCGGCCGTGTTTATGGCGATTTCCAATCCCAATCTTTACCAATGTTAAAAGATAAATTGAAGAGTGAGTTTGCTAAAGGCCTACGTGGTACTTTAAAAACAGGTAACTTATTAACAGGCGCACTGTATGTTGACGCCGACTTCTATCCAAACGACGAGCCTTACGTACCGAGTAAGTTTGCTGATTTAGATGTTTTCCCAACCATGCGTGGTGGTTTTGCGCAGGTTCAGCGCCAAGTGAACGACTTCCTAAATAAGATTAATAACTTACCAATGGAAGAAACACTAGACTCTCTCAATTCAACGTTAAAAACGTCTGAAAAAACGTTAGCTTCAGCAGAACGCGTGGCGGACAGTATTGATAAACTTTTGAATCAAAAAGAGACGCAAGAGATCCCAACAGATATTCGCCAAAGCTTACAGCAATTACAAAAAACACTCGATGGTTATGGGCCCAACTCAACCATGTACAGCGAAATGGAAGCCACGCTAAAAGAATTAGAAAGCGTGATGACAGAGTTTAAACCCGTACTTAAACAGCTAAACGAAAAGCCAAACTCTCTCGTGTTTGGAGAAGATGAAATCAGTGACCCAATACCAGTTAAAGGCAAAAACTAATGAAACGAGTATTCTTTCTGTCTATCGCGCTATTTGTCGGTCTAACGGGTTGCAGTAGCGCTCCGCAAACTAAAGGAGCTATGTACCTTCTACCTAAGGCGGAACCAGTGACGCTGAGCTCTTCTGATATCGCTCAGCGCCCAACTTTAGTTGTTCGTCCAGTGATATTGGCGAGTTATTTGAATGATAATGGCATTGTTTATCGAACCTCTGAGACCCAAGTTATTCAGGCGAAGCACAATCAATGGGCGCACAGTATTTCTGAGCAAATCACTCAGAGAGTCGTCGCGGAACTACGTCACAAGCAAAGTCATTACTGGCCGACTGAAATGAATAATCTGTTGGATCAAAGCGGTGAAGCCAAACTCCAGCTTACGTTAAATAAATTTAATGGCAGCTACAAAGGTAATATCGAAATTGAGGGGGAATGGTTACTCATTAATGCCGAAGGTAAGGTAGAAAACAGCGCGCCAATACAAATCTCACAGCCGCTTCAAGATGAGGGCTATGAAGCGCTCGTCAACGCTTTATCCATAGGCTTAGAAAGCCTAACCTCAGACATTGCCAAACAACTCTAAGTCAATGTCAATTACAGGGAAGCAAGTTGCTTCCCTTTTTTATGCAGAGTGTAGCGACTTCTACTAAGCTGAAAGCTGACGAAAAGCCGAAAAGGAAATTGGATGAAACCATGTAACCTGCTATCACTCTCCTCACTCATTCTTGTATTACCTACATCAGTAGCGCTCTCAGCCGAGACACAAGAATCTCGTTGGCGAAATAGCATAGAAGTGTACATGCTAGGACTGAATATCCACGGGGATACCAGTATTGGTCGCTTTTCATCAGAGGTGGATGTCGATCCTAAGTTCATCGTAGACCACCTCGATATTGGGGCGATGTTGCGATTCGAGAGTATTTACCAAAGTAAGTGGGGCTACTACATAGATTATAGTTTCATGAACTTAAGTGGTGATGTTAATAATATCAAGGGCGCTCTGCCTAACGCTCGTTATCGTGCGGACATCGAAATACGGCAAGGTGTTCTAGAAGCAAAGGCATTCCAACGCGAACAATATTCATTTGGTAAACTGGATTATATGTTTGGATTACGTTGGTGGGACAATGACATCACCGGCAAGCTGTATCGTAATGACAACCGGGTACTAGAAGATAGACTGTCATTACAAGAAGATTGGGTCGATTTTTTAGTTGGCTTGCGACTCATTGATGAATTGAGCGAAAACTGGCGATTTCATGCCAGCATCGACGCCGGACTTGGCAACGATACTCACTTCACTTATGCCATTCAAACTGGTGTTCGTTATAGCTTTAACGAATGGTCTGATCTCAACTTAGCTTACAAGTCGACCTGGGTCGATTACAAAAATGAAGAGGTATTTGAATATGATACGGCTTCTCAAGGGCTTTTAGTCGGACTTGGCTTTTACTTTTGATTAGGTTGAACCCTAGCCTATATTCAAGCCTTGTACCAACTCTAGGTACACGTCTAGTGCCACGTTACAGATGCTTAAATAAGGCAAATTGATCTTCATCAGACTATAAATTGCTCTTCGGTGCTACTCTCTGTCACAAAATATAAAACCCCACTCTATGACCTCATATAGGTCTTGTTGATAAGGTTCCCGAATAGCAATGTCGATTAACATTTCCGATTTAACCACCGCCCTAAATAAGGTGGAGCATATTCATAAAGTGCAGCTTGAAAACGTACATCAGTTCTTCAAAGCAAACGAAGCTTTCTCGTTGCAAACATTCAGCCAGCTGATATCAAGCGACTCGCTTGATGATCGATTTAAAACCATCGATAAAGCTTTCTCTTTGCTTGGTGATGCAAAAACCTACCTTTTAGAAGTGTCTTACCTTGTTAAGTAAAAAAGAAAGCCCCGATAAAATTCATTACCGGGGCTATCATTTTCTATCTAAACTACTGATTTACAATTTGTAACGATCATCAATTACCGTTAGTTCTGGGAAGGTTTTACCCTCGTCCATCGCTTCTTCTGTCTCTTCTTTTACTTGGTTATCAATCCAGAAATTACCGATATCCATTGGATGAAGCACCCATTCTGTCGCTTTTGTCATGCCGTTTTTAGGAATTTTAACCCAGCGCCAATGAGCAACTCGAGAATAAGGCACCATGTAGCCAGGAACGATGATATTTGCTTTGCTGACATAGTTTTGGATTTGATGCGACAAGTCGTAACGCTTCTCCTGATCAAACTCAGAGTCATATGCTTCAATTAACTTGTCTAGCTCAGGGCTGCTGTAGTTGGTGTGAGCATTCGTTTGTGGTCGATTTGCATTATCCGAGTGTAGGTATTCCCAATACGCAGGGATCTCACCAGAGCCCATATTCAAAAACGCTAGCTGATGCTTTTTCTCAAGAATGTATTTAAACGCAGATGAGCCATCCACCAAGTTTAACGTGAACTCAAGACCAGCAAGTTTCGCTTGCTCTTTCAGGTATGCAATACGCGGTGTCCAAGAGTTGTATCCGTAGGTGATGGCAAAGCTCAAGCGTTGGCCCTTGTCGTTAACACGAATACCATCTGCGCCCACTTTGTCAAAGCCCGCTTTTTCGAAGTGTTTAACCGCCGCATCAGCATCAAACTTTGGCGGTGTATTGTTAGGATCATCGTATTCGCCATGACCAAAGCCGAGTCCATGCGGTTTACGTGAATAATCTCCACGCATGATGTTTTCAATCATGCCGTCATAGTCAGTGGCTGCCATAACACCTTTACGCACTTCTAGGTTATCCAACATCGGCATCGCTGTGTTCATCCAAAGACCACCAGCTCCTTGCGGTGCTTCGTTAAAGCCCCAGTACTTTTGGATATAGCCTTTTTTGTACACATCACTATTGGTTTTGTCATGCCAAAAGCTTGGTAGCACCATCTCAAAGTAGTCTAAGTTGCCTTTCTCAAAGTGCTTCATGGCAATATCAGGATCGCGAATTACCTTAATGCGAACCTTTTCAACGTTATAACGGTTTTTATAGTAGCGGTTGTTGTATCCCCACCAATCTTCACCGACATGTTTGAATGTCACGCTCTTACCTTTCTTCACTTGATCAATGTAGTAAGGCGCTGCGGTTGGCTCAGATTTAAAGTTAAACTTTCTGACGAAGTTATCAGGCATGCCATCGTTATTTGCGTCCTTTTCTCCTTCAAAGAAGTGTTCAGGACGAGGCTGAAAACCATTACTTGGCATGTTAATCATAACCATAAGTGAGTCATGACTTTGAGCTACAGCAAGGTTGACTTTGATCGTGTAGTCATCAATTTTTTCAACACTCACAATACTGTTTGTGAAGAAGTCGTTATACCACGGGTCGATAATGTCTTTTGACGTGTAGTACTTCATCATAAAGACGTAATCATCTGCTGTAATTTTTTCACCATCTGACCACTCGGCCGTTTCGTCGAGTTTAAAGAATACGGTTTTGTTGTCCTCTCCAAATGCCCATGACTTAGCAAGTTGAGGGATCCATTTGCCAGTATTTGGATGACGCTGAGCCAGTTTTGGTGAACCATCCATTAAGTATTGGCGCAAACCTGAGTTCGCATCTGGACCAACACTTCGTAATGTTTGCGGAAAGCTCTGAATGTAAGTGCGATAGGTGCCACCTCGTACCGCCTCTTCAGAGGCAAATAGAGGTTCGTTGTTGTTTGAAATCCATTCGATATCAGCTGGCAATTCTGCCGCACTCAGTTGAAAACTGGCAGCGGTCAGTGTTGCTAGTACTGAAAATGGCAGTTTTTTAGTCATGTTTCTTCCTTGTTGTGTTTGCGCACTAAGGTCGTAACAAGGAAGACAGCGTGTGAAAGCTCACAGAAAGCTGCGATTTAAAATACGCAGATAGGAAATAATAGGAACGTAATATGAAGTGACGTCCTGCCAGCTTCTATATTAATTTCAAAGAGTTTCACTAGGTCATCCTAGACCTTACAACGCAGTGAATGCATCTTCGCCATAGTATTCTTTAGACATTTGTAACGCAAGCCATCAATAACACATGGTTGCATTTTCGAGGCATCACAATGAGTTATGTTACAAAAGTGTGATCGGCATAGTACCAAGCCCTACTTTACTCAGAATAAACCGCAGAACCTTTATCTCAATTGGCCCCGATATACCAGTTAAAGCGAGTAAATGATCAGACATAGCTGGTTAAAAGGAATGGTTGTTTACCGCGATTAGTATTTTCATTCGATGTAAAAAGTGAGGCATCTTAGCCTCACTTTTCTCCATACAATCGAGACAGTGCTTACATGTTAGATAAGCTCTCATTGACCGACTTCAGCACTTCTGCAGGATTTGACGCTTGAGTGATAGGGCGACCAATCACAAGATAATCTGAACCTGATTGGATAGCGTCTACTGGCGTCATGATACGGCGTTGGTCACCTTGTTCTGAGCCAGCAGGTCGAATACCAGGGGTCACTAATTTAAATTCTTGGCCTAGTTCGCTCTTCAGTAGTGAGGACTCTTGCGCTGAACATACGACACCATCTAAGCCCGCGTTTTTGGTCAAGGTTGCTAGACGAATCACTTGCTCCTGAGGCGCAACATTCAAACCAATACCAGCTAAATCACTTTGTTCCATACTGGTTAGTACCGTTACACCGATAAGAAGTGGACGATCTTTACCATATGGCTCAAGAATTTCACGTGATGCCGTCATCATACGCTCACCACCGCTCGCGTGTACGTTCACCATCCATACACCCATTTCAGCCGCAGCGCGAACTGCTTTCGAACAGGTGTTTGGAATATCGTGAAATTTTAAATCTAGGAATACCGAGAAACCACGTTTATGGAGTTCACGTACAAAATCAGGACCAAATAGCGTAAACATCTCCTTGCCAACTTTTAGTCGGCATGACGCAGGATCAATTCTATCTACAAACGCAAGTGCATCTGCTTGGTTATCATAATCCAGTGCGACAATAACTTTTTGGTCGATCATTTCATCTCCTAACTGTTTTGGTTCTTATTAAATAAAAAGTTAAAAAAATGCAGCGGACAGAAACTCTGCCAGCTGCATTAAGAATTATTCACCATCCAATCCGCGGATTGGCTTGATCGTCCCCCATCCTTTACAGGACGGACAATGCCAATAAAGGGAATGGGTAGAAAATCCACACTTCCGGCATCGGTAATGCGGTTTCACTTTTAACTGTTCACCCACCATCGCTTGTAGCGTCGATAGGCTGTCTTTCGCTCGACCATCTTCTGCTTCTGCAATGTGGTAGTCAATTAAACGGTAGAAGCCCTTCATGGTTGGGTTTTTCAGCAATTGTTTCGTCAGTAACTCTTGAGCAGCCCCAACGTTCTCGTGATGAGCAACTAATTGAGCCAACATCAACTCGGCTGATACGCCTGCTTTCTTATCAATACAAGCTCGCAGAAACTCGACAAGTTCATCTTCCTGACCCAGATGATGATAGCATTCTGCAATAGTTGGCAAGACATCACTGATAAAGTCTTTATCTTGCTCAAGTACCCCTGTCAGATATTTGATGGTGTGCTTATAGTCTTCAGACTCTAGATAAATTCGTCCCAAAGCAATACTTGCTCGAACACACTTCGGGTCTTCCGCTAACGCTTTTTTAAAATGCTGTATTGCCTTATTAGTATTCCCATCAGCTTGGTCGAGCATGGCTATTTCACACCAAAAATGGGCAATATTTGCACGCATCCTTGAGCGTTTATTACCTAACTTAGCCAATTGGTTCGCGTAATAAATCGCCTTTTCCCATTCTCGTGTTTGCTGATAAATGGTCACTAATTGTTGAAGAGCCGCCTCTTTGTAATCTGGCTCTTCGACTAACTGTTCGAAGATTTTCTCTGCACGATCAAGAAAACCAGAGACCATGTAGTCTTTCGCTAACTGTTGAAGGGCGAGGTTCTTTTGGTCCAGTGTTAAGCCTGAACGAGAAATAAGATTTTGGTGAATTCTGATTGCGCGGTCGACTTCACCACGAGACCGGAACAGGTTACCCAACGCAAGGTGAGTATCGATGGTCTCGTTATCAACTTGGAGCAATTCAATAAAGTGATCGACAGCCTTATCTGATTGGTCAGAGAGCAGCAGATTAAGACCCGTCATATACTGACGAGAGATTTGATGAGATTGCTTCTGCTTGTCTTGCTGAGCGCTGCGATGCCCCATATACCAGCCATACGCAGCAGCTATAGGCAACAACAAGAAGAGTAGTTCAAGCATTAAAGTTAAGCCTTATCCTTATGCCTGTTTTTCAATGGCTGGCTTATCAGCAGCGTTGTTTGATTCAGTTGGTTCGTACTTTTTCAGTTTTTTCTTTAAACGACGGACCTGTAGCTGAGTTTTCAGTTGGATGCTACCAAAGATAACCCACGCTAAAGCAAAGCCAACCACAAATACTACACCTAATAGCGTAGATAAGTGGAACTCTCCTTTTGCTAGAAGATAGTTAAAAGTCACGAGCTCTTGGTTTTGGGAACCTAACGCCAATGCAATTAAAAAGAGAGCTAAAACAGCAACGATTTTTATAATTTTCATGTTACATCACCCTTCTAGGAGTAAGTCGGTAAGATTATGCAGGAAAATGCTTCTTCAGACTACGTATATTAGCAATAATCTATACCCAAGTAACCTCAAGATGCTTAGTTTGTAGACATGCTTAGAAGTTAAAGTTATTTGGGTATAGAAAACAGCTGAATCCACAATTAGATTAGTAAACGATCTTGGATGTATGACTAACTTGGATACATTACAAAAAAGCGGCATACACAAACGTATGCCGCTTTTTTCAAACTAATAAGAGTGCATTAACCAATATTTACACGCTCACGAAGTTCTTTACCAGGTTTGAAATGTGGAACGTATTTACCTTCCAATTCCACTTTATCGCCCGTTTTAGGGTTACGACCTACGCGAGGCTCGCGGTAATGAAGAGAAAAACTACCAAAGCCACGGATCTCGATACGGTCACCGCTCTCTAGTGTAGAGGCCATGTGCTCTAAAATATCTTTTACAGCATCCTCTACCTCTTTCGCTGATAAGTGTGTTTGCTCAGCGCAGAGTCTTTCAATCAGTTCAGACTTAGTCATAGTTGCCCTCTTTGAGTATCTTTATCACTTATTATAGTAAGTAATACTAATTCCAACAAACACTTGCTGACAATTCTAGACAAATTTTATGCAAAATGCGCAATGAAGAAATGCCTTTTATTAAGATAGTTTACTGTCATTAGTATTACTACTTAAATATGACCAAATATAAAAAAGGAGCCTTGCGGCTCCTTTTTTGCTTAAGCGAGTATATTATTCGCCTTTAGCAGCTTTGAAAGCGTCAGCCATTGCGTTACCGAATGCATTGTCATCTTGCTTGTTGATAGATGCCATTGCTTCTTGCTCGTCAGCTTCGTCTTTAGCTTTGATAGATAGGTTGATTACGCGGTTCTTACGGTCTACACCTGTGAACTTCGCTTCAACAACATCACCAGCGCTTAGGATTAGAGAAGCATCTTCTACGCGATCGCGTGATACTTCAGAAGCACGGATGTAACCTTCAACGCCTTCTGCGATTTCAACAGTAGCGCCTTTAGCGTCAACAGCAGTTACAGTAGCGTTAACTAGAACACCTTTCTTGTTGTCAGCAACGTAAGCATTGAATGGGTCATTTTCCATTTGCTTGATGCCTAGAGAAATGCGCTCACGCTCAGCGTCTACTGCTAGAACAACTGCAGAGATCTCGTCGCCTTTCTTGTACTCACGTACAGCTTCTTCGCCAGCAACATTCCAAGAAATGTCAGATAGGTGAACTAGACCGTCGATGCCGCCTTCTAGACCGATGAAGATACCGAAGTCAGTGATAGACTTGATCTTACCAGTAACTTTGTCGCCTTTAGCTTGTGCTTCAGCGAATGACTGCCATGGGTTAGCTTTACACTGTTTCAGACCTAGAGAGATACGACGACGTTCTTCGTCGATTTCAAGAACCATAACCTCAACTTCGTCGCCAACATTAACAACTTTAGAAGGGTGGATGTTCTTGTTAGTCCAATCCATTTCTGAAACGTGAACTAGACCTTCAACGCCTTCTTCGATTTCAACGAAGCAGCCGTAGTCAGTTAGGTTAGTTACGCGACCAGTTAGTTTGTGACCTTCTGGGTAACGCTTAGCGATTGCTACCCATGGATCTTCGCCTAGTTGCTTAAGACCTAGTGATACGCGAGTACGCTCACGGTCGAACTTAAGAACTTTAACTTGGATCTCGTCACCAACGTTAACGATTTCAGATGGGTGCTTAACGCGCTTCCAAGCCATATCAGTGATATGTAGAAGACCGTCAACGCCACCTAGGTCAACGAACGCACCGTAGTCAGTAAGGTTCTTAACGATACCTTTAACTTCAGAACCTTCTTGTAGAGTTTCTAGAAGCTCGTCACGCTCAACGCTGTTCTCTGATTCGATAACTGCACGACGTGAAACAACTACGTTGTTACGTTTTTGGTCAAGTTTGATAACTTTGAACTCTAGCTCTTTGTTTTCTAGGTGAGCAGTGTCGCGGATTGGACGTACGTCTACTAGAGAGCCAGGAAGGAAAGCACGGATACCGTTTAGTTCAACAGTGAAACCGCCTTTAACTTTACCGTTGATGATACCAACAACAGTTTCAGCTTCTTCGTAAGCTTTCTCAAGTACGATCCAAGCTTCGTGACGCTTAGCTTTCTCACGAGAAAGTTGAGTTTCACCGAAACCATCTTCAACAGCGTCTAGAGCTACGTCTACTTCAGCGCCAACTTCAACTTCAAGTTCGCCAGCAGCGTTCTTGAACTGTTCAGCAGGGATAGCAGATTCAGACTTAAGACCAGCGTCAACAAGAACGAAACCGTTCTCGATAGCTACTACAGTACCTTTAACGATGCTGCCTTGTTGGAATTCTGTTTCGTTTAGAAACTCTTCAAAGAGTTGAGCAAAAGATTCAGTCATTTAATTAATCTTCAATAAATTAAACTTCCACGGGTATCCTACCGCATGGGGTTATTAAATTCGCCAGTCATCATCCTTGCGACCAACGCTCTTAGCCTAGTCGAGTATTATTACTCAGCTAGCTTCGATTCGATATATTGTAGTGCCTTTTCTACTACTTCGTCGATAGTCATCGACGTAGAATCTAGCACAAGCGCATCCTCAGCAGGGCGTAATGGCGCCACTGGGCGGTTACGATCTCGGTCGTCACGCTCTTGGATCTCGCTTAAAAGGTCAGCAAATCTAACATCTAACCCTTTCTCTTGCAACTGTTTAAGGCGTCGATTTGCACGCTCTTCAGCACTTGCATCAAGGAAGATTTTTGCTTGCGCACTCGGGAATACAATTGTGCCCATATCACGACCATCAGCAACCAGACCCGGAGCGGTCTCAAATGCACGCTGACGACGTAGTAATGCTTCACGAACACGTGGCAAAGCCGCAACTTTAGATGCTGCCATACCCGTTTCTTCTTTACGAAGCTCCCCTGACACATCTTCGCCTTCTAGAATGACCTTAACTAAGTCACCTTCCGCGATAAATTGAACGTCTAGGTGTGTTGCTAGTGGGACAAGAGCATCTTCTGACTCGGTGTCGACACCGTGGTGAATCGCAGCAAGTGCAAGTACACGATAAATTGCGCCAGAATCTAAGAGTTGGAAACCCAACTTTTTCGCCAGCAACATACATAAAGTGCCTTTACCTGCACCACTAGGTCCATCTACGGTTACAACCGGAGTTTGAGAGGACATGTTCTTCTCCACCAATAGTTTCTTTTCAGCAATTTGCTCGGTTTTCGAGGCGCACATTATACGGGTAATCAGTCTTTGGAGCGAGGAAAAATGTCGTGTAAAGCATTACACCTAATGCGTAATTGGATTCATCAATAAACATAAAGTTCAACAAAAACGGCGAGAGCTTCCGCCCTCGCCGTTTTAAATGTCATGAACTTAAGCTCGATTAAACAATCGGCTTTTGACCACGCTCAGCTAACTTTAAAATCACACTATCAGCGACTTTACCCGCCACACCTGCTAGCTTGTCTGCCAGCTTTTTCTTCTGCACATAATGCACAGAAAGTACGGTTTTATCTTTGCATGCCGCAACAACGATATCATCAGATGTACTAATGTCATCCACCAAACCAAGCTCTTTCGCTTGTGTACCGAACCAGTGCTCACCAGTGGCTACTTTGTCTAGGTCCAAACTAGGACGACGCTCACGGATGAAGTCTTTAAACAAGACATGTGTTTCTTCAAGTTCTTGCTTAAACTTATCGCGCGCTTTATCGGTATTCTCACCGAACATCGTTAGCGTGCGTTTATATTCACCCGCTGTTAGTTGTTCGTACTCAATGTCATGTTTCTTCAACAGTTTGTTGAAGTTAGGAATTTGTGCGATAACGCCAATAGACCCCACAATTGCAAATGGTGCAGAAACAATCTTATCTGCTACACATGCCATCATGTAACCACCACTTGCCGCAACTTTGTCAACAGAGATGGTCAGAGGAAGACCCGCAGCTTTGATTCGGTCCAGTTGAGAAGAGGCAAGGCCGTAACCATGAACCATACCACCGCCAGACTCTAAGCGAAGTAACACTTCATCACCTTCACGTGCGACAGCCAAAATAGCGGTGATTTCTTCACGTAGAGACGCGACTTCTTTTGCGTCTATGCTACCGTTGAAATCAAGAACAAATAGGTGTGGTTCACGCTTGCTATCTAATGAACCGTCTTTGCTCGCTTGTTTGATTTCTTTCTCGCGAGATTTGTTCTTCTCTTTTTCTTCTTTCTTGACGGCTTTATCTCGAGCCTTGATGAAAGCATCGTCATGCAAATGATGCTCTAACTGCTCAACAGATTGTTTGTGTTGCTCTGAAAGGTTGGTAATCTCTAACTCCCCTTTCGCCGCACCCGATTTGCCACCAGCCGATTTTGCAATAATGAGCAGAACAATTATCGCAGCAACCACCGTGATAATTTTGGCCAGAAACAGACCATAATCTAATAAAAATTCCAACGAGAGCTCCTTTATCTCATTTCAGATGACGTTAGTATGTTACGCAGAAACATCAGCGAGAAGGCAGCGCGGTTTGTAACCACTTGTTCTGATTGATAGCATACTTAACGAAAGTTCTGGAATTGGTATAACACATGAATTGGTGTATTGTAACCATCTTGTCACGATTACCAAGATTTTCCATTGAGAAACAGGCGTTTTTTAGCGTCAATTAACTATCATGGACCCTCTTACAATAATAAGGATTTATCGCCGTGAACTACTCCGTTTCAGCTGATGCTCTAAAAGGTAAAGTCATTCTTGTTACTGGCGCTGGTAATGGCATCGGCCGTCAAGCCGCGCTTTCTTATGCCGAGCACGGTGCAACTGTTATTCTCTTGGGTAGAAATGTGCAAAACCTTGAATCTATCTATGATGAGATTGAAGCTGCTGGCTATCCACAAGCTGCTATCATTCCATTGGATCTCAAGGGTGCAACTCAGCAGAATTACATTGATATGGCAGAGACAATCGAAGGACAGTTTGGTCGCTTGGATGGTCTATTACACAACGCAGGTGTCTTGAGTTCGCTGTGTCCATTTGATCAAATCAAAGAGGAAGACTTCGACGATATCATGCAGATCAACGTGAAAGCCGAAGTGCTAATGACTCAAGCATTACTGCCTGTGATGCGTAAATCAGAAGCTGGGCGTATTATCTTTACCTCTTCAACTGTCGGCCACTCTGGCCGCGCATTCTGGGGGCCATACGCTATCTCTAAATTTGCCGTAGAAGGCATGATGCAAGTTTTAGCTGACGAGCTGAGTGATACACCGATCCGCGTTAACGCAATTAACCCTGGTGCCACTCGTACTCGCATGCGTGAAAAAGCATATCCGGGTGAAGATGCGAATACTCTCAAAACGCCACTGGATATCATGCCGCTATATTTGCACTTAATGGATCCTGCGGTTACCGATGTGAACGGTCAGTGCATCGACGCTCAACCGAAGCGTAAATAACTCATTCAGGTTACCTCACATAATCGATTGAAAAGGCAGCAAACGCTGCCTTTTTTCATTTCTCTCTTCATAAAAATCTTGCGACTTTCTCCCACAGAAATATACTGTACATATATACAGGTATTTATTATGCAAGATATTATTCAGAACTTAAAAAGCCAACACCTTGTTTGGCAAGCAAATTTAACGAAAGCAGATCCTCAGCAGTTGCAGACTAGTTCCGGTTTTTCTGAATTAGATGATTTGCTCGGCGGAGGCTTTCCACCTCATGGCGTAGTGGAGATGGAATCTATTGGTAGTATTGGTGAATTGCGTTTGCTCGCTCCCTATTTAAAAGCCACTCAGACCAATGGTGTGACCGCATTTATTCAACCACCTGCGCTAGTGAATTCTCTGTTTTTACACTACATCGGGTTGGATATAAACCAAGTGTGGGTCGTTACTCCAACTCACCCCAAAGACGCTCTTTGGGCTGCAGAGCAATGTCTGAAAAGTGGGGTATGCAGTAATGTTTTGTTATGGCAAGAAGAGCTTGAAATACATCAAGTGAAACGCTTACAGGTAGCGAGTGAACAAGGTACTTGCCCTCTCTTTATGCTTAAAACAGATACTATCAACCGCTTGTCTTTGCCTGTGTCACTCAGTTTAAAACTGAAAGGCGACGAGCAAGGGATTCATGTTGAAGTGCTGAAAAGGAAAGGAGGCTGGAATAGAGGTAGCGTTAGTATCGGCTTCCAACACCATTACCCGCAACTGGTGAAACCATCATCTGAAACTGTGCACTCGACTGTGGTCAATTTCCCACTGGCGAACCAAGGTTAGTGATATGGCTCTGTGGATTTACTTGCACTTCCCTCGCCTGCAGCTAGACGCACTCTTTGGTGATAACCAAGAACAACCCGTGGTGATTGTCGAAAGCCAACGTTGCCAGATTCTTCAATACAACGAGATTGCCGAACAACAAGGCATTAAACCAGGTATGGGCCTAGGCAGTGCTGCGTCCTTGTGTCGAGATTTACAAGTGCATCCTTATCATCCGCACACCGAATGGAGCAAGTTACAAGAAATTGCTCAATGGCTGTATTTGATCACATCTGACGTTGTGTTGATGCCAAACCAAGGTATTTTACTGCGTGCTACTCCAATGCTCGCTCTGTATGAAGGGCTTGAAAACTATTGGAATAAAGTCAGAGCTCACTTATCGGAGCTGAAACTGAGTTTTCAATTCGGATGTGGTTTTTCGCCTTTTGCTGCCAAATTGATGGCAATATCAGGAGCGAACGTCATCAGTGAAGACAAATCTGCCATACAAAAAGCTTTATCACCACTACCGTTAAAACTGACAGATTTATCAAACGCTACCGTAGAGAAGTTACAACGTGTAGGTGTCACCACATTGCAAAACCTGCTTGAACTGCCATTGCAAGACATCGCACGACGCTTTGATATCGATTTGGTGAACTACGTTGGTCGACTGACTGGGCAGTTTAAACACCCTGTCGACTTTTATCACCCTACCGAATCCTTCCAAGTTTATTTAGAGCTCTTGTTTGAGATCGAAAACGTTCAGTGGATTGAAAAGCCGTTGGCCAAATTACTTCGTCAACTCGAAACCTTTCTTAAATTAAGAGATAAGGTCGCTTTTGAACTGTGTTTAACACTCCACCAGCGTGAGAAACAAGAGCAACACCTTCAACTCACTTCTGCGCAAGGTGATTACCTATGTCAGCGTTGGCAACAGTTAGCGAGTTTAAGCTTAGAATCACTCTCGCTTAATGGCCCAGTCACAGGGCTAACGTTAAAAGTCATCCGTCAAGGTGAGCCTCTTAGTGCATCACGCGATCTCTTTGCTGGGCAGAAAGGAAACATGAATGCTTTAGAGCTGCTCTCTTTACTGCAAGCTAAATTGGGAAAAAGTGCCGTTTTAAAACCCAATATTGCTTGCGATCCTAGACCAGAAAAGGCCAGTCAGTATCGCCCTGCTGATGCTCCGGATGAAAAGGGGCACGCCATACCATCCATACTACGCCCAGCAATGCAATTACCGACTCCCATTGTATTGCAAGAGCAAGTTTCTTTGGTCCACGGACCTGAGCGAATAGTTTCTGGGTGGTGGGATGGTGATGAGATCATGCGTGATTACTACATTGCACACACCAAGCAAGGCCGCTGGTTATGGATATTTCGCGATCAGCACAAGCACTGGTTTCTTCATGGCTATTTTTGTTAAATCGACAGTTATTTTTGTTGGGTCATTATGAGTTACGCGGAACTATTTTGTCAGTCTAACTTCTCTTTTTTGACTGGGGCTTCTCATGCAGAAGAGCTGGTACTCCAAGCTGCTTTCTATCGCTATCAAGCTCTAGCTATAACGGATGAATGTTCAGTCGCGGGCGTTGTCAAAGCCCATGCAACCATCGAACAACATAAACTCGATATCAAACAAATCGTTGGAAGTATGTTTTGGTTAAATGATGAATGCCAAATCGTACTGCTTTGCCCTTGTCGCAAGGCTTATGCCGAGTTGTGTCGTATCATCACAAACGCAAGGAGACGCAGTGAAAAAGGCAACTATCAACTGTTCGAATGGGATTTGATGTCGGTTCGACATTGTTTGGTATTGTGGCTGCCCACACATCAAGAGAGTGATCACTATTGGGGGCGCTGGCTCAATCAACACCACGCTAATCGTTTGTGGGTAGCGATTCAGCGCCATTTGAGTAACAACGATACTGAGTACATTGCGCACTGCGAGCAGTTAGCACATGAATTTCAATTACCTATAACTGCCTGCGGAGGCGTTCTCATGCATGACGTTGAACGCTTGCCATTACAGCATGTACTTACTGCTATAAAACATGGGTGTAGCGTCGATAAACTCGGTTTTGACCGTATTTCGAATACTGAGCGAGCGCTTCGTCCTTTTAAAAAGTTGATTCGGATTTACAAACCAGAATGGCTGGAAGAAAGTACTTACATCGCCGATTTATGCGAGTTTAAGCTCTCCGATTTAAAATACGAATATCCTACCGAGCTGATCCCAGATGGTTATACACCCGACTCTTACTTACGTATGTTGGTCGAACGTGGTAAAAAGCTGCGTTTTCCTGAAGGCGTGCCAGCAGAAGTCAATCAAACCATCGAGAATGAACTGGCGCTTATTCAAGAGCTTAAATACCACTACTACTTCCTTACTATTCACGACATCGTAATGTTTGCGAAACAGCAAGGTATTCTTTACCAAGGGCGAGGTTCCGCTGCAAACTCTGTAGTGTGTTATTGCCTGGAAATTACCGCCGTCGATCCTCGACAAATCGCTGTCTTATTCGAACGATTTATCAGTAAAGAACGTAAGGAACCGCCGGATATTGATGTGGACTTTGAACACGAGCGCCGTGAAGAAGTTATCCAGTATATTTACAAAAAATATGGTCGTGAGCGTGCAGCACTTGCTGCAACAGTGATCAGCTATCGCTTTAAAAGTGCCGTGCGTGAAGTCGGTAAAGCACTAGGGATTGAAGAGACCCAATTAGATTTTTTCATTAAGAACGTTAATCGCCGAGATCGCAGCCAAGGCTGGCAAGCTCAAATTATTGAACTTGGCTTACAACCAGAATCTCTCAAAGGGCAGCAGTTTATCCAATTGGTCAACGAGATCATTGGCTTCCCACGCCATTTATCTCAGCACGTAGGTGGCTTTGTAATTTCATCTGGCCCTTTATATGAGTTGGTACCTGTTGAAAATGCCTCGATGGAAGATCGCACTATCATTCAATGGGATAAAGACGATTTAGAAAGCTTGAAGCTACTAAAAGTCGATGTACTCGCACTCGGCATGTTAAACGCCATCAAAAAGTGCTTTCAACTGGTCGAGAAACATCACCAGCGATCCCTCTCGATTTCCGAGATCACTCGCCGACAAGATGATCCACACGTGTACCGCATGATCCAAAAAGCTGACACGATAGGCGTATTCCAAATTGAATCTCGTGCACAAATGAGCATGCTTCCTCGCCTAAAGCCTGCTTGTTATTACGACTTAGTGATTCAAATTGCAATTGTTCGTCCAGGCCCTATTCAGGGTGATATGGTGCATCCTTTTTTAAAACGACGAGATCACAAAGAGCCTGTCAGTTATCCATCGGAAGAAGTAAAAAGCGTTCTGGAGCGGACTATGGGCGTCCCTATTTTCCAAGAGCAAGTCATCAAGCTAGCCATGGTAGCCGCAGGGTTTAGCGGCGGCGAGGCCGATCAACTCCGTCGAGCGATGGCATCATGGAAAAAGAATGGCGATCTCGCTAAATTCAGACCAAAACTGATCAATGGTATGCAAGAGAGAGGTTATGACTTAGCGTTTGCTGAGCGCATTTTCGATCAGATTTGCGGCTTTGGTGAGTACGGCTTCCCTGAAAGTCATTCAGCGTCTTTCGCAGTGCTGGCATATTGTTCTGCATGGTTAAAATATTATTACCCAGCCGAATTTTACACTGCATTATTGAACAGCCAACCAATGGGATTTTATAGCCCATCGCAATTAGTACAAGATGCTCGCAGACATGGCGTCGAAGTATTGCCGGTGTGCGTCAATCATTCAAAATATCAACATCATCTCGTCTCACGTCCGAATGGCAGGCTCGGCGTGCAACTTGGTTTTCGCTTGGTGAAAGGCTTTAACGCAGAAAGCGCACAAAGGCTTATTGAGCGCAAACCACTTAATGGTTACCGATCGATTCAAGAAGTAAAGCAGATATTAAGAAGCCGAAGTGACATTGAATTATTGGCTTCAGCCAATGCATTTCAGGCCTTATCGGGAAATCGTTATAACGCTCGCTGGGCAGCAATGGATTCCTTATCTGACCTACCATTGTTTCACAAGGTCGAAGAACCCAATGTTAGCTACCAGACTCAACCCTCTGAATATGAAAATTTAATTGAGGATTACGCAAGCACGGGACTATCTCTTAGCCGCCATCCAATTAAATTATTAGAAGAAACGGGCAAACTCCCTCACTTTACCCGCATGAGGCAACTGACAGAGAAACCGCATAAGTCACTGGTCACAGTGGTAGGTGTGGTAACAGGAAGACAATCTCCAGGCACCGCCGCTGGCGTGACATTTTTTACGTTAGAAGATGACACGGGCAACATTAATGTGGTCGTTTGGCAAGCGACAGCACGAGCCCAAAAGCAAGCGTATTTAGGCGCTAAAGTATTAATGGTGAAAGGCATTCTTGAAAAAGAGGGAGAAGTCACACACGTTATTGCTGGCAAGTTGATGGATTGCACGCACTACTTGAACAATCTACAAAGTAAATCTCGGGATTTCCATTAGTACAGAGGAATTAAGGAGAGAAATGTTAAAAATCAGAGAGAGGTGCGCTCCCTCTGATTTCACTAGATCTAATCATGCACTTTTAGAAAGCATCTGGCGTAATCGGTCTTGAGCAACTTCAACCAGCAGATCCGGTTGGAATTTAGATATAAAGCGATCACAGCCTACTTTTTGTACCATGGCTTCATTAAAACTACCGCTCAGAGAAGTGTTCAATGTGATAAACAACTTAGACATACGTGGATCTTGGCGCACTTCATGGGTCAGTTTATAACCGTCCATTTCAGGCATTTCAGCATCCGTAATCATCATCAACAGCTCTTTTTCTACATCTTTACCTTCATCACACCAACGTTTTAAAACCGTTAACGCTTCTAGCCCGTCACGGCACTCGATGATATTCATACCCAATTGAGAAAGCGTATCGCGAACTTGATTACGAGCTGTAGAGGAATCATCCACAATCAGAACATTACGCCCGACCATTGCTTGGGCCAATTCTTGATCGAGAATGTCCTCCGAGATAGTCACGTCGTAATGTACGATCTCTGCTAAAACTTTTTCAACGTCAATAATTTCGACAATTTGAGAGGCATCCCCCTCTTTGATTTGCGTGATAGCCGTGAGGTAATTCGAGCGACCAGACGTGGAAGGAGGCGGTTGAATTTCAGTCCATGCCGTATTAATAATGTTTTTAACCGGACCGACTAAGAAGCCCTGCACCGTGCGGTTGTACTCTGTCACGATCAAATTTTCTTCTTCCGCTTCACCACGTAAAGCAGGAAAACCAATTGCGCCTCGTAAATCAATCACTGGTACCGCTTCACCTCGTAGAGAAGCAACCCCACGAATATTGTAGTGCGATCCAGGGAGCTTGGTTAACGGTGGAAGCTTGATGACCTCTTTCACTTTGAACACATTAATCGCAAATAATTGGCGACTATTTAAAGTGAACAGCAGAAGCTCTAGTCGATTTTCACCAACCAAGTTTGTACGCTGGTCAACCGTATTTAACACTCCGGACATACTACTACCTAAATTATGGATAATTCTTATTTTACTCGAAATCAGTACAGACACAGCAAGGTTATATAACCAAATAACCTTAAAATATTTGGCTTTTCGAGCACAGCTTTAAAGTACAACAGTTTTAGCGTATTACTTCTCTTTGCATCAGACGCAAAGTCACGCAGCACATTGAAAGCCATTTTGTTTATTTACTTGAGCTTTTTAGGAAATTACATGAATGGCGCAGATATAGCAATGCAACATAACTCAAATTCCCTTTCTAGTAATAGGCGATCAAAAAGGGTGAGCCGTTAAGTCTCACCCTAAATCACCTACAAATGCAGTCTCAACAGCCAGGCACATCATCATGTTAAAAAGTACTTAACCTTCCACAACCTTCATCAATAGTTGACCATCGTACAACGCTTGCTTAATCAACGCGGCACCAGGCATTGTGGCTTGCTTATAGAAACGAGACTCCACCAGCTCAAGATCTTGGTGATAAACAGGTAAACTCTGCTCTTCGATACAGCGACGAACCGCAGGATAAAGCACATCTTTTGCTTGGTTAATCACACCACCGATCAAGATTTTCTCAGGGTTAAATAAGTTGATCACAATAGCAATTGCAGAGCCTAAGTAGCGTCCAAGTTTTTCAATCACATCGACGGCCAAAGGATCACCGTTTGCAGCGGCTTCACAAATGCTCTCAATACTCATTTCCTCTTGTTTAGCAAGAATAGAGTCTTCGCCATCAGCGATTCGTCTTACGACTTCTTCACGAATTGCTTGAGAACTGGCAACGGTTTCCAAACAGCCAATATTGCCGCAATGACAACGTTTTCCATTTGGGTCAATTTGAATATGCCCGAGTTCACCAATGTTACCGTGACGGCCTTGCAAAACGCGCCCATCCAGAATGATGCCCGCACCTAAACCGTGGTGGATAGAGATAAGAACGGAGTTGTCATTATCTTGAGAATGACCAAAAAGCTTTTCTGCTAATGCCCAAGCTCGCGTGTCATTGGCAATGAAAACTGGCAAGCCTGTTGCTTTGTATATCTCTGGTCCAAGAGCAAGATTTTCGACATTGTAATGAGGCATCTGCAAAACGACACCTTGCTCTGAGTTCACGAGACCAGGCAGTGTAAGGGCAATACTGGTAACCCGATCCAGTTGATCCGCGTAAGTCTGAAAAAATTCATCAATTTCGTAAAGCAGGCGCTCAAGCACATCGTCTTGGTCAAGCTCGTGTATCTCGATTTTAGTATCGATCAGTACATCACCGCCTAACTCATGCAAAGCAATGGTTAAATAACCCCGCCCCAAACGCATTGACAAAAATTGCCAGCCTTCATTATTGACCTGCAAACCGACAGCAGGTCGACCACGACTCGTCGCTTCTTGTACTGTCGTTTCATGAATCAAGTGCGCTTCAATTAATTCTCGAGTGATTTTGGTGATACTAGCAGGAGCAAGCTCACTCTGCTTGGACAAATCAATTCGAGAAATAGGACCTTTTAGGTCAATTAGTTTATATACACGACCAGCATTGACCTGTTTGATATGATCAATATGGCCCGGTTGAGCCATGTACATCTTGCACTCCGAAATTCTATAACGGGACAATTTTTTTACTTTGCGAACTAATTGTGAAGTGAATTAATAAATCCCCGTGACAAGCATCACGTATAAACCTGTTTGTTTGTGTATTCAATCAAATAACGAAGAATCTACTCCTGTTAAATTGTTTGAAAAATAACTTATTTTTATTCACTAAATTATGAAGTAGTGCCTTTAAAGCAGCGTATTTTTATCAATAAGGCCATTGCCTGTCGAATATCTGTCTGTTTTACCGGGGTTACTCTTAATGTAAACATTCTGTGCATATACTTATATTCAAGTAGCTTTAAGGTGTGGGCTAAGCGAGGCTAACCTTGAGAGCGATTGCGTAAAGTAAGGATAGAGTTCAAGTTACCTGTACACACACATTCATCGGAGAATCTATGACTTCCAAATTAAGACGAACAAAAATTGTCACTACGCTGGGTCCTTCAACGGATAAGGACAATATACTTGAGGAGATCATCAAAGCCGGTGCAAACGTTGTCCGTATGAATTTTTCACATGGAACCAGTGAAGACCACATTCAACGTGCGAACAAAGTCCGTACCATTGCAGCAAGACTTGGGCGTCAGGTTGCAATTCTTGGTGACTTACAAGGCCCTAAAATCCGTGTATCAACGTTTAAAGACGGCCAAGTCATTTTGAATGTGGGCGATAAATTCACATTAGATAGTGATTTACCAAAAGGTGAAGGCAATCAAGAATCTGTAGGGTTAGATTATAAAGAACTACCGCAAGATGTTTCACCAAATGACATTTTATTACTCGATGATGGACGCGTTCAGCTGCAAGTTACCAAAGTAGAGGGTAATAAAGTTCATACCCGTGTGATTGTCGGTGGTCCACTGTCCAACAATAAAGGGATCAACAAAAAAGGCGGCGGATTGTCAGCCGATGCGCTCACAGAGAAAGATAAAGCCGACATTCTTACCGCCGCAGCAATTCAAGTAGACTACCTTGCTATTTCATTCCCGCGTAACGGCGAAGACATGCATTACGCTCGACGCTTAGCCAGAGATGCAGGCCTTGAAGCCATGTTAGTGGCTAAAGTCGAACGAGCAGAAACCGTCGCGACCAATGAGTCTATTGACGACATTATTCTCGCATCCGATGTGGTGATGGTTGCACGTGGTGACCTTGGTGTAGAAATCGGTGACCCTGAGCTCATAGGTGTCCAGAAAAAACTGATTCGCCGCGCACGCAGTTTAAACCGTATCGTGATTACTGCGACACAAATGATGGAGTCCATGATTACTAGCCCAATGCCAACGCGTGCTGAAGTGATGGATGTGGCCAATGCGGTTCTAGACGGCACTGACGCGGTGATGCTTTCTGGAGAGACCGCTGCAGGTAAATATCCTGTAGAAACGGTCAAATCCATGGCCGAAGTATGTGTGGGGGCAGAAAAAATGTCGGAGGCAAGTCTATCAACCTATCGCTTAGATAGAACCTTCGAAACCGCTGAAGAAACCATCGCAATGGCAACCATGTATTCTGCGAATCACATGGAAGGAATTAAAGCGATGATCTCGTTAACTGAGTCCGGCAGGACTGCGTTGATGATGTCTCGCTTAAGCTCTGGCTTGCCAATATTTGCCTTATCACGGAATGAATCGACACTAAATCGAGCAGCATTATACCGAGGCGTGACACCTGTATATTTCGAGTCAAAAAGTGATGCGGGTTTACCAACGGCTCAAGCAGCGATTACTAGCCTTAAAGAGCAAGGGTTCTTGCACAAAGGTGATTTAGTCATTATTACTCAAGGCGATGTAATGGATGTTGTTGGCTCAACCAACTGCATGCGCATTCTACAAGCGTAGTCGTTATACCTAACCAGAGTTAACCACAAGAACCCGCAAATAAGGCTCCGAAAATGGAGCCTTATTTATATGCTTTGTATATTGCGCACATCGTGAACGTAAGAAGGTTTATGCACTCTCTCTACCATCAATTTCAACATCTAGCTGGTCATAGAGTTGAACTAGGTTAAACCCAGCTTGAAGCCCAAGTTGATAGTCATGCTCTAGTGACTCTTGGTCACTTAACAAAGAAGAAGAACGAAGTCCCTCTTTAGGCGCAACTTGTAAAATAAAAGTGTCGTCAGGTGGAGCAGATATAAAGGCCTGAGTGAGCTCAAATGTTTGATAATGAATCATCAGCATGTCGGCTAAACCTGAATCAAAATTCTCACCAATCAGATGACTTAAACGATACAAGTTATCGGCACCGAACAACCAACGGCCTCCATTTAACAGCATTTTCCCTGCAAGCTTCGATTGATGTGCTGCATTAATTTTTTGTTGGAAGAACGACGCCCAATCCAGCTTCCACTGATTCACTTTTTGCTGCCATGATTGCTGTACTGAGTTGATAGACTCCCGATACCATTCGACAGGCACATCCCCTACTTCACTTTGGGCTCTCGCTTCAATCTCTGAAAACGGCTCTGTGCGAATGACAATAATGTTGCGAGCATTCTGACGCCACGCTTCTTGTACAGGGATAGAGGCAGACACGCCGCCATCAACAAACTTATTGCCATTTACGTCGACAGGTCCGTGGTACAACTTGGGAATCGCACACGTCGCTAGCATAGTGTTAAACCACGAGTCATCCAAGATTGGTAGATATTGATCTGATAGCGTCTCTATATTCGTTACCGCAGCAAACGCTCCTCGTTTTCCCAATGCACTGCGCCCTAAATCAAGGTCAAGCTTGTATGGGAAATCTTGAATCCGTTCTAATGCCCACTCTAAACCTAAGTACTGCTGCTTTCGGATATAGCGAAAAAGATTAAAAAATTCAGGAGACGTTGTCAGCTCGGTAATAAAAGCTTTGCCCATGCCATGTTGACGACACAAGTAAGAACATAAGTTGAGTGCTCCGGCAGAGGTGCCATAGAATTCATCGAAAGGATCGAAGTTGGAAAGTAAAAAGGCGTCTAAAACGCCAGCGGTAAAAATCCCTCTCTGCCCTCCACCTTGCGTGACTAAAGCAGTTTTACCATGCCTAAAGTGCTCATAAACTTTTACATCAAGCTCTGCATGGCTTTCTGTGATTATACCGCTGTTACGTATCATAGGCTCACGCCATTTTGTTAAAACGTTTGGTAAAAGTGGTTATCTTAAGCTGTTGTAATAGCAATGATGCCAAATGACAAAAGCACTGCAAAAACAGTCACCACAATGATTAATGCGGATTTTAGATCGTGTTCCATAAACACCTCCTTAATATGTAACAAATTAATAACACCGGTGTGAAATATGTTCAAGATTTGCTTAATTTAGTCGCGCAATTTTGACTAACCCATCACAATTAGCTTAGTCATAATAAGGAGATAGGGCATGAACCAAAAACTCAGCTGGCTAGTAGGAATCATGATGATGAGTACTGCTATCAATGCACAAGCGAATATCATCGTTACACCATACATAGGCTATACAGGAGGCGGCCAAGTAGAGGATGAAAGTGGTAATACATACGATCTCGACCCCGCAGTGAATTACGCTCTTTCAGTCGAGACTCCCTTAGAAAAAGGAAGGATCGGATTGTTTTACTCCAATCAATCGACGGAACTTGAAAAGCTGTCCAACTCGGCAGATATCCATTATCTGCACTTCCAAAGCAGCATGTACTATCCTGTCGCAGAAAAATGGCAAACCTATATCGGTGTAGGTTTGGGCGCTTCTTACGCCGATGTGGATTGGGTAGACAAAAAATACGGATTTTCGGCTAGCGCTTTTGCAGGGCTGGAATATGAATTTTCAAAGAACTTTGCATTAACAGCCCAACTGAGATGGTTAGGAACGGTCGTTGATAACGATACATCTGGCGCCTGTACTCTACCTAATGACGGCTCAAACTGTATCATTAAGTTCGATACTGATTGGATGAACCAATTCCAATCAAATGTCGGTTTTAGTTTCCGCTTCTAATTTTTATGCATGTTCCTTTATAGGACGCGTCACAAAGAACGCTGAACGAGTCCTGCACAGAGCCGATAAAGGATATCGTCTAAACACCATTGTTTGGCAAAGTAACGAAGCATCATCTAGATAGGTGCACAAAAGATAGCCGTACGCCCTAATTAATCAAAATAGTCTTAAACACCAAAGCAATTATTAGATCCCAGTCATTTATTCCAGACAAACAACCACACACCCACATAAAACCACAATCAAACTCAAATTTAACAAGATTAAAACCAGACAACGCATCTGAATTAACATTTAGATTCTATTGCGCTAAGTATTATTAGAAGTTAGTCTGATCAGTGAAAACAGATAAATATTTCAGTTTTATCAAACACACATCAAAATTTTAAGATTAATAATCTACTTTCTCTTACAGTAACCAGAATATAGCTCTATAAAATTATAAGAAGTTAGAATTAAGGATAGAAAATCTGATGGATAACAGCGGTCCTTTCTTCCAACTATTTGCGCAATTATTACTGTGTTACGTAGAGAGCTTCATTCCTCAGGGAGTCTTATAGGAGTCAAATATGAAGCGAGAACAATGGGGATCCCGGGCGGGATTCATCTTAGCAGCAGTTGGGTCTGCTATCGGTTTGGGAAACATTTGGCGTTTCCCATACATGGCCTATGAAAACGGTGGCGGCGCATTTTTTATTCCTTACATTTTTGCCATGATCACTGCCGGTATTCCATTTATGATCCTTGAGTTCAGTATGGGACAAAAATACCGAGGCTCGGCACCAAAAACACTTGCGAAAATTCATTCTAAATTTGAATGGCTTGGCTGGTTCCAAGTTGGTGTGGCTGCAGTTATTGCCGTTTACTATGTGGCTGTTATCGGTTGGTCGATTTCTTACTTTGGGTTGTCGTTCACTCAAGGTTGGGGAACCGATACCAACGCATTTTTCTTTAGTGAATACCTAAAGCTAGGTGACAACTCACCAACAGACTTAGGCAGTATTCAATGGAAGATTGCTTTATCCATGGTGATTGCTTGGGCAATTACTTACACCGCTATTGCCAAAGGCGTGAAATCAGGAATTGAACGAGCATCTAAAATTATGATGCCAATCCTATTCTTGATGGTGATTTTCTTAATCGGACGTATGATTTTCTTGCCAGGAGCTCTAGATGGCGTGAACTACATGTTCGAACCCGATTTCAGCAAAATTTGGGATGTGAAAGTATGGGCAGCGGCATATGGTCAGATCTTTTTTACGCTAAGTATCGGCTTCGCCATCATGCTAGCTTACTCTAGCTACCTACCAGAAAAGTCGGACATAACGAATAACGCGTTTATGACCGTGTTGATCAACTGTGGCTTCTCGATCCTAGCCGGCATCATGATCTTCTCAGTATTGGGTTACATGGCTCAAGAGCAAGGTAAGCCGTTAACAGAGGTGGTATCTGCAGGCGTTGGCTTGGCTTTTGTTACTTTACCTGCGGCAATTAACCTACTACCTGCCCCATATATTCTTGGTCCACTGTTCTTCTTTGCACTGGTGGTTGCTGGTCTAAGTTCGCATATTTCAATTATGGAAGCCGTAACTTCAGCCATTATCGACAAGCTGAAGTGGAGCCGTAAAAAAGCTGCAAATGTTGTGATTGGTATTGGCTTCGTTGTCTCTATGGCGTTTGCTACCAATGGCGGTCTGCTGCTACTCGATCTAGTAGACCACTTTGCAAACAACGTTGGCATCATGGTTGGTGGTCTGGTTGAGATTGTCTTGATGGCGTGGCTATTGAAGCGCGTGCCAGAAGTACGTAATTACGTTAACGAGCGCTCTGATTTCTCTGTTGGTCAATGGTTCGAGATCTGCTTACGCTTCGTTACACCAATCATGCTCGCCATTATCTTAGCGACCAAGCTATACGCCCTAATTACTGAAGGCTACGGTGGCTATGATCTAACTTTAGGCTGGGCACTTATCGCCGCACTCTTTATCTTTGGTCTAGTGATCAACGCAGTGAACCGCAAGGAGACAGCAAAATGACAATCAGCGCAATTATTATGATGGTTATTGGTTTAGGTATCACTTGGGGCGGCGCTGCCGTTTGCATCAAGCGAGCCATGGATAAACAATAGAACGTTAAGTTCCATATAAAAAAACGCCGGTAGTTACCGGCGTTTTTTGTACATACATTAGTTCAATTCTAGAAACTGTACTTGATGCCAACGGCGCCGCCAAGTTGCAAGTCAGCACCTTTGTAAAGATCTAGCTCTGGGTGTATTTGACCATAAAGGTCCCAGCCGCGTGATAAATCCCAGTTCACACCAAGTGGTACTCTCACACCAAACTCGTCATCCCATTCATACCAGCCACCAACGCCGACATACCAAGTCACAGGCATGTTTTGATCGAATGTTCCACGCTTAGCGATGTAATCAAACGCCATACCATCGTTTCCGATAATGCCACGATATTTGTTATCTAACTCTACAACAACACTTAATTGTTGATCGACAGCCATACCAACTGATAGATCCGTTGGTTCGCTTGCCGCCATTGCCGTACTAGAAACTAGTCCCAAAACTAAAATGAATTTGTTCTTCATACACGTTATCAATTATTCAAAAAAACATTATTCGCTATTCAAACATAATGGCATATCAATATGTCAACGATGGGTAAGCTCGATGTATGAAAAAGCTGACAAAAGTAAAGATGAGTTTAGGATCACACTAAAAAGGAACTGTCAGTTAATAAAATAGGAACTAAAAAAGGAGGCCGAAGCCTCCTTTTATGCATTACTATGAATGACTGCGATTAACCGTGGTTACGAATCCACTCATCCATTTCAGTTTTTAGGTTATCAGACTTAGTACCGAAGATAGCCTGTACACCACCAGCTACAACTACAACACCAGCAGCGCCTAGTTGTTTTAGCTTGTCTTGGTCAACAGCTGCTGTATCTGCAACTGCTACACGTAGACGTGTGATACATGCATCTAGACCAGTAATGTTAGCTTTACCGCCAAACGCTGCAACCAGTTCACCGCCCATATCAGAGCCAGAAGTTACAGCTGCACTTTCCGTTTCATCTTCACGGCCAGGTGTTTTTAGGTCAAGCGCTGTGATTACACCACGGAACACTACGTAGTAAATTACTGCGTAAACTAGACCAACGGCAATCATTAGCACCATCTTCTGAGCGTTACCAGATAGAACTAGGAAGTCGATCAGACCGTGAGAGAAAGAAGTACCGTGTACAAAGCCTAGAGTGTTCGAAACGATGTATGCAGAACCAGCTAGTAGAGCGTGGATACCGTATAGTAGTGGAGCAACGAATAGGAATGAGAATTCGATTGGCTCAGTAATACCAGTTAGGAATGAAGTCAGTGCAGCTGACGCCATGATACCCATTACTTTTGCACGGTTTTCTGGTTTAGCACAATGAGCAATTGCGATTGCTGCAGCTGGTAGACCGAACATCTTGAACATGTAACCACCCGCTAGCTGACCGAAGCCATTACCAGCAGCACGAGATGCTTCATCAGCAACTAGGTAACAAGTTAGTACACCATTTTGAGCTTCACCGGCAGCGTTAACACAAGAACCTGCTTCGAAGAAGAACGGTACGTTCCATACGTGGTGTAGACCGAATGGGATTAGAGAACGCTCAACAACACCGTAGATACCGAATGCTAGCTGTGGGTTTTGGTGTGCAGCCCAATCAGAGAATGCAGAAATTGCACCGCCAATTGGTGGCCAGATAACAGAAAGGATAACACCTAGGATGATCGCAGCAAAACCAGTGATGATTGGCACTGCGCGCTTACCAGCGAAGAAGCCAAGGTACTCTGGAAGTTGGATTTTGAAGAAACGGTTGAATGCCCAAGCAGCCACACCACCGACAAGGATACCACCTAGTACACCTGTATCGATTTTCTCAACACCCATAACGCCCGCCATTACACCTAGCGTTGCCGTCATGATGCCGTAACCAACGATAGCTGCAAGACCTGCAACACCGTCGTTGTTAGTGAAGCCTAGAGCTACACCTACTGCAAATAGAAGTGCCATTTGGCCGAATACTGAACCACCAGCTTGTTCCATAAGATTAGAAACGATCTCTGGAATAAAGCTTAGATGGGCAGCACCCACACCTAATAAAATACCTGCAACTGGTAAAACTGATACTGGAAGCATCAGAGCCTTACCAACTTTTTGCAGGTTAGCAAAAAGGTTCTTAAACATGTTTATGCTCCTGATAAATTTATAAGTATTATTTGGGCACTAACGGCACACCCCCGTAGCCTAAAGGTTAGCACCCAATGAAAATGTAACCACAACTGCATTATATTTTCCGGCTCTAAATATATATTGATGACCCTCAAACTTTCCACACAGTTACGAAATTTAGTTTCAAAACAAGTCTTGGATCACACCCAAAAACAGCCGATGAAAAGGTTTGCATTGCACTTATATTACTGTTTTATAAAGAATTAATTATTTATATAATTAATTTTAAGGCGTAAATAAAATACGCCTCAATGTTATTTTTAGTAACAAAATTACATTTGTGATTTTTGAATGTTATTAAATCAACATTTTTAGTAAACATTAAACTCGTGAGCGTATCTGTTGTTTTTATCAACAAAAAAGGAGCCTAAGCTCCTTTTTTATGCTCTTATTATTTTTTCATCGCAAAAAAAGATTTCGGAAGTTTTCGGTGGTTTTTTGTGCCACTTCAGAAAGAGAGCACGATTTGAGTTGCGCAATATAAGAAGCGACTTCGACAACATAAGCGGGTTGATTCTCTTTGCCACGATGAGGGACAGGAGCCAAGTAAGGAGAATCTGTCTCAATAAGAAGCTTCTCTAAAGGTAGAGTCTTCACCACTTCTTTTAACTCTGTAGCTTGACGGAAAGTAACAATCCCCGAGATAGAAATATAAAACCCCAGCTCCAGTGCAGCTTCAGCAAATGGAAGATCTTCTGTAAAACAATGGATAACACCACCACATTTCTCTGCCCCACCCTTACGCAAAATATCTAGAGTATCCGCACGTGCGTTTCTGGTATGGATAATTAAAGGTTTGTTGAGCTCCACTGCAAGATCAACGTGTTGCTCAAAGCGCTCTTTCTGTAACGCGGCCGTTTCGGGCTTGTAATGATAATCTAAACCCGTTTCGCCAATAGCGACGACTTTTGCATTCGACGCATGGTGGCGCAATACGTCCATCGAAAAGTCGCTTTCAACATCAAGTGGGTGCACACCGCACGAAGCATAAACATTGTCATAAGGCTCGATCATTTCCATCATTTTCGGGAAAGAATCCAGCGTTACTCCAACAGAAAGTAGCTCAGTTACGTTTGCTTGTTTAGCTTTGTTAATAACGTCTTCCACATTGATGTGGAGATCGTCGTAATTCAATTTGTCTAAATGACAATGAGAATCTACGAACATAATGCCTCTCGTGATTCAATTAACCAATTCATTGATAGTAGCTCAAGGTTCAGGCCAGGAAAGGCTTGCACCTGAGCTTTCAGGTTCATCAGCGCCTTCGCTGATGAGTACAAACCGTTATAGTTGTCCGGTTGGAACTTTGTCGCGCCCGGAAGCATTTGAGCTTCTGATACACCAAACTGCGCTTTCTGAGCATCTGTCAGTAAATACCATGCCCAGTCTAGTGATTGCTCTGAGTGTTTAGCGATTAAAGAAGCACACTCAGAAACGTCTGAAACAGGCGAAGACATTGCCTTAATAAAACTGCGTTCAAAAGCCAAGTAAGCTTCGAGCTCACCATTATTTAACGCATCCAATGTTTTTATTGGAGAGCCCATATTCAGTTTTAAGGCATAAGCAGGAACTTGCTTCGCCCCTTGTTCGTGCATCCATTGCATCGCTTGTTCCGCTGACGGAGGCGCAACAACCCAGTGTTGGCAACGGCTACGAATCGTTGGGAGCAGACGCTCCTGATTGTGGGTAACGAGCAAAAACAAGCACTTTGCCCCAGGCTCTTCTAGCGTCTTTAACAGCGCATTCGATGCCGACTCGTTCATAGAGTCCGCCGGTTCTATTACAAATAGGCGGTAACCATTAAGCTGAGATGATTCCTGAGCTAGACGGTTACAAGCGCGAATTTGGTCCACCGTTATCGCCTTTCCTTCTTTCTCTGGCTTGATCCAGTGTAAATCAGGGTGGTTTTGAGATTGATTTAGCTGGCAGCTATGACAAAAACCGCATGCTTCACTCGCGTAATTTTGGCAAAGAAGTGCTTGGCTAAAAAACTCGATAAGTTTTTCGATGCCCAAGCCCTGCTCGCTTTGTAATAAAAGCGCACCTGGTATTCTGTCCGACTCTAACCCTACTTTGAGGTTATCCCATATTGGCTGTAGCCATGGATAATCATTTAACATGAGTCACCTAAATTTACGTTTCACTTATTGACGAGCTAGCCACTCGTTTAGAGCGTCCCGAATATCACGCGACACGCCTTCAATCGCCTGTTCTGCGTTAATGATAACGATGGAAGGATCGGCATGAGCAATCTCCAAATAACGCTCACGTGTACGCTCGAAGAAACTAATATCCATCTTCTCTATACGATCTAACTCACCACGCCCACGTGCACGCTCAAGCCCAACACGAGGGTCAATATCCATATAGAGAGTGAGAGCAGGTTTAAAATCACCAAGCGTTGTATCCCGGAGATTTTTCATTAACGATGCGTCAATCTGACGGCCACCACCTTGATAAGCTTGCGACGACATATCGTGTCGGTCACCAACCACCCACTGACCGTTTTCCAAAGCTGGTTTGATCACGTTCTCAACCAACTGAACACGTGCAGCGTACAGAAGAAGCAACTCCGTCATGTCCTTAAGTTCTTCACCTTCGTGCTCTTCTTTCACCAGAGCGCGCATTTTTTCTGCTAGCGGTGTGCCTCCTGGCTCACGGGTATTTACGATATCCTCAATACCGGCCGCTTTTAGCGTATCTAAAACGGTTTTAATCGCAGTGCTTTTACCCGCGCCTTCTAGGCCTTCAACGACAATAAAGTTTGCTTTCATCATTTGTTCTTTCTTAGTTCTCTTAAATAGGCACGAACAGCACGGTTGTGCTCAGCAAGGGATTTCGAGAATACATGTCCGCCCTTTCCACTTGCTACAAAATATAAATAGTTGCTGCTTTCTGGATTCAAAGCCGCTTCAATGGAAGCTTCACCAGCCATCGCAATCGGTGTTGGTGGCAATCCATTGATGGTATAGGTGTTATATGGTGTCGGCGTACGCAAATCTTTCTTACGAATGTTGCCATCGTAGGCGTCACCCATACCATAAATAACTGTCGGATCAGTTTGTAACCGCATGCGTTTGTTCAATCGGTTGATAAACACAGAAGCGACGCGCTCACGCTCAGAATCAATAGCCGTCTCTTTCTCGATGATAGACGCGAGAATCAAGGCTTCATATTTGTCCTGTAATGGCAGCTTTTCTTGACGCGCTTCCCAGTTAGCATCCAGTATTTTATTGAGTTTTCGATGCGCTCGTTTTAATAACTGGCTTTCACTCGCACCCGCTGTGTAATGGTAGGTTTCTGCTAAAAACAACCCTTCTAGCTTTTCTCTCTCAATTCCGAGCTTCGCAGCCATTTCTTTTTCTGAAAGATCGGTTAAATCATGCTTTAAATAAGGAGCACTTTTTAGTTGATCTACCCATTCAGAAAAGCGGCTGCCTTCAACAAAAGTGATCGCAAACTGGTATTCTTTTCCAGTATTCAGATGCTCCAATGTTTGCGAAAGTGACATACCAGGCTCAAGTTGGTAAGTACCCGCTCGCACTTGCAACAATTCTGGATATAAGTGAGGAATTAAACGGATGTACTCCGATGTTTCAATCACCTCACCTTCAACTAAGGCGCGCATGACATGATGAAAGCTTGTACCACTTTCTACAGTAAACAGCTGAGGTTGTTCCAATAGAATAGGCTTTTCAACGTATTGTTTAGCCTGTGAAATTATATAAAAAACAGCTGCTGCGCCTATCA
Source organism: Vibrio sp. 2CM40D (assembly GCF_023161825.1). NCBI lineage: Bacteria > Pseudomonadati > Pseudomonadota > Gammaproteobacteria > Vibrionales > Vibrionaceae > Vibrio > Vibrio sp. 2CM40D. The sequence continues at coordinate 117,155 of NZ_JALNTL010000001.1, forward strand.
CTGCGATCAGCACAACAAAAGCCAACAGTTTTTTAATCACGTAGTTAAATTCCCTTGCAGTCGTTGAGTCAATTTTCCTATCGGAAATATAGTCTTAGAGTTCGATGTCACTATGCTGCGAATAGGTGCGACACCTAATATTGAGTTACACATGAAAGCCTCGTCAGCACTCAGCAAATCTGGAAGTATAAAACGCCCCTCGATGACTTCAATATGACTTACTTTAAGTAACTCAAGCACCTTACGACGCATTACGCCCGTAACGCCTGATAAGGTCAGCTCCGGCGTAAATACTTTATTACCTTTAACCCAAAAAAGGTTGGCCATTGTAGTTTCAATGACATGGTTTTGCACATTTAACGTTATTGCATCTGCAAACTCTGTATTGTCGATTTCAGCCTTGGCGAGAATCTGCTCTAAACGGTTGTTGTGCTTATGTCCCGCAAGTAAAGGTTGAATCCCTAGACGAGTATTACAAACGCCCAAGTCCACACCTTGTTCTTGCCAAGATGAATAATGAGAAGGAAATGCAAAATTGGAAATCGTCACGATAGGGCCTTTAATCCCATTAGGGCTATACCCTCGCCCGCCAATACCGCGGCTAACGTGAATCTTCACCCCCGCTCGTGCGTCAGATAAAACCGCTTTGCTTGCCCAACCATGCACAACTTTCCAGTCAGGTGAAGAGATCTTCAAAGCGTCAAGGCAAGCACTCATGCGCTCAGTATGCTCCTGCCAGTAAACCAACTCTCCATTTTGGGTCAGGATGGTGGTAAAGCCTCCATCACCGTATTGGAATGAGCGATCACCTAGCTCTACATGCGTTTGCGGAACTCCATTTACCCAAAACATTCACGTACCTTCAAATTAGCAGACAACAAATAAAACAAAACGGCTCAATGCTAAGCATCGAGCCGTTAGAATACAAGTTTCGCTTATCTAAATAAGGTTAGATAGTGTTACTCAGCGAACTTTTTGAAGATCAAAGAACCGTTTGTACCACCAAAGCCAAACGAGTTACAGATAGCGTATTCCATACCTTCAACTTTGCGCGCAGTGTGCGGCACAAGGTCGATGTCTAGACCTTCTTCTGGATCATCAAGGTTAATCGTTGGTGGAACGATTTGGTCAACCAAAGACATAACCGTGATAATTGCTTCAACAGAGCCTGCTGCACCTAATAGGTGACCAGTCATAGACTTAGTTGATGATACAAGTACTTGCTTCGCACCTTCTTCACCAAGAGCACGTTTCACGCCCTTGATTTCTGCAACGTCGCCAGCAGGAGTAGATGTACCGTGAGCATTCACATAACCTACTTGGGTACCTGTGATGTTCGCGTCACGCATTGCCGCTTCCATCGCAAGTGCACCACCAGAGCCATCTTCGCTTGGAGAAGTCATGTGGTAAGCATCACCAGACATACCAAAACCAACCAGTTCTGCGTAAATCTTCGCGCCACGTGCTTTTGCGTGTTCGTACTCTTCAAGCACCATCATGCCAGCACCATCACCTAGAACAAAACCATCACGGCCTTTATCCCATGGGCGAGACGCTTTTTGAGGCTCTTCATTACGAGTAGATAGTGCTTTAGCTGCACCGAAGCCAGCCATGCCAAGAGGCGTAGAAGCTTTTTCTGCACCACCAGCAACCATCGCATCTGCATCGCCGTAGGCAATCATACGTGCTGCATGGCCGATATTATGCAGGCCAGTAGTACATGCGGTAGAAATCGCGATATTTGGACCACGGAGACCACGCATGATAGATAGGTTACCTGCAACCATGTTTACAATGGTCGAAGGAACAAAAAATGGGCTAACTTTGCGAGGGCCTTTGTCTACTAATGCAGTATGGCCAGTTTCGATAAGGTCAAGACCGCCAATGCCTGAGCCGATAGCAACACCAACTCGAGCCGCATTTTCTTCGGTAATTTGTAAGCCAGAGTTATCAAGAGCTTGAATACCCGCTGCAATGCCGTACTGGATGAAAAGGTCCATCTTACGAGCATCTTTTTTAGACATGTACTCTGTGCAATCGAAATCTTTAACAAGACCTGCAAAACGAGTTGAGAAGTTCGTAGTATCAAAGTGCTCGATATTTACGATACCACTTTGACCTTCTAGCAGGGCTTTCCAAGATGATTCTACTGTGTTGCCTACCGGTGACAACATACCCATGCCAGTGACAACTACACGACGCTTGGACACGATATAATTCTCCGGGAATTGAATATTTCTATGAGAGGATAGAAGAAGTTAGAAAGAACACAGGCGGTCTAGGAGACCGCCTGGGAGAGCTAATTACTGAGCGCTGTTTACGTAGTCGATTGCAGCTTGAACAGTAGTGATCTTCTCAGCTTCTTCGTCAGGAATCTCAGTGTCGAATTCCTCTTCTAGAGCCATAACTAGTTCTACAGTGTCTAGAGAATCAGCACCTAGATCATCAACGAAAGAAGCTTCGTTTTTAACTTCTGCTTCGTCTACACCTAGCTGTTCAACAATGATTTTCTTTACGCGTTCTTCGATGTTGCTCATTTTTCTTTTCCTTTACAGATTTCGCCTAATGCGATGATTCCGTAGTTTATTCGAACTATTGAAAGTTGCAAGGGGGTCCTTGCTGGTCAAACCACAAAATTAGCGAATTTAACCGAATTTCAATACATTTTTGACTTAAATCATGCACAAATCTTGCGCATAAGCATGACAAGTTCATGACAGTTAACTGCAACTATAGGCTATTTTTCACAATGTAAAATAGCTTATTTTGCATAAACTGTCGCATTAAACCATGTACATGCCACCATTTACATGCAAAGTTTCACCAGTAATGTACGCTGCTTCAGGAGAAGCAAGGAAAACTACTGCTGATGCAATTTCACGTGGGTCACCTAAACGACCTGCTGGCACGTTCGACAAAGTTGCCGCACGTTGGTCATCACTTAGCGCCTTAGTCATGTCAGTTTCGATGAAACCAGGAGCAACAGTGTTCACTGTTACACCACGAGACGCAACTTCACGAGCCATTGATTTAGTAAAACCAATCACGCCCGCTTTCGCTGCTGCGTAGTTAGTTTGACCAGCATTACCCATGGTACCAACAACAGAGCCTACGTTGATGATACGACCCGCACGTTTTTTCATCATACCGCGTAAAACCGCTTTAGACATGCGGTAGATAGGCGTTAGGTTGGTATCGATGATGTCGTTCCACTCATCATCTTTCATGCGCATCAATAGGTTGTCACGAGTAATACCAGCGTTATTCACCAGAATATCGATCACACCAAATTCTTCGTTGATCGTTTTTAATGTCGCTTCGATAGACTCGACATCAGTCACGTTAAGCGCTAAGCCTTTACCGTTATCACCAAGATACTCGCTGATAGCAGCCGCACCACTTTCAGAAGTAGCAGTACCGATAACCGTAGCACCTCGCTCGACAAGAAGTTCCGCGATCGCGCGGCCAATACCACGGCTTGCGCCGGTAACTAGCGCGATCTTACCTTCTAGATTCATCATGTTGTGTTTCCTTTTCTTATCGCAAATTTATCGCTTGATGGATTACTTCGCAGCGTCTAGCGATGCGATATCATTCACTGCTGCTGCAGTTAGCGTTTTCACGATACGTTTTGTTAGACCTGTTAAAACTTTACCAGGACCAAGCTCAAGAAGATTTTCTACGCCTTGTTCGTGCATCAGTTCAACTGTTTCAGTCCAACGAACTGGGCTATGTAGCTGACGAACAAGCGCATCTTTGATTTTTGCAGGATCTGTCTCAGCAACCACATCAACGTTGTTGATAACTGGCAGCTGTGGTGAGTTAAATTCGATAGACTCAAGAGCTACAGCAAGTTTTTCCGCTGCTGGCTTCATAAGTGCACAGTGTGAAGGTACTGAAACAGGAAGAGGAAGCGCACGCTTCGCACCAGCTTCTTTACATAGCGCACCAGCTCGCTCTACTGCGTCTTTGCTACCAGCGATAACGACTTGACCAGGCGAGTTAAAGTTTACTGGAGAGACCACTTCGCCTTGCGCTGCGTCTTCACACGCTTTTGCAATCGCATCATCAGCCAAACCGATAATCGCGTACATTGCGCCAGTACCAGCTGGTACTGCTTCTTGCATAAGTTGACCACGTAATTCAACCAGCTTGATGGCTTCTTTAAAGTCGATAACACCCGCACATACAAGTGCTGAGTACTCACCTAGGCTGTGACCGGCTAGGTTTGCTGGTTGCTCTAAGCCAAGTTCCTGCCATACACGCCAGATTGCAACAGATGAAGCTAGCAAAGCTGGTTGAGTACGGAAAGTCTCGTTTAAATCTTCTGCAGGTCCATTTTGAACAAGCGCCCATAGATCGTAACCTAGTGCGTCAGATGCTTCTGCAAATGTTTGTTTTACTACGTCATATTGTTCGCCTAGTTCTGCAAGCATACCTACAGCTTGAGAACCTTGACCTGGAAATACGATAGCAAACTTGCTCATGTTGTTTTCCTTTAAGCAAAGTAAAAAGAAATAAGATGCACCAAGTGCACCTTAAATTTTGAATTCTTGTGAAACTTAGAACTTCACAAGGGCCGAGCCCCAAGTGAATCCGCCGCCAAACGCTTCAAGAAGCAGAGTTTGACCGCGTTTAATACGACCATCACGTACCGCTTCATCTAGTGCTGTTGGCACCGTCGCAGCTGATGTGTTGCCGTGTTTATCAAGTGTAATCACGACTTGGTCTAGTGACATCGAAAGTTTCTTCGCTGTCGCTGAAATAATGCGGTAGTTCGCTTGGTGCGGCACTAGCCAGTCTAGTTCAGACTTATGCATGTTGTTGGCTTCAAGCGTATCTTTTACTAGTTTCGATAGCTGAGTTACAGCGACTTTGAATACTTCGTTCCCAGCCATATGAAGCCATTTATCCGCATCTTGCCCCCGCACAGGTACAGGTAGGCTTAGAAGCTCTCCGAATTGACCATCCGAGTATATGTGGGTAGAGATAATGCCAGGCTCTTGGCTAGCGCCTACGACAACGGCTCCGGCACCATCACCAAATAGGATAATGGTTGAACGGTCTGTCGGATCACACGTTTTAGACAAAGCATCTGAACCAATCACAAGTACGTTTTTGCACATACCAGATTTGATATGTTGGTCTGCAACAGATAATGCGTACACAAAACCAGAACAAGCAGCGGCTAAGTCAAAAGCTGGACAACCTTTAATGCCAAGCTTTGCCTGCACCTGACACGCAGATGAAGGGAAAGTATGGCTACTGCTCGTTGTGGCTACGATAATCAGGTCGATATCGTTTTTATCAATACCCGCCATATCGATAGCGTTTTCAGCTGCGTAGAATGCCATGTCTGCTACAGTTTCGTTTTCTGCAGCAATTCGACGCTCTTTAATACCCGTGCGAGCAACGATCCACTCATCACTTGTATCTACCATTTTCTCTAGATCTGCGTTTGTACGCACCTGAGATGGCAGGTAGCTGCCAGTACCTAAAATTTTGCTATACATGAAGACTAATAATGCCTCTCGAGTAAAACCGCTTCCAAACGATCGCTAATACGGCTTGGTACTTGTCGTTTGACCTCGTGTACTGCCTCGCCAAGTGCATTGACAATCGCAGATACATCCGCACTTCCATGGCTTTTTATGACAATGCCGCGCAATCCTAGCAAACTTGCGCCGTTATACTGGTCGGGGTTCAGTGTTTTTAGTTCATTAAACAGCCTAGAAAACAACTTTCTAGCTATCCAACCCTTTATCGTTGATGCCATTATGCTGGTTTTAATTTTTTCGATAAAAAGTTGAGCTGTTCCCTCACTGGCTTTTAAGCATACGTTGCCGACAAATCCATCACAAACAATGACGTCCGCAACATCATGCAAAATTTGATTACCTTCAATATAACCGACAAAGTTAATCGCATCGGTCTGAGAAAGCATTTCTGCGCAACGTTTGACTAAATCGTTACCTTTAATCTCTTCTGCGCCAATATTGAGTACAGCAACGCGAGGAGGACGACCCAAGTGTTCTTCAGCTAATGCACTGCCCATTACAGCAAATTGGAACAAGCTATCAGCATCGCACGATACATTCGCCCCCAGATCCAGCATCCAAGTACGCTTTCCGGTAATCGTCGGTAAAGCGGAAACTAAAGCAGGACGTTCAATGCCAGGAAGTAACTTAAGAATGAAACGCGATAGTGCCATTAATGCACCGGTGTTGCCACCACTAACACAAGCATCCGCTTTCTGCTCAGAAACCAAATCGATAGCCATACGCATAGAACTATTTTGGCTATTACGTAACGCCAATGAAGGTTTTTCTGAGTTCGAGATAACTTTCTCGCTGTGAAGAATAGTCAAGCGGGAACTGGTCGAGGTACCGAGTTGAGATAATTGAGACGTGATCAGAGATTGATCACCAATAAGAATCACTTTTAGCTCTGGGAAATGAGACAGTGCCTGCACGGCGGCAGGCACTGTTACGCGTGGACCGAAATCCCCGCCCATTGCATCAAGTGCAACGGTAATACTTTGCAAAGGTTCAACCTTACTTGTTGATAACCTTTTGACCACGGTAGTAACCTTCAGCAGTTACGTTGTGGCGTAGGTGAGTTTCACCAGAAGTCGCGTCTACAGATAGAGCAGCTGTAGTTAGCGCATCGTGTGAACGACGCATACCGCGCTTAGAACGAGTTTTACGGTTTTTCTGTACGGCCATTGACCCTACTCCTATACTATTGGGTTAAAAACCTGAAGAAGAATCGGCTACCACACCTATTACTTTTTCAGACTTTTCAAAACGTCGAATGGATTCGGTTTTTCTTCCTCAATTTCTTCAGGAATCTCACCAAAAACCATGTTATTTGAATCAACGCTACAATCCGCTTCATCGTGCATCGCAATTTGAGGTAATGCTAAGATGAACTCGTCTTCAACAAGTTGTATGAGGTCTAATTCACCATATTCATTTAGATCTACCAAATCATAAATTTCTGGTGCTTCCTGTTCTGTTTTCTCACCGTAGTAAGGAGTAGAAAGGAATTCAACTTCGCACTCATGTGCGAATACCTCATTACAACGCTGACACTCTAAATCGACTTCGATGTTAGCTTTACCAGAGATAACAACGAGTCGCTGTTCATCCATCCCAAATGACAATGAGACTTCTGCGTCGCGTTTTACGCCTTCAGTTGTTTCCACTAAGCGCTTGAAAAGACTAGCTTGGATGATGCCATCGTAATCCAATCGTTTCTGTGCAGCTTTAGCTGGGTCAACCGTTCGCGGTATTTTTACCTTTTGCATAGGGCGCGAATATTATCTTCCAAATCAAAATTAGTCAAAGAAAAAGGCAAAAAAGTTGTACTTTTTTACGCTTAACATACAGAGCATTAGCCAGAATCATTTTTGATCTATTATCCTATTGGAAATGCTCCCACGAATTGTAATTCAAAATGAAAAATTACCAACTGGTTTTAGCCTCAACCTCCCCTTTTCGTAAACAACTGCTTGAAAAGCTCTCACTACCATTCGTTTGTTTATCACCTGATTGCGATGAAACACCTTTTGACCAAGAAACGCCAACTGAACTTGTGCAGAGACTGGCCCAAGAGAAAGCAATATCTTGCCAGACGGATAAAGCAAGTTTAGTTATCGGCAGTGACCAAGTTTGTGTCATTAATGGTGAAATCGTTGGCAAGCCTTTAAATAGAGATAACGCGATAAATCAACTTTTGGCTCAAAGTGGAAAAGTCATCACTTTCTATACTGGTCTTGCGGTACATAACACCGTGACAAACCATACAGAAGTCGGCTTTGATTCTTTCGAGGTGCACTTTAGAGATTTAACGCTTGAACAAATCGAACGCTACGTCGACAGGGAAGAACCTTTTTACTGCGCAGGCAGCTTTAAAAGCGAAGGCATGGGAATTTGTTTGTTTACGAAATTAGTTGGTAAAGACCCGAACACACTTGTCGGACTACCATTGATTGATTTGATTGATATGTTGCATGTTCAAGGACTCGATGTCCTTTAACCCAAATACGATAAAAGGGAGCCACAGGCTCCCTTTTGCATCCGCGAGGAAAACATGGTTACGCGTTTCTTAAACCCGCCAACACTTTTTCTAGTTTCGGTTCCATCGGTGCGTTGATTTCCATCCACTCATCATTTGATGGGTGTTGGAACTTGATGTTTGCCGCGTGTAGGAACAAACGATCTAAACCAACTTGACCTGTGTAAGCGTCAAAGCGACGATCACCGTAGCGATCATCCCAAGCGATTGGGTGACCAGTGTATTGCGTATGAACTCGTATTTGGTGAGTTCGACCAGTAATCGGACTCGCCTGAATCAATGTAGCTTGTTCGAACTTTTCCAAAATCTTAAAACGCGTTTCTGACGGCTTACCATTAGGGTTAACACGAACAATACTGTTCACTTCGTTTTTGAGCAGTGGCGCGTTCACAACCTTACAACTGCTTTTCCATTGCCCCATGACAAGAGCTAAGTAAAACTTCTTTACTGTCTTTTCACGAAACTGGGCTTGCAAGTGACGAAGTGCAGAACGCTTCTTAGCAACCAGCAAAATCCCTGAAGTATCACGGTCAATACGATGCACAAGTTCAAGAAAGCGAGCTTGAGGACGCAGAGCCCTAAGCGCTTCAATCGCACCAAACTTTAAACCACTGCCACCATGCACAGCGGTGCCAGATGGTTTGTTTAGAATCAACATATGATCATCTTCGAAGATAATCATATTTTCCAACTCAGCGACTTTGTTAAGTTTCGTACTTGGTGCGACATCGCCATCTTTTTTCTCGACGGTCACCGGTGGAATACGAACGAGATCGCCTGCTTTTAACTTGTACTCTGCTTTTATACGCTTTTTATTTACGCGCACTTCGCCCTTACGCACAATTCGGTAAATCATGCTTTTAGGAATGTCTTTTAATTGGTTGCGCAAAAAATTATCAATGCGCTGACCCGCCATATCTTCGTCGATATCGACGAACTGGACTTTTGTTCTTATTTCGTTCATGGGCGGTATTGTAAACTCAATTTCGTGCGACTTCACATTATTCTTGTCGTAAAAGAAACACTCCGTGGCACATACTGGTCTAAATTTCGCCAAGCTTTTGTTTAAATTATTAAAACTCTCAATCAAGTTCTCAATTTGTTTTCTGTCTTGAACAGTTTGCACATCTCAATTGCTTATGAAACAGCCAGTTATAAAATAGAAATTTTGAGTTTAGCGGCAAATTTTCTATCGTTTGCGTGAAAGCAGATTGCTGATAGCCACGCGCACTGCTATAGTTCACAGCTGCTAAGGAAGGTTTGGTTACATTTTATTCATTACCAATCATTTATCCTCAAGCAATGTGAGTAGATCGTTGAAGGTCGAGTGCAGCATTGGCGTGAGACACATCGAATTCAACACTCTTGCCACCCTACTCCTCGCATATTCACGTTGAGTACCTACCGCCCAAATAGCGGGTCACAAGTCTACGTTTCCAACAGAAACCACAAGAGGCTTGTGATGACTGAAGTGCCCGAGAGCATCCCCTTCCAGCCGGGAGGCTGCAAAATACAAGCCATGGGATCAGGCACCGTGAAAGAGCGAAAAAACAGTGGCAAGTCGACAAGAAAGATATAAAAGAAAAGACAACGAGAATTTTCAATGAAAAGAATGTTAATTAACGCAACTCAAAAAGAAGAGTTGCGTGTCGCTCTGGTTGATGGCCAGCGACTTTTCGATCTTGATATCGAGAGTCCAGGACATGAATCTAAAAAAGCGAATATCTACAAAGGACGTATCACACGTATCGAACCAAGCTTAGAAGCCGCATTTGTTGATTACGGCGCCGAGCGTCACGGTTTCCTCCCTCTCAAAGAAATTGCCCGCGAATATTTCCCTGAAGGTTACACCTACCAAGGTCGTCCAAGCATCAAAGAAGTGCTAACGGAAGGCCAAGAAGTTATCGTTCAAGTGGAAAAAGAAGAACGTGGAAGCAAGGGCGCTGCTCTTACTACTTTCATTTCTCTTGCTGGTAGTTACCTTGTTCTGATGCCTAACAACCCTCGTGCTGGCGGTATTTCTCGTCGAATCGAAGGTGACGAGCGTACTCAACTAAAAGCCGCATTAAGTACTTTGGAACTGCCTCAGGGCATGGGCCTAATCGTACGTACTGCTGGCGTTGGCAAGAGTGCTGAAGAACTTGAGTGGGATTTGAATGTACTACTTAACCACTGGGGTGCAATCAAAGGTGCAGCGGACTCTAACCCTGCTCCATTCTTAATCCACCAAGAAAGTAACGTTATCGTTCGTGCAATCCGTGACTATTTGCGTCGTGATATTGGCGAAATCTTAATTGATAGCAACACCATCTACGAACGTGCAAAAGAGCACATTCAATTGGTGCGCCCTGATTTCCTTAACCGCGTTAAGAAATATGAAGGCGAAGTTCCACTATTCAGCCACTACCAAATCGAAAGCCAAATTGAATCGGCTTTCCAACGTGAAGTGCGTCTGCCATCTGGCGGTTCTATTGTTATTGACCCGACTGAGGCACTAACGTCTATCGATATCAACTCTGCTCGTGCAACCAAGGGCGGTGATATTGAAGAAACAGCCCTAAACACGAACCTAGAAGCAGCCGACGAAATTGCTCGCCAGTTACGTCTACGTGACTTGGGTGGCTTAGTGGTTATCGACTTTATCGATATGACACCTGTTCGCCACCAACGAGAAGTAGAAAACCGTCTACGTGAAGCCGTTCGTCTTGATCGCGCTCGTGTACAAATCGGTCGTATTTCTCGCTTTGGTTTGTTGGAGATGTCACGTCAACGTTTAAGCCCTTCTCTAGCAGAAGCAAGCCACCACATCTGTCCTCGCTGTAGCGGTACTGGAGTCGTTCGCGACAACGAATCTCTAGCACTTTCTGTACTTCGTTTAATCGAAGAGGAAGCACTGAAAGACAATACAGCGCAAGTTCTCGCAGTTGTACCTGTGCCAATCGCTTCTTACTTGTTGAACGAAAAACGTCGTTCAGTTAACCATATCGAACGCATTCAAGAAGTGAAGATTACGGTTGTTCCAAACTCTGACATGGAAACGCCGCACTTCGAAGTTATCCGTGTTCGTGAAGGTGAAGAGTTCGATCTGATTTCTTACCTACTTCCTAAAAAACTGGAAGCAATGAAAGAAGCGGAAGGTAAAGAGCCAGCGGAAGTTGACGTAAAACCAAAACGAATTGAAGAGCCAGTTCTTAAAGGCTTTGCGGCTCCGTCTCAAACCGCACCTGCACCAGCAGCTAAACCAGCTCCTGAGGCGAAGAAGAAAGAACAAAACGTTGAACAAGAAGAGAAACCTGGATTGTTCAGCCGTCTGTTTAAAGCACTTGGTAGCTTCCTATTCGGTGGTTCTGAAGAAACAAAAGAAGAACAGAAACCTCAGGAAGAGAAAAAACCAAATCGCGATAATCGACGTAACAAACGTGATCGTAACGATCGTCGTCGCAATAACAACCAGCGCGATAATCGTGATAACCGCGACAATCGCGATAACCGACGTCGTCGTAAGCCTCGTGATGAGCAGGCTAATGAGCAAAACGAAGCTCAACAACAAACAAATAAACCGCAAAACCGTAACCAAAAGCGTAAACCTAAAGCTCAACAGGCAGATAAAGCCCAAGAGCAGAAAGCAAACGCAAAAGTAGCGGAAAAAGGTCTGCAGCTAGCAGCGGAAGCTCGTACTGAAACAAAACCAGAAGAGAGCAAACCGAAGCAGCAAAATGCGAAAGCAGAAAAAGTGAAAGAGCGCCGCCAACGTCGCAAATTGAACAAGTCTGTACGCGTTAAAGACCAAGAAGCTATTGAGAAGAAAGCCGAAGAAACAGCGGTTAAGACTCAAGAAACGGTTGAAGCTAAAGTTGAAAAGCCAACAGAAGCAGCGGTAGAGGCACAGCAAGACAACAAGCAAGCAGAGTCTAAGCAACGTCGTAATCGTCGTTCGCCACGTCACCTGCGTGCAAGCGGCCAGCGTCGTCGCCGTGGCCGTGATCGCCGCCCTAACCCGTTCCGCCTACGTAAGGGAGGTGTCGCTTCTCCTGAAATGGCTATGGGTAAAGTAATGCCACGTTACATTCCGAAACCAGCACCTAAGAAGGAAGAGCGAGTTAAGGAAGAAGCTGTAGCAGCAGTACCTACAATCCAAGGTGGCTTTGCGTGTCCAGAAATGGCAATGGGTAAAGTGATTATTCGTCGCGAGCAACCTGTCGTAACAGATGCGCCAGTTGTTGAACACAAGGTTCAAGAAACCGTTGAAGCGAAAGTGGAAGCTCCAGTAGTAGAAGCACCTGTTGTTGAAACAGTAATCGCAGAAAAAGCTGAATCGGCAGTAGTAGAAACAGCATCGGTAGAGCCTATCGTTGAAACTCCTGTAACTGAACATGCTGAACCGGTTGATGCCATTGTAGAAACGGCACCTACTGAAGAGCCTATCGTTGAAGCAGCAAAAGAGATTGTAGCCGAAGCGCCAGTAGATAAACCAGAGCCTAAAGTCGAAGCCATTAAAGTTGCTGCTAAGCTAAACGCTAGCGCACCGATGACGAAAGCACCTGGCCCTCAAGAGCTACGCGAAATCACGGTTGCAGCAGCGCCGTTCAAAACCGAACGTTACCAAGCTAAAGGTGCAGGTAGCCAAGTGGCTAAAAACCGTGCATCGGCAGAGATGACAAAGCCTAACTTTAACTAGGCTAAATCATTACGTTCAACTGCTTAACGGCATAAATAAATTAAAGGCTACCATCTGGTAGCCTTTTTTATCTTCATATTTGCCCACTAAATTGTTCATATAAATACCAATTCGTGATCACATTTGTACGCCATTATTCGTATCATTCTTGAACTTAATCACACTTTTCGGTAGCATGCGCCGACTCAAGTTTTCGACACCATTCTGATGCTGCTCTTTTAATACTACGGTTTACACTGCAATGTTTGATTAAAAATCAACCTTCCAGTGGCTTGTGCAAATACGAATATGTGTCGGGTTTAACTCATTGCAAAGAGAACTTAAAAACAAACATGTTCGAATTTCCCCAATTTTCTAAGCACTCCGTAAAAAATGATGTGCTATCAGGCTTAACCGTTGCGCTAGCATTGGTTCCTGAAGCTGTCGCATTTGCGTTCGTCGCAGGCGTAGATCCGATGGTCGGTCTTTACGCTGCATTCATCGTTGGTCTTATTACTTCCATTTTCGGTGGTCGTCCTGGCATGATTTCTGGTGCAACAGGTGCCATGGCAGTCGTAATGGTTTCGCTTGTCGCGACTCACGGTGTCCAGTACCTATTCGCAGCCATCATGCTCGCTGGTATTCTTCAAATTGCCGCTGGTATGTTTAAATTGGGTAAGTTTATCCGTATCGTACCTCACCCTGTGATGATCGGTTTTGTGAACGGTCTGGCTATTGTTATCTTCCTAGCTCAGTTGGGTCAGTTTAAAGCGCCAGACATCAACGGCATGCTTACTTGGCTACCACAAGACCAGATGCTGCTAATGCTTGGTTTGGTTGCGCTGACTATGGCAATCATTCACTTTCTACCAAAAATCACAACAGCTGTACCCTCTTCACTTGTTGCGATCGTAACGGTGACGGCTTTAGTGGTTGGCTTGGATCTGGAAACTCGAACTGTTGTTGACTTCCTGCGTACAATGTCTGGTGATGAAGCTGCAACACTCGCAGGTTCACTACCAACCTTCTCTATTCCTGCGGTACCATTTACACTAGAGACACTACAAATCATTCTTCCATACGCGATCATTCTCGCGGCCATTGGTCTAATTGAATCTCTACTAACACTGACAGTTTTAGATGAGATGACGAATACTCGTGGTCAATCTAACCGCGAATGTATCGGTCAAGGTATGGCAAACATGACGTGTTCTGTGTTTGGCGCAATGGGTGGTTGTGCGATGATTGGTCAGTCGATGATCAACGTAAACTCAGGTGGTCGCGGCCGTCTATCTGGTATCGTTGCGGCTATCGCTCTATTGATGTTTATCTTATTCGCTTCTTCGCTAATTGAAATGATCCCACTCGCTGCTCTGGTTGGTGTGATGTTCATGGTTGTCATTGGTACATTCGAATGGGCAACATTTAAGCTAGCACGCCGCGTACCGAAGCAAGACTTCTTCGTTATTGTTCTTGTGACCGTTGTTACTGTTCTTACTGACCTTGCTGTTGCCGTAGCGGTTGGTGTTATCGTTTCTGCATTAATGTTTGCATGGCAACACGCTAAGCACATCTATGCCGACACGTGCTTAAACGAGGAAGGTTCAAAAGAGTACAAGATTCACGGCCCTATTTTCTTTGGCTCTGCGGCTAACTTCCTGGAGTTGTTTAACGCGCCTGAAGATCCAAAAGATGTGATTGTCGATTTTGCAGACTCTCGCGTGACAGATCACTCTGCAATTGAAGCCATTGAAACACTGGCTGAGCGTTACAATGCTCAAGGTAAAACGCTGCACCTTCGTCACCTAAGCCCAGATTGTCGTAAACTTTTGGACAAAGCTGGCAGCTTGGTTGAAATTAACGTGAAGGAAGACCCAAGCTACAAAGTCGCAACCGACATACTAGCGGGTTAACACGAATAAAAAGGGATGAGCTGAGCTCATCCCTTTTTCTATTGTCTTCAAGCACGGCGATTATAGCTTCTTCAAAATTGCGTCTGATGCCTCTTCGATTAAATCAAGCACCAGTTCAAAGCCATCTTCCCCACCATAATATGGGTCCGGGACTTCGTCGTAACCTGACTCAGAATGACTTAAAAATAACGATACTTTGTGTCGATACTTCAACGGACAAATATCCAATAAATCGGCCAAATTTGCTTTATCTGCGGCTAATATAAGGTCAAACTTTTCAAAGTCATCAATGGTGACTTGGCGCGCTTGCATTCCTTTAAAAGAATAACCTCGCTGCTTTCCTGCTGCCATCGCTCTTGAATCCGGTCGGTTTCCTGCGTGGTAGCCAATTGTACCTGCCGAATCAACCTCTACTTCAACGCCTAGCTTTTGAGCTTTCGCTCTTAACACTGCCTCTCCAGTTGGTGACCGACAAATGTTTCCCATACAAACAACAAGTATTTTCTTCATTTTATTCCCTGAATTATCGGTGGTTTTTCTTCACGATATGTTGGTCTATCATAGCGAGATAAATCAATGAACCCAAATTAACTTGGGCACAGCACGAAAAGGAATTGAGGAAGTATTATGTCTATCGAAGAAAATAAAGAAGCACGCCATAAAGCTCGCCAACAAAAAGTCAAAGAACAGGTAGACGTAAAAATCGCTGCGGCTCAAGAGGAAAAAGGTCTGCTACTGATCATTACCGGAAATGGTAAAGGTAAATCGACATCAGGATTCGGTACGATCGCACGCGCAGTGGGTCATGGTTTGAATTGTGCTGTCGCGCAGTTTATTAAAGGTACTTGGGACAACGGTGAGCGCAACCTACTTGAGAAACTCGGCGTTGAATTCCAAGTAATGGCAACCGGCTTTACGTGGGAAACTCAAAACAAAGCCGCTGATACCGAAGCAGCGCAAGGCGTATGGCAAGAATGTAAGCGCATGCTGCAAGACGACTCTATCGATGTCATCTTGTTTGACGAGCTAACTTATATGGTGAGCTACGGCTACATCGACTTAGACGAAGTGGTCGAAGCGCTGAGCAACCGACCTAAAATGCAGTCGGTTATTATTACTGGGCGTGGCGCACATCGAACCCTGATTGAAATGGCCGATACCGTTTCTGAAGTGAAAAATGTAAAGCACGCATTTGAATCTGGCGTAAAAGCCCTCAAAGGCGTCGATTGGTAACACTCGCAGAGTAATTTAAAAAGGGTTGGCAAAATGCCAACCCTTTTGATTTTCACGCACGGTTAGTTGAAAAGATTCTTCAATAAACCATCGACCGCATCTTTGGTTTTCTCGTCTTTGATTTTGTCCGTTAGCTTCTCTACGCCACGATCGATTTCTTTCTGAGCTTTCTGCTTCAGAACATCATCGAATACGAGCTTGAATTTAGGTTCTGCCCACTTACCAGACACATTGATTGGAATCGTGATGTCTTTCAGCTCATCTATATCTTTACCGCCCTGGCCTTCTAGGCTACCTACAACTGACGTGCTGATAGTAAAGTCGACTGTTTCATTGATGTAGTTTGCGGTACCTTTACCACGAACACGTAACAATGGAGACTGAGCTTGCATATTATCCGTTGATACAACACCTTTGTTGAGTTTCAATGTCGCCGTCATCGCACTGAAGTCTGTTTTCTTAGCTTCATTGGTGCCTTCAACTTTTTGCCCTTTAAATTTCGCATAGTTTTCACGAATCAACTGAGCAACGTTGATGCCATTCACCGCACCGTCAGCAAAATTGATAACAACCGTACCAGATAGATTCTTCTTGATACCGGTAGGCGTGAGACTCTTACCTGTAACATTCACATCAATGTTACCTGTCCCTTCAAGTTTGTCGTTTTCAGCAACGTCTATAAGTAGCGGTTGAACTTTCACGCCTTTGATTGACTTTTTAACACTGTAAGTCGCTGGTGATTGGCGTGCATCTAACTTCGCTGTCGCTGAGATTGAGCCTTGGTACAACTTCGAACTAAAAGATGTAAGCTCAAACACGCCACGATTTACAGTGAAGCTCGTTTTTACCGCTTCCATCTTCGCATTTGCCGCTTTGAATTTGTCGATGGTAATGTCACCCTTTACATCTAACGCTTTCAACGCAGACAAATCAGGCTCAACCTCAGGTCCGGCAGGAGCACTCTCGCCACCAGAAGCAGGCTTATTACCTTCGGCAGCTTGCTTATCTAACCCTAAGAACTCATCAAGATCGATATTGGGGCTATGGAGAGCAAAGCGTACTTTAGGAATATCACCGAGTGTCACATCTGCCTTACCATCTAGGGCGATAGCATTCGCTGTTAACTTCTCTAGAACAAAACTCAGATGGTTTTTCGTTAGGTCGAAAGACAGATCAGACACCATGTCGACTTTCATCGGGGACTGAGGTAAAGCATCACCCTCAAAAGTCGATTTAAGAGTTAACTTATCCAACTGTACTTTGCTGATAGCCTTGTCCACGCTAAGTTGACCAGCACCCTGCATATCTAACTTCATACCACCAGCGTCACCCTTAATGGCATAAGTCAGGTTATTTACTTTATCGAATTCAAACGTGTCTAAACCGATCGTTGCCGATTCAATTTTATTGGCAGGGTCAGAGTATGTCGCATCAAAGTTGATGTTCTTTAGCGCGTAGTTTGCCAAACCTTTTTCTAGCTTAAAGTCTGCCTGACCTTTCGCTGTGAACTTTTGGTCGTTCATTTCGCCCTTCACGCCAAAATCAGCCGTTGTCCAGTTGTCAAAAGCGAATTCGGAAAGGTTTAATGAAATATCATAGAGTTTGGTGTAACTACCGGCTTGCTTATCCTGCATTTCTAATGAACCGTTAGAAACCGTAACGCCAGCAAGATTAATACTCCAATCAGAACCAGAAGTTTGCGTTTCACCATTTTGCGTAGGCGCAGCATTGCTCTCTTGTTCTGCTTGTTGTGTTTGGGCTTTCGTCAATGCATCAATATTCTTGCTGCCATCTTTCTTGGTTTCAATGTAGAACTCAGCACCATCAAGCGTGACGTTTCCAATTTCAAGCTGTTGACTAAAAAGTGGCATAACAGAGATGTCTACACCAACGGTATCAACTTTGAATAAATTGGGTTTACTAAAGCCTTGTGGATTTCGCAATTCTGTATGTCCCAACTCAAAGCCAATCGATGGGAAAAATTGCCAACTGATATCCCCTTCAATCACCAACTCTAATCCCGTTTGCTTTTGCGCTTGCTCAACAATAAGGGGTTTAAACTGATTCGGATTGACGAAGATGGTTAACGCTAAAATTGCGACCAAAATGACCACAATCGGTATTGCTAGAATTAAGAGCAGTTTCTTCATTTGTTTTTCCTTGCTCGAGTGTTTTTACAATTATAAGCGCAGACTCCATTTGCCGCTGACAGTTCCACAAAAGCGTGAAAAGTGTCTGGTTTTAACCTGCAACTGACTAATTTAAAAACAAAAAAAGAAGTGGCACTTAAGGTGCCACTTCTTCTCCTAAAAATAAAGCGATATAGCCGTCTATAGGCTTAAGCTTTCAAAAGTCTTGCAATGTGAGCTTTTAATACATCAATTGCGATACGGTTTTTACCACCGCGAGGAACAATAATGTCCGCATATTGCTTAGAAGGTTCGATAAACTGCATGAACATCGGACGTACTGTTTGTTGGTATTGCTTAAGAACAGACTCCATAGTTCTGCCTCGTTCTTCCACATCACGCTTAACACGGCGAAGCAAGCAAATATCTAACGGTGTGTCCATAAATACTGTCGCATGCATCAAATCACGAAGACGAGGGTCTGTAAGAAGAAGGATACCTTCTAGAATGATCACCTTTTTAGGTGTCATTGTGGTGGTGTTAATTGTTCTTGTGTGCTCAGTGTAGCTGTACTCAGGCACTTCTACTGCTTCACCACGTACCAATTTTTCTAGGTGCTCACACAGTAGGTCGTGGTCCAACGCACTCGGGTGATCGTAGTTCGTCTTTACTCGCTCTTCCATGCTTAGGTGGCTTTGGTCGTTGTAGTAGCAATCTTCCGTGATGACACCGATTTGATGATCGCCTACTTTCGCGCGAAGCTCATTATAAATAGTGCTCGCGATCAGACTTTTTCCAGAAGCAGAAGCGCCAGCAATACCTACGATGACGCATTGATTATTATCAGACATTAGTTTGCACCCGATGATGATTTCTAGTCACATAAAAAGATAAACTGCCTGATTATAGGGAGTTCACCCCATAGTTACTAGTTGGAATTAGGGTTTAGTCATAAGTTTCTGCCTGCTCAGAGGATTAACCTCCGAGCAAACGTTAAAATGTGCAATTATCAACCAACAGGCATAGTAAACTTAGTTCACCATTGTAAAGCTAATCGCATCTGGTTTTGCTTTGCCTTGCCAAAACATCGTGCTACATACGCGATCGGCAAGTTGCTTATAATACCCTGCATGCTCACTTTCTGGGCGTCTTGCTACCGTTGGCACGCCAGCGTCAATATCTTCTCGCATAGAGATATGAAGCGGAATTTGTCCTAACAATGCTAAGCCAAATTCTTGCGACATTTTTTCAGCTCCGCCCATACCAAAAATATGCTCTTTCGCGCCACATTGACTACAAATGTGATAACTCATGTTTTCCACAACACCAATAACCGGGACATGGACTTTGTTAAACATTGCCGCTCCCTTCCTTGCATCGGCAAGGGCTAAATCTTGCGGTGTTGTGACTAGCACGCTACCTGTTACCGGAATTTGTTGTGACAGAGTCAATTGAATATCCCCCGTACCGGGCGGCATATCAATCACCAAATAATCCAAATCTGGCCAATCTGTTTCAGTTAATAACTGCGACAACGCTTTTGAAGCCATTGGACCGCGCCATATCGCCGCTTCTGATTTATCCACCAAATAACCGATAGAATGAGTATAGATGCCGTGAGCAAAAATGGGTTCCATCCACTTGCCATCACGAACTTCTGGTTTAGCATCTTCTTGCCCCAACATCATAGGTACAGACGGACCATAGATATCTGCATCCAACAATCCCACTTTCGCCCCAGATTGAGCAATCGCCAACGCTAAGTTAACTGCGGTAGTAGATTTACCAACGCCACCTTTCGCAGAACTGACGGCAACGATGTTCTTAACACCCTTAACCGAGTTAGCCACTTGAGTTTCTAAAGCTTTAACTCCAAGGCGAATATTAAATGGGAATTCAGCCACTTTACCCGAGGCTTGCTGCTGTTTGATCCAGTCATGCAGTACGGTTTGAAGCTCATTACTTGCGAATGGCAACGTTATATCAATAGAACCCTGTGTCGTAATCGAAATTGCGCCATGAATATCTGCCCAGTTTTCCACCAACTGTGGATGTTGGAATTGGTTAAACCAGTGACAAAAATCTTGTTTTGAAGTGAACTGATGCATAAGCCCTCCTTTTAGATGTCATGCTACCACCGTCCAGGCTCAACCAGAACCCCAAAAAAACTAAGGCATTCCGCAGTTTGACACCTTGGAGTTAGTCAGTTCATGGGGTAGTATTATCCATCAAA
Organism: Vibrio sp. 2CM40D; assembly: GCF_023161825.1. Lineage (NCBI taxonomy): Bacteria > Pseudomonadati > Pseudomonadota > Gammaproteobacteria > Vibrionales > Vibrionaceae > Vibrio > Vibrio sp. 2CM40D. The sequence continues at coordinate 137,399 of NZ_JALNTL010000001.1, forward strand.
ATTTATTTATACCTATCAAGAAAAGCGAATATTAAGTATGGCAAACGATCCAAAAAACTTTCCGTCAAGGAAAATGCTGGTAACTTGTGCCCTTCCGTACGCTAACGGTTCGATCCACCTTGGTCATATGCTTGAGCATATCCAAGCGGACATTTGGGTTCGTTACCAACGCCTACGCGGCAACACTGTAAACTTCATCTGTGCTGACGATGCTCACGGCACGCCAATCATGCTTAAAGCGCAACAGATGGGTATTACTCCTGAAGAAATGATTGCCGCAGTTAGCGAAGAGCACCAAAAAGACTTCGCTGGATTTGATATCAGCTTTGATAACTACCACAGCACACACTCAGATGAGAACCGTGAGCTAGCGTCACACATTTATCTTGAGTTGAAGAAAAATGGCTTTATCTCTAGCCGAACTATCTCTCAGCTGTTCGATCCAGAAAAAGAGATGTTCTTACCGGACCGTTTCGTAAAAGGTACCTGTCCAAAATGTAAGTCTGAAGACCAGTACGGTGACAACTGTGACAACTGTGGTGAGACTTACAGCCCAACAGAACTGATCAATCCTAAATCTGCGGTTTCTGGTGCAACGCCAGTAATGAAAGATTCAGAGCACTTCTTCTTCGACCTGCCTCAGTTTGAAAGCATGCTAAAAGAGTGGACTCGCTCTGGCTCGCTACAATCTGAAACAGCGAACAAAATGCAAGAATGGTTCGAATCTGGCTTGCAGCAATGGGATATCTCACGTGATGCACCATACTTTGGCTTCGAGATCCCTGGTGAGAAGAACAAATTCTTCTACGTATGGCTAGACGCGCCTATCGGCTACATGGGCTCTTTCAAAAATCTATGTGACAAGCGCGACGACCTAGATTTCGACGAGTATTGGAAAAAAGACAGCTCAGCAGAGCTGTACCACTTCATCGGTAAAGACATCGTTTACTTCCACAGCCTATTTTGGCCAGCAATGCTAGAAGGTTCTGGCTTCCGCAAGCCTAACAACGTATTCGTACACGGTTACGTAACCGTAAACGGCGCAAAAATGTCGAAGTCTAAAGGTACGTTCGTAAAAGCAAGCACTTACCTAGAGCACCTAGACCCTGAGTGTCTTCGTTACTACTACGCTGCGAAGCTAAACAGCCGTATCGACGATCTAGATCTTAACCTTGAAGACTTCACTCAGCGCGTAAACGCTGACGTTGTTAACAAGATCGTTAACCTGGCATCTCGTAACGCAGGTTTCATCGCGAAACGTTTTGAAGGCAAACTGTCTGACAACTTTGCAGAGCCTGAACTTTACAACGAATTTGTTGCTGCTGCTGACCGTATCGCTGAGCTTTACGAAACGCGTGAGTTTGGTCGTGCAATCCGTGAAATCACGGCATTGGCAGACAAAGCTAACCAATACGTTGATGAAAAAGCACCGTGGGTTGTAGCAAAAGAAGAAGGCAAAGATCAGGAACTACAAGACATCTGTTCTGTCGGTATCAACCTATTCCGCGTACTGATGACTTACCTGAAACCAGTAATGCCATCGCTAGCTGCGCGTACTGAAGCGTTTCTAAACCAAGAGCTAACTTGGGAAAACATCGCTGCTCCACTAACAGGCCACGAGATCACTAAGTTCAAAGCACTGTTCAACCGTATCGATCCGAAGAATGTTGAAGCGATGATCGAAGCGTCTAAAGAAGATGCGGCGGCAGAAATGGCGGCGAAAGAGAAAGCTGAAGCGGAAAAGAACAAGGCTAGCCAAACCGAGCTAGACAAAGAACCAATCGCTGAAGAGATTGAGTTCGATGCTTTTGCTGCAGTAGATATGCGTATCGCTCGCATCATCTCTTGTGAAGAAGTACCAAAAGCCAACAAACTGCTTAAGTTCCAATTGGACATCGGTGGTGAAACTCGTCAGGTATTCTCTGGCATCAAGTCAGCTTACAAACCTGAAGAGCTAGAAGGTAAGCTAACGGTAATGGTAGCAAACCTAAAACCTCGTAAGATGAAGTTTGGTATGTCTGAAGGTATGATCCTAGCGGCAGGCCCTGGTGGTAGCGACCTGTGGATCCTTGAGCCACACGAAGGCGCTCAACCTGGCATGCGCGTAATGTAAGTTGTAGCTTTACGATCAAATTTAAAAAGTCCTCGCCAGTTCAGCGGGGACTTTTTTTGACTGAATTCACACTTTTGGGGAATTTGTGCACCAAACTTGTACAGCATCTTTCCCGTCACAAGCCTAACTCACTGTTTTAATAGAATTTAATTAGTGGCATCAAAACTGCAATCTTTCTTGTTAGGTCCAAACACTAACAAGGAGTTGGTTATGTTTGTTTTGATTTCCACACTATTGTCCATCGCTATTTTAGCCGGAATATATCACTTATCTTCTAAACGAGAGCAGCAACATGCGCGCAAATATCAGCTGTTAACATTGTTACGAGATGTTGTTCACCTTCTGAGACACCACCGAGCTGCTACTCACTACTCGCTTCAATTCCAACAAAACGATCAACAAAAATTGGACGCTCTTCATGATGCTCTGACTAACAAGCTGCATCTTTTAGTCGAAACATCACGGTTTGAAAACAAACCCATGTATCGCGTATTACAGATTAAAGTAGGGAAACTACTTGAACAATGGAATGACCATAGTGTTGCAAGAAACCAGATGGAGCATGGTAAGTTAATTCGTCATTGCTTGTTTTTGATGGATGAAGTAACCATCGCATGGCTAGCGGTTGAGCAAAGAGATGACTTGCATAATGAGTATCACATGAACTGGCAAAACATTATGGATAGCTTGGAGACCCTGACTCAGTTACGAATCAGCATTCAAGATTTAGGAGAGCAAGGCGGAAATGAGCGTTTCAAAAATTATGCATCGGTCATGATGCGTAAGCTAAACCAACTAGCGGTTATCGCTCCACTTAGCATTACCTCTCCTGCTTCCACGCGCTCAATACAGACGCTAAATGAATACGTGACAGGGAGTCATGTCGACTTAACAGAAGCAGAGCTTTATGGCATCACATCGGACTTGTCATTGACCATCTTCAATACTTACGACCATGTCCTTTCAGATGTCGTAGAGTCATTATATCTACCGTTACCCAGACTCTCACTAGCAGGATAAACGTTCCATACCTTATTATTGGTGCTTGGTTCGTCGCCGACTTATAAATAAAAACAAAAAAACCGCAGGCCTAAGGCACTGCGGTTTTCGTTTATTCAACTTGTCAGCGCTTAGCTGTCGTCTTCCGTGAAGTTCGTTGGTAATTGCTTTTTCATTTCGTTCCAGATCAACGCACTTTCCATACCATAATGACGAATCACTACTGGTAGTTGCTCACGCTGGCCACTTTCACAAGTTTCGAGCAATTGATGGTAAAACTTCAGAGCTAGCTCACGAGAAGCTGGATTTGAGAAGTAGTAGCTACCGACACGATCGTAGAGCTTCTTCAAACCATTAAAGATCAAACCGTAAATTTGATTTCCTGAATGGAATGCTAGGCGCTGGAAAAGCATATAATCGTAAAAGTTGAACGTTTTAGCAATCAAGATTTCTTGACGCTTCGCTTCATCTTTCTCGTTATCTTCTTTCACATTCTGCAGAACTTTTTCAGCATACGGCGAAGAAGCGATGAATTCGTCCCAGGAAGCCGCATTCATTAAAGCTTCACAAGATTCGATTACGTTCTTAATTGTACGCTCAGAGCTCTCTTTGTTCGCTTTAAATGCATAGCGCATAAAGATAGGACTGATGTTGGTACGTGCCGCAAGCAGATCTTCTACAATGTTTGTCGCATTATCAACGTCTAGCGTCATTAAAGTATCCAAAATATGCAGGCCAGAGGTCTCCATAAATTGGTTAACTTTCGTAGGTTTGCCGTGCTGGATAGTCAGCCATCCATCACGGGCTAGTCGTTGAAGAACCTCTCTTAAAGTCGTTCGAGTAACACCAATCAGTTCGGACAGCTCGCGCTCAGCAGGTAAAATTGAGCCTGGAGGAAAACGGCCGTTCCAAATGCTCTCGATAATATATTTTTCTGCGAATCCCGCAGGGCTTTTCGCCTTTATGACCATTCTACTTTTTATCCAATATTGATTTCTGAGGGTCGATACTACTCATCATACCACTACTTAGCGGTTTGAGAAAATTTACGATCAATAGTGGAAATGACTCCATAACATAGAGTTAATACTCTATATGTTGTGTCAATTTAAGAGGCTCTAACATGCGAGCGAAAGCAGTAAAATATGAATTTTCATTTAATTAAACAGCTCACAAATCTCGGAGAAATAAAGACAACCGTGTCACATTTTTATATTCAAAATATGAAAAATTACTTTGTATATCACAGTTAATATTCTTTCTTAATTTGCCTTTTCTCGTCACTGACCGTCATTTAAAATCCAAGAGGATTTTTTTAAGACTTTCATGGTATAGTAACGCCGTTTTGATCGCGTTATTACATTTAAAAAGTCATTTTAGTCGGTAGCATCACGTTTTGTTATTGACTAATAAATGCCTGAGTGTAGAGTTTGCGGTCGAAAGTGAGCGGTGCTTGAGTTCAGGGGAAGTAACTTGGCAAGACTACAATAAACAAAGGATTGTTGTTTTACTAAGTTATTGTTTTTAAAGACTAGTTAATAAGTCTAACAAACAGATACTTAAGCACTATTGTAGTGTCTATTCATAATTTTGTTATAAAGAGAATTATCATGCCGATATCGCTCGGAAACGCTTTTATCAAGAACTTCCTTGGTAAAGCGCCTGATTGGTACAAAGTTGCCATTATAGCCTTCTTAATAATTAACCCGATTGTATTCTTCCTAATAAACCCATTTGTAGCTGGATGGTTGTTGGTCGCTGAATTTATTTTCACGCTAGCAATGGCATTAAAATGCTACCCATTACAACCTGGCGGTTTACTTGCTATTGAAGCCATTGCTATCGGCATGACTAGCCCTGCGCAAGTTAAGCACGAATTAGTAGCAAATATCGAAGTACTGCTACTTCTGGTATTTATGGTTGCGGGCATCTACTTCATGAAGCAGCTATTGCTGTTCATTTTTACCAAAATTTTACTTGGCATTCGCTCTAAAACCCTACTATCACTCGCGTTCTGCTTTGCTGCGGCATTTTTGTCTGCATTTTTGGATGCCTTGACGGTTATCGCCGTTGTTATCAGCGTGGCGATCGGCTTTTACTCTATATATCACAAAGTAGCGTCTGGTAACCCTATCGGTGACCATGACCATACACAAGATGACACGATCACTGAACTAACGCGTGATGACCTAGAAAACTATCGTGCGTTTTTGCGCTCTTTGTTGATGCATGCTGGTGTAGGTACTGCCTTAGGTGGCGTAACCACGATGGTTGGTGAACCTCAAAACTTAATTATTGCAGACCAAGCGGGTTGGTTATTTGGTGAATTCCTAATCCGTATGTCTCCAGTGACACTACCTGTATTTTTCTGTGGTCTCATCACTTGTGCTTTAGTTGAAAAGCTTAAAGTGTTTGGCTACGGCGCGAAGCTTCCTAATAACGTTCGTCAGATCCTCGTCGATTTTGACCGTGAAGAGCGTAAAACGCGAACAAATCAAGATGTCGCAAAACTCTGGGTTCAAGGTCTTATTGCGGTTTGGTTGATCGTTGCACTCGCTTTGCACTTAGCGGCTGTCGGCTTAATTGGCCTTTCTGTGATCATATTAGCGACCGCATTTACTGGTGTCATTGAAGAGCACTCCATGGGGAAAGCGTTTGAAGAGGCCCTGCCCTTCACTGCACTGCTTGCAGTATTTTTCTCGATCGTTGCCGTAATCATTGACCAAGAGCTGTTTAAACCAGTCATCGATGCGGTGCTTGCCGTTGAAGATAAAGGTACTCAGCTAGCTCTGTTCTATGTGGCGAATGGCTTATTATCTATGGTGTCGGATAACGTGTTCGTTGGTACGGTTTACATCAATGAAGTAAAAACTGCACTCATTGAGGGTCTCATTACTCGTGATCAGTTCGACTTACTGGCGGTGGCAATCAATACTGGTACTAACCTGCCTTCGGTTGCAACGCCAAACGGTCAAGCGGCATTCCTATTCTTACTCACATCGGCTCTCGCTCCATTAATTCGTCTGTCTTACGGTCGAATGGTTATCATGGCGCTGCCTTACACCGTCGTTCTTGCGATTGTCGGTCTGATGGGAATCATGTTCTTCCTAGAGCCTGCAACAGCTTCTTTCTACGAAGCTGGTTGGATTTTACCTCATAGTGGTGATCTGACTCCCGTAGTATCCGGTGGTCACTAAAATTTGAGTTGATTAGGAAACTTATCCACGATAAAAAGCTCTGAGTATTCAGAGCTTTTTCTATTTCAGACAGGAACAAAAACGTGACTATTTTAAATTCACTTAACCAGTTTTCAAAGGGACGTTTATCGTGGCTACTGCTTCTGCTATTCGTCGTTTTCTTTGAAGCATGTGCCCTTTATTTTCAGCACGTCATGATGCTTGCACCATGTGTCATGTGTATTTATGAAAGAGTCGCGATGATGGGAGTGGGCGTCGCTGCAATGGTTGGTATATTGGCACCCAAGAACCCAATTTTCCGCTGGCTAGGTTTGATAGGCTGGGGATTAAGTGCTTACAAGGGTTTGTTACTTGCAATGCAGCACGTTGACTACCAGTTTAATCCATCACCATTCGCGACTTGTGATTTATTCGTCACATTCCCCAGCTGGGCTCCGCTCAATCAGTGGGTTCCTTGGATGTTTGAAGCATATGGTGATTGCTCTAAGGTTGTGTGGCAGCTCCTTGATTTATCAATGCCACAATGGTTAGTAGTAATTTTTGCAGGCAATTTAATCGCTTTGGCATTAATTGTAATTGCACAATTCTTCCCTGCAAAACGCGTTAATCCAATTCGTTAATCCTACTGACGCGTAAAAATTAACAAAAAGCCGACCATCTGGTCGGCTTTTTGTTAAGTGGATAGCGCGGCGATTCGCTTTAGCCGCGTGATTGACCACAGCACTGCTTGAATTTTTTTCCGCTCTCACAAGGACAGGGATCATTGCGCCCGATACCTTTGAATGGGTTTAGGCTTTGAGCTTTATTGCCTACCATCAACTCATCCGCGCCCAGCGCGACTTCACCGACCATTAAATCAAGCTGGTCGACTAAATCTGTCAGGGCCGGTGGCGTTTCAATACCTGCGTCACGCATCTGTTGCTGCGTTGCTGGCTCATCGATCGCCAGCATCAAAGTGGTCAGTAATGCTTGCAGCATACGCTGTAATCCATCATTGAGCTCAACGTCTTGCCACTGTTCTTCAATCATTGGCCAAACAGACATAAAGCCTTCGGCAAAATCAGCAAGTTGTTCAGGTTCTTTGCCTGTTAGCTCTAGCACGGAATATTCGTTTCGTTGAATTCGGTTATGCTGCTTGTGAATTTGCTCTTCCACAGCTGGTTGAATCGCTTTGAATCCCTCACCTAATAGCGGCTCTAACCACTTTTCAGGAGCGAGTGGTTTTGTCGTCAGATTCGCAGCTAACACTGCGCCTTCGATAAATAGGCAAGATTCATCGACGTGAACTTCACCTTTTTCAATCAATGTGTATTGCATGACATCTGGTTTCCCATAAATTTGGCGGCATTATACCTCAGAGCTCAAAAGCACGTAACCTAACGTTGTGTGTTTGACTGCATTGGGCGCTTCGACTCTTTTAATGACAAACTTAACTTACATCGCTACAATCGCCCTCCTTTTTACCACCAAACTGTATTAGGCAAGCTATGCGAGTTGTACTAGGCCCAATGGAAGGCGTTTTAGATCATTTGATGCGCCAAATCCTGACCGAGATAAACGACTATGACCTGTGTGTTACGGAGTTTGTTCGCGTAATCGACCAGCTATTACCCGATCATGTATTTCACCGTTTATGCCCGGAGCTGTTGCAAGGTTCTCAGACTGCATCTGGTGTGCCAGTACATGTGCAATTGTTGGGACAAGAACCGAACTGGATGGCTGAGAACGCAATTAAAGCGGCAAACCTTGGCGCCAGAGGTATTGATATAAACTTTGGTTGCCCAGCCAAAATGGTCAACAAAAGTAAAGGTGGAGCAGCGCTACTCCAGCATCCAGAGCTCATTCACCGTGTGGTTAAAGCTTGTCGAGAAGCCGTTCCAGAAGCCATTCCCGTAACTGCAAAAATTCGTCTTGGCTGGGAGAACCCTGAAGATTGCTTTGAAATTGTCGATGCCATTCAGTCTGCTGGCGCAAATGAACTGACCGTACACGCACGTACTAAACAAGGTGGTTATAAAGCTTCTGAGATAAAATGGGATTACATCAACCAAATTCGCGAACGTTTCGATATCCCACTGATAGCGAATGGTGAAATTTGGAATTATGAAGACGGTCAACGTTGCATTGAAACGACTGGCGTTAGCTCTTTAATGGTGTGCCGAGGCGCTTTCAATATCCCTAACTTAGGCAATATGGTAAAACATAACCACCAGCCAATGTCATGGCCCGAGGTGGTTGAGTTGCTCATCTATTACTCCAAGTTCGAGATGAAAGGCGATAAAGGCTTGTATTACCCAAACCGCGTAAAACAATGGTTCTCTTACTTACGTCAAGCTTATCCTGAAGCAAAAGACCTATTTAGAGAAATCAGAACGTTCAACAAAGCCGCACCAATTGTTGAGCATATTCAACGCTACCGCGATGACTTAAACTCTCAGGTTGCATAACTCCCGAACACAAAAAAGGACGAATATCTCGTCCTTTTTTGTATCTAAATCCTAGTAACAGATCTTATTTTTGCCGGTACTTTTGGCTTGATATAACTTTTCATCCGCCGCTTTAAACAATTCATCAAAGTTTTCTACTCGGCTCTCTTTACTAAACACCACACCGCCAGAGATCGTAAAGCCTTCTTTCGTTACGCGTGTCGAGCGCTCATCTATGGCCTTTTTTACTCTGTCTAAAATGAGTTTAATGCCCTCTGAATCTTCGTCATAAATCGCTAAAACGAACTCTTCGCCACCAAACCTTGAGGCAACATCGGTATGGCGAATATTTTCACGTATACATTTTGCAACAAGCTGAATTGCAGAATCACCGACATCATGACCATAGGTGTCGTTGATCTTCTTGAAGTTATCAATATCGAACACTGCTAAAGCAACCTGTTTTTTTGTCATCTTATTACGCCACACGGTTTGCATACCTCGACGATTCAATAAGCTGGTCATTGGGTCTCTTGCTGCCAGTTCTTTAAAGTAGCGTCGCTCGCTATGCATATTCACATAGAACAAGACGACGGTACTCAGCACGTAAATAAATAGTGCGACAATAAGGCTGTATTTTTCAAAAACCGCTAGGTTCTTAGCTTCATCCCAAAGGTTGTACTCGTAGTACATGCTGTGATTCGCACTCAATCGCTCTAATTCGACTGGTTTGATTCGTGTACTGTTTGAAGGAATGGATTGTAAATTGGAAACCAAATGAAACTGACCAACAAGACCTAGCGACGAAGCCATGAGCGTATTGATGTCAAAATCAATAGACAAAACACCTTGGTGTTCTCCTTTCTCATAGACGGGTACCGTCATACTAATGACTTGACCTTCCATCGAGTCCAACACTGGCCCTGGTCCAGCCAAGGTAATATTCACTTTATCTTGCGCGGTTTTTTGCCAAAAAGGTCGGGCTTTTAGCGTTGACAAAAGTTCTCTCGTGAAATTTTTTGCGTAGGTATCGGGTGAGGAGATAACGTAACCGCGCTTGTCAATGTAATGAATTCCAACAATGTGCGATTCAATATCGTGCAGAAATGACAATGACGGCGCAAAACCCGCCTTTTGTTCAGCTAACTGGTTAATCGTTGAACCTTGCTGACATAAGCTTTCGTCCCCTACGATCATATAATCAAGGTCAACCGCAGGTAACCCTTCACTATAAACACTTTCGAGTAATAACACATCTATAGGCCAAAGATAACAAAGCCCTTCTTTGACTAAAGAATTATGTTCTTCAAACAGTGGGTTAGCGTAATTGGTATAGTTGGTGAAGCTGTAATCTAAAGCCGTGAGTACTTTAATACCGCGAGACATTGCACGCTCGATACGCGAATACTCAGAATCGATATAGCGGTTAACCGCATCATAGTAATTTTTCGTTGTCACGAGTAAAACCACTACAAATAACGCCAGAGGAAAAAAGATGACAAATGAGAGGCTAAATCGCCTTTGGTTTACCATTGAGTACCATGCATATGAAAGGTCAATAGTCTCTTATGACTGCTATTAAATTGATACTCGTTATCTGGTGACGCATGCAATGCAGCACCAGATAACAAGAGACCAAACAAATGTGTGCGCGCTGTTTGAGACCGTTTATATATTAAAGGAGTTTAATCAATATAGAGTGTGGTGTCACTTTAGTCGCCATAATTTGCAGCTCTGTGCCGACATATTGACAGAGATATGACCTTTATAATCAACCTGTTCTGTGTCATCTAACAACGATATAACTTGGCTAACCTCCAAGCCCAGTTGCCACATAGGTAAATCGATTGAACATTCATTACCACTGAGATTAACCATTACAACGACTGCTTCACGACCCAGTACACGTGCGTACGCCAACTGGTTGTTAGTACAATGAAGCCATTGAATACAGCCCGACTCTAAAGGCTTACATTGTTTACGGATCTTGATCCATTGTTGGTAAAGCGATAGCCATTGTGAACTTTCAATTTCATTCCAAGGAAAACAACGACGATTATCCGGGTCTAGCCCTCCTTCTAGACCGACTTCACTCCCATAGTAAATACAAGGCGTGCCAACGTAAGTCATAAGAATTGCTAGCGCGATGTTCATTTTACGCTTATCACCATCAACCAATGTGATAAACCGAGCAGTATCGTGACTATCGAGCTGATTTAGCTGCGATAGCTGATTCGAAAATGGGATTTTTGCTCTGGCTTCGTCCAACCATACTTTAAACTCCAAACCATCAATGTTGATTGGATCGTACATAATGTCTTGTCGTGCGATAAAAGCTCGGACTGGATGAGCAAAACCGTAGTAGTTCATCGCCCCATCCTCTTGATCACCTTGCAACCACTGCGTTGCTTCAAAAAAGTGCTCACCTAACACATAAGCATTCGGGTTTACTGACTTAGTTGCATGACGAAACGCTGCCACATAATGAGCATTGTTTTTCGCGCCGTCCCCTTCGCCAAGCATATGGATTACATCAAACCGCCAGCCATCAACCAAGTACGGTGGCTTCAGCCAATACTTGATGACAGACTCTTCACTTTGGTAGATGTAGTCGCGCACCTGTTCATTTTCGAAGTTCAGAACCGGTAAGTTACCAATGCCTTTCCAACCAATGTAGTGATTGGTTTCGCCTTCGAAAAAGTAGTAATCACGGAACTTTGACTGCGGATTGCCATATGCTCCTTCTCCTTTTTGTTGGATATCAAACCAAGGATGATGCACTGACGTGTGGTTAAACACCGCGTCTAAGACAATCTTCATATTCTTACCACGGATTTTCTCACACAGTTCAGCAAACTGATCGTTGGTGCCGAACATAGGGTCAACAGTGAAGTAATCAGTGGTGTCGTATTTATGATTACTTGGTGAAGAAAAGATCGGATTAAAATAAAGCGCAGTAACGCCGAGCTGTTCAAGATAGTCCAACTTTTGCTCCACACCTTTGAGGTCGCCGCCAAAGAATTCACGTGCCCCGGTATTTTGGTGAGAGCCTACCGCATCTCCCCACGCCTTGACGATCGATGCAGAATCATACTGAGCATAAGCGTGGCGAATATCAGACTCACTTTTACTAGCAGAAAAACGGTCAGGAAAGATTTGATAGAAAACTTGCTCTTGGACCCAGCTTGGTGGTTGATGCTCTACATTCAACTTAAAGTGGAACTCTTTGGGTGGAATACGCTTTTGTACGCCTCGTGCATCGAGCCAGTATTGTTGTCCGTCTTTGAGAAGCTTAAACACATAATGTGTGACATCTCGATCTCGATTTGGTCGAAACGATGCCTCCCATAGTAACAATTCCCCAGCTGTTCCAATTTGAGCCATGTCGACCAGATATTCTTCATTGTCCGGCTCAATACGCACATAGACGGAATCAAAATCCAATGTCTCGGTTTTCAGTCTGACTGTAATTTGCTCGTCATTAAAAGCTAAACCATCAATAGTTTGACTATGAAAAATAAATAGCAGGTTCATTATGGGCACTCCTCGTCATCGGATATGCCACTATGTTATTGAAGAATTAGAGACAAGAAATCCTCCTTGCGAGTTGACATATCAGCCAATTTTCCCAAGGAGGATCACACTTAGTAGGCGTAGTGACTTGTCGGATACCGCTTAGTTCAACAAGAGACTGTCATCTGCCAGCTCTTCACCACGCACTTTGGAGAACATATCCAACAAGTCTGGTACTTGCATGTTAGCGCGCTGCTCTCCAGCCACATCAAGCACAATTTCACCTTGGTGAAGCATTACGGTCCTATCGCCACATGCTAATGCGTCTTTCATCGAATGCGTCACCATCATCACGGTTAAATCGAACTCATCGACAATACGTTTAGTTAAGTCGATAACAAACGCCGCCATACGAGGATCAAGCGCAGCCGTGTGTTCATCAAGCAATAACAACTTACTCTCCGATAACGTCGCCATCACAAGGCTAACGGCTTGTCGTTGTCCACCAGACAGCAACCCAATGCTATCGCCCAAGCGGTCTTCTAAACCAAGACCGAGGATGCTAATTCGCTCTTGGAACAGCTTGCGACGTTTAGTAGAGAGCGCCAACCCCCAGCTGCGTTTTTTACCACGCATGTGCGCTAGAGCCATGTTCTCTTCTATCGTCAGTTCACCACAAGTCCCGGCCAATGGATCTTGAAACACTCGGGCACATTGCGTCGCACGTTGGGCTACCGTCTGCTTGGTGACGTCTTTGCCGTCAATGATAACCTGACCACCTATCATCGGCGTCTCACCTGTCACCGCACCAAGCAACGTCGATTTTCCTGCGCCATTAGAACCAATCACGGTAAGAAATTGATGCTCTGGAACCTCTAAAGAGACGCCTTTCAATGCACGATTTTCCAAAATCGTCCCAGGGTTGAACGTGACCTGAATATTATTTAGTTCGATCATAATGCCTCCCCAGAACCATTTTTTGATGCCGCTTGTTTAGCATCAGTAACGCGTTGTTTCGCTCTCATGCTCTGTTTTAGCTTTGGAGCAATAAGCGCCACAGCCACCAATACTGCGGTAACCAGGTTGAGGTCTGAAGCTTGTAAACCAAACATGCCAGAGCTCAAAGCGAAAGCCACTGCAAGGCGATAAAGTACCGAACCGATGATGACCGCAAACACCGCAACCCAAATCTTGCGCCCGGGAATAAGGGTCTGCCCCAAAATCACAGCTGCCAAACCAACGACAATGGTGCCCACGCCAGAGGTCACATCCGCAAAGCTGTTCGTTTGTGCAAACAACGCGCCTGCGAATCCCACAAACCCGTTGGATAAAGCCAAGCCAAAGTAGGTATAAAAGCCAGTGCTCGCCCCTTGCGCAGAAACCATACGCGCATTCACACCCGTGGCTCGTAAACCAAGACCAAAGTCGCTGTTCAGCAGGCGAATGACAAAGAAAGCGGAAAGAAGAACTAAGACCCCAACAACCAGAGGGCGAATAAACATCGCATCGCCCAATGCTTCAAACGGAGTGAGAATAGTATCCTCTCCAAGCAACGCCATATTAGGTTTACCCATAATACGAATATTAATTGAAAATGCAGCGATCATGGTAAGAATGGAAGCTAACAGGTGTAAAATACCACACCGAACAGCCAGAAAAGCGGTTACCCACCCCGTCATACTACCAGCTATCATCGCCATTATTGTCGCAAGCCAAGGATTAATACCTGCGACAATCGCCGTTGCAGCCACCGCCGCTCCCATTGGAAAGCTGCCATCCACACTCAAATCGGGGAAATCGAGAACACGGAACGTAAGATACACACCCAGAGCGACTAGGCCATAAATCAAGCCAATTTCGAGTGCGCCAAAAAAAGCAAATGCAGACATAACTGCTCCTTTCTGCATGCTCAGGCTGGCTAATACCAACCTGAACTTAAGACTTCTAACGTATACTCCCCTTCTTCTCTAGCAGAATGCTCTACACGAGAAATCCGGCGAGTATCAATTTTGGGGCAAGCGTCTACCAACCAACGTGACAGGCTTAACCCCAAAAAGCGTTACTTATTGCATGCTTGTCGCACGTTCAACCACAGAACTTGGCAGCTTGATACCGAGCTTAGATGCTGCGCTTTCATTAATTACAAGGTCAGAGCCCGTCGCGACTTTTACATCCAGCTTGCCTGGTTCTTGACCATCAAGAATCGCCGCCACGTAATCCGCGGTTTGTACACCAACCTGGTAGTAGTCAAAACCTAAGCCTGCAATAGCACCCTTTTCGACATACGACGTCGCGCCACCAAATACAGGTTTCTTCGCTTGATTCGCTGCCACAATCATCCCTTCAATCGCACTTGCAACTGTATTGTCTGTTGGGGCGTAAAGAATGTCTGATTTCGCTGCAATCGCTTGAGTCGCAGACTGAACATCAGCACTTTTTAGTGCGGTCGCTTCAACCACTTGTATGCCTTTTGCTTTTGCGCTTTCTTTTAGTAATTCAACTAAAGTCACGGCATTAGCTTCACCGGGATTAAATACAACCCCGATGCTTTTCACCTGAGGAAGAATTTCTTGGATGAGATCGACATGCTGAGCAACGGGGGAAAGATCAGACAGGCCAGTTACGTTTTTACCTGGTTGTTCCATCGACTTAACCAATTTCGCACCAACCGGATCTGTTACCGCAGTAAAGACAACAGGAATAGAGCGAGTAGCCGACACCAAAGCTTGTGCCGAAGGTGTCGCGATGCCAACTAACACATCAGGATTTTCGCCGACGTACTGACGGGCAATTTGCACCGCAATCGCTGGATTACCCTGTGCGGTCTTATAATCAAATTCTAGATTTTTGCCTTCTTCGTAGCCTTTCGCTTTCAAACCATCAAGCAATCCTTGGCGCGTCGCGTCTAACGCCGGGTGTTCGACAATCTGTGAAACTGCGACAGTTGCAGTGGCGGCCAGTACATTGGTAGAAGAAAAAATAGCAGTAGCTGATAGAACGGCAGTGGCTAATAAACGTTTCGTTTTCATCATAACTCCTTGATGTGACTTCGTCCTTGTTTCACGAGCTTTCAATATGTGTATCGACTCGTGAATTCAAATGTTTGAAGGCGGTATTGTTGTGTTCATATAACTGTGCACTTCTTGCGCATCTTGTTTTTATTATTACTACTAAGTCTTAGTAAAGAAAAGAAAGATTTAACACTAAAGCAACATTTGTGATCGGGGGGACTTCTTCATCCGGAAAGAATCTTTGGTAAACAAAGCTTCGCTCGCTTCATCAACGACCGTCAAAGTAGGTAATAGAGGCAGGATCAAAAATGGAGCGGCCAGTGCACACTCCATTTCAAACAATTTAAATTAGAACCAACGCTCTAATGACGATTTATCGAGCTGGCGAAACGCTCGGTTCAGTATTATCGCAAGCTCTTTGTAACGAGGGCGAGCTTTGACAGGCTCTAATGCAAAACCTGTTTCCACAATTTTTTGATGCAACTCCCGATACCAAGAGGCCAAAGAAGGCGGCAATTTCGTGTTGGATCGAGCACCAAGCCACCAAATGCCTTGAAGTGGCAAGCTAATCGCAAACAAGGCGACAACAATGGATTGAGGTAACGCGTGGTAATTGTTGAATGCCATTTGAGTGAGTACGCTGATCGCAGCAACGGCCGGCATGACTTTAATGCCAAAGCGAGTCGCCTTAATGATACGCTGTTCCGGAAATATGGCGCTTAGCTCTTTACGAACCGGCCAGATCTCCATGTAATTCTGGCCATCTTTCAGGCTATGGATCAATCCGACTTTATTACTCATACCGCTCTCTCACTAAAAAATAGTTGAACATTTCAACTGAAGGTACAAAAAATTGATGAAAGTTAATATTCTTTCAAATTTTTTTTGTTATCATTGCTTATTATCGCTATCCTTTGCAGACCCTCAATCTCATTGTTGCTGTTATTTACAATTTAAGCAACTCCGAGATATCTATCTGCACGGATCGCATCATAGTGATGGAAGGGTTCATCACTATTTCTTTATATGGAATTAGAACAATTTTTGACCAGGATTAGTACGCAGCCTTCTGGGTATCGGCTATTCTTGTGATTAATTTTTCATTCTTTAACTGATTTTTTTATCAGACGAATAACAGGTAGTCATACATGTCTAAGCTAGTTTTAGTTTTAAACTGCGGTAGTTCTTCTCTTAAATTTGCCGTTGTTGATGCCGAGAACGGCGACGAGCACTTGTCAGGTCTTGCTGAGTGTCTTCACCTTCCTGAAGCTCGCATCAAGTGGAAACTTGATGGCAAGCACGAAGCTCAACTAGGCAATGGTGCAGCTCACGAAGAAGCACTAGCGTTTATGGTAGAAACTATTCTTGCTTCTAAGCCAGAGCTTAAAGCTAACCTAGGCGCAATCGGTCACCGTATCGTTCACGGCGGCGAGCAGTTCACTCAATCTGCACTAATTACTGATGAAGTTCTAAAAGGTATTCAAGACGCTGCAACATTTGCACCTCTTCATAACCCTGCTCACATCATCGGTATCGAAGCGGCTAAGAAAAACTTCCCAGAGCTGAAAAACGTTGCTGTATTTGACACTGCGTTCCACCAAACTATGCCTGAAGAGTCTTACCTATACGCTCTTCCATACAACCTATACAAAGAACACGGTATCCGTCGTTACGGCATGCACGGTACTTCTCACTTGTTCATCACTCGTGAAGTTGCAGGCCTACTAAACAAACCAGTTGAAGAAGTAAACATCATCAACTGTCACCTAGGTAACGGCGCATCTGTATGTGCGATCAAGAACGGTCAATCTGTAGACACTTCTATGGGTCTTACTCCACTTGAAGGTCTGGTAATGGGTACTCGCTGTGGCGACATCGACCCTGCTATCGTCTTCCACCTACACGACGCTCTAGGTTACTCTGTTGATCAAATCAACACGATGCTAACTAAAGAGTCTGGTCTTCAAGGTCTAACTGAAGTGACTTCTGACTGTCGTTTCGTTGAAGACAACTACGGTCAAAAAGAAGAAGCAACACGCGCAATGGACGTGTTCTGTCACCGTCTAGCTAAATACGTTGCTGGCTACACTGCTTCAATGGAAGGCCGTCTAGACGCAATCACTTTCACTGGCGGTATCGGCGAGAACTCTGGCCCTATCCGTGAAATGGTTCTAAACCGTCTTGGCATCTTCGGTATCGAAGTAGATAGCGAAGCTAACCTTAAAGCTCGCTTCGGCGGCGAAGGCGTTATCACGACTGAAAACAGCCGTATCCCTGCAATGGTTATCTCTACTAACGAAGAGCTAGTCATCGCTGAAGACACTGCTCGCCTGACAGGTCTTTAATTGAATTCCTGGCTAGCCACTCGGCTAGCCAGATTTTCATTCAAACGAATTTCTTAGGGGCTCAACTCCTATTCTTCGAGCTTCATGGAATAAGAGTTGAGCTTTTATCCCCCAAATAGCTAAAGGTACTCTACGAATGTCTCGTACTATTATGCTTATCCCTACTAGCGCAGGCGTTGGCCTAACAAGCGTTAGCATGGGTGTTCTTCGCGCTATGGAGCGTAAAGGCGTTAAAGTTTCTTTCTACAAGCCAATCTGTCAGCCACGTTCAGGTGGTGATCAGCCAGATCTGACTTCAACTATCGTTGGTCGTAACAGCGATATGAAGATCGGTGAACCAATGGCGATGTCTGTTGCTGAAAGCCTAATCGGTAACGACAACATGGACGAGCTGCTAGAAACCGTTGTTGAACGTTACAACCAAATCAACAAAGACGCAGACGTTACGCTAATCGAAGGTCTTGTACCTACTCGTAAGCACCCATTTGCAAACCAAGTAAACGCGGAAATCGCGGCAACACTTGGTGCAGAAATCGTGCTAGTTGCGACTCCAGGTACTGATAACCCTGCGCAACTGAAAGAGCGTATCGAAGTAGCATGTTCTAACTTCGGCGGCACTAAAAACAAAAACATCTCAGGTGTTATCATCAACAAGCTAAACGCTCCTGTTGACGAAGCTGGCCGTACTCGCCCTGACCTATCTGAAATCTTTGACGATGCAGACAGCGCGAAACAAAACGAATTGAAAGTGATGGAAATTTTTAACACTTCTCCAATTCGTGTACTAGGTTGTGTGCCATGGAGCATTGATCTGATTGCGACTCGTGCAATCGACATGGCTAAGCACCTGAAAGCAGATATCATCAACGAAGGTGACATCAACACTCGTCGCATCAAGAGCATCACTTTCTGTGCACGTTCTCTGCCAAACATGATTGAGCACTTCAAACCGGGTTCTCTACTTGTTACTTCTGCAGACCGTCCTGATGTTATCGTTGCTGCTTCTCTTGCTGCAATGAACGGTGTGGATATTGGTGCAGTACTGCTAACTGGCGGTTACGATATCCCTAGCGAAATCGAAGGCCTATGTAAACCAGCATTCGACACTGGTCTACCTATCTTCAAAGCACAAGGTAACACTTGGCAAACGTCTCTAAACCTACAGAGCTTCAGCATCGAAGTACCTGCAGACGATAAAGAGCGTATCGAGTTCATCAACGAACACGTTGCTGGCCACATCGACGGTAACTGGATCGAGTCTATGACTGAAGGCACTCAGAAGTCTCGTCGTCTAAGCCCACCAGCGTTCCGTTACCAGCTAACTGAACTTGCTCGTAAAGCAGGTAAGCGTATCGTTCTTCCAGAAGGTGACGAACCACGCACTGTTAAAGCAGCAGCAATCTGTGCTGAACGCGGCATTGCAGACTGTGTACTTCTAGGTAACCCAGATGAAATCCGTCGCGTAGCGGCTCAACAAGGCGTTGAGCTAGGTACTGGTGTAACCATCATTGATGCAGATGCTGTTCGTGAAAACTACGTTGCTCGCCTAGTTGAGTTGCGCGGTGCGAAAGGCATGACTGAAGTTGTGGCTCGTGAGAAGCTACAAGATTCAGTATTCCTAGGCACAATGATGCTTGAGAACGACGAAGTTGACGGCCTAGTTTCTGGTGCTGTTCACACTACGGCGAACACTATCGTTCCTCCGTTCCAAATCATCAAGACGGCACCAAATGCGTCTATCGTATCTTCAGTATTCTTCATGCTTCTGCCTGATCAAGTACTGGTTTACGGTGACTGTGCAATCAACCCAGATCCAACTGCTGAACAGCTTGCTGAAATCGCTATCCAATCTGCTGACTCTGCAGCAGCATTTGGTATCGAACCACGCGTTGCAATGATCTCTTACTCTACTGGTGAATCTGGTAAGGGTGCAGATGTTGATAAAGTACGTGAAGCAACAAAACTGGCTCAAGAGAAACGTCCTGATCTTATCATTGACGGTCCTCTACAGTACGACGCTGCTATTATGGAAAACGTTGCTGCTTCTAAAGCACCAAACTCTCCAGTTGCAGGTAAAGCGACAGTATTTGTATTCCCAGACCTAAACACGGGTAACACGACTTACAAAGCGGTACAACGTTCAGCTGACCTAGTATCTATCGGTCCAATGCTGCAAGGTATGCGTAAGCCTGTAAACGACTTGTCTCGTGGCGCGCTAGTAGACGACATCGTGTACACCATCGCTCTAACAGCTATCCAAGCAGACCAAGAAGCTAAATAATCGCTTCTGACATCTAGTTGGATATAGATACAAAGCCCTCGATTCGTCGAGGGCTTTTTCTATTGCTGGCCAGAACACTTATTTGTTTTTTATACCAATCACTGCACAACCTATAATTACTGGTGCACAAAGCTTTTCTCCCTATCGCCCCCCATACCTAATCGACATTGCTCGTGCTTGTTCTTACACCGATTGACCCACTCCCCAAAATGCATTGGCTCCAAAGCAGCACGGTCCCTGTTCAATTTATCGACATTATTTACGTTTTAGCTAAACTTTTTTGCTAGGAAATACGTAAAAGCTACTGCAATGCACAAACTCATTGACTGCTAAGGAATATATATGAAGGATTTCATCAATACATCACTGATAAAGTTTGGTTTAGCTGCGTTTCTGATTAGTTTTTCTTCATTCAGCTTTTCCGCCCCGAGTATTAAAGGCGTCGATCAAGATATGTCCGGAGGAACGGTGACCGCTGAAATGGCTCATGCTGATGACAATGGCTGGATGGTTGTCCACCGAACAGACGAATCAATGAAGCCTGGTCCTGTTATCGGCTACGCTCCGTTAAAAATGGGAAAGAATGAAAACGTAAATGCAATTTTGATGGAACCAGTAGAATCAGGCGATATGCTGATGTTAATGGTCCACGGAGAGAAAGGTGGCATGAAGACTGGCGTGTTTGAGTATACGCTCGGCGCTAAAGAGGACGGTCCTGTAAAAGTGGACGGAAAGCTAGTGATGGACATCGTACGCGCTAAGTAAGGTGAGGATGAATGAAAAAGTAAACTTCCTACTCCCGGTATTTAGATGACACAAAAGTACTTAACGGCATTGCTAACCGTTAAGTACTTTTTCATTTGCGATGGAAGCAGCAAACTAGCCAATACTTTCTCTTCCATGAGGAGTATTTAGGTCTAAATCAGGCCCTTTTGGTACAACTTGCGTCGGATTAATCCCAGTGTGGCTGAAGTAGTAGTGGCGTTTAATGTGATAGAAATCCGTCGTGTCTTCGACGCCTTCAACTTGATACAACTCTTTTAAGTAGCCTTGTATATTTTCGTAGTCTGCGATGCGCTGCTTGTTACACTTGAAATGCCCCACATACACCGCATCAAAACGAATAAGAGTCGTAAACAAACGCCAATCAGCCTCAGTAATTGTGTTCCCTGCTAAGTAACGATGCGTCGCTAAGTGAGCATCGATTTTATCTAACGCATTAAACAAAGAATCAAACGCTTCTTCATATGCCTCTTGTGTAGTCGCGAAGCCACAACGATACACTCCGTTGTTGACATTCGGATAAACAAAATCGTTCCACTCATCAATAACGTGTTTTAGATGATCTGGATAGTAGTCGTCGTGATTCCCTGTTAACGCATTGAATTCCGAATTGAACATGCGAATGATCTCTGACGACTCGTTCGACACAATAGTATTGGTCTTTTTATCCCAAAGTACAGGCACGGTTACGCGGCCCGTGTAATCGGGTTTGGCCTGCGTGTAAATTTGGTACATGCGCGTGTGACCAAACAATGGCTCAGGAAGCCCCATTTGCCAACCTTGGCTGAGCATATCAGGGCAAACGACCGTGACATCAATATGTGGTTCTAAACCTTTCAGCTTGCGGAAAATGAGGGTTCGATGTGCCCAAGGACAAGCAAGAGAGACATACAAATGGTATCGACCAGACTCTGGTGTAAACTCCGCATCAGGATCGTTTTTAACCCAGTTACGGAATCCGGCGTCTTCGCGCACAAATTTGCCACCATTTGATTTTGTGTCATACCAGACATCTTGCCAAACACCTTCAACCAACTTACCCATGATTGCTCTCCTCTCGTTCTGTTTGTGTCTATATTAGCGTTTCCTATCAAACAGAGAATCATCGAACTTAGGACATCATGTTCAAGAAATTCGAATGTATAAATCAGACACATAAAAAAAGCGCGACCCGATGAAGGTGTCGCGCTTAAGCCCGTCACAGGCTGAATTTATACACTAACGTGTAAACAAGATACCGCGTGAACGTCATTACCTAAAATGGTTGGCTTTGTCTTCGCACACTCTTCGGTTGCTTGTGGGCAACGAGTGCGGAATACACAACCCGACGGTGGGTTGATAGGTGAAGGAAGATCACCCTCTAGCATTTGGATTTTCTTATTGCGCTCAATATCCGGGTCCGGGATCGGAACCGCAGACATTAGCGCACGCGTATATGGGTGCTTAGGATCAGCAAACAGAGCCTCGGCCTCGCCAAGTTCCACGGCATTACCTAAATACATAACTAAAACGCGATCTGAAATGTGTTTAACGACAGACAAGTCATGCGCAATGAATACCAGAGAAAGCCCTAACTCTTTTTGAATCTCTTTAAGTAGGTTAACCACCTGAGCTTGAATAGATACATCAAGCGCCGATACTGGCTCGTCACAAATGATCATCTTAGGCTTAAGGATAAGCGCACGCGCTATCCCGATACGCTGACACTGACCACCCGAGAACTCGTGTGGGTAACGGTTAATCACGTTAGGTAATAGGCCAACTTTCGCCATCATCTCTTTAACGCGATCTTTCACTTCCTGCTTAGACAGTTCTGGATAGAATGTCTCAAGAGGTTCAGCAATGATATCACCAACAGTCATACGCGGATTCAGCGATGCCAATGGGTCTTGGAAAATCATCTGAATTTCTTTACGCGTCTCACGGCGCTGAACGCTTTTCATTTTAGTAAGGTCTTGACCCAACCAAACTACTTGGCCGTCAGTAGCTTCAACCAGACCAATGATGGCACGAGCAAACGTCGATTTGCCACAACCTGATTCACCTACTACACCAAGCGTTTCCCCTTCGTATAGTCGAACGTTCACGCCATCTACCGCTTTCAGGCTCGAAGGCTTTGACCACGGCCATGCCGACTTTGAGGCAATGCTGAAGTGAACTTTCAGCTCAGAAATGTCCAGAATTAGTTTTTTGTCTACTGCGTTCATTTGTTCCAAGCCTCCCATTCAGAAAAACATGCACGCTGACGACCATCACCAAATGGTGTCAGAATTGGCGCCTCGCGCTTACAACGATCCATCACACGGTGACAGCGCTCTTGATAAGGGCAGCCCGGCGGTAGACGAAGCAAGTTTGGTGGATTACCAGGAATGGTCGGCAGAATTTCACCCTCAGTATCGAGGCGAGGAATCGCCTTCAGCAGCCCCTCCGCATAAGGATGGCTTGGATTGTAGAAAATTTCGTTTACGTTGCCGTACTCCATGGTACGGCCTGCATACATCACCAGCACCTTGTCACACGAACCTGCAACCACACCAAGGTCGTGAGTGATCATGATGATCGCTGTGTTGAACTCAGATTTCAGCTCATTCAACAAGTCCATGATCTGTGCTTGTACCGTCACATCAAGTGCTGTTGTTGGCTCATCGGCTATAAGCAGTTTAGGACGACATAACAACGCCATCGCGATCATTACACGCTGACGCATACCGCCTGAAAACTCATGCGGGTACATCGTGATACGCTTACGCGCTTCAGGGATTTTTACCGCTTCCAGCATGCGTACTGATTCTTCAAATGCTTCCGCTTTGCCCATGCCTTTGTGCAGCATAAGCACTTCCATCAACTGATCACTGACTTTCATGTAAGGGTTCAGTGATGTCATTGGGTCTTGGAAGATCATTGCGATCTGTTCCGCACGCACTTTGTTCAGTTCTTTTTCTGGTAAGTTTAGGATTTCTTTGCCTTCAAACTTTGCGCTACCAGAAATAATACCATTCTTAGCCAAAAGGCCCATGATTGCGAATACGGTTTGAGATTTACCTGATCCCGACTCTCCAACGATACCTAAGGTTTCGCCTTGGTTGAGAGAGAAGTTCAAATCGTTTACTGCGGTTACGATACCATCTTGCGTGGTGAATTCGACGCGCAGATCTTTGACATCTAATAAGCTCATCATTGCTTCCTTAATCTTATCTTTTAATTATCTGTCTTTTGGATCCAGCGCATCGCGCAGGCCGTCACCAACGTAGTTGAAGCAGAATAGCGTCACAACCATGAACACTGCTGGGAATGCCAGCTGCCAGATTGCTACTTCCATTGTCTGTGCACCTTCTTGTAGAAGAGCGCCCCAACTTGTCATTGGTTCCTGAACACCAAGACCAAGGAATGATAGGAATGATTCCGTTAGAATCATACTTGGGATAAGCAGCGTAGAGTATACCGCTACAATACCCAGTACGTTCGGTACGATATGACGAGTAATGATTTTCCAGTTGCTTACACCACACACATGTGCCGCTTCGATAAACTCCTTGCTACGTAGACTAAGAGTCTGGCCACGTACGATACGCGCCATATCTAGCCATGCGATAGCACCAATCGCAACGAAGATCAGCATGATGTTACGACCGAAGAATGTTACCAGTACAATCACCAGGAACATAAACGGTACCGCGTATAAAATTTCTAGAATACGCATCATTACGCGGTCAACTTTACCGCCGATGAAACCAGATGCTGCGCCGTAGAGCGTACCAATCAGTACCGCTACAAATGCACCCATAACACCTACCATCAACGAAATACGACCTCCAATTAGCGTACGCACGTATAAATCACGGCCTAAGCTGTCAGTACCAAACCAATGGTCAGCATTCGGTGCAACGTGCATCGCGTACCAGTCAGTATCATCAAATGTGTACGGTGCGATCATTGGCAGGATAATAACCGCCAACGTCATTAGAACAAGAAGGAATAAGCTCACCATCGCCGCTTTGTTGCGCATGAAACGGATACGAGCATCTTGCCAAAGACTGCGACCTTCAATCTCCAAGTTTTCGGAGAATTTCTCAATCGCTTCTAGGTTTTCTTTTTTCGTTAACATAACCAAACGTCCCTGTTAGTAGCGAATTTTCGGGTCAATCATTGCAAGTAAAATATCTACAATCGCGTTGAATAGAATGAATAGGAAACCAATCAGAATGGTTACCCCCATTACTAGCGAGTAGTCACGGTTAAACGCAGCGTTAACGAATAGTTTACCAATACCAGGCAGACCAAAAATGGTTTCGATAACAACGGAACCGGTGATGATACCTACGAAAGCTGGGCCCATGTAAGAAACAACAGGGAGAAGTGCCGGCTTAAGAGCGTGTTTGATAATGATATAACGGTAACTTAGACCTTTAGCACGTGCCGTACGAATAAAGTTACTGTTTAGGGTTTCGATCATCGAACCACGCGTGATACGAGCAAAGGTAGCAACATACAGTAGCGACATACCAATAACAGGAAGCACTAAATACTGCCAGCTACCATCTTGCCAACCGCCCGCAGGGAAGATATTCCAATGAAGCGAGAATATGTAGATAAGCGCAGGCGCTAATACAAAGGATGGCATTACGACACCAAGCATCGCAGTCGACATAATGGTGTAATCAATCCAAGTATTTTGCTTGAGCGCAGCAATGGTACCGACGGTAACCCCCATTATCAAAGTAAAGATAAAGGCGATGAAGCCCACTTTAGCCGAAACAGGTAAGGCAACCGCGATCAGCTCGTTTACTGAGTAATCAAGGTATTTAAATGACGGTCCGAAATCACCTTGGATAACATTGGTCAAATACGTGGTGTATTGTTCAAATACAGGTTTATCCAAGCCATATTTAGCTTCGATATTTGCCATTACTTCGGGTGGCAATGGACGCTCTGTCGAGAAAGGGTTTCCCGGTGCAAAGCGCATAAGAAAGAAAGATACGGTGATCAAAACCAACATTGTTGGGATCGCCTCAAATATCCTTTTTGCGATGAATTTAAGCATAAACTCACTCTTTCAGTCTGTGACAGTTAAATTAAAGAAGTCGTCCAATTCTTTTGGACTAAAGATAGGCGCTACATGCAATTTCTCACATGTAGGGCCTCATTTTTATAGTTCTATCGAGTTACGAATTACTCTGTGATGTAGAGATCTTTAGAGTAAATCTTGTCTTCCGCGTTATTTACTGGGAAGCCACCAACTTTCGGTGATAGTAGACGTGATTTCACGTACTGGTAGATAGGTGCGATTGGCATATCTTTGGCCATCAACTTCTCTGCTTCTAGGTAAAGTGCTTGGCGCTCTTCGTCAGAAGTTGAAGCAAATGCTTTGTTCATGATCGCATCGTACTCTTTGCTGTCGTAGTGAATACCACCAGTAGTGTTATTACTCATCATCAGCGTTAGGAAAGATGAAGCTTCGTTGTAGTCGCCACACCAACCTGCACGAGCAACCTCAAAGTTGCCAGAATCTTTGGTAGATAGGTAAGTTTTCCACTCTTGGTTTTCTAGCGTAACGTCTAGACCAAGCGTCTTCTTCCACATTGAACCCAGTGCAACCGCAAGTTTCTTGTGGTTCTCTGATGTATTGTATAGAAGGTTAAATTCAAGAGGGTTGTCTGCGCCGTAACCCGCTTCTTCCAATAGACGCGCAGCTTCTGCGTTACGCTCTTCTTGCGTCATTTTGCCGTATGCAGGAATTTCTGGGTTGAAACCTGCCGTAATTTCAGGTGTTAGGAAGTAAGCTGGCTTTTGACCTTGACCTAAAATCGCATCAGTCACAATGTTACGGTCAATCGCATAAGAAATCGCTTTACGCACACGAACATCATCAAACGGCTTTTTCTTCGTATTGAAGATGTAGTAGTAAGTACATAAGTTACCGGTTACAGACACTTCTTGTGGGTGCTCTTTCTTCAGACGCTTGAAGTGCTCTGTAGGCAGCTCGTTCGTGAAGTCGATTTCACCCGCTAGGAAGCGGTTCATTTCCGCTACTTGGTTCTCGATTGGTAGGAAAGTAACTTGGTCAAGCGTCGTGTTTTCGTTGTCCCAGTACTGTTCGTTACGTTTTAGAACCAAACGCTCGTTTACAACCCAGTTGTCAACAACATAAGCACCGTTACCTACAAAGTTCTCTGGCTTCGTCCATTGATCGCCGAACTTTTCAACAGTTGCTTGATGAACAGGTTTCACTGTCGTGTGGCCCATCATCATTACAAAATATGGTACTGCAGTATCTAACTCAACCACTAACGTGTGATCGTCAACCGCTTTAACACCTAACTCGCTCTTATCTTTTTTACCCGCAACAATGTCTTTTGCGTTCTTCATCTTGGTGTATTCCATGTACCAAGCATATGGAGAGGCGGTTGCTGGATCGACTGCGCGTTGGAAGCTGTAAACGAAATCACCTGCAGTGACAGGATCACCGTTTGACCATTTTGCGTCTTCACGTAAGTGGAAAGTGTATGTTTTGTTGTCTTCAGTTTCCCAAGATTCTGCAACACCAGGGATAGTGTTACCGTCCGCATCTTGGTTTACAAGGCCTTCAAGAAGATCGCGAATCACGTGGGATTCTGGAACACCTTGAGATTTATGAGGGTCTATTGTCGCAACTTCTGTACCGTTACCACGCACCAATTCTTGAACAGCAGCAAGTTTTGGCTCTTTAGAATCAGATTTAGCTTCAGGGGCTGGAGCCGGAGCAGGCTCAGCAGCTTGTTTCTCCGCAGGCTTTTCACCACAACCAGCTAGAGCGAGAGAAAGACCAGCACCAATAAATAAAGCGCGCGTGATTTTATTCTTATACATGCGTAAAACTCCAAATTTTTTCGTTAGCATCCATGACTTCTTTGTAAGGGCCTGGAACGGTCAGAGTTTTAGATTTTTTTAGTGCGCTTTCTGAGCACAAAAGTCTAAAACCTTACAAAGACTGCGGCACACATTAGCAATCATTGAAGTAATTTGCCATAAAAATGTAGCAAAAAAACCAATAATGCTGACCAAACCACACATATCTAGCAGTAAACTCTAACTCCAAAGCATTCACCAGCCAAATAAAGACCAGAAGCGACATTTAACAGGCGAAACTTTCGATTAATCTGAGTTTAAACCATTTACTAGCATCTTATGCTAGATATTTACACATCATTTAACATTTATGACAAATCAAGTCTAACAAATAATTGTTTATATATTGGGCAAAAAACTTTTATTGTGAAGAATATCACCAGACAAAAGATAGGAAATATTGAAACAAAGTGAGCAATACAATGAAGATAAATACAAAAAAAGCTAAGTGCCATTAGCACTTAGCTTTTTTCACTAGAATGCGGGTTAGTTCTATTTTTCCCAACGCTGTGCAGCTTGATGATCGGTGTCGCGCGACTCAATCCAACGATCTTCATTCGTCGTACGCTCTTTTTTCCAAAATGGTGCTTGGGTCTTCAGATAATCCATGATGAACTCGCACGCATCAAATGCCGCGCCGCGGTGCGCACTAGAAACGCCCACAAATACAATTTGATCACCGCTATCCATGTCTCCGACACGATGAATCACGCGTACACCTAATAGTGGCCAGCGAGACTCAGCTTGATCGCAAATGTCGCTCAAGCTCTTCTCTGTCATCCCCGGATAGTGCTCTAGATGTAAACCAATCACATTATCCCCAAGGTTCATATCTCGAACTTTACCAACGAATGTAACGACAGCGCCGGCAGCCGTCCCTTCAGATAGACGTTGATATTCTTGCTCAACCGAAAAGTCTTCAATTTGTACAGAAACACGAGAATCCATCTTAACCCCCAGTTACCGGCGGGAAAAACGCAACTTCATCACCTGCTTTTACTTGTGTATCCAGAGGGACGATAGATTGGTTCACTGCAGCAAGTAGCTTTCCTGACTCGAGTGCTAAATCCCACTTGCCATCTTTCTTAGTGCCTTCTTCCACTAGATGTGCACGAATGGATTCCACCGTTTCAAACGGCCCGTCTAACTCGACACTGTCGATGCCAATCAGCTCGCGAGTTTGAGCAAAGAAAAGTACTTTAATCATGATTCCACCTTAAAGTGACCAGATTTACCACCCGTTTTCTCTAGTAGACGAACTTGACCAATGACCATGTCTTTTTGTACTGCTTTACACATATCGTAAATCGTTAGAGCAGCAACGGAAGCTGCCGTGAGCGCTTCCATTTCCACACCAGTTTTACCCGCAAGTTTACATACTGATTCGATGCGAACTTTGTTTTCTGCTTCGATAGCTTCCAGTTGAACTTCAACTTTAGAGAGTAGTAGCGGATGACAAAGTGGAATCAAATCCCAGGTTTTCTTCGCAGCTTGAATACCAGCAATACGAGCCGTCGCAAATACATCACCTTTGTGGTGCTGGCCAGAGACAATCAGTTGAAGTGTTTCTGGGGCCATGTGAACAAATGCTTCAGCACGAGCTTCACGAACCGTCTCCGTTTTTGCTGACACGTCAACCATGTTTGCTTCGCCAGAAGCATTGATATGTGTAAATTGGGTCATTATTTTTCCTTCGCTTTTAGGAAAGGTTATACAGATAGGTGTGGCATGAAGTTACAAGGGCGATGACTTGCATCCAACTGCTGTTTAATAATTTTTGTCCAGCCTGTGCGACACGCACCAGTTGAACCAGGCATTGCGAAGATCACGGTGTGGTTAGCAAAACCAGCAATCGCACGAGACTGAATCGTAGACGTACCGATCTCTTCGTACGACACCATACGGAACAACTCACCAAAACCTTCAACTTCTTTATCAAATAGAGGCTTAAGTGCTTCTGGCGTGCTATCACGTGAGGTGAAACCTGTACCGCCAGTAATCATGATCGCTTGTACGCTTTCATCAGCAATCCATTGAGAAACAATCGCGCGGATCTTGTACATGTCATCAATAACAATTTGCTTGTCTACTACGTTGTGACCCGCTTCTTGAGCATGCTCAGCTAGGTAACGACCAGAGGTATCGTTTTCTTCAGAACGAGTGTCAGATACCGTTAGAACGGCAATATTTGCAGGTTGGAATTTGCTTTCAGCGTGACCCATTTGTTCACCTATTCTCTTAATTAGCTTTGATACGCTTGGTATCGATTCGGAAAAAGTTAGAGCCAGCTTATCAGTGAACTCGCTCTAAAAATTGAATGAAGTTAGCCGCCGATAGACGCGAGGTGTGGCGTCATACCAGTATTGCCATCATGCAAGAAATGGCTTACCGACTTGGTTTGTAACTGCGCCTGGATACGTTCAATAAGCTCACTCTCTTGCTCATCACGTTCCAAAAGATCACGCAATTCTACACCGTGGTCTCCAAACAGACATAGGTGCAGCTTACCCATCGCAGAAACGCGCAGTCGGTTGCAGCTTTCACAAAAGTCTTTTTCATAAGGCATGATAAGACCTATTTCACCCTTGTAATCAGGATGAACAAATACTTGCGCAGGACCATCATTATGCGAGCGCACTTTCAGCAACCAACCATTTGCAATTAGCTGGTTACGAATTGCCACTCCGGATACATGGTGCTTATTAAATAGCTCATCCATCTCACCCGTTTGCATCAACTCAATGAAACGCAGTTGGATTGGACGATCTTTTATCCAGTTAAGAAACGCTGGCAGCTCGTGATGGTTCAGATCTTTCATCAACACCACATTAACTTTTACTTGCTCATAACCGACCTCGAACGCACGTTCGATACCATTCATGACTTCAGTAAACTTATTTTCACCTGTGATTTGATGAAACATACGCGGGTCAAGGCTATCCACACTGACATTAATGTGGGTTAAACCCGCTTCACGCCAATCTGCGACTTGTTTTGCCATGCGATAGCCGTTGGTTGTCGTTGCAACTTTTTGAATGCCAGGCGTCGCCGCTACTGAATGGATAATGTCGGTAAAATCTTTGCGTAAGCTAGGCTCACCACCAGTGATGCGCACTTTTGACGTGCCACAATCAGCGAATGCTTTTACGACCCGTTTGATTTCAGGGAGAGATAAAAAAGACGAGTTTTTATTGCCCGAAGGCTTATAGCCATCAGGAAGGCAATAGGTACATTTGAAATTACATACGTCGGTCACAGACAGACGCAAGTAATAAAACTTACGATGAAATTTGTCTTCGAATTGTTGCGCCACGGAACACCTTTCCAAACACGGGAGGCATGGCCATTTCCAATCATGCCCTTGTGACAGTATGCCACTGGCTCAAAACGCTTATCCAAGGACTTAGCAATAGTGAGCTCGGAGTTATGGCAACCAGAGATATGAAATCTCTGATAGCTTTGCGGTGTAAAATACTTAATATTTGTAATGGAATCCAGACTTGAGTGATAAAAAACTCTCTAGAGACACAATTTACCGCTAAGTGAGTACCTTTAAGACACTCCTTAAGATAAATTGTAGCCGTTTTTTATTAGATTATTAGAAGAACATAATGAATATCTACACAGATAAAAAAGTGGTCGCTGTTGGCGGTGGTCATGGCTTAGGTCGAATGCTGGCCGCATTACGAGATTTTGGCAGCAATGCAACTGGGATTGTTGCCACGACTGACAATGGTGGTTCAACAGGAAGAATTCGTCACTGCCAAGGAGGAATCGCTTGGGGAGACACACGTAACTGTATTAATCAGCTCATTACAGAGCCTTCGATCAGTTCTATGATGTTTGAATATCGCTTCAAAGGAACTGGCGAACTTGATGGTCATAATCTTGGTAATTTGATGCTTACTGCACTCGATAACTTATCGGTCAGACCTTTAGATGCCATTAATCTGATTCGCAATATGTTAAAAGTCGACGTTAACATCCTTCCTATGTCCGAACACCCTTCGGATCTTTCCGCGTTATCCGTAGATGGGAAGTGGGTTACGGGAGAAACAAATGTCGACGAAATGAAAGCAGACTTGCGACGTTTGGATCTTTCACCAGAAGTGCCTGCTACCAAAGAAGCCATCACAGCTTTGGCGGAAGCGGACGCGATTATTCTTGGCCCTGGCAGTTTTTTAACTAGTATCATGCCTCCTTTATTGCTGCCTGAACTCGGCAAAGCGATTGCAGCAAACACAAAAGCAAAAGTCATTTTTGTTGCTAACCTGAGTCCAGAATACGGCCCAGCGGGACGAATGACGATGGCTCAAAAATTAGAATGGTGTGAACGTGCCTGTCAAGGAAGAAAAATAGACGTGGTTCTAGCAGAGAAAACCGAGCAAGACGTCTTAAGTCAATGGAATGTAGTGACGGAGTCACTCGCCTCCTCTAACCGAGACTGGCGTCACGATAGAAACAAGCTCAAACTAGCGATTGAAAATCAGCTACAACTTTCTATCTAGGAGCACGTTACCTGACTAGCGCCCTCTTTTAAGTTGTTTATTGATAATGAAAACCCTTCTGTCATCGAAGGGTTTTAGTTCAGGCATCCAGTAAGAACAGATGTTTACTAAGAAAAATGGTTAATAGGAATAAATAGCTACTGTCGCCAAGAGCGATAAGCATCTCGAGTTTCGTGCAAAAGATCGAACATAACCTCTAACACCTCAGACTCAGCAGTTAACTCACCGGCTTTCGCTTTTTTGTCTATGGACATCGCCAGTTCACAAAGGCGATCTGCCCCAAAGCTCGCAGCACTACTTTTCAACGCGTGGCTGATTTCTTTTGAGTAAGCTAATCGCTCTGCCCCCTGTAGTTGGGATAAGTTCTCGATATAGGTATCCATTTCTCCTAGGAAGATATCGAACAGTACAGGTACGTTGTCACTGCCAATTTCCATCGACAGTTCATCTATTTTTTGCTGATTTAATACATTTACACTCATACTTTTTGCCGCTCTTCCTTGCCGTTCCATGCCTGTAACTTGCGGTAAATCGTCGACGGACTGACATCAAGGTATCCCGCCGCTCGAGGAATATTGCCATCACATGCTTCAATCGCTTGCTCGATTGCCATTTTTTCCGTCATCCATAATGGCATAATCTCAGATGCGGTCATCGCTTTCGGCTCAATTAATTTAGCCACAGACGACGGACGGTCAAGCGGTTGATTCAACGGTGGCGGTAACATGTCCAACGTAATCTCTTTACCGTTGTTTAGAACAACGATATTGCGTAGCACGTTTTGTAACTGACGAACGTTACCCGGCCACTCATAGCTGTTGAATCGCTCGATGACATCAGGCGCAAAACGTATGAAGCTTTTTCCTTCTTCGTGTGACATGTAACCTAACAGTGAGTATGCAATTTCAATAACATCTTCGCCTCGTTCGCGTAAAGGCGGTAAATGCAAAGGAATGACATACAAACGATAGTACAAATCTTCACGGAATCGACCTTCTTGTACCTCTTTCCAAGGATCACGGTTAGTGGCACAAACAAAGCGCACATCCACGCTCTTCATTTTTGAGGAACCCACTTTTTGGAATGTGCCCGTTTGAATAAATCGTAGCAACTTGGTTTGTAAATCCAAGTCCATCTCACAAAGCTCATCTAGAAAAAGTGTGCCGCCATCCGCTAACTCAGCAGCACCTTGACGATCATTCGCAGCACCAGTAAAGGCCCCTTTTACGTGACCAAACAGTTCACTCTCAATCAAATCTTTTGGAATTGCAGCACAGTTAATTGCAATAAAAGGTTTGTCACCACGTTTACTTGCTGCGTGGATTGCCTCGGCACATACCTCTTTACCAGTACCACTTTCACCAGTGATAAAAATACTCGCTTTACTGCTCGCCGCGGAATCTATCGTACGGTAAACCTGCTGCATGGTTTGGCTACTGCCGATAAACCCCTGATAGCTCTGATTGCCTGGATTATCGGCTTCATTTTTTAGCTTGGTCGCTTTACGAATTGCATTGTTAACCGTGACACGTAAACGGTCTGCTTCACACGGTTTAATTAGAAAGTCTTGTGAGCCATGACGCATGGCCTCGACAGCGGTATCGATAGAACCGTGAGCGGTCATAAAGATTATAGGTACGTCGGGATGACTCTTTTTAACGGCATGTAAAACGTCCATCCCCGTCATATCTGGCAGACGGAGATCGAGTAAAATAAGATCTGGAATTCGATGATTTAGGCTCTCAATGGCATCCCTACCTGTGCCGACAATATTGATATCTATGCCAAGCGGTGTCAGGTATGAGCGGTACAGAGCCGCAACAGATGCGGTGTCCTCGACCATTAAAAGGTAACGAGACTTTGGGCCTTCGGGTTTTTGTTGCATAACCTAGCTATTATTTTGTTGTGTTTTAAACAATAATCGCATTACGCTTTGCATTTTGCAAATAACATTAGCTAAATTATGGGCAAAGGAAAAAATTCAAAAATAATATCAATTATTTAAAAAGTGGCACAAACCATGCTGTAACGATAGTGACCCCTCGGGTCACCTAGCCAACTGACGTTGTTAGTGAACGATATGTTCACAAAACAAGCCAATAGACCCGACTGCCTATTGGCTTCTTTTTTTACAAGCGACCTAAAATGCTTGGATAGTTAAATCGGTAAGTTTGTTCAACTATTTGCGATGAACTGCGCTCGTAGTTTTTCAATCTCGTCACGCTTTTGTGCCGCTAACTCAAATTCTAAATCTTGCGCATGCTGATACATCGCTGCCTCCAGTCGACTGATTTCTTTTTCTAGCTGCTGAGGGGACAGTGCCTCGTAAGTTTGCGAAGGCTCCGCCACTTTCGATAATGGTACCTGTTTAGTGTTACGCTGGCGTTTAGACTTAGTGATATCGCCAAGTTCCATGATGTCTTTGATATTTCGTTTGAGCGCTTGTGGCGAAATACCCATTTCTTCGTTGTACGCTTCCTGCTTCTCGCGACGACGGTTAGTTTCATCCATCGCCTTTTTCATTGAGTTGGTGATTCGGTCAGCGTATAAAATCGCCTTACCTTCGATGTTTCGTGCAGCACGACCAATGGTCTGAATGAGTGAGCGTTCAGACCGCAAGAAGCCCTCTTTATCCGCATCCAAAATTGCAACTAACGAGACCTCTGGCATATCCAGGCCCTCTCTCAATAAGTTTATTCCCACCAGCACGTCAAATTCCCCAAGACGAAGGTCACGGATAATTTCCACACGCTCAACAGTATCAATGTCTGAGTGTAAATAACGTACCTTAACATCATGTTCGTGAAGGTATTCGGTGAGATCTTCAGCCATTCGTTTGGTCAGTGTTGTAACCAGAACTCGTTCATCTTTAGCAGCGCGAATACGGATCTCAGACAATAGGTCGTCGACTTGGGTCGCTACTGGGCGAACTTCCAACTCAGGGTCAAGCAAGCCTGTAGGACGAACGACTTGATCCGCTACATCACCCGCCGATTTTTCTAGTTCGTAATTTCCAGGCGTAGCAGAGACGAAAATCGTTTGTGGCGCTAGTGCTTCAAACTCCTCAAACTTCAGTGGACGATTATCCAAAGCTGAAGGTAACCGGAAACCAAACTCCACTAGCGTTTCTTTACGCGAACGGTCACCTTTATACATGGCACCTATCTGCGGTACTGTCACGTGAGATTCATCGATGATCAACAAGCCATCATGAGGTAAGTAGTCAAACAGGGTTGGTGGCGGCTCACCTTCCGAGCGTCCACTGAGATAACGAGAATAGTTTTCGATACCGGAGCAAAAGCCCAACTCATTCATCATTTCGATATCGAATTGAGTGCGCTGGCTAATTCGCTGCTCTTCCAGTAGCTTGTTGTTATCTAGAAGCTGCTTTTTGCGCACTTCTAGTTCGACTTTAATATTTTCAATCGCTTCAAGAATGCGATCTCTTGGCGTCACATAGTGCGTCTTGGGATAGATGGTATAGCGCGGCAAGTCTCGTTGTTTCACCACGCCTGTCAATGGGTCGAACACACTGATGCAATCCACCTCATCGTCAAACATCTCAACGCGCACAGCGTCTTGGTCTGATTCAGCAGGGAATATATCAATCACCTCGCCACGGACACGGAACTGCCCTCGCTCAAAAGCAACATCATTGCGTGAGTATTGGAGCTCCGCTAGGCGACGAAGCATATCACGCTGATCAATCACATCTCCACGTCGCAAATGAAGCATCATTTGTAAGTAGGATTCCGGATCACCCAAACCATAGATAGCTGAAACCGAAGCAACGATAATAGCGTCTTTCCGTTCCAATAAAGCTTTAGTGGCAGACAGTCTCATTTGCTCAATGTGGGCGTTAACCGAAGCGTCCTTTTCAATGAAAGTATCTGTTGTGGGAACATATGCTTCAGGTTGGTAGTAATCATAGTAAGAAACAAAATACTCAACCGCATTATTAGGAAAGAATGACTTCATCTCACCATATAACTGAGCAGCAAGCGTTTTGTTTGGCGCAAGTAATATTGCAGGTCGTTGGGCTTGAGCAATCACATTCGCTAGTGTGAAGGTTTTACCTGAGCCTGTGACCCCCAACAATGTTTGATGTGCTAGCCCAGCATCGAGCCCCTCAAGCAACTGATTGATCGCTCCTGGTTGATCGCCCGACGGCTGATAATCGGAGACCAATTCATAGACTTTACTCATACCCTTCCTCAATTTTACTGCGCTTTGGCTGTATATATATACACCTTAGCTAATGAAATCTACGTCTATCGAGAATTTAACCATCATTGTTAATAAATTTTCTTGTTTGTCTAGAATGCTATAGCCATACAAAAGTGACTCTGATATAGTACTTCGCCCTAGTTGAAGAGCTACACACATTCTTCACATTATAGTTTCCACAACTTTTCCCCAAAAATTAGCTTAAAACTTTCTTATCCCCAAAAGATTGATTTTTATCCACTTTGAATACCTTTTGATTAACATCGATAAATCTTTGTTTTATTTGCTTATTTTACGCATAACTCCGACTAAAAATTCATTAAATAAAAACTTAGTTGCATATCAACTTTCTTTACCCAGATCTCATCAACATACTTATCCACAAATTTAGTGGATAACTAACCTCGAGCCTTTACTGGCAAGCCATACAGAAAAGTAAAGCCCTTAACTCAATATTTTTTGCTAAAAATGTATTTTTTTACTGTTGACAGTAGTTTGAGTGCTCGGTAAGATTCGTCCCGCTTTCAAGCAAAGCAATTCCTCCTTAGCTCAGTTGGTAGAGCGACGGACTGTTAATCCGCAGGTCGCTGGTTCGAGCCCAGCAGGAGGAGCCAGATTATAGAAAAGCCGTGTCGCAAGACACGGCTTTTTTTGTATCTTAATCGCCAGGAAATCTAAGCCAATCTAGGCGCCATAAAATCACACCGAAATAAGTTCAAATTACAGAACTCATAACATTGTCATAGATAGTGTTCTCACAGTACCACACATTTAATTCTGTCTCTTTCCTAGCAAAAAAACAATCATAACTAATTGAATCTATTATTAATGCAATTTAATCATTGAAAAAATGAAAAGCATTCATTTTACTCATAATAAATAAATCCATACGATTAAAAGGGTTAAGGATGGTTCCGTCCTACTCGTCGCCTCCATTCTAATTATCAATAACTTAGGGATTTACTTATGACTATTCCGACAACTGACATGCTAGATGCATGGGCTGGATTTACTGCTGGTGAATGGCAAAACTCTGTCAACACTCGTGACTTCATCCAAAAAAACTATACACCCTATGAGGGAGACGAGTCTTTCTTAGCCGAGGTTAGCAAATCCACTTCAGCATTATGGAACCAAGTGCTTGAAGGCATAAAACAAGAAAGCCGCACACACGCCCCTATTGATTTTGACACAGACTTGCCCTCAACAATCACTTCCCACGATGCAGGCTACATCAACAAAGATCTGGAAAAGATCGTTGGCTTACAAACTGATCAACCGCTAAAACGTGCAATCATCGCCAATGGCGGGATTCGCATGGTAAAAAACTCGTGCGAAGTTTATGGCCGCGAACTGGATCCAACGGTTGAAAAGATCTTCACTGAATACCGTAAAACTCACAACAAATCGTGTTTCGACCTTTACACCAAAGAAATTCTAGCCTGTCGTAAATCCGGCATCATCACGGGCCTTCCTGATGCTTATGGCCGTGGTCGTATCATTGGTGACTATCGCCGTCTCGCCCTATACGGTATCGACTTCTTAAAAGCAGACAAAAAAGAACAATACAATTCAACACAAACGTTCTTAGAACAAGGCAACGATCTTGAGAAAACACTTCGTCTTCGCGAAGAAATAGCCGATCAAGTTCAAGCACTTGAAGACATTCGTCAAATGGGTCTGAAATACGGCATTGATATGTCGCTACCTGCAAAAACAGCACAAGAAGCGATCCAATTTACCTACTTTGGCTACCTAGCGGCGGTTAAATCGCAAAACGGCGCAGCAATGTCACTGGGCCGTACTTCGACTTTCCTAGACGTCTATCTAGAGCGCGATATCGCAAACGGTTTGATTGATGAATCACAAGCGCAAGAAATGATTGACCACTTCATCATGAAGCTACGCATGGTTCGCTTCCTACGCACACCAGAATACGATTCATTGTTTTCTGGCGACCCAATCTGGGCAACCGAAGCCATGGCAGGTATGGGTGTTGATGGCCGTACACTAGTATCTAAAACGACATTCCGATACTTACATACGCTGCATACTATGGGCCCTGCTCCTGAACCAAATATGACGATTCTTTGGTCAGAGCAATTGCCTGAAGCGTTCAAACAATATGCTGCAAAAGTGTCGATTGATACCTCTTCGGTTCAATACGAAAACGACGATCTAATGCGTCCTGATTTCGACAATGACGACTACGCGATTGCCTGTTGTGTGAGCCCGCAAATTGTTGGTCAGCACATGCAATTCTTTGGTGCACGTGCCAACCTTGCAAAAGCACTGCTTTACACCATCAATGGTGGTATCGATGAAAAATCGAAAGCGCAAGTGGGTCCGGTAGTGGACAAAGTTCAAGATGAAATTCTCGACTTTGACGCTTTGATGCCTCGTTTCGACAATATGTTGGAGTGGCTAGCAACGCAATACGTCACAGCGTTGAACATCATCCATTACTCACATGACCGTTACAGCTACGAAGCATCACTGATGGCATTGATGGATCGCGACGTGCACCGCACCATGGCGTGTGGTATTGCAGGTCTGTCTGTTGTCGCTGACTCTTTGGCGGCAATTAAATACGCGACCGTGAAACCTGTTCGTGATGAAGATGGCATCGCCGTTGATTTTGAAATCGAAGGTGATTATCCAAAATTTGGCAACAACGATGCCCGTGTTGATGACATCGCTTGTGATCTAGTTGAGCGCTTCATGAAGAAAATTCAGAAGATGCACACCTACCGCGAAGCAGTGCCAACTCAATCGATTTTAACAATCACATCTAACGTGGTTTACGGTAAAAAAACGGGTAATACACCTGATGGCCGTCGCGCAGGTATGCCTTTTGGGCCGGGTGCAAACCCAATGCACGGTCGTGATGAAAAAGGGGCGGTTGCGTCTCTGGCATCGGTGTCTAAATTACCGTTCGCTTACGCTAAAGATGGTATTTCTTACACTTTCTCAATTGTGCCGAACGCATTGGGTAAAGATGAATTAAGTCAGAAGAAAAACCTAGCCGCGCTAATGGATGGTTACTTCCATCACGAAGCAAGCAACGAGGGCATTGCGATTGAAGGTGGTCAACACCTTAACGTCAACGTTCTAGACCGAGAGATGTTATTGGATGCGGTTGAACATCCAGAGAAATACCCTCAGTTGACGATTCGAGTGTCTGGTTATGCGGTACGTTTTAACTCTCTAACGACAGAGCAACAGCAAGACGTCATCACTCGTACTTTCACAAGTAAGATATAAACATAGTCCATCAAGCACTCAGAAGATTTAAATAATTAGCTTGTAAATATGCATTGCCCGCTTCTCTTTTCTACCTGGGAGAGGCGGGCTTTTTTTAAAATCACACATTAGATGAAAATTAATAGGTAGTATCCTCTCGCTAACAATACATTCAGCAAACGATTCAATTTCTTATTGATTCATCAAAATACATCAATTAGACGACTATTTTTCCATCGTGTATGTAAAACCACATCGTTCACTGGTTGTTATTGGTGTCACAAAACACGATAATATCAAGATCGGATTTTAAGAACGTAATAACTATGACCGAATATGTTTTGTTGTTGGTCGGCACTGTGCTGGTGAACAACTTTGTACTGGTGAAGTTTTTGGGCCTATGTCCTTTCATGGGTGTGTCCAAAAAACTGGAAACAGCAATAGGTATGGGCTTAGCGACAACTTTTGTGCTAACGCTCGCGTCAGTGTGTGCGTATTTAGTGGAAAGCTACATCCTTCGTCCACTAGGTATTGAGTACCTTCGAACCATGAGTTTTATTTTGGTGATAGCCGTTGTGGTGCAGTTCACCGAAATGGTTGTGCACAAAACCAGCCCGACGCTTTATCGCTTGCTTGGCATTTTCTTACCGCTGATCACAACAAACTGCGCAGTATTGGGCGTGGCACTTCTTAACATTAATGAAAACCATAACTTTATTGAATCGATCATCTACGGCTTCGGCGCCGCTGTTGGTTTCTCATTGGTGTTGATACTTTTTGCATCCATGCGAGAGCGCATAGCCGCCGCCGACGTTCCTGTACCTTTTAAAGGTGCATCAATAGCAATGATTACAGCAGGTTTAATGTCACTCGCCTTTATGGGCTTTACAGGTTTGGTGAAGTAAGCGATGAGTACGATTTTAATTGCGATTATCGCGTTAGCGGTTCTGGCTGCGATTTTCGGCGCGATACTTGGTTTTGCTTCTATTCGCTTTAAAGTTGAAGCGGACCCTATTGTGGATCAAATCGACGCCATTTTACCGCAAACTCAATGCGGTCAATGTGGCTACCCTGGTTGCCGCCCTTATGCTGAAGCAATTGCAAATGGCGACCACATAAACAAATGTCCACCTGGTGGTCAGGCAACAATCGAAAAGCTCGCCGACTTAATGGGTGTTGAGCCAGAAGAATCTGCGCACGATCTCGACAGCAAAATTCCAACCGTTGCGTTTATTCATGAAGACATGTGTATTGGCTGCACTAAGTGTATTCAGGCGTGTCCGGTGGATGCAATTGTAGGCGGAACAAAGGCGGTCCATACCGTAATCAAAGACGAATGTACGGGCTGTGACTTGTGTGTTGCCCCATGTCCGACTGATTGTATTGAAATGATTCCTGTGGCAACGACCACAGAAAGCTGGAAGTGGCAACTTCACTCCATTCCGGTACTTAACATTACGGATGCTGCCGACAATGCAGCGAACGTGAAAGATTCAATTAAGTAAGGTTTCACATGTTGTCTTTGATTGAACAAATTCGTACAGGCGCGCTTTGGGATTTCCCAGGTGGTGTGCATCCGGCAGAAAATAAAAAGCAGTCCAACAAAACTGAACTCGCTCATGCGGCTATCCCGTCAGAAATTGTATTGCCGCTAAAACAGCACATTGGTAAAGCGGGTAACCTACTGGTTGCCGAAGGTGACTACGTATTAAAAGGTCAGCCATTAACGCAATCGGAGACCGGCTTTACGGTTCCAGTGCATGCTCCAACATCAGGTACGCTCACCGCGATTGAGCCACGAACTGTCGCGCACCCTTCTGGGTTAAGTGAGTTGTGCGCAGTCATCACGCCTGATGGGAAAGATGCATGGTGTGAAAGAAACCCCGTCGCAGATTACCAACAAGAAACCCCTGACGCACTGATTGATATTATTCGTCTCGCTGGTATTTCTGGTATGGGTGGCGCAGGCTTCCCTACTGCAAAAAAAATCCAATCAGGTTTTGCTCGTACCGAGATTCTTATCGTTAATGCAGCAGAGTGCGAGCCATACATCACGTCTGATGACAAGCTCATGCAAGAACATGCCGAAGAGCTTATTCAAGGTATCGAAATTGTCGAACATATCCTGACACCAAAGCTCACGATTATTGGCATTGAAGACAACAAGCCAGAAGCAATCAAAGCGCTAGAAGCTGCGGCTATAAACAAAGATATCGTTATTCGCGTTATCCCGACTAAATACCCTTCTGGCGGTGAAAAACAGCTGATCAAAATTTTAACCAATAAAGAAGTACCAAGTGGCGCGATTCCAGCCGATATTGGTATTTTGGTTCAGAATGTTGGTTCTCTTTACGCTATAAAACGCGCAGTCATCGACGGTGAACCGATGATAAAGCGCATCGTGACTCTCACTGGTAAAACCTTCAAACAACCACGCAACGTTTGGGCATTGTTAGGGACACCAGTACAAGCACTGTTGGATGAGTTTGGCTATAAAGCAGATAAGAAGTTACAGCGTTTAATTATGGGTGGGCCAATGATGGGCTTTACCCTTCCTCACTCCCAAGTGCCGATTACCAAGACAGCAAA
Source organism: Vibrio sp. 2CM40D (assembly GCF_023161825.1). Taxonomy (NCBI): domain Bacteria; kingdom Pseudomonadati; phylum Pseudomonadota; class Gammaproteobacteria; order Vibrionales; family Vibrionaceae; genus Vibrio; species Vibrio sp. 2CM40D. The sequence continues at coordinate 179,519 of NZ_JALNTL010000001.1, forward strand.
CTGTATCCTTGCTCCGACTCGTCGTGAGATCTCTCCGCACCAGTATGAGATGGAATGTATTCGCTGTAGCCAATGTGCAGAAGCGTGCCCTGCTTCGCTGCTGCCTCAACAACTGCAATGGCATGCAAAAGCTGAAGAGTATGACAAACTCGAAGAATTAAACTTAAAGGATTGTATCGAGTGCGGCGCTTGTGCGTTTGTATGTCCAAGTGAAATTCCGCTCGTACAGTACTACCGCCAAGCGAAAGCAGAAATTAGAACTAGAACACAAGAAGCGGAAGCTGCAGAGCGAGCAAAACTGCGTTTTGAAGAGAAAAAAGCGCGTATGGAACGCGAAAAAGCAGAACGTGAAAATCGCTTCAAGAAAGCTGCCGATCAGCGCCGTAAAGAGATGAAGTCTTCTGGCGGCGATGATGCGATAGCAGCAGCGATCGCACGAGTGAAAGCTCAAAAGACAGAAACCACAGAAAAAACAGAGCCAGCAGTAAAACCAGCCGTAGCGGCAGCCATTGCCAAAGCGAAGGCGAAACAAGCGGCAGCAGCTAAAGCAGGCTCTAGTGAACCTGATAACTCAGAAATGGCAAAACTGCGCGAAGAACGCAAACGTCTTGCTCGCGAACGGAAAGCGCAAAAAGAACAAGGCGAAACGCCAGACAATAACGCTGATGATAAAAAGTCGGCAGTTGCGGCCGCCATCGCCCGAGCTAAAGCGAAAAAAGCACAACAAGAAGATTCAACTGAATCTGTAGAATCGGAAACGTCTGCACAGCAAGACAGCGATCCGAAGAAAGCCGCGGTTGCTGCTGCCATTGCACGTGCCAAAGCACGTAAAGCGAAGCAAGCAGACTCAACTGAAGCGGAAGAAGCTGACGCACCTGCCGAGCAGACCGACGATCCGAAAAAAGCCGCAGTTGCCGCTGCAATTGCTCGAGCCAAAGCGCGCAAAGCGAAGCAAGCAGACTCAACCGAAGCGGAAGAAGCTGACGCACCTGCCGAGCAAACCGACGATCCGAAAAAAGCCGCAGTTGCCGCTGCAATTGCTCGAGCCAAAGCGCGAAAAGCGAAGCAAGCAGACTCAGCTGAAGCGGAAGAAGCTGAAGCACCAGCCGAGCAAACCGAAGATCCGAAAAAAGCCGCCGTGGCAGCTGCCATTGCACGTGCCAAAGCGCGTAAAGCTAAGCAAGAAACGCAAACAGAGCCTGTTGAAGAAGCAACTTCCGAAGAACCAGAAGTGGATCCGAAGAAAGCCGCGGTTGCCGCAGCAATTGCGCGCGCGAAGGCTCGTAAAGCGAAACAAGCAGACTCAACTGAAGCGGAAGAAGCTGAAGCACGTGCCGAGCAAACCGACGATCCGAAAAAAGCCGCCGTGGCTGCTGCCATCGCTCGAGCCAAAGCGCGCAAAGCGAAGCAAGAAACGCAAACAGAGCCTGTTGAAGAAGCAACCTCCGAAGAACCAGAAGTGGATCCGAAGAAAGCCGCGGTTGCCGCAGCAATTGCGCGCGCGAAGGCACGCAAAGCGCAACAAGAAGCTAATAAAAATAATACTGAGGAGAACGAGTAGTGTCGTTTTTTATTGCCAGTTCACCGCATACCCACAGTCGTCGTAGTACGCCAGACTTAATGAAATGGGTGGCACTTTGCGCACTTCCAGGTTTAGTAGCTCAAACCTACTTCTTTGGCTGGGGTACGCTTATTCAGCTGATTTTTGCCATTGCAGTCGCTGTATCCCTTGAAGCCTTAGTCATGATCTGTCGTAAACGCTCACCAATGAGAGCGCTACGTGATAACAGTGCAATAGTTACCGCTTGGTTGTTAGCCGTTGCTATACCACCATGGTCTCCGTGGTGGATTATGGTGATCGGGCTTATTTTTGCGATAGTAATTGCTAAACACCTCTATGGTGGCCTTGGACAAAACTTATTCAACCCTGCAATGGTCGCTTATGTGGTCTTGTTGATCTCTTTCCCAGTACAAATGACGAGTTGGAGTGCACCGACATCACTCATACCTGATCATGTAAATTTTGCAGATACACTCTCTTTAATTTTTACGGGCTATGATTACGACGGCTTATCACTTCAGCAAGTTCGCTCAGGTGTTGACGGCGTGACAATGGCGACACCACTTGATGCATTTAAGACTGGCATTCTTACAGGTGCCACTCCAAGCGAAGTAATGTCGCAGCCAATATTTGATGGCTTAGGTGGTATTGGTTGGCAATGGGTAAACCTTGCTTACCTTCTTGGCGGCATAGTCATGATCAAAAAGCGTATCATCCAATGGTATATTCCAGCAGGTTTCCTTGCGAGTCTGACTCTGTTTAGCCTAGTGTTCACGTTGCTGACGCCAGGGGAAACTGCGTCGCCAGTTTTACACTTGTTATCTGGTGCAACCATGCTTGGCGCATTCTTTATTGCAACCGATCCCGTTTCGGCGTCTACCACCGTCAAAGGACGTTTAATCTTCGGTGCGCTTATTGGTGCTTTGGTTTTTATCATTCGCAGTTGGGGCGGTTTCCCAGATGGTGTTGCATTTGCAGTGTTGCTTGCAAATATGTGTGTGCCACTGATCGATTACTACACCAAACCTAGAACTTACGGTCACTGAGGTAAACATGTTAACCGCTATTAGAAAAAATGGTCTGACACTCGCGATATTTGCATGTGCAACAACCGGATTAGTCGCCCTTACTCAGTACCTAACAAAAGACCAAATCAAGGTACAAGAGCAAAAACAATTACTTTCTGTTTTGAATCAAGTCATTCCAGAAAACATGCATGACAACGCACTCACGCAAGCTTGTACAATGGTCACGTCTCCAGATCTGGGGACATTACGTGCGATGCCAGCCTACCTCGCCACGAAGAATGGTGAACCAATAGCAATCGCAATAGAATCTATCGCGCCAGATGGCTACAATGGTGAGATAAAAGTGATTACTGGGATTGATAATCAGGGCAATATTTTGGGGACACGCGTCCTAAACCACCAAGAAACCCCTGGTCTGGGCGATAAAATCGATCTTCGTGTCACCGACTGGATCCTGAGCTTTACAGGAAAACAAGTCACGGAAAACAATTGGAATTCGTGGAAAGTTCGTAAAGATGGCGGCGATTTCGATCAATTTACTGGTGCAACGATCACGCCAAGAGCCGTCGTAAAAGTGGTGCGAAATACCGTTAACTACGTAAACCAATCTCGTGAAGACATTCTTAACCAGCCGTTAGGCTGTGAAGGAGAGCAGTAATGAATGAGAATAAATTACTGATGAAAAACGGTATGTGGAGTAACAACCCCGCTCTCGTACAACTGCTGGGCTTATGTCCACTGCTAGCGGTTTCTTCCACGATAACCAATGCATTAGGTCTTGGTATTGCAACCTTACTCGTGCTAGTTGGATCCAACGTAACAGTTTCTCTTATTCGTAACTATGTGCCAAAAGAGATCCGTATACCTGTATTCGTTATGATCATTGCCTCACTCGTTACCTGCGTTCAGTTGTTAATGAATGCCTATGCGTACGGTTTGTACCTGTCTCTAGGTATCTTTATTCCTCTGATTGTAACGAACTGCATTATTATTGGCCGAGCAGAAGCTTACGCGTCAAAAAATGATGTTGCACCCGCTGCGCTAGATGGTTTGTGGATGGGCCTTGGTATGACGAGCGTCTTGGTTGTTTTAGGTGCCATGCGCGAATTGATTGGTAATGGCACACTATTCGACGGAGCAGACCTTCTCCTAGGAGACTGGGCTTCAGCTCTACGGATTCAAGTTTTCCAATTTGACAATAGCTTCCTGTTAGCGCTTCTCCCACCTGGTGCATTTATCGGTGTTGGGCTGTTGATAGCGCTCAAAAATGTCATAGATAATTCAATTCAGGCACGTCAACCAAAAGAAGAAAAACCAACCATAGAACGTGCTCGCGTCACTAACGCATAACAAGATAAGGCTCTGTCATAGGAGCCTTTTTCATAAACCGCAGAGACGGTATTGGAAGTCAGCAATGAACAAAATAAAAAGAATCGAAATTCTTGAGCGATTACGAGAAAACAATCCGAATCCTCAAACTGAGCTTAACTGGAGCTCCCCTTTTGAGCTGCTAATCGCTGTATTACTATCAGCTCAAGCAACCGATGTAAGCGTCAATAAAGCCACCGACAAGCTTTTCCCTGTAGCGAATACACCTCAAAGCATTCTTGATTTGGGAGTCGATGGCTTAAAAGAATACATAAAGACCATCGGTTTGTTTAACTCAAAGGCAGAAAACACAATCAAGACTTGTAAGATCTTGTTGGAAAAACACAATGGTGAAGTTCCTGAAGATCGTGCCGCGTTAGAAGCGCTACCAGGCGTAGGTCGCAAGACCGCAAACGTCGTGCTCAACACCGCTTTTGGTTGGCCAACTATTGCCGTCGATACGCACATTTATCGCGTGTCGAATCGCACTAAATTTGCGATGGGAAAAACGGTTGATGATGTCGAGCAGAAGCTATTAAAAGTTGTGCCAAAAGAGTTCAAACTCGATGTGCACCACTGGCTCATTCTTCATGGTCGTTATACGTGCGTAGCAAGAAAGCCTCGCTGCGGTAGCTGTATTATCGAAGATTTGTGCGAATATAAAGAGAAAGTATACCCAGATAGCTAATGCTATTTGTAAATCAAAGCTAGGAGCAAAAAATGTCAAACGGTCGAATTCTCCACACTATGCTTCGCGTAGGTGATCTAGACAAATCCATCAAGTTTTACACTGAAGTTATGGGCATGCAGCTGCTTCGTACTAACGAAAATAAAGAGTACGAATACACGCTAGCGTTTCTTGGTTATGGTGACGAATCCCAAGGTGCAGTGATCGAACTGACTTACAACTGGGGTAAAACTGAGTATGACCTAGGTACTGCTTTTGGTCATATCGCCATTGGTGTTGATGATATCTACACAACTTGCGACGCTATCAAAGCGGCGGGCGGTAATGTGACGCGTGAGCCAGGTCCAGTAAAAGGCGGAAGCACGCACATTGCATTCGTAAAAGACCCAGATGGTTATATGATTGAGCTTATTCAAAACAAGCAAGCTTCATCAGGTCTTGAAGGCTAAGCGGCACTTCTAATAATCACTTGTACTGCAAGTTGAACTCCGATTACAGGCAGGTCTGCGATCTGCCTGTCCTTTTATAAACAAAACCCTTTACTTGATAATAGTTATCGTTTAGATTTATCCGCAACTTCGATATGCGGGATTACGATAATGATCAGTGAATGGGAAAAACACACACTTCTAGCCGATACGGCACTTCAACTAGATGACCCTGTTCGCAGCATTCTTCATTACCAGCAAGCCCTAAGCCTGAGTGAAGATATCAGCGAATGTGTGGAAATTGAGGCGGACGAGCGATTATTAATTTCTGTGATTTCTTGTCATAACTTAGCTCAGTTCTGGCGTTGGGCTGGAGATACTGACTATGAACTCAAATACCTTCAACTGGCCTCTGAGAAGGTCTTAACACTTATCCCACAATGCCCAAATAAAGAGTGTGCAAGCTTTATCGACTCGATAGGATGCTGTACTAAGGCGTTGATAGACTTTATGAAGCGTCACCCTAATCCGGCTATTGCCAAACAGGTTGAAAAAATCGATACCGCCACCAATTGCGAAGTCATTGCCAAATTCCGCTTAAACTAACATTCAAATTATACAGCAGGAATCACCGAAACGTGCTTGGCAAAATACCACTAAAATATTATTAACAACGTCAGTAAATCAAAAATGCCGAAGCTTTCAGCTTCGGCGTTTTTATATGCATCACACTTGGGTTCGCCCTAGAGATATCACGACTCGGCGGTTTTTGTCTTTTCCTATTGGCGAACCGTTATCTGCAATAGGACGACGCTTGCCGTACCCTTGCACTTGAATTCGATCTTCCGGTAGCCCTAGAGACTGAAAATAGTCACGAAGTGACTCTGCACGTCGCTCTGATAAACTTTGACTCGCACTTTTACCATCGGTTGAATCTGTGTACGTCGCCACCAGCACGAGATCGATATCTTGATTATGTCGGATATAATCTGCAATTTGTGATAAACGCTTTTTAGAAGCCTTGGTTAACTGATCACCTTGTCTTTCGTAGTGCAAAATCGTAAAAGCAATGTCCTCGAAACTGTATTTCAATAAGTTGGAAATACAGTCGCTAAACGCGTTGTACTTGTTTTGAAACAGTACTGATGACAATGCGACTTCAATTCTCTGATCTCGGCTCTGCCAATCTTGGTAACTAAAAGTCGGATAACGGCCTTTTTCCAGCTCAGACAAAATGCCCCATGCTGTTTGCCCTCCGACATAACCATCAAACTGTTTAAAAAACTTTAAGTTTGTAATTCGATCGGCGTGTTCACCTGGTCGCCAAGGTGGCGGCATAGAAATGAGACTGACGTTACGTGTTTCTCCCATCGGGCGACGCATTTTTAACTCAAAGTCTAAATTGATTTTTTTATTTGCACGAGATGAAAATACCGCATCTCCAAAGCTTGGAATGGGGTGTACAAGCTGACATTCTAATGGTGTATTGACCACCATTTCCCATTGAGATTGCTGTGGAGTTGCAGCATAACGTTTGCCCATCAAAGCGAAGCTGCTTGTGCTAAACAACGAAAATACAACACCACTGGTAATCAGCCATTTCTTCATCTAATACTGTCTCTTAAACGGCAGTCTGTTGCCGTCAATTTGCATCAATAAAATTACTTCAACCGGCATGCAAAAATCTCGCCAATATAGGGTTATCTGTCACACTGCCATTAATGTGAGCCACCGTGTTCCAATCACCTTAACCGCCACTTAGCGTTTTACTTCCTCATGTTTTATCGGTTTACATGATGCAAAGTATGGCGAATAAACGTCTACATAATATGCAATACAAACTTATTGATTGGATGCAAAATAGAATTCCGGTTTTCTCTTAAATTGCGGTTTTTCTCATCGGTATAATCTGCAATAATGCAGCCTTCGTCACACAAAAATAAGCCAACATGACACTAGAAAATGAAGCTCTAACCTTGAAAAAACGCTTTCGTGGTTATTTCCCTGTGGTAGTAGACGTTGAGACCGCTGGTTTCAATGCTCAAACTGATGCACTTTTAGAAATCTGTGCCGTTACGTTGAAAATGGACGAACATGGCGTGTTGCATCCGGCCTCCACCATTCATTTTCATGTGGAGCCATTTGAAGGCGCTAACTTAGAAAAAGAAGCGCTTGAATTCAATGGTATTCGTGACCCTTTCAGCCCTCTTCGTGGTGCTGTTTCTGAGCAAGAGGCGCTAAAGGAAATTTATAAGCTTATTCGCAAAGAACAAAAAGCCGCAGATTGCTCACGTGCAATTATGGTTGCTCATAACGCAGCATTCGACTTGGGTTTTGTAAATGCAGCAAATGAACGCTGTAAACTAAAAAGAGTCCCTTTTCATCCCTTTGCTACTTTTGATACGGCTACATTAAGTGGCCTTGCTTATGGCCAAACAGTTCTCGCTAAAGCATGCAAAACAGCCGGGATGGAATTTGATAACCGTGAAGCACACTCTGCGCTTTACGATACACAAAAAACAGCAGAATTATTCTGCGGTATTGTCAACAAATGGAAGGCCCTCGGCGGTTGGCCGCTTGTCGACGAAGAATAATAAGTAAACACAACATATTAGGAAAAGTATGAATCCTGTCGTTATATCAGTGTGCGTCATGCTCGTGTTAGCATTGATGCGCGTAAACGTGGTGGTTGCCCTCACGTTTAGTGCCATCGTAGGCGGCCTAGTCGCAGGCATGAGCCTTGGGGATACGGTTGCCGCATTTGAAAGTGGTCTAGGTGGCGGTGCAACTATCGCGCTAAGCTACGCCATGTTAGGTACTTTCGCTGTTGCCATCTCGAAATCAGGCATCACGGATCTACTGGCCAAAAGTGTTATCAAGCGCTTAAATGGTAAAGAAAACTCCGCTTCCACTACTGGCTTAAAGTACGCCGTGTTGGTGGCGTTAGTGCTTGTCACGATGTCATCTCAGAACGTAATTCCGGTCCATATCGCCTTTATTCCAATTTTGATTCCACCTCTTTTGGGCGTATTCGCGAAACTTAAGCTCGACCGACGTTTGGTCGCGTGTGTTCTTACCTTCGGTTTGATCACACCTTACATGATCTTACCTGTTGGTTTCGGCGGTATTTTCTTAAACAACATTCTATTAAAGAACCTACATGACAACGGTTTGGAAAACGTGGTTGCAGGCCAAGTCCCAACCGCCATGTTACTGCCAGGTGCAGGCATGCTGTTTGGTCTATTACTGGCTATCTTTGTTAGCTATCGTAAACCGCGTGTCTACAAAGAAACTGAGTTGACAGTCGTTGACGAAACCGATCATGTCATCAATAAAAAGCACATCTTAGTTGCGGCACTTGGTATTGTCGCTGCATTGGGTGTTCAGCTTTACACGGGTTCAATGATTATAGGTGCTCTAGCTGGCTTTATGGTGTTCACTTTCGGCGGCGTTATCGCATGGAAAGAGACGCACGACGTGTTCACTAAAGGTGTACACATGATGGCAATGATTGGCTTCATCATGATCGCAGCGGCAGGTTTTGCAGCAGTAATGAAGCAAACTGGCGGTGTTGAAACACTAGTACAATCGCTATCAACCAGCATCGGTGACAATAAGCCTCTAGCTGCACTACTGATGCTGATCGTTGGTCTATTAGTAACAATGGGCATTGGTTCATCGTTCTCTACGATTCCAATCCTTGCAACTATCTATGTTCCTCTTGCGCTAGCATTCGGTTTCTCGCCGATGGCAACGATTGCACTAGTAGGTACTGCGGCGGCGTTAGGTGATGCAGGCTCTCCAGCTTCTGACTCTACATTAGGCCCTACATCTGGTCTAAATGCAGACGGTCAACATGAGCACATTTGGGAAACAGTCGTTCCAACCTTTATCCATTACAATATCCCTCTAATCATCTTTGGTTGGATTGCAGCAATGGTGCTTTAATACTATTGTTTGGATGGATATACATTTAGTTACGAAAAAGCCGCTCAATGAGCGGCTTTTTGTTATTCATAACTGTGGTTATTGCGCTGGCATATTGTCAATAATACGCTCACGAATCAGCTTCAAGGTTGGTTCTGTCGACAGGTAATCGATGGCAATCGGAAAATAAGCGTCGTTAATTTTAAGAACCAAGCTAGGGTAAGAGCTCACACCTAGGCTCTTTGCAAGGCTCAATTGATCTTCGAACACACCTTCTAAGAAAGAGCCATCCATGTCATTCTTGAATTGCTGAACATTCAAGCCAATTTCTCTCGCTAGTTGCAAGTGAGTGGCTTCTTCATGAGGAGGCATCACACGTAAGTAATACGCATGCTGAACCGCTTCTAGCATCTGCTCATAAGAGTCTTGAAAGCCGGCTGCAATAACCGCACGACAAGATTGGTAAGTGCTTCTAACTGGCGTACAAAGCTTCCAGAAATCGTAGTTAAACTTAGTGCCTAACTGGCGCTCAATCTGCTTCCAAATACCTTCGAGTTTTTGTTGCATCTCGGGCGGCATCGGTAAATTAGTATCTGGCGCAAGACCACCAACCACATACTCAAACTGAATCACACCTGGCAGTTGCTGTTTTAGTTTATCCAGCGTTGGTTTGTAACCCCAACACCAACTGCACATTGGGTCATGCACGTAGTAAAGCTTTATATCCACTTTAATTTTTTAACCTATAAAATCAATTAGTTAAATGAAACAAGAATAATAAATGGCGATAAAGTGGCGACACATTTAAATCTTATTGCTTGGTTTCTGCTTAAGAGTTAACGAGTTTTGCTTGTAACCCTGATAACAATATAGGTCCAGCACTCACTCGTTCCCCTCTTCTTCATCAACACGTAAACAGCGGTTTTGTCCCGTTAACTGCACAGTGATTTTGACATCTGAGTTTAATTATACCGTCTCATAAATTGAAAAACTGCTTTATCTTAATAATTCGCTCTAAAGCCTTATAGAGTAAGGCTCTACGCCCTCTTAATCAGATCTTATCTTCGCTCACCTGATCATCTACATTTCTCACAAAATTCTGAACAACACTTATTTTTCATGCACTTACAAAAGTCACTTTGATCTTTCCAGATCATTAAAATTGGAATTTACTGAAAGTATTTTCAATCTTTGAAATTTTCAAAACACTCTCAGTCTAGGCTCTAAGTAGCTCTATTCTCTCGCAAGCCCCGCTATATATATGGTTTCCCACGAGACACTCTAGGAACTATCCCCACTAAATTTCAGTACACAAAAACTGAAAAAAAACTGATCGAAAAACCTCGCAGGCGGGTGAGGAGAGTGCGGATTTTGTCATCCGCTCAGTCTGTCCCGTGAGTTCATAACCGTTCATCGCCATATGACTTGTAGCTTTAGCTTGAGACCAGCATAAAAAAACGCAGCCGTATGGCTGCGTTGATTGTGTGAAAATCAAGTTTTTTATGTGTGCTAATATGCCTTAAACTTGCTTTCATCATCACCTTGTCCTACGGACTGCATTTCAGAGCAGCTCCATAGCAGCTCGAATTGGTTCAGATCTTCATCGTCTTCGGGAAGAACAATGGTTGAATCTTGAATAACTAGCTTCACGCAACTTGATTGTTTAGTTGGGATACAGTGGTAAAGCTCAGCAACTTTTTTATCATCTTCGACTCCCCCAAGCACAAGCGTTGAAGCGTCTAGAATGAGACACTGGCAAGGTACAAAGTCCGGCAATGCCCCAAACTTAGTTTCTAGATTATTCAATAACTCCGTATCTAAACTATCTCTCTTCAAGCAACCAACGATAGCAAACTGGTAATTTTTCGATTTTCTAACCACCTTACCAGAGAGCCAAGGTTTGTGGTCTTCGTTGACAATTTCTACCCACCAATTCCAGTCCTCAAACATTTTATAGATCTTCTTATTTTGAGTGCTTTTTTTAAAAGCGAGACACAAACCCACCACTACAAATGCTGCAGCTACTAGAGTACTGATTGTCATCCCCTTGCCCCTACTTAATAGTTCTTTAAATACAAAAATAGGACAGAGAATAACAATAATTTCAAACAGTTATTATTCTTAATGGAGTATTCCAGCGAATCTCCCTACAAAATGGTTATTTTGTCTATCAAAAACATGGCATAAGAAGGTAATAAGCCTAATTAATATATGGATAACCATTGTTTAAGCTATCAACATTAAAGTCCAAGTAGGTTATCCCCCACCCGTTGGACAACTAGCTTGTTTGTGTTATCGGTTCGAGTCTTCCCTTCAACTTCTCACTATCCTCCCCATGACCAGTAATATCATTCGCTTGCACTGGTGTTTTGGTACTTGCTCGTCCTGGTGCTACACCGCTGTGTGTATGCGTTGCTAAAGTGTCGGCCAATTCTTTAACCACCTGCATTAGCTCCGATAAAAGAATCAACACATTCTCTTGCTTAGAGCCTATCCAAGTCTTAGGTGATTGCAGCCATTGGTGCTCAGCGGCAATACTTCGGCGAAATTTTCCGATGGTCTCAATCAGTTCGCCAGCGGTAGCCGTTTGCATGTTACCCAAGCTTCCTAACACCAGATCATCTCCTGACAACAAATTAATAGCGCCAAGCGCTTCAATAAGCTTCTTACCATTCACTTCTTCAGTACTGTGCTCATTTACAAAAAGCTGATGCTGGCCAAACTCACCTTTATACCGTTCAAATTGGTCTAACTTATCAAACGCTCTCTGATTTTGAGTTTGGTCAGTCTGCAGTGTTGTATTTCCTGCGGCATCGACTCGATAACTCACTTCTTCACGTTGCTGTTGTAGTTGTTCACCAGGCTCTATTGAGGGAAGCGCATATTCACGTCCATAAACGCCACGTATGATGGGTCTATCGCTTCGACCATAAGCGAAAGCAATTTCAACCAGTGTCCCTTCTAATGGATATGCTAACAATCCAGACTCATGTCCGCTCATGTTAACCGGCAATGGAATCGAGCGATAAACTGGTACGTTACTATCTGGTTGCAAATTATCATCTAGGACTTGCACATCAACAGAGAGTCTTGGCCGAAATGGGTCAGATACTTTACCCGCCGTCGCACTGTCTCTGACCGATTCGACTCGCCCGAACTTTGGCAAGTGAAAGCCTGCTGCTAATTCAGGAAAATGCTGTAGTGTTTCTCGCTTTTTAGGTATGACTTCAGACTGCTCAGCTTTCCAATACGCCGTCATATCATCCTGTATTAAGTCAACCCGATTGACTCGCTTACCATTCACAACACGACCTGGCCTAAGCATAGGAAACGGAACAAAGGTGACACTGTTACCATTTTGACGACTCGTAAACTCTTCAGGTAGTGGCATTGGTTTGCCGTTGAAATGGCTATCTTGATAGGAGCCAAAATAAACCACCTGGTCAGTATGTTGAAACCAAACACAGTCAGGAATAGAAAAAGCCTTAGCGACCTGATCTAAACATTGATAACCCGTTCCCTGGCAAACAAAGTTTGGGATCGCGGTCTTCATGTATTCTTTATTAGGTAGATTAAACTCGAGACCAGTAAGGTGAGAGAGCGCATCAATAACCTGCTCGGCATTTGGATGCTCTAAACTGAGAGACCAACGTTTACTCAAAATACCTGTCAGTTCTTTTACTGTGATTTTTTGGTAGCCATTGACTGTAGATTGGATTTTATCAACATAGCCCTCAAACCAAGGCGACGTTTTGTTTTCATATCCAATATCAAAACGCACTGGCTCGAATAATTTCAGGGGTTGTGTTGCTTCAATTTCAAAGATGGCCACACTACCTAAAGAAAGCTTTAAGCTCACCATGTTACTTGCCAATTTGACTTCTTCGCCGCTTATATACAAACGCTTCTCTAACTTCATTGAGTCGCCTCCTCTGCGGTGATGAGAGCCTGTTTTAACCGAGTATTCTCTCGCTGCTCTGGCTTGCTTTGCGCTTTAATCCGCTGCTCTTTTTGCTCGGCAACACTGTTGTACTCCCGAAGCTCAAAGGAAACATTCCAAGCCTGTAGAGTTTCATGTTCTCTTGCTTGAATACGCCCAGTGAACTTCACATTGCGAATTTTAAGTGCGAGCGCAATGTCATTGCCGATTCGATAAATACGTCTAGCATTCGACTCATCTTTATCTGAAGCAAACGCATAAAGTTGGGTCAGTGTTTCTATACGAATGAATGGAACACGACCACTAAAGGTAAGCTTTTTGCCTTTGTCACCTTGCTCTGCCACCTCGGTACCAGAAGACTGCCCACTCATGTCCTGGTCTTTAAACTCCATAGACATTTCAACGGTCATCGAGTCTAAGTTAATTGGCACACCATCTAGAGCTAGCATAATAGCTCCTCAAAAAACGTCATAGGTTCATAGCTAAGCAATAAGCTTGCTAATGTAAATTGATGATTGTTGGGCGTTCCCGCTTGATTCAATCGTGTCGCTATACTTTCCGCATTGCCCTCCACGGAGAACACATAGATACTTCCTTTTAGGTTCTTCAGGGCGTTGAGCTGAGCCTTGATTTCTTCCATCTTTTTATTGCGTTTCGCTGCTAGTAACTGCAACTTGTCAATTACGTGATGGTAATCGTCTGCTAATGACTCTAGCGTAGCTACTTGGGCACCTTGCCAATGTAAAGCATCATGTAATGGGTTAGCGTTGAGTAAAGCCATCGGCTTAAAGCGTGGTAGAGCGATCGCTGCAGGTTGATGGAACTTATCAACGTCATTGGTATTTAAAGCATGACTTTGCCTAGCTACTTGGCACCACTCAGGCATTGGAAACAATGATGTAAGCTCAATGAGCTGCCGAGAGAATTGGTTCAATTGAGAGGCCGTTACCATTATCGCAATACCGTGAAGATGGCCATTTGGTCGGTACCTATCAGCGTAATCCCGCAGCTTATTAGATAACGTTTTAATTGCAGTACTAGGATTGAGGTAACACCCCGAGTCCAAACGGGTCCCCACTTGAAACTGATATGGCGACACTGTAAGTACGGTTCCTGAGACAAGTAAGGATTGAAGTTCACTACGCAGCTTAAGCAAAGCGCTCGCCTCTTCACTTAAAGAGTGACGCCCGTAATTGGCGTCACTTGTATGGTTGGTTAACCGGTTAATCGCTTCATTCATTACGGCGCCGACTGCGTCTGTCACTGACTCAGCCTTGGTTTGAATATTCTGCGAGTAACTTGGCCAGTTTAATTGGGATAAGTGCCAAGTCATAAGCGGCCTTCAATTGTCATGGATTTCTCTGTAGGGCGTTGTGGTCGAATGGCCATCGTTACTACACCGTCCTTTACATAGTCGCGTAGTGCTCTCCGGTAACTTCTCCAAACTGAAGCAGTTAGCGTAGAACGAGGGTCGGAGTCTTCATGTAATGTGACTTGTCTATCCACATAAACCATTTCATGTGCCACCCACTGATTTTCTGCTTCAGCAAAAATGGCTGGCTCTTCTTGACCAGAAACTGCATCTGGATATGTCCATATGCCATTTGATTGTAAGACAGCGGGCAACTTTTCGGGTGGTGAAGGGATCTCTATCCATCCATGCGGAGGGGTACCTCCGACAACTTGAAAGCACCCTGTTCCCACTAATCCATATATTTGCTCTTTATCCATGCCTTACACCTTAACGCCCACAATCTTTCTCAAATAATGCTCACCTGAATAGGCGGTCACACCATCGTATTTTAGAGAAGTACCACCTCTAACCGATTGAACTTCCTTACATGTCAAGGTAAACCCGTACTTGCCATCACTCTGCAAGATTACATAAAACTGGCCCAGCTCCATTGCTAATTGCACATCAACAATCGCGCTAAGACTTAGCCCTGACGCCGCTGCATAACCACCTTCGGCTGTCACTATCAAGAAATCGAAGTTCGTAATAGGCTCTGACGTTTTTAGCTTCGTATCACCTGGCGCTCTTCCATTCCATAAAATTGACCGCTTTGTATTTGATTTACTACTGAGTGCTTCTTGTAAACCTCGAATAGTAGAAATAGCTTGAGTGCCCGTATGATTAGCTCGGTTCTTTAAGTATGCGTCTGTTTGATTTTTCGTAGCTTGAGTGGCAACTCCATCGAGCTTTTTCTTATCTGCTGCCGTCATTACCCCTGCATGAGATGTCGTCACCGCACTTAAAACCGCATCTTTACCCGTAGAACTCTTGATCGTTTGAGTTGTGGCGTTGCGAGATGCCGTCAAGTTAGTTGCGATATTCGCTTGCGCTCCAGCTTGTATGCCATCCAGCTTCTTCTTGTCTGCTGCGGTCATCACCCCGGCGCTCGATGTTGTTGCGGCACTTAAAGTGGCATCTTTACCCGTAGAGCTATTAACCGTTTGAGAATTGGCGTTGCGAGACACGCTCAAGTTAGTTGCTACATTGACTTGAGCCCCACTCTGAATCCCGTCTAATTTTTTCTTATCGCTTGCACTCATCCAACCGGAGGCTGTTTTAGTGGCATTCTTAACATTCTTGTTGATGTATGACGCGACAGACTGAAAGACTCGCTTTGCACTCCATAGGCTACGGTATTCATCCTCACCAGCTTCAGCTTGTTGCTGAGTGATAACATCCCACACGCGCCAATCAGTAACATTGCCATGGGAGTCAATGCCAGCAAGTCGAGCGATGTAATGCTGTTGACCGTTTTCATCAACGTAATTACTGAGTTCTGTTTTTGAGCTTCTTACTGTCGCTATGTTTTCCCAACGAGAGAGTGCGCTGCCTTGGCGTACCACATCTAAGTACAAGCCACATGGGATGCCATCACTGACCACCACCTCTTTTTTTGACAGCTCAACACGTAACCCTGAGACATAAACAACTCCGGGACTAACAACAAACGTGTTTGACTTTCCTTTAGCGACGACCGAGCAGCCACGAACAAAGGCCGAATGGCCATAATGGTCAAGATTCGCCAAACGTAAATCATCATCAATGCCCATTAAGCGCCCATGAAAATCTATCTGCCAAGTTCCTGGTTCAACATGAATATTTGCTATCGCTGCAGCGCCACTGTACTCCTGCGCGACGGACTTAATAGTGGTCATGTTTTCTTCTTTAGTTTCCGTGTTCTTATACACGATCAAGCCACAGGAGTTCTCAACATACTTGTCATGGAGGTAAATCGCATTGAACTTAAAACTCGGTGTGGTTGACTGAAGAATGACGGAATACACCAACGTATTACTATTAAGTCGCGCAGCCTGGTCCACTTTTTGACGATGCACGATATACGCTTCACTAGGCAGACCTAGGGCTCGGTCAATCGGTGATTCAGCGTCTAAGTTAGGAATATGAGCAAACACAAACTCGTTCATGTCTGTCGTACTACCCGTTGTAATTTTATCCACTAAATAGCGCTCAAACTGAGCAGGGATAATGGTCTGGCTCATACTGTATTATTCCTCTAGTTTTGCACTAAATAGCTGCTGACTCTGGCTGAAACAGGCCGTACGAATGTGCACCTGAATGGGATAAACGACTTCAAATCGATATCGACGGCAAGTTCTCCCATATTGCTCTATGAGCACTTGAACCAACTTGCTGTTTTGCGAGATATCGCCATCACTTAGCTCAATAGTACAAACGTCCCACTGAACTTCGTTTTGACGCTCTTTGAACTTAACGATACCAATGCCTAACCTTTCAAAAATCCGCTTGAAGCCCGCTACGCTACCTGCGTCTTTGGCGTTCACTTCTGCGTATTTCACTCGCTTTCGAAACAGTGAAAGTGGCTCACTCTCAAACCTTTTGATATCTCTATCCCATGCCATTAATTCCAATGCTTTTTCGTTACAGGTCAACGCATCCATTTGGCGAAGCGGAAATAGTAGGCTGCTCCAAACTATCCGGAAGAATGAAAAAACGCCTTTAGATAAAAAGTGAGGTTCTTTGACTTCATCCGCCGTCGTTCTTCCGTCCTGCCACCATGGGATCACAATTTCGGGTAAGCGAGGGGAATGTCGGCTTTGGTCGTAATTTCGAGACTCAGACATCCACAAGCTCCCTAACTGCGAGTGATTTCAATCGAGGCTGTTCTAGCTTGCTGATAATGTCTTTTTGGACTTTTCCGTCTACGGTAAACCTTACCGATTCAACTTCCGTCATGTTGGTATGTATCTCAGTGCCAAGCAAAGATAAGCTAAAACGATGCTCAGGTTTCGCGCGTGTCATTTCTGGGTAAGCTGCTGTTTCTCGAAAAGCCGCTCTAATCCTCGCTTCCACTTCAAGAAGTTCATTCACTTTGGTGGCGCTATCTAAGTTCTCAGCTAAGACGACATCCGCCGTGATCTCATGTTTCGTATCGGGAATGGCTTTACAGGTAAGTACATCACCGTGACCGTGATGCCCTTTAGACATTATGTGCTCATTTAGCTGTTCAAGAACGGTTAGCGGGGTTGGTCCCACTTCCATCAAAATCAATGCTTCTGCTGAACCAGGGGTTATGTCCCCTGTATTTCTAAAATAGATGTTATCACTTCGGATCCCCGCTACGCTGGCGATGATAGAGCGATACACATCATCTATGTGCCATTCACCAGAGCTAGTAAAGGCATTTTGAATACGAAGCGCTAACTCTTCATCAGTCTCTGCGTCAGCACCGAGTACAGAGAGCCAGTCAGGTTCATTCACCGCATCAACAATGCCCGGTATCGCTTCAGGAATAATGTTGAAATACCCCGCCGGCAAGTTAAATGCGGAGCCCGCTTCAAGTGCTTCGACAAGCACCTTACCCTTTAAGTGACCAGCCTCGATGATTCCAGGCTCAATAACTTGAACTTTATACATAACACCATCTATAGGTAGCGTTTGAATAACCGCCCCTTTCTCAATCGTCACCGCATCAGCAGCATTTGCTTTAGTTAGTGTGATGTAGCCTTGTGCTCTTTGAGCTACTTTCGGCGCGATATTGTGCTCCCATGCTTTTAGGTCCAGAGCCCAACGCTCAGCGGTTGCCACGAACATATTGGGCATAACGTGCTGAGCCAATAGATGTCTAATCAGCCAAACACATGGCGTGACCACTGCAGCGCGAACCCAACGCCAAAACGGTGACATTTCGGAGTCATTCGAAACCTTACTACCAGCCCCCACGACTTCTTGTTTTAGTTTGGTTTCAAAGTCCTTTTCGGTAACTGGAACACCCGATTCACTTAGCACCTGAACAAAATCCGTACTTGGTCGTTTACTCATACTTTCACCTCAAGTTCCCCATATCCATAAGCCTTAGCGGTTAAGGTGATATCACCAGTTTCTGTTTCTCTTGCTGTCGCTGAACCCGGTACCACTCTTACATCTCTCTCAGCAAGTTGCTCAATTTGCACCATTACATCAGCGCGTAACGCTGGGTTTCTTTCTGCAACCAATTGGCGAGCCAATCCTGATTCCAGGATCGCGTGCTTAATGTCCTGCGCGATGCTGTATAAATCACTGCACTCTTTAGGCTGCTGGCCTGCGTCCATATCCCAGCCACCCTCGACCACTTTGATATCGTTGTAGCGCTTGCGTTCTGTTAAGTCGTTACCCCACATTGAGCTCATCCCACTCGGCTAATTGGTCTGGTGTTATTCCGTTAGGGGCAGTGATATACACGTCGCCAAAAGAGCTAACTCGACTAGCATCACTGTGATTGGTTGTTTTCATATTGTTCACCACTTGAGGAGGCAATCGTGGCTCGTTGCGCTTCCCTTTGTATTCGATAAACGGTTGAGGTGATTGATTATCTAGATTTGGAGCTTCAACGTTGATGCTTGGCTGAGAAATAACCTGGCTTTCTGCAATTTTGAACGGCGCCATTTGCTCTGGCTTATATCCATAAACGTCTTGGTTCGTCGCTATCGCAGACTCGTAACTCATTTGAGGTTGAAGTAGTTCTAATTGCTTAACTTCTGATGCATCACCCGGAGTTAGGTTCTGTGATATAGGAGTACTGTGTTCAGCTTGGACGGCCGCTGTCATCTCTGGCGTTTCAATTTGGCTCCCCAGTTCAATATCAACACCTGGGATCATATTGAGTAAATCAACGAGCCCTTCGATAGCATGAGCAATAACATCAAACCAAGCCGTATCTTTAAACGCGGAGGTTAAGTCGTCCCACCAATAGATTGCCGCAGCAATACCACCTATAAGCAGCGCTATACCAGCGACAACCCAAGTTAACGGGTTGGCCCAAAGCGCGGCGTTAAATAGCCATGCAGCAGCAGTACTCGCCAGCGTACTAATACGCAGTAGTCTCATGATGCTATTTAAACTCGTCATGGTAACCGTCCAACCAGCAGACATCATTTGCCCGATCCCCATGGCAAGCGACAATGTTGCAATCACCCCGCCAAGAGACAGGCCTGCGATAGCGACATAACCAAGAATTTCAGCAAGCCAAGGAAATTGGTCCGTCCAACCAACAAGCACCATTAAGCCGTCAGCCATGCTGCCTACAACCGAATTGATTGAAGGAAGAATCGCACCAAATACCGCTGCACGAACCGCAAACCATGCCGCTTCTAACCGTTCCCACTGATCTGTCATAGTGCTGGCCATTTGCTCGGCCTTCGACATTCCCTCGATTTGACCAAGTTGGTCAATACTGCCTGCGAGTCCTTCGGTATCAGCCATTAATAACTTAATCATGCTAACGGCTTCTTCTGAGCCGAATGCCTTTTTCAAATCAGCCGCTTCAGCAACACTTAAGGTGTCACCATATTTACCTTTCAATTGTTCAAGAATATCTAGCATAGGCAGCATCTGACCTTGGCTATCGGTAAACGACAAATTGAGCTTATCTTGAGCGTTGGCCACACCCGCCAAGAATGCTTTGTATTTGGTACCTGCTTCGCTGCCACTCATGGTTGATTGAAGGGTGCCTAAAATCGCCATCTGCTCTTCGATAGCAACTCCTGCACTGGTCGCATTCGCTCCGATGCTAGTGAAAGCACTACTCATGCCTGCGCCTGTAGTCTTAAACATTTCAACAGACTGCGCAGTCATGCCGGCAATTTGTTTGGACCAAATTCCAACCCCAATTTCATCAGCTTGATTTTTGAAAACACCATACATGGTGCCCATATAATCCGTAATGGTTGCTGTATCAGCCTTAGTCGCAGCAGCTAAAACGGCAGAGCTTTTGGTGATGTCAGAAAGGTTGTCTCCATCAATATCACCAAATGCTGACTTGATATCATATGAGGCGCCGACAATATCTGTGGCGGATTTCCCGTACTGTGCCGATGTCCAAAGTGCGGTCTTTGAAAGCTTAGTGAGATCCTCATCCAGAACCCCTAACGACTTCACTTCGCCTAGCTTTCTATCCATTTCAATCGCTGGCATCAGCGCATTTTGAATAGCAAAGCCCGTGGCGACTAAACCAGCACCACCTGCCGCCATGTTTTGCATGCCTTGCTTACCTGCATCCATCGAAGCTTGTACTTCTTTAGTAATCCCCTGCAACGGCTTGGTGACTTGATCAACCAACGCTATGTGCATCAACAGTTTTTCCATGCTCATCGCGTAATACTCACTCGCTCTTTATGTCTGTTAATGACTAAACAGTCGGCTGATAGCACTCATTACCGCTCTTTCTTCGCGTTCGAACTGGTGTTTGTCCAGCCAGATAGCGCGACTTAAACTTCTTTCGTCGTCTGGCTCACTCGGCAAAAAATGACGACGAAGGGCAAAGGCTTGTTCCAAAGGATTATCTTCAATCCGCTTTGCCCTATCTGTTATTTTTTTAGTGTGATTTCGATACCACCTTTAGAAGCGTTACTGACCGTGGCATAAAGCTCGATAGTTAAGCCAGGAACGCTATCAAGTAACTCAGTGAGCTCATCTTTTTGCTCTGGGTTCACGGTACGCGTTAAGTACGTATAGGCAGGCGCGACTTTGTTGTTAGGCATCATGTCATTGGTATAGTTATTTGCATCCTGTACCGTTGGCGTAAATACGAAGTCAGTGCCACCGATAGCGACTACGACAGGTTTTGATGTAAAGGTAGGTTTAGTCATTTTTACTTCTCTTCTTGTTTTCGTGCCTAGCACGCCATTGCAAATAATCTTCAATCTGGTTATCACACTCAGTCAGTGCGTTTTTTAGCTTGGGAATGTCGTCGGTAACCACTTCTGGCCATGTCCCTTGAACTTGTGGTTTTGAACAGGGCACCAACATTCCAGCAGGTGGCAATTTCATGAACACCTGCGTTGCGACGGTTTCAGTAGGGTTCGCGCAGGCGGTCAGTAACAGTGGCAGGGATATGGCACTGAACGTTTGCCAGCTCTGTTTTAAGTGCTGCCAGGTCTGCATTGAGTTTTTCCTCTGCTGCTATGTGTTGCCGTTGCCGCTGAACTAACATGTTGTTAGCTTGCTCACTTTCACCCTTCAAAAATTCAATGGTGGTTAAGTTGATTTGGTTGTCTGCTTCTGCCTTGGTGAGCTTTTCACTTAATGTGGTTTTCTCTGCTTTGACGGTATGAAGCTGCAGCTTCAGCACCGCGATGGTCGTCACCAACACCGCAAGACCAATCCACTTAATCCATTTCCATGCAGCGATCACGTTCTAATCCTCTTCGAGTGACGAGTCCTTTAAGTACAACGCCCTGACTCTTTACCCACTCCGTAATGTGACCGCAGGCTTTGGGATAATTGCCATGTTTGATTGCTGCGTAAATCCGAGTGTCAGAGCCGTCCTTATTTTTGCGAAACTTGGTACACCCGAAGTTGAAAACAAAGCTGGTAAATGCGTCAAATTGCCCCGTGCTCATTTGCGCTCCTGAAATCCTTTCTGCATTGGTCACACATCGTTCGGCCGATTGAATATTTTTCACCCAGTCGATCGCGACTTGCTCCAATGTGATTGGCGTATCTGGCACACCATGAGTATTCCCAATACCATTCGTAGGAATACCTCCCGGACAAACGTAAGGGTTCTGCCGACATCCCTCGGCATCACCAATCAACTTCAGTCCTTTAGGGGTGATGCGCAGCGCTCCTAAGTCTCGTTCCGATACCACAACTTGCCCAATGGGCTGCGTCAATTCAGGTCCATAAACAGCCGTACCACCTGTTACCAAGCCGATCACAGCGACTACAGAACAAATGATCCGCTTAGTCAGTTTCACTCAGTGCTACTCCTTTTTCGCTAGCAATACGTTGCATTGCTCGCTTGTGCCAATAGTTCAATCCCAGTGCTGCAAGGCCAATCACTAGTGATAAAATGAAATACCACTGCTCAAATGTCAGCTTGCTGAAAGTCATTCCTGCCAATGACACAAGGTAAGCAACTCCACTGGTTAATTTGTCGAACCAATCTTTCATATCGTTACTCCAACTTAGCCTGGCAAGGTGCGCAAAACTGGCATCCCGCTATCGCTATCTGACGCCCTTCAGGGATAGGGTCACCACATTCAAGGCATTCTTTTGCACTCTCTTGTTCGCTTGTCTGAATAGACTGTTTAAGCTGGTTTGCGATTGCCATTTCAGTAAACTTGGTTTCGTTACTACTAGCATGGTCGATAAAGTCAGGCATTCGTTCTCTCTCTGATAGGCTTAAAGCAAACCGCGGGTATCATCATTACTTAGGTATGAGATGCCATTAATGCGAACAAAGTGAGGGCTCGTCACAAAACCTTTAAGCTTGCGCTTGGTTTTATCACTGCTGTTTGGATCAACACTAAGTAAATCTGAGATTTGAAGCTTCACACCAAACAGCTCTACTTTGTCTTCATCATCGCCAGTATTTGCATAGAACATACAGTCGTGTGGCTTAATACCGCGCCAACTGCCAGCTTCGCGAGCTTTTTGTTGAAGCTTACGGAAGTTGTTCAAGTCCAGCTCATACTCAACATCACAACTCACAGCTCCATGAGTAAATCCAGTGGGAATGCCGCGCTCTTTATCAACAGCAGACTCATCATTGATGGTTGCTGTAGCCGACTCCACATGAACCAAAATCCCCAGCATGTTTATGTCGAAGCTTCGCCCTGTATAACGAGAATTCATTGTTTACTCCCCTAGTCGTTGATTGAGCATGATGCCGATGGTGATTTTCACTGGGCACTCGTAAGGTGTAACTGCGAGTAGAATTTCAACTTCTTCACTATTAACCCATGTAATGGTGATGTCATCGTCTTGAGGTGGTTTGATTTCACCAGGGAACTCGTAATCACCAATTTTTTTCACTACCGCCATTTCACGGAGGTCTTGAGTAAAATACAGCTTTGCGCTGGCTTCACTGCCTGGTGTGGAATTGAATTCTCGATCAGCAATTCGTGCAATTGCTCGTACCCGCACTTTACGTGCTGCTTTCATGGCGACACGAATGTGACGAATATCTTGATAATCACCACCAGGGACATCTAGCGTACGTCCAGTTGTCCAATATTGCCCCGGATAGTCCGGATACCACATCGGCACAGCGATTCGAGCAGCTTCTAGTGCTTTAAGTGTTGCTAGCTCTAATGGCTTTCCATCCTTATCTTTTGCTAATGCCATACTGCCGAGAATGCTGCCTGTTTTTACTCGTGCCGGTGAGTCAGCAATAGATACTTCTTGATTGGCCAACCGACCTGCATAAATGCCAACTGTAGAGTTTCCTTCGTGTACTTGTGGCACTACGGTGATGTATTCACTTGCAATGTTCTTTGGCACATTCACCGTTTGCGCTAACCACTCGGCCCATGTTTCACCGTCCTCGGAATCGTTAATTCCTGGTAAGGAACAGATCATGAAAACTTCTCGTCCAAGCTTGGCTTTAAGTTCATGGCGAAATGCGACTGCATCTTCAAGAATGGACGCTCCAGTATTTGGCTTATCCAACACAACAGCTTCAAAGCTTGATGTCTCATTGGCTTTAAAAACCGCAGCCTGCCAACTATCTGATGGGTTTAAAACGATCACACCGGCAGTCCAGTTCTGTTTCCCATTTAACTGAGCAGCTTTTAGCGTGAGCATGTGTACAGGGTCGATGTTATCGAACGCGCTGTCTGAAAAATCCGTGGTGTTATCCACCATAATTAGGTTGCGCTCTGTTCCTGCAACTGTGCCGTACACAACAAACAGAAAGTGAAATTCAACGCCCGGGATCGGTCCGCGCATCATGTTCAGAATGTTAATAATGACGGTAGGCCATGCCATGTTTAGTTGCTCCTATTTCGATTCATTTCCCGCTTGATAATCATTGCTGCCCGTTTCGGACTAATGCCTATCAATCGGCGTTCTGGGCGATCTACTTCCCACTTACGTGATGGCGTTTTATTTTCCAGATCACTAATCAGTTTTGCGGCTTCAGCGACGGTCATATTCTGAGTAATGAATTTGAGCGTTGGCTTTTTGCCTCTCTTCTGCCTGCCTTGGGGCGGAAGTCTGTAACCTAAATCGCGTAACTCTTTTGCTTGCTCTCTCGTTGCCGGGTCGGTTTTCTTTGGTTCTTTCGCTTTCTTGGCTTGCTTGAATCGCTGCTGCAATCCGCTTTCCTCTGCTTCACCTGTATGGTGGGCCAGTGCAACGGTTCCTCGTCTTGATGGCCAACCAACAACCAAAACCCGGTTATTGTCTTTTTGAAAATGCTTTAGCTTCTTAGTGAAACCTCTAAGCATTTTTCGCCTGCCGTTTTTGCGCTTTGACCACGCTTTACCGTCTGGGTCACGCTGTGCTCGAATGTTTTTTTTGGTCGTTTTGGTGATGTATTTACCAAGCTCTTTCAGCACTCGGGCTCTGGCTTTTTTCTCAAGCTTTAGCAGCTCGAATTGCTCTTTAACTCGCAAATAACTGCGCTTATCGGCCCGTATCTCATACATTGCGGAGAACTACATGTGATAGCCTTTCCGCCTGCCAAATCTCGTACTCTTCAATCTTCCAGCGTTGACCATTCCAATAGATTGGCCCGTCGGGGTCTGCAGCCACTTTGACGGGTTCTTCAAACATGACTGAGACCAACACTTCGGCGTTTTTCTCATCTTCCAGTACTACGTCTACGTATGGGTCGTCTAAGTCTTCGATGCGGAAACGGTCAGAATCGTTGTCCATCAACCACGCTCCAACATTAGCGAACAGCACCGCTGGGTCGTATTCTTTGAAAGGGAATTTGTCGAAGTAGAAGTCAGCAACATAACGCTGATACAGCAGGTCAAAACCATGACCCATGTGCTTGGTTTCTAGTTTCAACTCAACCTTGCCCATTTCACATTCCATGCGCTTGGCTATCTTGTCGCCCACAACGCTGATTAAAAATGCGTTTAGGTCACGCAGCTTGTAACCTGCTTGGTATTGCGTTCTCATAGCAAATCCACCGATGAACGGTTCAGCCCTTTCATATTTCTAATAATGCGCTGGCTTTCTGAAAGTAATTCAGTGCGCACCTCTACGCTTCTGTCTGCGATGTGATCGCCCTTGTCCTTGGTATGAACAGTTGCAATGTCCGGCAGCAAATCAGCTTTGGCTCTCGCAAATACTGCTGATTCGTATTGATATACAACACGGTTTTTATCATTCATTTTCGGAAATGTAGGAACATCGCCAGCAGTTGTATGCCCCTCTTCCTGATACTTAACTTTTAAGTCTTCGAGTTGCTGATTAACTTCCGAAACAGCATTAACTAGAGCGATAGCAATACGTTCTGAGTCTTGAGCAGCAGGAATACCGCGACGCTTTTCAAAATCACCGGCATTGATATTCGGCCAAAAACCGTCATTAGTGATTTCTGTCGCTTGATAATCCGAACCGGAAGATCCCGTAAACATCGTTATTCCTCTTTTAATAAGTGAGCCTCTAGCCACTGGGTCGACGGTATTGAGTTAGCCTATTGGCACTCTTACCTCACCAGCCGAGGCTCGGCGGCGTAGGAGCTGTTACAAGTTTTTGTTGTCTTTAATCGCTCGAATACGTTGTTCTACCTGACCAATTTTGGTTTTCACCCCAATTTTGGCGTACTTCTCATGAGCACACTGCAGTAGCAACAAGGCCTTTTCCAAGGTATCTAAACAACCGATAGACGTCGGTTGCGGTTGTCCTTCGTCATTTCGAAGTAAGTGCAACCCAGCAAATCGATACCACTTAGCATGCACTTCTTCGTGTAGTCGCCATTCGCTCTCAACCTTTTCAAAAACCGCGCTGAAATAAGGCTCAATAGAATGTCCTCTGCCAGACTCTTTTTCCGCCCAAGCTAAAACTTCATCGGCGCACACGGTTGGCCAGTCACGTCGGAAGTTATCTGGTGTAGGTAAATCAAGCGCTATGGCTTTCAAGCACCAATCAATCGCGGTTTCCATGTCGTTGACATCGAACAACCAGATAACCATATTGGTGAAAATTGGGTTCTCGAATACTTCGCCTTTTGCTAGGTAAGCTTCCACGTACGGTTTGTACTTGGGCACCAAAACATCACGCTTATGTTTCACCTTGTCTTCGATAGCATTGAGCTGTTTTAGATACTTGCGGTCTTCTTCAAAATCGATCAGCTTGATGTGCAGGCTTTCGGTATTTGCACTAGCACTCAACTTCGATGCAGAATGACTGACTTGATTTTCTAGAAGCTGACGACGCTGCCTTGCTAAAGGACTAGCCATTAATCACCCCTTCAACGGCTGATTCGACGACTGAAACAGATTCGATAGCCGCGAACTTTTTAAGATTTCCCACAGCGTAACCTTCCATACGGATATGGTTAGATTCAAAACGTAGCTCATCGTCATTGTTTTTCTGGCGACGCTGCTGTGTGTTTGCTTGGGTAAGAACTTGTAGGTTCTTGGTATTGGTAACCCATACTTGGTCAGCCGGGAAAAATGGAGGTGTATAAGCTTTTTTGCCTGCAATAGTTTTTGCAAGAGCTTGCGCCGCTTTATGTTCTGTCGGAGAATTTGCCGCTTCTAGCAAGCGATGTTGTTCAGCCGCAACCAAATCAGAGCCGACCAACACGACAAGATCGGGATCTTGGCGATGCTCTGGAGCAATAGTTGTGTTGATTAAGTCTTGTACCAACGAATCAAGGTTTTTGTACGAATCTGCCGCCGCTCCGGTAGGGTCTAGCTTCGCAGATCCCAAAACTTGGCTAGCTTTCTTCTCTTTAACGACGGTAAGCCAACCTTTGTTTACATCTTGGCCTAGTGGATTAGCAACTGGGTCAGTAGGCGTGGCGATTGATGTACCATTGAAGCCTACACGAAGAATATCCAATGCAAACACTCGAGAAATAGCGTTTAGCATTAGTTTAAGCCATTCGCCTTTCTTCCCAGAGTTTGCCCATTGGGTCATGGTCTCCCAAAGAATATGAGCACCAGAGTCCGTTTTAGTCAGTTCGTAGGTATTACCACTTTGACCCATTTCACGACTGAAACGGCCTGATGACGTACGACCTGTAGAAAGGCCATCATTACCAACATCTACCACTTGACCTTTAATCTGTTGCACTGGAAGAAGAGAGATCATGTTTAAGAATTCATGAGACTCTAGAATTGCCTGACGTAGAGCAGTTTCCATCGGTGGTGTGATGTTAAACGTGCCATATGGGACGTCTAAACCAGCAGCTTGAGCTACGGATAAACTAAACTCCGCTAAGTATTTAGTTGAAACAGCATTTAGCATTAAAATACTCCTTCCATTTTATCACTTGCACCCTCACCACCCGGCTCTTGGCCCGGCACTTCTTGTGATAGTTTGTTAAATTTCGATACCAAACCATCTACTGTTTCTACCAATGGGTTTAGCTTGTCATCCAAAGCTGCAGAGAACTGTTCAACAATTGCCCCTGTATTTACTTCCGGCTCTGGTTCTAGGTTTTGCTGCGAAAACTCTTGTTTGAGTTCATCTTTCAGCTCGGTTTTTAAGGCACTAAATTTTTTATCAAATAGTGCTTCTAGTTGCTCTGGAGTCACGTCAATGTCCTCTGGTTCAGGCTCTACAGGTGTAATTTCTGGCAGTGCCCCGCCAGATTGGAAATGTTTTGCCAATTCTGAGAAAAACTTAGAGACAGGATTTGTTGTGAAGCATTCGGACACATCTAACTCTTCAAGATCACTACATTCAATCTTGGTCACTTCACCTTGCTTGCGTGAGAACTCAAGGCGGTCTGTCCCTGTAGATGCTGGGGAGTCAGTCACAGCTAGGCCCATCAGGTAACATCGCCCCTCGCCCTTGTAATCAGGGTTCGGCTCAATAGATGTAAATAGCTTTTGGCCATCTTGGTTAGCATCGAGCAAATATTGGTTTGGCGTAATCTTGGCGAACAGTCTTAACTTGCCGTCTTTCTTTTCGGCTTTTAGTTGTTCAACTACCCCCCAGTTTTTACCCTCAAACACATTCCAGTGAGAGCGTGCGTGTTCAGGCCAGATCATCGCGGTGTACTCAGAAGTTGAATACAGCGATGCCATGTCTTTAATCCACGCTGCAGTTATTTGGCGACCATCTACAGTAGCCCCCTCAGTTGCAACAATTTTCCAATCACTGGTTTTGCTCATGTTTGTCGTTTGCCTAGTTAAATCACGTCAAATAAATCTCGATCACGGCAAACAATACGCCTTTGAATGAGTGGTTTCAGCCACTTCAATTCCTTGCAATTCGGATTTAGCCCATATCCGAATTCATCCGAATTTAAGTTAGTCATTTGCAAGTTTTCGGCGCGTATGATGCGCTTATGGCATATTCTCCCGAAATACGACAAGCCGCCCGAGCACTCTATTTGAAAGCTTGGACGCCACGTGAAATCGCTACCGAACTGAACCTGAATAATGAGCGCATCATTTATTACTGGGCAGACAAATTCGGTTGGCGCGATATGTTGCGTGAACAAACCATTGATGAAGCGATAGCAAATCGAATTCAAACACTGCTTGAACTTGTTGACCCCACAAAAAACCAACTAGACATGCTCGATCGGCTTATCAAGCATCACGCTGCATTAAAGAAACAAAGGGCACAAGAAAAGCAGCAAGGTGAGCAACCTTTAAATACAGGGAATAAAAAGCACGACGGTACAAATAGCCGTAACAGCCAGAAATCTAGCAGTAATTCAAAATCGACCAAGAAACGTAAAAGTAAAAAGAATGACATCAGCGAACTGAGTGAAGATGACTTTGTCACATGGCATGACTCCCTGTTTGCCTATCAGCATGTAATGCGCAACAACATAAAACAGCGTATTCGAAACATTCTTAAGTCCCGCCAGATTGGCGCAACTTACTACTTCAGTGGTGAAGCGTTAGAAGATGCGATTCTGACCGGCGATAACCAGATCTTTTTGTCAGCATCACGAGCTCAAGCGGAAGTATTCCGCAGCTACATCATTGCTATTGCAAAAGAGTTCTTAGACATAGAGCTGACTGGAAACCCGATCATTCTCTCCAATGGCGCTGAACTCCGCTTTTTATCTACCAATAGCAAAACCGCGCAGAGTTACCACGGCCATGTTTATGTTGATGAGTATTTCTGGATACCGAAGTTTGACGAACTAAACAAACTCGCTTCGGCAATGGCTACCCATAAAAAATGGCGTAAAACCTACTTTTCGACACCATCATCGAAAATGCACCAGGCATATCCGTTTTGGACGGGCGACCAATGGCGAAAAGGCAGAGACTCACGCGCCAAAATTGAGTTTCCAACGTTCGATGAATATCGCGATGGTGGTGTACTTTGCCCTGATAAGCAGTGGCGATATGTCGTCACTATTGAAGACGCTGCAGCAGGCGGCTGTGAACTATTTGATATTGAAGAACTGAAGGACGAATACAGTAAAGACGATTTCGATAACCTGTTTATGTGTATCTTCGTCGACGGCTCTTTGTCTGTATTCAAATTCTCTGACCTCGAAAAAGGCATGATTGACTCTGCCCACTGGCAGGACTTCAAGCCGAAAACAAAATCACCGTTTGCCGGGCGTGAAGTATGGTTGGGTTATGACCCTAGCCGAACGCGAGATAATGCTTGTTTGGTAGTAATAGCTCCACCGGCAGTTGCAGGTGAAAAGTTTCGTGTC
Organism: Vibrio sp. 2CM40D; assembly: GCF_023161825.1. Lineage (NCBI taxonomy): Bacteria > Pseudomonadati > Pseudomonadota > Gammaproteobacteria > Vibrionales > Vibrionaceae > Vibrio > Vibrio sp. 2CM40D. The sequence continues at coordinate 209,534 of NZ_JALNTL010000001.1, forward strand.
TTAGAGAAGCACTACTGGAAAGGGCTTAACTTCCAATACCACGTGAGTGAGATTGAAAAGGTATTTCAACGCTACAAAGTCACTTACATAGGCGTTGATACTACAGGCATTGGCGGTGGTGTTTGGGACTTAATTAAGAAAAAGCACCCTCGTGAAGCCCACGCCATACATTACAGCAACGAAAACAAGAATCGCCTAGTAATGAAGATGATCGATATCGTAGAAGCAAAACGACTTCAGTTTGATGCAGAACACAAAGATATTGCTATGGCATTCATGGCGATTAAACGAGTGCCGACCAATAGCGGTAACGCTATGACCTTTAAAGCAGAGCGAAGTGAAACAACAGGTCACGCCGATGCGTTTTGGGCCATTTCACACGCCATTATCAATGAGCCTCTAGACCACAACACACCAACGAAATCAACCTGGGCGACTGCAGCATGAACAATCAAAAAGACAAACTAGTACAACAGGAGCAACATGCGGAATCTGTTTATCACCTTGACTCAACGCCTGAGGCAATTGACTCAACCAGTTGGATGACTTCATATTCTGAGCTTTTCTATAACGACACTGATGGTTACTGGGAACCACCAATCTCACGCCAGGGCTTAGCAGAAACTTCTCGTGCAAACGCCTATCACGGGTCTTTACTTAAAGCTCGAGCAAATTATGTTGCTGCCCGTTTTATTTCAGGTGGAGGTTCAAGACGTCGGCAGATTCAATCTTTTTGTAATAACTACTTCACGTTTGGTGATGCCGCATTTTTAAAAATCCGAGACCACTTCAAGCGTGTTGTACGCTTGTTTCCTCTACCGACCATGTATCTGCGTAGACGTAAAAATGGGGACTTCGTTTTGCTAGAGCGAGACAACAAGCAACGAGTGTACAAAGAGAATGACATCATTTTTTTGCCTCAAGAAGACCTGCAACAGCAAGTTTATGGCCTACCTGATTATCTAGGTAGTTTACAAAGCAGCTTACTAAATCGAGATGCAACGCTATTTCGTCGTCGCTATTACAAGAACGGTGCACACATGGGATTCATTTTTTACGCCACGGATCCAAACCTTAGTGATGACGACGAACAAATGCTGAAGGAAAAAATCGCGAGCTCTAAAGGGGTGGGTAACTTTAGAAGTATGTTTGTTAATATTCCAGGCGGTGCAGAAAAAGGTATTCAGCTAATCCCGGTGGGCGATATAGCGACAAAAGATGAATTTGAGCGAATCAAAAACATCACTGCGCAAGACATTCTCGTAGGCCATCGCTTCCCTATAGGAAAAGCAGGAATCATTCCCCAGGGAACGACTAATCTAGGTGATCCTGTCAAAATTGGCAGTGAGTATGCCAAAGACGAAATCATCCCCGTATGCGAATTAATTATGGATGAAGTTAACAACGATCCCGAGATAAAAAATATCAAAAATCTACATTTTAAATTTAATACTACGTTTGGAGAAAGCTCATAAACCTGTACAAAAACACAGCCCTTTGACGTATCATTATTTGGTCAGTCAATAAGTTAGGTTCTTGTATGAGAGTATTGTGTCCGGAGTGTGGTTGTAAAAGCCGCATCCAAAAATCCAACCGTATATCTGCGGGTTATACAGACTTATATTGTTCTTGTAGTGATGCAGAGTGTGGGCACACATTTGTGATGAACTTGTCTTACAGCCACACGCTTAGCCCTTCTGCGAGGACAACTTCACAGATGGCATTTAACTTGGTTAAAGCTCTAGCACCAGATCAGAGAAAAGAGCTGAAGCAGCAACTTTCAATGCTATAACTTGAACTCTGGACTATCCACTTCATCAGCCATTTGGATGATCATCTGAATGGCTTCTACTTTGTCGTTATCGAGTTTACCTTGATTGTCTGCGACCACTAACCCCATCAAATACGCACCGACCTGCGCACGGCTTTCGGCTTCAGTGCTTAATGCTACTCCATCGATGATGAGCTCCAGTGCTTTCTGGAATAACTGGTTTTTATTAGACATATCAATACCCTTAACAACTACATCGCCAATATACTGTATATACATACAGTTTTCTACCCATTCTTTGCAGCCAATGTCACTGTATCGAAAGTTGATATGGAGAAGCTCACCGTCCGAGCTCTTTTATCTAAGTTGGTACACCTTCTTCTTTCATGAAGCTTTCCCAAGCGGGATCAGACCGGTCTAACTCCATTTCCAGGAGGTACTTATCGAGTATTTTTTGGCTTTTAGGTGGAATTCTACAGTTATTGCCACTGGACCAAGGGCGGTCGCTCCCGCTCCCTTCAGAAGCCTCCGACAAGTCGGAGTCTTTCTTAATGAGTTTCCATTCCGTTTCTCGCGTATAAACAAGTAAACCTGAACCTTCCACCCCATCAGTGACAGTAACAATTTCTCCGTATTTGTTTTCGCGTTCTTTTGTAACTAAGCGGATTGGACGCTCAGACGATCTAAGCCGATGCCCGCCCATATAATCCATGTAAGCAGAAAAGAAACCACAGTCGGCCGCTCTTCTGGCCTTTTCAAACAAGCAGTATTCTTGCTCTTCATCGATACGACGAAGCTCTCGCCAAATGGTCACTGGCGGAGTTTTCTGGAATTGGAACTGACGAAAGCAGAATGTACGTGACCAAGCGGTGACGTTCTTTACGGTTTCTTGAAGCTTGGCTCTTTTATTGTCTCGGTCGACTTCGCCTTCAAGGGCAAAACCATCAACGTTTTTCGAAATATACTTAGCAAGATAAGCAACGGCACCTCCGGCAGATTTATCGATCAACTTTGCATCAAAGCGCGCTTTCATCGCTTTGGTTCTTGGTGTGCCATCTTCAAAATATAGGTCTTTGGGCTCTCTAAACTGATACGCTTCAAGCCCTGCGATGAACGCCTTTACGTGCTCTAACGGCATGAAAAATACGCCATGCCAGTGAGGTGTGCCGTCTTGGTGAGGCTCGACTACTCTCATACCGTAATACACTAACTCACGGTAATCGGCCCAGGCTCTAAACAAATTCCAGCCATGGCTTAGCCAAGCATGTGCGTCTTTAGGGTTAGCTCCGTCAAACTTGGGGTTTTCTATCCAGTATTTACCGTGTTGTTTGAGCCTGTGAAATCGGCTCGGTGAGGTCATGGTGACAAAGATTGCGACATGATCATTGCTCTCTGCATATTCCTGGCAACCAGCAATGCGCGTCATTAGCTCATGTCTACGATTTGCAGGATTGCTTTGAGACGAATCAATGACTGTTTTTAGGTCAACGACATCCCCGCTTTCGGACTCTATCGCCATCAACTCAATCCACTCTCGTTGACGGTCTTGGCGAATAGTTAACCATTCACAAGCAGAGTTAGAAGCATAAGGTGAGCTATGTGGCGAAACCATACCAGCAGCACGACGAGCATTCTCAAATACCGCAACAACAATACGGCCAATAGCCCTGCGCCAAAACGCTTCATCCATTAGCCTAACAATCATTGAATATGCTTGGTTGGTATCCTCAACATGTGCGAAATGAGGTAGCCACAGAGAAGCGCCTGTAAATTCATTGATAAATGAGATTGTCTCAATTGGTGAGAGCCCATGCTCTGACGCGAGCCTGACTCGATTTCCGCAGCGCCCGGCCATTTCAACAGCCAATTTCGCTCTTTTGATTTCATTATCAACTTTCCACCAAGCTTCAGGTAACACGGAAAACGCAGATGCAACAGCGCTACTGCGCTTTTCAATAAACTCAATTGCACGCTTAAAGCCATACTTTTTTAATCGGCTCGAGGCCGCTTTATCAATATAGTTGCGGATATCGAAAGGTAGCTTGAGCTTGTTAGCAGTCATAGACGCAAACTCAAATACTCTTTCTCGCGGTGTAAGTTCACCATCATGAACCCATACGCCATTCACGAAAGAAAGTTGGGAAGTACCTTTTTGATTATCCAGATAAGAAATCAACTCCCGATGCAGATTGCTTGGGAGTCGATTTAGTGGATTGTTTAGGTTAATGTTGTTCTTCTTCATGAAAGTTAAGAACGTGCCACCACACGATTAGGTAAACGCAAAGACTTTTGCTTTTGTTTCGTGAGCCAAACTCTTTTGCGTCGCTCACGCTCTGTTTCTGTTGTTGCTCGTTTTGCTTCAAGCTCAGCTCGTACCTTCTCTAACCAAACAAGGCCACGTTCTTTGTCTTCCTTTGTCAAAGAGTAATGCGGCAGATCCGGACAAGGTAAATGACAGGGTTCAGTAATAGTTTGAATGCTCATATCTCGGTAAACTCCTGTGCATCTACGACGATAAACCCACCTAATCCTTCCCCTTCGCTTAATACACCACGGCGGACATGATTACAGTTCAGCTGTTCACAGGCTTGATTAACGGCATCGTCTAACGAATCGAAATCTCCAAGCACCGTTGTTTCTGGCTCTTGAGTGTGTTTGTGGCGCTTCATCGCACCATCACCAAAAAGTCGAATAGCTACGTATTGCATTAGGCACGCTCTCCTCTCTCAGAGATGGCTTTCATTTCTAAACCCGCTTGTCGCCTAATATCTTGCCAAAGACGAATATTTGAGTTTTGCTGGCACTCTTGCCCTTCGACTTGGTTCTGCTGGTACTTGCTGATGTTCAGCGCAGCAACGTTCTGTATGTGTAAAGCTTCTTCTAGGGTGTTTAGTTCAATCGTTATCATTTGGAAATATCCTTACTATTCTCTGGAGTTAACTCAGTCCAGGAATCGGTGCACCACTGGCGATGAAATCCACGCTCATACTTAGTAATGGCGTGATGCCCGTTGTGCGACTTTCAAGATCAGAGATAAGCGCGACCAGATTGCTGATACTGCAATGCGCCTTGTCGATGATGGTTTGCTTGTGTGAACGGCTAATGCGGCTGCTTCCGCCGTGTTCCAGCGCCATGCGAGATAGGTCGCCAGAGTGCACCGCGTTTTCGAGCGCCCGCTTGATAAAGGTTTCTTCACTCGCATCACTTGGGATATGCGCCATCACCACACCAAGGCCAAGCAAAAGGCTATTAAGAATGGTGTAGTTACCACTCGCTTTGGTTATCAGCACAAGTTCTACGTTGGTTAGAACGTGCGGCTGCTCAGGGTTGAGCTTATTGCGCAGCATGGTGGCATTCATTCCTACGGCTTTTGCTAACTTGGTCATGTTCTCCGAGTTCGCAAATGCACAACACGCTTCGTTAAATGCCTTTTGTTTAGAGCCACGTAATTCGCACATTGAGTCAATTTCGTTCATAGCGAATACTCAATTGAAGAAATACGGTACGAAAACAAAACCCCAACCAAGGATGTGTAGCCACCAAGGGCAATGCTCTTTGGTTGGAATTAAGGAAGATAAGCGCATGATCACCTACCCCAAGTTTTCCATTGCTTCTCGTGTAGCAATTTCAAGTAACGCCACCATGTTGATAAGCGGTGTTTCTTTACCTTTTGCTTTAGTTTTAATAGGTAAGCGACCATCTGCCACCCAATCCATGATGGTACGCTTAGGCATACCAGAGAACTGGGAATATTGGTCGTACGTCATGAAAGGTGTATTTAGGACTACTTGATATGAGAGCATAGTGATATCCTTTTGCGTTGGTAAATGTTTAACACCGGACTTATGAGTTGCAGCTCGCGGTCCATTTGAATTGGATTATTGATCGTATATGCGAACAAATCAAGCCAAATTGCCCCCTTTTGATTATCAAGGTGGGAAATTCGTCACAGATCGTCTTCATGAGATACTGGGGACTAAGACTATTCGAGACTTAGGTGAGCGTTTAGATGTTTCTGCTTCTACAATAGCCACCTGGCACAAGCGCGGGCTTTGCCCGTACGAAGTAGTTCTGCGAGCTCACATGTATACAGGTGTTTCATTAAAGTGGTTAACACTTGGTGAAGGCGAGCCATTTCCGAACAGAGATTCTCACAAACATGAATCAAAACGGATGGAGACCAAGTTCTTGTTCGACATTGACTCATTCAATATTAAGAACGGAAAATTAGAAAACATACAGACATTAACTTTTGATAAGGCTTATCTAGACGAGATTGAAGTATCAAATCCAATGGCAATACGTGAAAACGGCCGAACATATATCGTAGATAAAGAAAATTTACAGGCAATTAATGGCACGTACCTAGTCGACATGGATGGCCTATTCTCTCTAAACCAAATCCAACGCCTACCAGGTAAGAAACTAGCGATCAGCTTTAATGGCTCAACTTTGACAGTAGAGGAGGATGAAGTAAGAGTTGTGGGTAGAGTTGCATTGGTGATGGAGAAGAAGTAATTGGCAAAAAGAAATGATTGGTCTGAACAAGAGTTGTCTGAAGCGGTAGATGCCTATTTGGAAATGCTTCATAAAGATGAGGCCGGTATTCCTTATGTAAAGAGCAAATGCTATCAAAACCTTGCAGATAAGTTTGGTCGCACACCAAAAGCTTTCGGCAGAAGAATGTCGAACATCACGCACATAATGATGTTAATGGATCTACCTGTAGTTTCTGGTTTAGGTCGATTACCAAATGTTGGTTTAAAACAAGCACCAATTATTGAGCGCCTAATCGCAGACAAGCTTAAGCATACATATACTGGTGTCGGTTTAACCGATGCTGAGATGCAATCCGTAGTTAAAGCGAAGAAAACACCGAAAAAACCCACTGGTGATGAAACACCAGGCTTTGTTGAGACAACAACAAAAATTTACAAGCGGTCAGGTAAGGTTAAAGGTTGGGTTATTCGTAGAGCAGATGGTAACTGCGAACTTTGTGGGGATGATGCACCTTTTGAAAAAGAAGATGGCGCACCATTTTTAGAGGTGCACCACTTAACTCGTTTAAAGGATGACGGTCCTGATACTGTAGAGAACTGCGCAGCACTCTGCCCTAACTGTCATAGAAAACTTCACTACAGTTCAGAAAGAAAAGCGTTAACTAAGGCGCTTCGACAAACGATTTTAGAAAAAGAAAGCGACTTATAGCCGCTTTTTATAAATGCTCACCAATATGCGCTATAGCAATTTGCGGATTTTCAGGGTCTATTTTGTTAAAGAAACCAAAATAAATACGGTTGAAATAGTAAGTACCTTTGCCGTTAGCTCCATCAATTCGCTCTAACTTATAATGATACTCACAATTAACATTCTTATATTCGACATTATTAATTAAAAAGTCTCTTTTTAAGGCCGCTATTGTTCGCTTGTTTTTCCCCGTACCTTCAGGGGTAACTGGGAAGTCTAAACTTGCATTGAGATTATTTAGGTTATTCTGAGAATCATGAGGAATTATTTCATACTGATCCATAAAAGTAAGACAATCTGTAATACCTTTAATAAAGGATTGATAGCCTCCCTCTGTTTTTCGAATACTATCAAAAGTCGTATTTTCTTGGTGCCCTGGGTAATCCAGAAAGATTAGATTTCGATATAACTGAACAAAACTCTTCGCATACTCACCGTGAGTTCTTGGATTATTTACAAGCACATCCGAACAGAATTCAACCAAACTGCTGCCATCTACGATGTTACGGTGCAATTGAGTAGTTAAAATATTATTTGAATCCGATGAATATAGAGACATCCATGCGCCATCATATTCTGGTTTAGCAGCATTTACCAAAGCAACCACTGACTCAGAATCTAGATCAGCGATAGTACTAGCGTTTCCCATATTTGCATCATAGAGCAACCCCATTATAGTACCAGCATCTAAATGTTGTGGTTGCTGAAACAGCTCATTTGCAGCCATGTCATCAAAATCATTTGATTTAGAAAATAAAATAAATCCATCATCCTTAAGGTATTTTTCGACTAGTTCTGAAGAAGCTTTGATTGATAACGCTACTGACTTTTGATCTTTTGAAAAATCGAAACTTTCTGGAACAAAACAAATGTTAGCTTTCAAGATTAAGCTCCTTTAGTTGGGAGCTGCGATTGTCCAGTCATAATCATGAACATATCTTGAGCTTGTTGGTCAAAGAACCCATCAGGCCAATTAGATAATTTACCATCTTTAGCGATGGTTATTTTTTCTACATTACTTTGCTGCTCACCTTGTGAAATGTAGTAAAGCGTAAACAGCTCTGGAGCAAAGTCCTCTTTCAATCTCGTAATTACACGAATACCGTTCAGTAAGTGATCACTATGTGTTTCTACTATAACTTGAACACCAGCTTGTGCTGTTAGAGCAATAAGTCGTCCTAAATAGCTTTGTCCTTTAGGGTGTAAATGAGCCTCTGGGTTTTCAATTATAACCAACCCACCTTTAGGCGTATTAAGCAATGCAGTTACAATACCCAGCACGTAACTAACACCAAAACCGACGTTTTGTGGTTTTATCTTACTTCTATAGTTCTGCCCAAATATATTAACTGACGCTACAGCTTCCTCGATTAAATCGGGGTTTAGTTCTATCCCTGGACTAATTTCATTCAGCCACGCATTAATCTGACGAAGCAACCCATCTCTGCTATCTGACTGATGCATTCTTGGATCAGAATTATCTTTCGTAGGTTCAAAAGCACCACCCAGATACAAAGGTTTGTACTTCTGAGAGCGTGAGAGCACTTCTGAAGTAAATTCGCCCTTCGCTCCTAACCAATGCTCATGAAAACGACTGCCTTCGATCAAATCAAAACTATTCTGAGGGCCTAGTCTATCTGCTTGTAAGTATTGAAAATTTGAGACTAAACTCTTAAACCCCTCAGGTAATATCTCTGAATAACCACCCAATAATTGTAAATCTTTACTTGAGTCATCTAGCTCTTGATAACCCCATTCAAGTACGTATCCATCTAAATCGACTTTCACAGACAAGCTTAAATCTTGGCCAACCTGCCCCGTATTGTCTTTATGATGGATATCGTTGCCAAAACCTACCGACACTAACTGTCCGTTTAACTTGGCGACCTTATCAAATCTAGATTGAAGCGGAATTGAAAGCGCTTGAATTGCTGTACTCTTACCGACAGAGTTGGTACCACAAAATACCGTTAGTTCAGAAAAATCAAACTTCTTGTGCTTATAGCACTTGAAATTGTGGATCTCAATACTATTAATCATTGGTTAACTCCTGACAAAATCGGTGATAGCTCTACATCGACGCCTGTGCTTTGTTTTAAAATTTCCCTGAATGATTCAAATCGGAATCTAACTGTGACATTCTTACCCGTAGACTGGCTTATTGAGTACTGTAATCCTCGACCTTCATTTTCGTATTTAGCAGACTCCCACTCTGCATAGTCTGACGAGTCCTTATCAATCGCTTCATACAACATGTCGATTAACTCATCACTACGTGATATTACTTGGTACGCCTGCTCTTCAGATAGCTCTGAAAAATATGTAACTATCAGCTCAAAGAGAGGCTTACTAATAGGGACTTTCTTTGCCGAGTCCGGTATTTTTTTAAACGCATAGTCACCAAATACTTGCTCTGCGATTTTTAATCCATTCTTAAACTTGTCTGCTATTAATTTATAAACTGGACTGTACTCTGCCGATAACTTGGACATACCCTCATCTAATAAATCTTCATCATCTAGTTTAAGGGTATGGGCATTCATGCTTTCCATTGCATCTGAAAGGTATTTGTTATATTGGTTATCAAAACTTTTGTAACCGCGAAGCATGAAAGACAATGCAGACAAACACAGTTCCATATCTTTTTGTCGGTCTGATTTAATCTTCCCATGAGTAGCGGATTTAAATTCAGGAGTAGATGCTAGATACCTCAGGAACTTGACGCTTGTACCTTGGTTTAAAGCTGAACGAATTTCTTGTTCACTTAATTTGACTCCATAAGTATTAATACGATGGAAAAGCTCAACGATAATATTGTCTTTATCTGTTGCCATATCAATCAAATGCGCGGTCAATGGGTATTCACGAATCTTTCGTTGCTCCGCTCGCTCTAGCCCGCTGAAATCTTTACCATTAAGTTCCTCTAATACCTCAAGTCCATTTAGCGAAAACTCTCCGCGCATAAAGTCATATATGGTTGTAATACGTTGCAAACCGTCAACAATAATCCAGTCTCCATTTGGTTTTTCTGCAAAATAAAAGACCGGTAAAGGCAACCCCATTAGAATGGATTCGATAAGTTTGGATTTTCTCGGGTCTGGCCAAACCCTATCTTTCCTTTGGAAATCAGGCTGTAACTCAATCTCCCCAAAACTCAATCGATCGAAAATCAATGAGACTACAGGAGTTAACTGTCGTATCTTGGTTTTTCCTTGGAGTATAGGGCCGACGGCTTCTTTTTCGTCATCATTTGCAATACCCGTAAGTGACTCATCATCGATCAACTCATCGATGGATTTATCTGAACTAGACGAGCCAACAACATCTTCATCACGTGAGGATATTGACCCATCAAGAGTAACAACAGCATCACTAACCTTTTGATTTAATATAAGTAAATTATTTACAGCACTTTCTGCTTCCTCAACAATCACATCACCCGGGAACTTCTTAGTTACCGCATCAAAGGCACTTTTCAGCGTCTGTATGATTGAAGCTTGTGAATCAGCAATAGTCTGGTTAGATAAGGCGGTATAGTTATCAATTTTTTTTCTAACCATCCGGAGCTCAGATGACTTAAGCTCCGACAGAATACCTAACTCATGTACCGATTCGTTACGTAATAATAGGTGCTTGCGATTTTTATATCTAAAATGTTGAATATAAGGTAGGTGTGCAAACACTGTTTCAGGTTGATTCCGACTACTACCTCCGCCATAAAGTGCTTGATCGACATTGCTAAAGCCTTTGACCGTCAGCTCATTCCAAATATCTTCTAATTCGCGAAAAGATCGAGCAGTGCCTTTCGATTTAGGACTATTGGACACGAAGTACTTCTCTGAGCTTCTGTCTAATGCGTTCACATAAATTGAGGGAGTTTTAGGGTTAATGGAGTGGAGCTCTTTTCCAACTAACTTTTCTATATCTGCTAAAACATCTTTAAAGTGCATGAATTACGCCTAGTCTGAATTTTTACTAGTCATAGTCTATCATGAGTGAGTTATAAATGTAGTCAAACGATTCTTAACGTTGTGAAACGTATAGAAAAGGAGCCGTTAAGCTCCTTTTCTTTAAAGTGTTTTGAGGTATGTTCGAATGGTTTGGGCTAACCCTTCCGCAGCTAAATACGGGACTCCATTACCGATAGTTTTGAACATATCCGATAAAGTCATGGTCGGAGGAAAGCAAAACTCTTTTGGCAATGATTGAATTGCCAAAGATTCAGCAGCACTTAAACGTCTGTCTTTATATGGGTGAAGATGAACTTCATTGTTTCCATAGGCTGCTGTAGGGGAATAACGCCAGCGATGAAGGCGTTTAAATGACTTCTTACTATCGTCACCTTCCAAAATTGTCTGGAATCTATGCATAGATTGAGGCTTAAAGTGATGCTTTGCATTGGGATGATTGTAGACATCATTCTTCTTGAACCAGTGCTCTACTGTGAGTTCTTGAAACTTTGTCAAAGAAGCGGGACATAGTTTCTTAGAATCTTGAGCATATGTTTCTTGTCTCGGCCACATTTCTTTATTAAGAACAATCTTGCTATCGAATTTAATCTTGGCTTCCCAGTCAAACTCTGTATTTAGCTGTTCAGAACTAATGTTCCCGACATGAGATTCATGAATACCAAACAACAAGATACGATCCCTATCTTGTGGAACACCATATTCAATACAGTTGGTCAAACGGTCTGTCAGAATATAACCAGCATCTTCTAAACGTAGTTTCATCTCATCATAAAAAGCTCGATGCTTAACCGTTCTCCAAAGCCCTTTTACGTTCTCGAACAAGAAAAAGTCCGGTTGGTTTTTAATGATTGCATCTATGTAAACACGGCTTAATTTTCCGTTTTCCCCTTCAGAGCCTTTGTTTTTACCTGCAACAGAGAAATCTGGGCATGGAGGACCACCAATAAAACCAACTAAAGAATCAGCTTTGGCATCCTTAACATAATTGCTTAATTCAGGAGCTTTATCATCAGTCACAAAGTCTTCGATACTGCCAAGAAAGTGGCCATACTTCGGCTCGGGTAATTTCATCACCTTTCTTGAGTATATGTATGCATCTAGAAAAGGCTTATGGAACTCATTAACAAAGCGAACATCAAATCCAGACTTTTCAAAGCCTAAATCTAAGAAACCACTACCAGAGAAAAAAGAAAAAATAATTGGTTGATTAGCAGACAACTTAACGCCCTAAATGTTAATGGTATCAATAAACGACCGACTATATTACCTCATGCGATAACACAGTGTCACTGGAGTTTGTCATTCTTTCGGCTCAAAGACTTTGTTTAATGTATACGACAGAAAACATTGTTTAACGTATGAGCACGAATTAAACTGTATGTATATACAGCCTCGTTATAATACTATGTCCATTAGAAATTTAAAAGACGGCTCTAAGACACCTTGGCTATGTGAATGCTATCCAAATGGTCGCTCAGGTAAACGCGTCCGCAAGAAATTTGCTACCAAAGGTGAAGCAGCCGCTTTCGAACGATTCACCATGCGAGAAGTAGACGATAAGCCCTGGCTAGGTGTTAAACCTGATCATCGTCGTTTGTCTGAGCTAGTTGCATTGTGGTTTCAGTTGCATGGTAAGAATCTAAAATCCGGTGACCATACTCGTCTTCGTTTAGAAAGCATGGTTTCAGATTTAAACAACCCTATTGCTTCGCATCTCAATGCACAACAACTCGCAGTCTATAGAGCGACTCGCTCAAATAAAGGCCGAGGGAAACAACACAAAGACTTGTCTATTGCTTCTAATAATGTGGATTTCGGTTTGCTCAAAGCAATGTTCAATAAGCTGATAAAGCTTGGTGAATGGAAACTGCCAAACCCAGCTGATGGTATCGAGGCAATCAAAAAGCCTCAATCCGAACTGGCGTTCCTAACCGAGCAAGAAATTCGCCACTTGTTCGAAGTAGCGAGACAAAGCCCAATTGGTGACGAACTGATTAAAGTGTATAAGGTTTGTCTAGCGACGGGTGCACGCGTACGGGAAGCAATATTTTTAAAAGGTTCTAGCTTGGCGAAGTACCGGATCACTTACAGCAATACCAAAGGTAAACGCAACCGGACGGTGCCTATTTCTGAAGAGTTATATCACCAGATATATAAGCCGACCAATGATCGCCTATTCACCTGTAGTTACAACGTGGTGTATAAGTGGTTAACGATCGCCCTTCCCCATTTGCCAGAAGGCCAAGCTACTCACGTTCTACGCCATACCTTCGCAAGCCACTTTATGACGAATGGCGGCAACATTCTTGTATTGAAGGAAATCCTCGGCCATCAGCACATCGATCACACGATGATTTACGCGCACTTTTCCCCAAACCATTTGAGTGATGCGGTGAGGTTTAATCCTCTAACAGCACTAGATATCTAGCCGCCATAAGTGGCGACAAAATGGCGACACACATCGTAATTAAGCGTTACTCTGCGTTAAATTTCGGACAAGACATTTTGAACACACTAGGTAGGACAAGGGTTTACAAGGCTTCACGAGGGTTAGAGACATTACCGGACATAATAAAGCTTTATGTTCATTCCACTAACCTAAAAAGAAAAAGGAGCCAGTACGGCTCCTTCGTATTCTATCGCTAAATGTGAGTATTTACGAATTACTCAGCTTGATCTTCAGCGCGCGCTGCTGCTTCTTTGATTAGAGGCTGCAGTTCACCTTTTTGGAACATTTCTAGAATAATGTCACAACCGCCGATAAGCTCACCTTCAACCCATAGTTGAGGGAAAGTTGGCCATTGCGCGTACTTTGGTAACTCAGCACGGATATCTGGGTTTTGCAGAATGTCTACGTAAGCGAACTTCTCACCACATGCCATTAGTGCCTGTGACGCTTGAGAAGAGAAACCACAGCTAGGTAGTTTCGGTGATCCTTTCATGTACAGCAGGATTGAGTTTTCAGAGATCTGCTGTTTGATTTTGTCGATAGTTTCCATCGCTTCCTCATTCATGGGTTTGAACTTTATTTATTTGCCACATTCTACTCAATAACGACAGAATAAAAACCATATAATTAATAAGGCTTAATTTTAGGTTGCTCATTGGCGAGCAATGCAGAACTTCACCACTGCTAACCTCTTAAAATATTTTCATATCGGGGTTTTAATAAAGTAAAAACTTGCTAAAATACTTAGCAAGTCAGCCTTAAAGGCGACATAGCTATAAAAAAACACTGGAAGCAATCGAAAGGTCATCCTTTCAAATCAATGGAGAATCGAGTAATGGCATTTGAACTACCAGCTCTTCCTTACGCGAAAGACGCACTAGAACCACACATCTCAGCAGAGACTCTAGACTACCACCACGGTAAGCACCACAACACTTACGTTGTTAAGCTTAACGGTCTTATCCCTGGTACTGAGTTCGAAGGCAAAACTCTAGAAGAGATCATCAAGACTTCTACTGGTGGCGTATTCAACAACGCAGCGCAAATCTGGAACCACACGTTCTACTGGCACTGTCTTGCTCCAAATGCGGGCGGCGAGCCAACTGGCGCAGTTGCAGACGCAATCAACGCAGCATTCGGTTCTTTTGAAGAATTCAAAGCGAAGTTTACTGATTCAGCAATCAACAACTTCGGTTCTTCATGGACTTGGCTGGTTAAGAAAGCTGACGGCTCTCTAGAGATCGTTAACACTTCTAACGCTGCTACTCCTCTAACAGAAGAAGGTACAACACCACTTCTAACGGTTGACCTATGGGAACACGCGTACTACATCGATTACCGCAACGTACGTCCTGATTACATGAACGGCTTCTGGGCTCTAGTAAACTGGGACTTCGTAGCTGAGAACCTAGCGAAGTAATATACTTCCCCCTAAGTTCAATTTAGTCTTATTCAAAAGCCCGCTATTTAGCGGGCTTTTTTGTTTCGCCTTCCCTAGCACCTTTAAATAATTCCCTCTTTTACTAAAGTTTTTCTTATCCACGCCGTTAAAAGAGCATCGAGCGAGGAACATCATGCAAATTCATACGTTAGACAAAGCTGCAATTATCAACGAACTTCAGTTCGGTAATGGTATTAACCATGCCGTACACGAAGGTCGTCGTGCGGATTTCTCGCTGATTCTGTCTATGTTCTCTAATGATGTTCGAGATGTGGTCCCAGTTGAAGAGGTCCAGGAAGTCATCACCAGTGACAGTATTCTTCGCCAACAATTGGGTTTATCGCAACCTCAAGCTCTTCGTTCTGATAGCAGCAGCTATGAACTCGCAGCTGAACAAGCGAAACAGTTTCACGATGCAGGATTGCCTTCCGCAAAGCTGAGCCATTACCTAAAACCAGATGCGCTGACTTACCTGCCTGAAGACACATTCAACCTACCAGAGGAGGTTTATCACAACCTATCTGGTCATGAGCGACGCAGATTGGGCGAACGCAACAAACAACTGATCCCAGATGCTGGGCTATATAATCAGCTAGTGACGGCTCAACGTCAGCATCAAATTCAAGCTAAAGCATAGAGATCCGCTTTTTATCCAATAGCTTGCAATACCTACACGTCAGAAATGTGACATCTTACAAATTACCGCACAATAGTCCTCACTCGAAAGCGTTAGTTTGAAGCCTTTCACACTGAACCCAACGAATTTCAACCATGCTATTAGCACAAACCACTGGTGTATTGTTTTTCACATATGGATACAGTGAAGGTGCTATGGATATCAAAGAATCAATTATTCTCGTCACGTCTGCAGGTTCGGTTATAGGAAGAACCTGTGCAAATCACTTTGCTCACCTTGGAGCAACGTTGATTCTTTGTGACCAAAATTCTAGCGCTTTGAGAGCGAGCTATGAGCAAATCAGCGCTTTCACTGACAAAGTGTATGCGATGAATGTGTGTAGTGATAACACAACGTCCATTAACTTATTGTTTGACCAGATAGAATCACAGCTACGTGCGACACCAGATGTGATTGTTAATTGCTGGACCAGCTCCCCTATGCCTGGCTTAATGGCGCCAGAACCAATGAGTACTTACATTGATCACTTGTCGTCTGCGGCACGCTTCCTTTATACCTACGGCCAAGTAGGAGCAGAGCGCTTTCGAGCCAGAAACAAGAAAGGCGTCATTGTTAACGTCATTTCTCATGACAACCATGAAGACTTTACGGGAGTTGAAAGCATGGCGGCGTTGGTGTCAGGTTTTACTCACAGCTGGGCAAAAGAACTCACACCATTCAACATTCGAGTGGGCGGCGTTATTCCCTCGGTAAATCATACAAAAGAAGAGCTCAACGAGAGGCACTGGGCTGAGATCCAAGACGAACTAGTCCGCAACACAGCATACATCGTCGCGAATGAATACTTCAGTGGCCGAGTAGTTGCGACCGAAGTGTAAGCATACACAGCAACTCTGTTTTCCCAAGCCAGATGTAACTCCTGCACCAAAATAAAAAAAGCCCCAGTCATTTGACTGGGGCTTTAACCTTTTCCCGATTAAGGTTCCGTGCTAGCGAAAACCTTGCTCACTCGATTTTTTAATTACGCGTCAGCTTTTTCTTTCTTTGCTTTAGGTGCTGCTTTTGCTGCTTCTTGGTCTGCTTTCTTCTTGATAACAGTTGTACCTTCGAAAGTTTCGCCTTCAACAAATGCTTTACCGTAGTAAGAAGCCATCAACACATCTTTAAGTTCGCTGATTAGAGGGTAACGTGGGTTCGCACCAGTACATTGGTCATCGAACGCTTCTACCGCTAGCTCATCCAGTTTCGCTACGAAATCTGATTCAGCAACACCTGCCGCTTGGATAGACATTGGGATGTCTAGGTTAACTTTTAGTTCATCCAACCATGCTAGTAGACGTTCAATCTTCTGAGCAGTACGGTCACCTTCTTGGCTTAGGCCTAGGTGGTCAGCAACTTCAGCGTAACGACGACGTGCTTGTGGACGGTCGTATTGAGAGAACGCAGTTTGTTTAGTTGGATTGTCGTTCGCGTTGTAACGTACCACGTTAGAGATAAGTAGTGCGTTAGCTAGGCCGTGTGGCAAGTGGAACTCAGCACCCAGTTTGTGAGCCATTGAGTGACAAACACCTAGGAATGCGTTCGCAAATGCAACACCAGCGATAGTAGCTGCGTTGTGTACTTTCTCACGAGCGATTGGGTCATTTGCACCGTTCGCATAGCTTGATGGTAGGTACTCTTTTAGCATCTTAAGTGCTTGAAGAGCTTGGCCATCTGAGTATTCGTTAGCAAGAACAGAAACGTAAGCTTCTAGAGCGTGAGTTACTGCATCGTAACCACCAAATGCTGTTAGAGACTTAGGCATGTTCATTACTAGGTTCGCATCAACGATTGCCATGTTTGGCGTGATTTCGTAGTCAGCTAGTGGGTATTTAGCACCAGTCTTGTCGTCAGTAACAACCGCGAATGGAGTAACTTCTGAACCAGTACCTGAAGTTGTAGTGATACATACAAGCTCAGCTTTTTTACCCATTTTAGGGAACTTGTAGATACGTTTACGGATGTCCATAAAGCGCATTGCTAGTTCTTCAAAGTGAGTTTCTGGGTGCTCGTACATTACCCACATGATTTTCGCTGCATCCATTGGTGAACCACCGCCTAGCGCTAGGATAACGTCAGGTTGGTAGCTAGCCATTTGAGCCGCACCTTTTTCTACTACAGACAGTGTTGGGTCAGCTTCAACATCGAAGAATGTTTGAACTTCCATGCCTTGAGCTTTTAGTAGGCTTACTACGTCATCTGCGTAACCGTTGTTGAATAGGAAACGGTCAGTTACTAGGAATGCACGTTTCTTACCTTCTAGGTCGCCCAGTGCGATTGGAAGGCTACCACGACGGAAGTAGATTGACTTAGGTAGTTTATGCCACAACATGTTTTCAGCTCGCTTCGCTACAGTTTTCTTGTTGATTAGGTGTTTAGGACCTACGTTCTCAGAGATAGAGTTACCACCCCAAGAACCACAACCTAGCGTTAGAGATGGCGCAACGTTGAAGTTGTACAAGTCACCGATACCGCCGTGAGTAGTCGGGATGTTGATTAGGATACGAGCTGTCTTCATCTTGTCACCGAAGTAACGGATACGGTCAGCGTTAGTATCTTGGTTAGTGTAAAGACCAGATGTGTGGCCGATACCACCAATCTCAACCATAGTTACCGCTTGAGCAACCGCGTCTTCGAAGTTGTCAGCACGGAATAGACCTAGAGTTGGAGATAGTTTCTCGTGAGCGAATGCGTCATCGTGAGATACTTTGCCCAGACCTTCACCAACAAGAACTTTAGTGTCTGCTGGAACTTTAACGCCTGCCATTTCAGCGATTGCTGCTGCTGGCTGACCTACGATTTTCGCGTTTAGCGCGCCATCGATAAGAAGCACTTTACGAACTTTATCAGCTTCTGCTTTGCTTAGGACATAAGCTTTGTGAGAAGCAAAACGCTCTTTCACTTCGTCGTATACTTCATCAACTACGATTGCAGCTTGCTCAGAAGCACATACTACCCCGTTGTCGAAAGTCTTAGACATAAGGATAGAAGCAACAGCACGTTTGATGTCTGCTGTTTCATCGATAACAACCGGAACGTTACCTGCACCTACACCGATTGCTGGCTTACCAGAAGAGTATGCTGCTTTAACCATGCCTGGACCACCAGTTGCAAGGATAAGCGCGATGTCATCGTGTTTCATTAGAGCGTTTGAAAGCTCAACAGAAGGCTGGTCGATCCAACCGATGATGTCTTTTGGTGCGCCTGCTGCTACTGCTGCATCTAGAACGAGTTTAGCTGCATCGTTAGTTGAGTTTTTCGCACGTGGATGTGGTGAGAAGATGATACCGTTACGAGTCTTCAAAGAGATTAGAGATTTGAAGATCGCTGTAGAAGTTGGGTTAGTCGTTGGTACGATACCGCAGATGATGCCTACAGGCTCAGCGATAGTCATAGTACCTAGGTTGTCATCCTCTTCTAAGATGCCACACGTTTGTTCGTCTTTGTATTTGTTGTAGATAAACTCAGAAGCAAAGTGGTTCTTGATTACTTTATCTTCAACAATACCCATACCAGATTCTTCTACCGCTTGTTGAGCTAGCGGGATACGGGCCTGGTTAGCTGCAAGCGATGCTGCACGAAAGATTTTATCTACTTGCTCTTGAGAGTAAGTAGCGAACTCTTCTTGCGCTTTCTTAACGCGAGCAACCATTGCATCTAGTTCAGCCATATTAGTTACAGGCATAGGGAATCTCCTAAAATTAACAAATATTAAAAACTTTTTACTAAGGCTATTACTTATCGTTTTTACTGTTTATCAGTCACTTAGAAAACAAACGTCTTAGTAAATTGCTTTCAGGACTGAGTATAATATTTCAGAGTGTGAAAAAAATTGACTTGGATCAGTTCTCACCACCTAAATACTACCAAAGTGGTGCCTCATCACACCAAAATGACATAAATCACTGATAAACAAATAAATTAACTTTCATTTTTTATTGAGTAAAAAAGAAGCAAATGGACAAATAAATAAAAGAAACTACAACAACCTGTAAAAAAGTTTCATTTTTGACCAACAAAATTACATGTAGGCCCAATTCTTTGTGCTACTGAGAGTATATCGAACCGAATACATCTCTCTACAAACCACCTTGGTTTTTATCAAAAATGTGCGAATGTTAACGTTTATGTAAAACAGTGCAATTTATCAGCAACTTTATACGTAACATTTCCTTTCCAGATTAGATACAGTTTATTAAAGAATTAGTTTTTCTCACTTAAATGGCAGGGAATGCGTTAGTTTTTTTCATTTCTTACAACCTAACTTTTGCCTTACATTACGCCCAAATTACCCCTTCTCCTTTTCACTAATGTGAACTTTGATGAGTACGCAACATGCAAACTTTTGAACTTGCTATCTTCTTGCAGTTTTTTCTCGGTTTGGTCGCCGCAGTAAACCCTGTTGGTATCATGCCTGTGTTTGTGTCACTAACCGGGCATATGACACCAGACGAAAAGCGCAATACGGCAACAACAGCAAATGTGGCTGTTGCGATCATCCTGATCATTTCGCTTTTTGCTGGTCAGTTACTGTTAGACATGTTCAGTATTTCTCTGGATTCGTTTCGTGTCGCTGGCGGGTTGCTATTACTTAGCATCGCATTCTCGATGATGAGCGGTAAACTGGGGGAAGATAAGCAGAACAAACAAGAGAAAACGGAATACGTCAGTCGTGAACAGATTGGTGTGGTCCCTCTTGCAATGCCTTTAATGGCAGGTCCTGGTGCAATCAGTTCGACTATTGTTTATGGTGCACGCTACCCAAGCATGTTCGATACCGTGGGCATTAGTATTACGATTGGTTTGTTCTGCCTTTGTTCATGGCTATTGTTCCGCTCTGCCCCATTGATCGTACGATTTTTAGGTCAAACTGGAATCAACGTCATTACTCGTATCATGGGTTTGATATTGGGCGCGCTTGGCATAGAGTTCATTGCGAATGGCTTACGCAACTTATTTCCAGGATTAGCCTGAGTTTCTATAAAATTGTATGATAGAGCGATTCAACAATGGATCGCTTTGTCATGACGACTGACTCTCTTAAACATACTCTATATGTCACCATTTTTGGTACTCATACCAAAGCTGGTAAAACGTTCGATATTGCTCTCATTATCGCGATCATCAGTTCGTTAATCGTACTGGTGTTAGATTCGATACCCTCCGTTCGGGCCGAGTGGGAAAAAGAGCTGAAGTTTATTGAATACACATTTACTGGCCTATTCACGATTGAATACCTTCTAAGGCTTTATTGCTCTCCTAAACCTGCCGCCTACGCAAAGAGTTTTTATGGTGTCGTCGATTTACTTGCGATTTTGCCCACCTATTTAGCACTCTTCTTCCCATCCGCTTCGTTTATGGGTGTGATCAGGGCGCTGCGAGTGATGCGAATATTCCGCATACTCAAGTTAGTCCGATACCTCCAAGAGTCCAATATCCTCTTACGTTCACTGCTTATGGCGCGCAGAAAGATTTTTATCTTCTTTAGTTCCGTCGCCATTATGGTAACGATTTTCGGCTCATTGATTTTTATCATTGAAGGACCTGAAAACGGATTTACTAGCATTCCTAAAAGTATTTATTGGGCGATCGTGACCATCACAACGGTTGGGTATGGTGACTTGGTCCCTCAAACAGACCTAGGTAAAGGGCTTGCATCACTCACCATGTTACTGGGTTATTCCATTTTGGCGGTACCTACAGGTATTTTCACTGCCGAATTACACCAAGAGATGCAATCGCACAAAGTATTGGTGAAATGCCCAAACTGCTCCCACGCAGGGCACGACTCTGACGCAATTTACTGTAAACATTGTGGTAGTGAACTGGCCGATCCAGACAAAAGAGTCGTTCGAACGGAAGACGACGCATGAAAAAAGAGCTCCCTAAGGAGCTCTTTTATTTTGTCATCAAATAAAGGATTGATGTGATTATGCTTTCTCAGACAGAATAATTCGCAGAGTACGACGCAATGGCTCCGCAGCACCCCAAAGCAGTTGGTCACCAACAGTGAAAGCATTTAGGAAATCATCACCCATTGCCATCTTACGTAGACGACCCACTGGTACAGACATTGTGCCCGTAACTTTTGCCGGCGTTAGCTCTTGAGCAGTGATGTCACGGTCGTTAGGAATCACTTTCACCCAATCGTTATGAGTGGCGATGATTTCTTCGATTTCGTCCATTGGTACATTTTGTTTAAGCTTGATAGTAAGTGCTTGAGAGTGACAACGCATCGCGCCAATACGCACACAAGTACCGTCAATTGGAACAGGTGAACTTTGAGAACCCAAAATTTTATTCGCCTCAGCGCCCGCTTTCCACTCTTCTTTACTCTGACCATTATCGCGCTTCACATCGATCCATGGGATCAACGAACCAGCTAGTGGCACACCGAATTTATCGGTAGGGAAAGAGCCGCTGCGCATTGTATCCGCGACTTTCTTATCAATATCTAGGATAGAGCTTGATGGGTTTGCAAGTTCAGAGCTCACAGAGTCATTGATAACGCCCATTTGCGAGATCAATTCACGCATATTTTGCGCACCGGCACCAGATGCGGCTTGGTAAGTCATTGCGCTTGTCCACTCAACAAGGCCTTTCTCAAATAGACCACCTAGCCCCATTAGCATTAAACTAACCGTACAGTTACCACCGACAAATGTGTTCGTGCCACCGTGGATGCCTTGTTGGATTTGCTTTAAGTTCACTGGATCAAGTGTGATGATCGAATCTTCAGCCATACGTAGCGTAGAGGCCGCGTCAATCCAGTAGCCTTTCCAACCAGCCTGACGAAGTGCAGGGAAAACTTTTTCTGTGTAGCTACCACCTTGACAGGTGATTACCGCATCAAGCTGTTTTAAGCTTTCAATATCATATGCGTCTTGCAGTAAGCCTGCGTCTTTTCCTAAGTTAGGAGCAGGAATACCAACTTGAGAAGTACTGTAGAATACTGGTTCGATTAGGTCGAAGTCTTTCTCTTCAACCATACGCTGCATAAGGACTGAACCAACCATACCGCGCCAACCAACTAAACCAACTCTCATCGTATTAACTCTCCATGTATTAAAAAACCTACCCCATAGTTAATTTTTCACAGCAAAATCTCAACCCCTATTTTGTAAATAAGCGCGTTTTTTAACCTTTTCCTCTGAAAAACCGGGTTACACGAGATTTTTTAGTGTTTGGTTTGCGGTTTTAACCATTTTTCAAGTAGGGAAAGCACTTTAGCCCCCTAATTGGTCTTACCACTCAATGAGAAAATAACACATGAAGCACAATAATTTCACATTACACAACATTTAAAACCAAAAAAGTTAAAACAAACTAACAGTTAATTTCACAAGCAAACGTTTTTACCGACGAACATCAAGATAAAACACCAAATGTTCGAAATATAATTTTTGTTAATGTATGTTATGCGCGATTACAACAAGGAGCGCCTTCCTCTATTGCTCCAAGATTGACAGAGGCACATATGAAGCAAGTTACACCACGCCTACCAAGCTTGATACAGGTATTTATCTCGCTCGGTTTATTTCTCCTGCTGGCATTTTCGTTCACAGCCAAGCTAGACCTACCGATTCAGCTAGCGCTATACATCGGTTGGTTCATTGTCATGATATTGGGCATAAAGCTTGGCCATCAGTATAAAGATCTGGAAAAAGCAGCACTAAATGGCATTTCCAATGGACTTGGAGCCGTTTTAATCCTTTTGGCCGTTGGCGCGCTTGTAGGTACTTGGATCTCTGGTGGTATTGTTCCAACCATTATTTACTACGGCCTTAAAGCAATCCACCCTTCCATCTTTTTGCTCGCGACCATGATCATCTGTTCATTGACTGCGCTAGCGACTGGCACATCTTGGGGTGCGGCTGGCACGGCAGGTATTGCAATGATGGGCATCGGTCAAGGTCTTGGTGTTCCTGCGCCAATCACTGCAGGTGCCGTACTTTCAGGCTGTTACTTTGGTGACAAAATGTCGCCTCTATCGGATTCAGTAATCCTTGCTTCATCTATGTCTAACGTTGAAGTGATGGAACATATTAAAGGCATGTTGCCGATAGCACTCATTAGCTACATTATTACAGGCATTATGTTTACTGCATTTGGCTTCCACTACGCAGGTCAAGTTGACATGAGCCAGGTAGACTCTGTCATTAAGGCGATGGAACAGCAGTTCTACATCACCCCTTACTCATTTGTTCCTGTGGTCATCGTATTGTCACTTCTAGCGATGCGTATGCCTTCATTCCCAGTGATCAGTTTTGGTTCTCTGCTAGGTATTATTTGGGCAGTGATGATCCAAGATGTCGATTTCCTAACCGCGTTCAACACGGCTTGGGCTCCGTTTGCAATCTCATCTGGCGTAGATTTCATTGACTCAATCCTTAACCGTGGCGGCATGTCTTCAATGCTTGGGTCGGTAGCGGTTATCGTATTCGGCCTTGGTTTTGGCGGTCTACTAGATAAAGTAGGCGTGCTAGAGACTATCGCGAAGCTGTTTGAAAAACGCGTTCAAAGTGCAGGTTCATTGGCAACAAGCACAATTGGTACGGCCTTTATGGGCAACGTATTTGGTTCAGCGATGTACGTTTCACTTATCCTGACCCCAAAAATCTGTGCGAAGAACTATGACCGTCTAGGCTACAAACGTAAGAATTTGTCTCGTAACGCAGAATTTGGCGGCACGCTAACCTCAGGTATGGTCCCTTGGAGTGACAACGGTATCTACATGGCCAGTATTTTGGGTGTTGCTACACTGTCTTATGCCCCGTTCATGTGGCTGAGTTTTGTATGTATCATCGTAACGATCTTCACTTCTTACATGGGTTGGTTTGTTGATAAGTGCGAACCAACAGCAGAAGCAGTTGAAGAAGCTGAAGGCGAATTAAAGCAGCAAACCGCTTAACTTCGCAGAGATAGGAAGAACCTCCCTTCCGAATTCAATACTAAAAAAGAGCGCTTTAAAGCGCTCTTTTTTTATTTCCAAAACAAATCGTTAGCTTTGTTTGACTGGCGCTTTCACGGCTGCACGCTTCCCAAACCAATAGCCCAATCCAAGCGGTGCAAAGAATATAACGGCAATGAACAGAATAAAGTAGATGATGGTACTTTTGACAAGTTCAATCAGCTTAGTCATGGCGAGATTCACAACCTCTTGCGACACTCGATCCATATCTTGAGCAAACTTCTCGCGCTCATGGGTAATGATCTGTGCGATTTCTTGGCGCTCTCTGGCAACCATCAGCTCTATAGCTTGGCGTTCTTCACCCAACTGAGATAAACGCGCCTCCGTCCTTTGATCGATATCGTCAACCAAAGGTTGTAACTCCAGCGCCATTTGTTCTGCCAAATAACGCATGTACTCTGGGTTGTTATCGATAAAATCCCTCATCGAATCAGCGGTAACTTGCAAACTATTGAGCGCCGCATTGACTTTTTCGATACTGGCAGAGCTATTCAAGGCCAACAACTGCGCTTTCCACGTCATAATTTTTGGTGTCTGCTCTGATACCAGACTTAGACGATCAGAGACATCCCCGAGTGCTTCTGGCATCGTGCCTAGCGTTGTAACGGCTTCCTCTTCGCTAATTTGGTTTGCATCTAACCACCTACGGTAAGCCGGAGTCCTAATCATGCTTAAATCAGCGAATGGATGCTGCTTGGCGAACTCTGCAACAAACGTTTTTGTCTTGATGTATGCTTCTTTCTTCAATAAAGATTGAGCCAGTTTATCTACCTCTTTCGCTAAATAAACGGAAACTAACTTAGCCTCATCAGACGCAAAGAGCTCATTACCAGAAGCGGTAGTAAAGAACTGTTCCATTTGTAGCGTGAAAGTCCATGTATCAATCAGTGCAGCCATTGGGGACACTTGGTATGCAGAAGCTTGGATGCCTTCTTCAGCATTTATCTTCCAAAGTAAAATATAAGATTGATGAACTTTATCATGAGGCTCATATTGTTCGTGTAGTGCGTCTGCTGCTTGCTCAACCTGAGCAAAAAACTGCTGCGCATACTCACGAGTCAAAAGACGCATATTGAGCTCTTGTTTGGTAAGGGGGACGGTTTGACTCTCGATCTTGACTTCGAGCAGGGAGCACCCTGAAAGCATCATAACCAGCCCTATCAACATCATTGAAGACATTCGGCGAACGGACATGAAAACACCTTTAACAAATTGTATAGAACAGGAATAAAGCGAACTAAGTCATATAGTTCGAGCCTTTATTACCTCAACTTTTATGACATTAAGTCAGAGCAATATCAATCTGTTAGCGCTTCTGTTATCTTTTCACTATTGAGAACATTATTAGCAAAAAGTATGGTTTGTTTTAGGACATCATCTAAACATGCCAACTTCTCTTCCGGCACTTTTTGCCCTTGTTTAATCAACAGTTCAATATCACCCGAAATACAGTGCAATGGCATTGCACCTAAACTCCCTGAGACCCCTTTAAGACTGTGTGCGGCTCTTTGCGCTTGCTCTTTATCCTCTTCTAACAGCTGATACATTTTAGTGCCATCGCCAGAGTGATCCTGAATAAAGACCTCCAGTAACATCCGCACAGCGCCCTCGTCACCAGACAGAGAATCTAACATTTTATTGATATCTATGTACGGCTCACGTTCCACTACTTCCACTTGTGATGAATTCACCTCATTACAACTTTCTTCGTTCATTTGGACGTTTTGAAAATTTTCTGACTGAGCTGAGGGAACAGCGTTAGCTCCATTTTCATCATCGCCAACTTGCTCTGACTTTTTATCATCGGTTCTGGGTAGTGGTATCGGTTGAATCGTTTTTGGGGAGAAGGCTCCCCATGAAATGAGGAAAAGGAGCAAACCACTGATTACAGACAACCAAACAATAAAAGTCATTAGCTTCTGTTCCAACTGATCATTTATCGAAGTTAACTGGTTCGGGAAATCTGGATTAAGCAGGTGATTGGATAAATAACTGCCCTGTGCCTGAGCAGATAGTGCGCTTGAGGTTTGAGCAAGCTGGCGCTGAAGAGCACTTCGCTCTTCGGGAGAGAGCGTCTCTGATTCAATAAAAAGTCGGTCTAAGTCACGGTAAGTATCGCTATTCGTTGCAGAGTCACTAAAGACAGACTCAAAAACAAGCGCACCTAAGCGATAGTACATTGCCTGAATTTGCTCAGAGTTTTCTGTTCGAGCACGGCTGCTTCGTAACTGTTCTGCTAACGAAACCAATTCACTGTCACTTCTTACAAAAGCTCGAGCACTTTCTAAAAATCGGTCGGTCGTATAAAGTAATTGAGTGATGTCTGGTGTGATTTTCCCTTCAGAAAACTCACTTTCAAGCTGTAAGCGAACTGCATAAGCCAACTGAAGTTTCAGTGAAATTTGGTCGACGTGTTTAACACGGTAAGGCAGATCGAAGTTAAAAAAGTGCCTGACTTCTTCAACTTTACTTCCTAACTCATTTACAGTCGAAATCGTTTGAATCGTTTGTTTGGCTTGCAGCCAAATGCCAAGTGCTAAAACACACCACAAAACGAACCAGAACCAAACAAACCGCCGTATTCCTTCTTTTAGCTTCAGCAACACTTGCCCCTCGCATATCTCCATTAATTACAAGCATATACTATGGATGTTTCTTATTCACATAAAAAAAGAGAGCCGTTTGCTCTCTTTATTTAACGATATGATTTTAATTGCGACTTAACTGATCTTTTAGATTTGGAGGCGTCCCTTTAATCGTTAAGGTATCCGTCTCTGGATCATAAAAAATACGCTCGCCAAGTAAGAGACTATCGAAGCTAATATTCAAACCACCACCAGCTCCAACAAATTTAGTCAGTTTGCGAACCGTCGCACGATCACCTGGGAAAGACTCTTCAAGTTCGTACCCTTGCTCTTTGGTGAAATCCATAAAGCTCGTGCCATCTTGGCTTTGAGGAAGCTCTCCGGAAAGTTCTGAGATTTGAACTTCATCACCGGATTTAATTTGCTCATTGCAGTAGTCGTAAACTTGCTTCTTGTACTCGTTCACTTCTTGCTTTTCTAGCTTCGAGTCAGCACAAAAATCATCCACCGCCTGCATCAACACTAAGTTTTGTTGTTTAGTATCTAAGCCAATATCCGCTTGCAGAAAATCTAGGAAGAAGTCCGCCACTTTACGGCCAACGCGTCCTTTAATGTATTGCAGATAACGATTGGATTCCTTGTCGGTCTCGTAGCTCGACAGGTCGATGCGTGCGGCAATATCCATTTTGGTGATATCTAAGTAATCTGTCGCACTGATGTCCAAACCTTCGGTCACTTTTAAACTTTGATTCATTGGTAAGATACCGATGAACAAGTAGTCCGTTGCTAAACTCTGATACTCAGCGAAAACCAAGATACCTTCATCCGCAAATGGGTACTTAATCAACTCTTCTTTCAAGCGATTTGCACTAATTTGTGAGAAGTCGTAAAAATCTCGCTCTCCTTTGCGCATTTCTTGAAGCCAAAATTGAAATTCGCTGTCTGACTGGAAAGCGCCAAAACCTTTACCAGCTTTAGAATGGAATACTCGGTGAAGCTCAGCGACTAAGTTTTCTGTAGATGCATCGTTCTCTAATGATGCTGGACGAAAGTTTACAACCAGCTCGTCCTGATCGTTTTTGCACAGTTGATGCAGAATAACGTTTGAAAGATGAAGACTCATAGTGATTTTATCTTGCTACAAGGTTTTAGTTGATGGGCATTGTAGGTTATCATAAGCCGCTTTTACTATCATTATTAGAGTCTTTATGCCGATTACATCTAAATATACTGACGAGCAAGTAGAAAAAATTCTTGCTGAAGTAGCAACAGTTCTTGAAAAACACGCTGCTTCTCCTGAGTTGACGCTAATGATTGCCGGAAATATCGCAACCAATGTCTTAAATCAACGTGTTGCTGCTTCACAACGCAAAGCGATTGCTGAAAAATTTGCTCAGGCGCTGATGTCTTCTTTAGAAACACCAAAAACACACTAATCACGGACAATAGAACACATACATGGTAGACAGCGGAAACTCATACGGCGAACGTGTATCTCGACTAGTTGGTTGGGGTCACTGGTTTGCATTCTTCAATATCGTTGCATCGATGTTGATAGGCACACGCTACATTGTTCAGTCTCCTTGGCCCGAGACGTTACTTGGTCAGTTTTATCTGGCGGTTTCTTGGGTTGGTCACTTTGGCTTTCTAGTTTTCGCACTTTACTTGCTTGTTCTATTCCCGTTGACGTTTATCCTGCCATCGCGGAAATTGTTCCGTTTGGTGGCAGTGATTTTCGCAACCGTTGGGCAAACCATATTATTAATTGATACCCAAGCGTATCAGTCGATCAATTTGCACTTAACTCCCGTTGTCTGGGAGTTACTATTCAGCGAAGACAAAAGTGCACTCAGCACTGACCTACAACATTTATTTGTTGTGATGCCGCTGATCTTCCTTATTCAACTCGCACTATCCGAATGGGTATGGCGAAAACAGCGCAAACTATCTCATAAGCACGTAGGACGCCCTCTCGCGGCCGTCTTTTTCCTCAGCTTTATGACCAGCCATTTGGTTTACATTTGGGCAGATGCGTATTTTTACAACCCAATTACTAGCCAGCGTTCAAACTTCCCGTTGTCTTACCCGATGACAGCGAAGAGTTTTATGGAAAAACATGGTCTACTTGACCGTGAGGAATACCTAAAACGTTTAGCAGAAAACGAAGGCAACGTAGAGTTAGTCAACTACCCTCTTGAAAAGCTTGAGTTTAACCGCCGAGTTAATAAGCTCAATGTGTTGATGATCAGCATAAACAATTTACGAGCGGATGCGCTGAACCAAGAAGAGATGCCTAACCTCTATGAGTTTGCTGAAAACAATCAGAACTTCCGTAATCATTACAGCTCAAGTAATGATACATACGGGGCCTTTGGTTTGTTCTATGGCTTACCGACCAGTTATGCATCAAGCATCAAGGCGCAAGGTGCTTCCCCAGTATTGCTCGATGTACTGAAAGATCAGGGCTACAACTTTGGTTTATTCAGTGGCAGTGGGTTTGAAGATGATCTCTACTCAGAAATTATTTTCCGCGACTTGAACTTAGCGGAAGACCTAGATGGCACGCAAGCTCATACCGATAAACAATCTATCGCAAACTGGAATACATGGTTAGCAGAGAAAGCAAGTCAGCCATGGTTTAGTTACATCGAAGTCACCACCGTTGATAATTTTGAATCGATTCCTTCAAATAATGACGAAGAAATGCCCGCAAGTGAGCGATTCAAAAAAGCTTATGAATATGCAGTGAAGTCGGCGGATAGAACTATCGCCGATATTATTGATGAACTAGAAACGACGGGACAACTGACAAACACCATCGTAATCATCACTTCTAATCACGGTAGTGAATTTAACGAAACCAATACGAACAGCTGGGGAGCAAACAGCAACTACAGCCGTTATCAATTACAAGTTCCGATGGTGATCCATTGGCCTGGAATGCTGGCTGGCGAATTTAATCACAGCACAAGTCACTTGGACCTCTCAGTTACACTGTTGCAAGATATGCTCGGCGTATCTTCCAACCCATATGATTACAGTAGTGGTCGCAACCTATTCGATGAAAGTCGTCGTCGCTGGATCTTGGCGGGCGATACTCGCGAGCTTGCCTTAATTACTAGCTCACAAACCACAGTGATCGATAAGTTTGGCAACTACAAGCTGTATGACAAAAACTACAAACGACTTCGAGATGATGCACCGAAGTTGCCAGTTTTGATGCAAGGTTTAACTGAGTTACAGCGTTTTTATTCTAAAAACGATTAATACCTAGCAATCCATATACTATTCAAACTCCCCTTTTTGGGGAGTTTTTGTTTATTTCAACAACACAAACCACAAATTTGCGCAGTAAACATCCAATCAGTTCAACTAGGGGTTTACAACATTTTCAAAGCCTTATATTATGCGCCTCAACAACGGAGAGATGGCTGAGTGGTTGAAAGCACCGGTCTTGAAAACCGGCATACGTTAATAGCGTATCTAGGGTTCAAATCCCTATCTCTCCGCCACTTTTAGAAAAAGCCCGCTAAGAAATTAGCGGGCTTTTTCGCATCTCCAGACTTAAAAAGATTTGTACAAATCACTTATCACTTCTTGAACGCAACTAAGCACTCCACCACACTCAGAAAGAACCCACAAAAAATTAATGCCCTTTTCGTTCGTTCCAGTGTTGAATCAATTTGATATTTACGTCTAGTTGTATCTACTCATCAATAAAGACTTCTTTAGCGGCATTGATAAGCTGCAAATGGATTGGGACGAGGTCAGCATGATTCGTTCGATATCCACCTCCAACGACAGCTGCGACAGGGATACCTCGAGATTTCACTGTTTGCATTAAAAATCTATCACGTTCTAAGATCCCTTGCGTCGACACATCAAAATATCCAAGCTCATCGTCTTGATGTATATCGACACCAGCATCGTAGATAACTAAATCAGGGCGATGAAGATTAAGTGCCATATCGACCACTTCTTTAAACGCCATTAAAAAGTCCTCATCACCTGTTCCTCGCCCCAAAGGCACATCGAGATCAGACTGAGGCTTCCTCGCTGGGAAGTTTTTATCACAGTGGAAAGAAAGCGTGATGATATCTGGCTCATCGTCACATAAAGTTGCTGTTCCATCCCCATGGTGAACATCACTATCAATGATCAATACTTTATCGACATGCTCGACTTCGAGCGCTTGCCTGGCCGCGATCACTAAGTCATTAAATAAACAAAAACCACTGCCAAACTCTTTGTGTGCGTGGTGATACCCACCACTCAAATGAATGGCCACACCGTACTCAAGTGCCTTTTTTGCGGTCAGAGCCGTGCCCGCTGCTGACGTTAGCGTTCTGGTAATGAGAGACTCACTCCAAGGAAAACCTATTCGGCGCATCTTCGCAGCTGGTATGTTTCCACTAACAAGTAACTCGACGTATTCCTCGTCATGAACACGTTTTACTTCCCCAACAGTTAATGCTTCGGGCTGGAAAAACTGCGTGTGCTCTTTCCAGTTATCTTTCTCCATATGCACCAATGCCGATTCATAGAGGTACTGGTATTTCATAATTGGGTAACGATGCCCCTCTGGCAACTCAAGTTGAGAATAAATCGGGTGGTAGATAAATGGCAGCATGAGAAATTCTTAATAACAATGGTAACGAAATAGTATCAACTTAAAGGGTTGAATAAAACGCAATTTAATTGATAATGATTTTCAATATCAATTAAATTTAATATACATATGAATTCTACTTTCTTTGCTATTCTCGGCGCACTGTTTGGCTCTCTTTGTGCTCTGTCCCTATTTTCATCTCTCGTTGTTGGTGCGTGGTGGTTGGTTGATTTTATTGTGCTTAGCTAACACAATGACTTTCAACTGAAATCAAAAAAACATAGGTGTTTGTATGAGTCAAACCGTCTTTATTACCGGAGCAAATCGCGGCATTGGCCTTAGCTTAACTGAGCTGTACCTGAAGCAAGGCCACCAAGTACATGCTACTAGCCGTTCCTTAGAGAACAGTTCAGAACTACAAACTCTAGCCTCACAATTCAGTAATCTGGTTTTGCACGAACTGGATGTCACTCACTACGAACAAGTCGCTAAGCTTGCCGATAAACTCCCTGCCATCGACTTACTCATCAATAATGCAGGATATTACGGCCCCAAGGGATATGGCTTTGGAAACACTGACGTAGAAGAATGGCGTAAAGCCTTCGAAGTAAACACCATTGCACCGTTAAAACTGGTTGAGCACTGTTACCCTCGCTTACAACAAGGCAAGATAAAAAAGATTGCTTGTATCTCATCAAAAGTGGGGAGCATGACCGAAAATACGTCCGGTGGCGGTTATATTTATCGCTCATCGAAAGCGGCGCTTAACTCGGTTGTGAAAAGCTTAAGTAATGATTTAACACCTGAAGGATTTACCGTTTTAGCGCTTCACCCTGGTTGGGTAAAAACGGCGATGGGCGGGCCAAATGCTTTGATAGATACGCAAACCTCCGCGCAAGGCCTAGCGAACGTGATAGAGCTGAGCACACCGCAGCTTTCAGGTCGATTTATTAACTACGATGGTACTGAGTTACCTTGGTAGCAGCATTAAGACACAACCATCACTAAACCAAATACCATCAAAGCCAGGCTTCATAATCGTGACTTGGTTGGCAAACATAATGTTCATCAGTGATCCACCAGCATAATTCGCGCAATCTAACTTGAATTTATCTACATCCAATCCAGACTTAGGAAAAAGTAGAACAAATAAGGAGAAAGCTCGATGGCAGCAGATAGGGATTTGGTTAATTTTAGCGAAGAGCACGAACTAAATTACTGCTTGAGAAGTGCTGGTAAACGCCAAACTCAAGCGAATCGAGATACATTAGTTGACTTGGGCAACCAGGTGAAAGAGGTACTGGACAAACGCGTGTTAACTCAAGGTGAAGTAAGAGGCGCGATCCAAAACCACGGTGACCTGTTCGAGTAATCTATTTTCAAGCATGCGCGGTGTTTAATTACGCCGCGCTTGTCCTATGCCTACTTACCTTTGGTTGAACGAGATTTAGTCGCGCCACCATTCTTTGAATAACTGCGCTTTTTACGTTTAAACGCAGGACGTTCCACCTTGGGTAGATGACGTAATGAATCAGGGATAGGCCCTGCTTTTACTTGTGCCATCAAGCTATCAATGCGTTGTTCCAGTGCTTGCATGAACGGCTGATATGCTTGATTTCTCTCTGCCATACCTTGTAACTGGTGCTCCCAATGAGCCGTCATATCAGGGTATGTTGAATCTTCTGGCAAGGCATGAATGAGACCTCTTCCCGCAGGAGAACTGAGAATTGACTTACCTTGACGCGTAAGCAGTTGGCGTTTGAACAGCGTGTCCAAAATACCAGCGCGAGTCGCTTCCGTGCCTAGCCCATCAGTGTCACGAAGGATTTTTTTCAGTTCTTTATCCGCAACATAACGGGCGATCCCGGTCATCGCTTGCAACAGCGATGCCTCGGTAAAATGCTTTGGTGGCTCGGTTTTTCGGTCTTTTATTTCCCCTTCACGACAAGTTAACACGGTGCCTTCGGGTAGCGGTGGCACGGCATCAATACCTTCATCTTCCTTGTCAGTTTTGCCCATTAGCGCTTTCCAACCCGGCGAAACTAACTGACGACCTTTCGCGACAAACGTACCACCAGCGATATCGAAAACCAATTTCGCTTCTGCGTAAACCGCCGCCGGATAGAACTGCATGAGGTACTGGCGCGCAATCAATTGATACACTTTCATCTCATTGCCGGAAAGCGCATTCACATTAGCTCGCTTCGGTGTAGGGATAATCGCATGGTGCGCATCCACTTTTTTATCGTTCCAGGCTTTGGACTTTAATGTTAAGTCTGCTCCCTGAACGGCAACTTGCAACTCTTTTGCGTTATTCGCAATAGCAGTTGTCACCATCCCTGCTTGTGAGTAGTGTTCCATTGGTAAATAGCGACAATCTGAACGCGGGTAAGTGATCAGCTTGTGCTTTTCATACAATGCCTGACAAGTATCTAGTACTTGTTGCGCACTCATACCATAGCGCTTCGCGGCATCGATCTGTAAAGCAGATAACGAATAGGGTAATGGTGCTGATTGCTTGGTTTGCTTTTGTTCCGACTCTGTCACTTTTGCGGGTTGATTTGCAATACGGTTTGCAACATTTTCCACCAACTTACGGTTTAACACTCGACCTTCTTCGTCCAGCCAAGGCTTGCATGCCTCACTTGGCTTCCAACGAGCACGAATATCAAAAGTACCATTGGCATCTTGATATGGGATCAGAGCATGTAGGGTAAAATAGTCCTTCGGGACAAAGTTTTCGATTTCTTCATCACGACGCACCACTAAGCCAAGAACTGGCGTTTGCACTCGCCCTACCGAGAGAACACCTTGATACCCTGCTTTTTGACCAAGCAAGGTATAAGCACGAGACATGTTCATACCATACAGCCAATCAGCCCGAGAGCGGGCCAATGCTGAAACTGAAAGTGGGATAAACTCGCGATTACTGCGCATAGAACTGAGAGCACGTTTAACCGCAGGTAAGTTTAAG
Source organism: Vibrio sp. 2CM40D (assembly GCF_023161825.1). NCBI lineage: Bacteria > Pseudomonadati > Pseudomonadota > Gammaproteobacteria > Vibrionales > Vibrionaceae > Vibrio > Vibrio sp. 2CM40D. The sequence continues at coordinate 244,228 of NZ_JALNTL010000001.1, forward strand.
TCGGAAATCAACAAACGCTGTGTAGATTCCTTCTTGGTTTTAGATAACTTGCAATAGTCGAGAACTTCATCAACTAACAGCTGACCCTCTCGATCTGGGTCTCCTGCATGAATGACTTCGTTAGCTTCTTTGAGCAATTTACGAATCACTGTTAATTGCTTACTTGCACTTTTCCTCGGTCTGAGCTGCCATTGCTGCGGAACAATTGGTAAATCTGCCATATTCCACTTTTTATAACGCTCATCGTAAGCGTCAGGTTCGACTTGTTCGAGCAAATGGCCGATACACCAAGTAACGATATCCCCGTTCCCACAGCGGATGAATCCTTGATCTTTCTTTTGAGGGTTTGGCAGTGCAGCGGCAATCGCACGGCCTAAGCTTGGTTTTTCAGCAATAAACAGACGAGACATAACGTTTTGGAAATAAATATAATTAGGGCCACATTAACGAATGTAGCCCTAATAAATCAAGAAAAACTGTATAAATAAACAGTCAGTTTATTTAAGTTTTCAGTTATAGAAATTCAACAAACTGAGAAAGGTCACGCTCAGGAACTTTCATCGGTGTACAACCAGGCGTGCCTAAGTACAAGAAACCAACAATCTCATCGTCACCTTCTAAACCAAATGCTTGATGAACTTCTGGATGGAACATCCACTTACCTGAGCGCCAAAACCCTTGAAAGCCTTGCGCTACGGCTGCCATTTGCATCGCTTGTACAGCGCATCCCGCAGATAAGTGTTGCTCTAGTGCTGGTACTTTCTCATGTTCTGTTACTTTAGCAATCACCGTGATCACCATTGGTGCGCGAAATGGGGCATTCTTTACCTTTTCGACCACCGCTTCATCACTATTTTCAGCTTCTGCCGCTTTTACCAAGATATCTGACAGTTTTTTCAAACCATCGCCCTGTGCGATAACGAAACGCCAAGGGGTTAATCCCGCATGGTCAGGCGCACGAAGGCCAGCACGAATGATGTTCTCAAGAGCTTTACCTTCTGGTGCAGGCGCGGATAACTTCGCGATAGATCGGCGATTGAGCAAAAGATCGAGAGCGTCCATGAAAGAATCCTTATTGAATATCGTTGTTATTTTGTTTACGCCACTTTAGCACAATCTGCTCCTGCGAATAACAACCGGTTTTCTGTGGGCTTGATAACGTGCTTCACTTAACATCAATCTGGGTTTAATGTTAATTTATTCGCGAAATGAATAAGTTGAACATAGGCAGGTTGATGAACAAGGACAAACAAAACAGCATTTACGAAAAGATCGTTAATGACGAAGATGCCCGTGCCTGTAAGGCGATTCCTGAATCAGCTTGTCATCAAGTTCCCGGCAACTTTCTTAAAATAATTCTCGCTCAGTTTTTAACGAAAGTCGGCGATGCGTTAATCAATCCTAAAGTCACGTTGCCGTGGATACTACAAAGTCTCGGGGCACCGGTTTACTTAATTGGTTGGCTCGTTCCTATTCGTGAATCAGGTTCCCTTATCCCACAACTTAGCATCGCGCACTACATCCGACGCATTCCAGTAAGAAAATGGGTCTGGGTAATTGGCAGCATCTTGCAGGCTCTTTCCATATTTGCAATCGGAGTGGTCGCATTAACTCTGACAGGAGCTGCTGCGGGTTATGGTGTAATTGCATGTCTTGTGATCTTCAGCCTCTCACGCGGTTTAAATTCCGTCGCATCAAAAGATGTATTGGGCAAAACCATCCCTAAAAACCAACGAGGTCAAGTCAACGGCTGGTCTTCAAGTGCTGCTGGCCTGGTTACGCTGCTTTTCGCGAGCCTTCTGGCACTAGCCTGGTTATGGGACGTAGAGCCGACAGAGCGCTTTTACGGTCTGAGTTTAGGCTTAGCGGGCGTCATATGGCTCATCGCGGCATTCGTCTATGCGCGAATTAATGAGTATGCCGGTGAGGTAGACGGTGGTCGAAATGGCGTCCTCGAAGCATTTAAACAACTCGCGTTACTTAAGACAGACGTGACCTTTCGTCGATTCGTTATCACGCGGACACTATTTTTATGTTCTGCGCTGAGTGCACCGTACTACGTTGTGCTGGCACAGCAATCTCTGGGTGGACAGCTCTGGGTGCTAGCTCTCTTTATGTTTGCGAGTGGCTTAGCCTCCTTTGTGTCAGGTCCTTTCTGGGGAAGAATGTCCGATCGCTCTAGCCGCAGTGTGATGGTCATAGGCGCAATGATGAGCGCGCTACTTGGTGTTGTGTTATTTGTTTACGATACATGGGTCACCGCTAGCCAAAGCTTCCTATTCGTGATTCCTCTGCTTTACTTTTGTGTTTGTATTGCCCACGACGGAATACGAGTCGGACGAAAAACCTATTTAGTTGATATCGCAGAAGGTGACAAACGGACGAGCTATGTAGCCGTGAGTAACACAGTGGTTGGGATAATGCTGCTTCTAATGAGCTCTCTTGGTGTTATGTCGAACTTCTTGAGCCTTTCAGCTGTGGTGTTAGTGTTCTCTTTTATTACTTTTGCTGGCGTGGTAATGGCCAAACAACTGCCAGATATCAGTGACTAGTTCTATACAAAAAAAGCTGCGCTCAAAGCGCAGCTTTCATGGTAAACACACATTAAAAAGCTAGAGTTTTACCGCCAATTTAACACCTTGACGAATCGCACGCACAGCATCAAGTTCACCCGCATGGTCAGCTCCGCCAATGATATGAATCTTCTCTCCGAGTTCAGACCATTTATCTTCAAATGGACGAACAGACTCTTGCCCCGCACAAATGACGACTTTGTCCGCGTTCAATAATTGTTCTTTTCCATCTACATGAATGTGCAAACCTTGATCATCAATTTTATCGTAAGACACGCCACCGACTAAATGTACGCCCCGTTTTTCAAGGGTACGTTTATGGATCCAACCTGTCGTTTTACCCGGACCTTTACCTACACGACCTTTACGACGCTGAAGTACCCAGACTTCTTTATCGCTGACCGCATCAGGGTAAGGATATAAACCACCCGGCTGAGACATCTCCTTGTCGATTCCCCATTCATGCAACCAGTCATCCAACGTTTGTCCAACTGGCTCTGTGAGCATGGTCGCGACATCTACGCCAATGCCACCAGCACCAACGATAGCCACTTTCTCACCGACTGGCGTTTTGTCTCGAATGAGAGTTTGATAGTCGACGACTTTCTCTGGGTTATCAATTCCATCAATATTGACTTTACGTGGCTCAACACCCGATGCCATCACTATCTCATCGTATTCTGTGAGTAAGTCATAGTTCGCTTCCGTCGATAAGTGCAGATTCACGCCTGTTTCATCAATACGGTTAGCGAAATATCGTATCGTCTCTCGAAACTCTTCCTTACCAGGGATCTGCATCGCAAGACGGAACTGACCACCGATGCGGTCGTTCTTTTCGAACAAATCAACCTTATGGCCACGTTCAGCCAGTGTGGTCGCACAAGCCAAGCCCGCAGGTCCAGCACCAACAACTGCAATGTTTTTCTTTTTAAAGGCTGGTTCAACAACAATTTCGGTTTCATAGCACGCTAGAGGGTTCACTAAGCAACTGGCGCGTTTACCTTTAAACACGTTATCTAGACACGCCTGATTACAACCAATACACGTATTAATAAGCTGCGCTTTTTCCTGTTCGGCTTTAGCAACAAAGTAAGGATCGGCCAAGAATGGGCGCGCCATCGAAACCATGTCGGCATGACCGGAAGATAAAATGCGTTCTGCTTCATCTGGCGTATTTATACGGTTGCAAGTGATAATAGGAACCGAAACGTGAGGTTTAACTTTTTCCGTAACCCATGTAAACGCACCGCGTGGTACTTGAGTCGCAATGGTCGGAATTCGAGCCTCATGCCAACCGATACCCGTATTAATAATCGTGACGCCAGCCTCTTCAAGTGCTTTCGCCAATTCGATAACGTCTTCAAAAGTGCTGCCCTGCTCGACAAGATCCAGCATAGAAAGACGGAAGATGATGATGAACTTGTCACCCACCGCCTTGCGTACCGCTTTAACAATTTCTAGCGGAAACCGCATACGTTTTTTATAGCTGCCACCCCATTCGTCGTAACGCATATTAGTACGTTTACATAAGAATTGGTTTATCAAGTAACCTTCCGAGCCCATTAACTCGACGCCATCATAACCAGCAAGCTGTGCTAACTCCGCACTATTAGCAAACGCGTCGATGGTTTTCTTTATCTGGCGGTCGCTCATTTCACTCGGAGCAAACTTTGCAATTGGCGCTTTAATGCCAGATGCACTTTGCGAGAATGGATGCATTGCATAACGCCCAGCATGGAGAATTTGCAACGCAATTTTACCACCGTGCTTGTGCACCGCTTCTGTCACAACTTTATGGGCTTTAGCATGTTTTGGCTTGCTGAATTCAGCACTCAACGGGTGTAAACGACCGCGTAAGTTAGGAGAAAAACCTCCGGTTACAATCAGTCCGACACCGCCTTTCGCGCGTTCTTCATAAAAAGCAGCGAGCTTGTGTAATCCTTCTTTGTGCTCTTCTAAGCCCGTGTGCATTGATCCCATCAGAACTCGGTTTCGTAATTGTGTGAAACCGAGGTCCAGTGGCTTTAATAGGTTTGGGTACATGGCAGACATCACTTAACATCCATTGTTATTATCATGGTCTGACCAGATTAAGCCTGCTCAACCAAAAAATCAAACAAGCGTTTACATTTTTGTAACACCGATCAATCTCGTGTGAAAATATGCCAATTGTTGAGTGGTCGTGATAAGCTAAAAAAATGTTATCTTTTGAGATCTTAGAGATAAGAACCCATACTTTGTTAGACTCGGCGTAACTATCTCGTTATGGAGACAAGATGAAAAAACTCTTCAAATTTATTGGTTTGATATTTAAAGGGATATGGAAAAGTATCACTTTCATCAGACTCGCACTGGCAAACCTAATTTTCTTGCTGATGATTGCCGTTTTCTACTTTGCCTTTACTTATACCGGAGACGGTCAACCTGTCGTCGAAAAAGAATCGGCATTGGTGATGAACCTTTCAGGCCCAATTGTCGAACAAAGACGTTATGTAAACCCAATGGACTCTTTTGCTGGTTCCCTTTTGGGTAATGAGTTACCGAAAGAAAACGTCCTTTTCGATATCGTTGATACTATTCGCTACGCGAAAGACGATCCTAAAGTATCTGGATTAGTGCTAGCACTGCGAGACATGCCAGAAACAAATCTCACGAAACTACGTTACATCGCGAAAGCGTTGAACGAATTTAAAGCGTCAGGCAAACCCGTTTACGCCGTAGGTGATTTCTACAACCAAAGCCAATATTACTTGGCAAGTTACGCTGACAAAGTTTATCTGGCACCTGATGGTGGTGTATTGATTAAAGGTTACAGCGCTTACTCAATGTACTACAAAACGTTACTTGAAAAGCTTGACGTTTCTACTCATGTTTTTCGCGTAGGTACTTATAAATCCGCTATCGAACCGTTTATTCGTGATGACATGTCCGATGCGGCGAAAGAGTCAGCAACACGCTGGGTTACTCAATTGTGGAGTGCTTTTGTTGATGACGTAACAACAAACCGAAACATTGATGCGAAAGTGCTTAATCCAACCATGGATGAGCTGATTAACGAGATGAAGTCTGTAAATGGCGATATTGCTCAGCTCGCAGTCAAATTGGGGCTAGTGGATGAACTTGCTACACGCCAAGACATTCGCACTCTATTCGCAAAACAGTTTGGTAGCGACGGCAAAGACAGCTACAACGCGATTGGTTACTACGACTACCTTGCAACGATTCGTCCCGATTACACACTACCTCAGCACGACATCGCCGTTGTTCTAGCAAGTGGCGCGATTATGGACGGTCAACAACCTCGCGGAACTGTTGGTGGTGACACAGTCGCAAGCTTGCTGCGTCAAGCACGCAATGATGAAAAAGTGAAAGCGGTCGTATTACGAGTAGATAGTCCAGGAGGCAGTGCCTTTGCTTCTGAAGTGATTCGTAACGAAGTAGAAGCTCTGAAGCAAGCAGGTAAGCCGGTTGTTGTATCCATGTCGAGTTTGGCCGCTTCTGGTGGTTATTGGATTTCAATGAGCGCAGACAAAATCGTTGCTCAGCCAACAACCCTGACGGGCTCCATTGGTATATTTAGTGTCATCACCACGTTTGAAAAAGGCTTTAGCAAGTTAGGTATTAATACTGATGGCGTTGGCACATCGCCGTTCTCAGGTGACGGTATTACCACTGGCCTTTCTGAGGGCGCGTCTCAAGTGTTCCAATTAGGTATCGAGCACGGTTACAAGCGCTTTATTTCTCTAGTTGGCGAGAATCGCGATATGTCTCTAGAGGAAGTTGACAAAGTTGCTCAAGGTCGAGTTTGGACTGGCCAAGATGCACTATCCTTTGGTCTTGTCGATCAAATGGGTGACTTTGATGATGCTGTAGAGCTAGCGGCGAAACTAGCGAACGTAACCGATTACGGCATTTACTGGGTAGAAGAGCCTCTTTCACCTACTGAACTATTTCTACAAGAGTTTATGAAACAGGTGAAAGTCTCTCTAGGTATTGATGCAACAAGCTTGCTACCAAAAAGTCTTCAACCCGTAGCTCAACAATTCGAACAAGACGCAAGCTTGCTCCAAAGCTTCAACGATCCTAAAGGTCAATACGCATTTTGTTTGAACTGCCAAGTGCAGTAGTTTTTCCATCAATATTACAAAGGGCACTTCTACTTGAAGTGCCCTTTTTATTAGGCTTTGCATCTCCTCAGATGACTTTCTGATGCTGTGCGTATAGCCTCGCATCTCAAGGTTATTTAGGTATATAATCCCCGCCTCTGTTCCCCTACACGAAAGAAAAAACGATGACTAGAAAACACATCTACATCGCTTACACCGGTGGTACCATCGGAATGCAAAAATCCGACCACGGCTATGTGCCTGTTGCTGGCTTTATGGAAAAGCAATTAGCAAGCATGCCCGAATTCCATCGTCCTGAAATGCCGGATTACACCATCCACGAATACGACCCTCTGATTGACTCATCAGATATGACACCTGCTGACTGGCAGCAGATTGCGAATGATATTCGTGACAACTATGACAAATACGATGGTTTCGTTATCCTACATGGTACTGACACCATGGCGTACACAGCGTCCGCATTGTCTTTCATGCTTGAAAACCTTGGTAAGCCAGTGATTGTAACGGGTTCACAAATCCCTCTCGCAGAGCTGCGTTCTGACGGCCAAGCAAACCTATTAAACGCGCTACATATTGCGGCAAACTACCCGATCAACGAAGTAACTTTGTTCTTCAATAATCAATTGATGCGTGGTAACCGCAGCACAAAATCTCATGCTGACGGTTTTAATGCCTTTACTTCACCAAACCTTCCTCCACTATTGGAAGCTGGGATCAATATTCAAGTTAGCAACAGCGTAACCGTTGGTGCACAACCAGAAGGTGAGTTTAAGGTTCACAACATCACGCCACAACCAATCGGTGTGATCACCATGTACCCTGGTATTTCACACGAAGTTATCCGCAACACGCTTCGTCAGCCCGTGAATGCGATGATTCTTCTGACTTTTGGTGTCGGCAATGCTCCTCAAAACCCTGAGCTGCTTGGTCACCTGAAAGAAGCCTCTGAGCGCGGCGTTATTGTCGTAAACCTAACTCAGTGTTTGGCAGGTAAAGTGAATATGGGCGGATATGCCACAGGTTGTGCGCTCGCAGACTCTGGTGTTATCAGTGGCTTTGACATGACGCCCGAAGCGGCGCTGGCAAAACTACACTACCTTCTAAGCCAAAACCTTTCTTACGAAGAAGTAAAAGCGAGAATGCAACAAGTACTGCGTGGTGAAATGAGCCTGTAAGTTCAAGCTTTCTGCGATCTAAAAAGCCCAATACAATTTGGGCTTTTTTCTTTCAAAATCAAAATAATAAAATTTTGAGAAATAAGGCGTAAGGATTAATCAATGTTCGGATTGACACGAACAATATCGCTCTCTTCTCCGCTGAATTGTTTTTTAAGCTCTTGTTTTGATTTAAAACTGATTTCACCACCGGCTGCAACCGTCATATGCTGCGCATCAGTATTATGTTTTGATTGATACAACATCACAGCTTGCATACACGAATCTCGCTGCTCTTTAGAAAGTGTTGTACCCTCAGGCCATCTTCCCGTTTCTACTGCATAGACTAAGCGATCATAAACTTCTGGAGTCATCGCTTGTAATAGTTGTTCTGCGTCCATAGTGTACCTTCTTATTACATTCTATTTACAGAACATAACGGGTTAAGAAACTGAGTCAAGAATACGAAAATGAATTGGTGTAACGGATCACAAGCAAAGCCATGAAAAGAACAAACTGGTTACTTCTCAGCCTCGCATGTTTTGCGCTATCGGGCTGTTTTGAAGGTAACGTGACAACCGAAGAGTTGTGCCAAAAAACACCAGAGCTGCGTTGCGAGCAGCTCAATATGGATGACGGCCAATGTCGAATTCCAAGAACAAATTTGGTTTGGCATCGGTTTGAGCAATTGAAAAACCCATCAGAGGCCAACCAAATCATCGAATACGGTCTGGTCGCTGGATATAGGAAATGCTTAGAACTCGCCTCCCAGATCACCCCTATTGATCAAAGTGCTCTCAAAAGACAACGCTTTAATGCATTGGTACACAGTATTGATGAGCTAGAGCGCATTGTAAACGAGTTAAAAGGCTCAGAAGACCCGGCTACTTTGTATTTCTTATGGTCTCAAACGGGAGATACTCAAGCTCGGCGCGCATTTTTACAAATGGAAGGGTCTCCCCAATTAAATAATGCTGAGATGCAATATGCATTAGCCACTTTTTATACCAACCGAGATACCAAGAAAACCCTGGAGCTTCTTAATAACGCGTTGTCTTTATCTGATGAAGACAACATCAATCCGGTCATTCTCAAGTCAATGGCAAGTATTCATCAGGGGCTTGGAGACAAAGAGCAAGCGTATCTATGGGCAATGGTCGCGAAGAGATTCGACGTACCGCTTGCTGATGAAAAGCAGCTCCAACGTATGTTCAATTTCAGTCATCCAGAGCGATATAAGCAGTTGGATGAATTAGCCGAATCGGTGGCGAAAGCCATAGAGAAAGGTATCTATTCCCCAGCAATGATACCCAGTGAGATATAAACGAAAAACTCCCGCAATGAGCGGGAGTTTTTATTTAAGTCGAGCGACACTCAGATCACCGTTGAGCATGAATCATCCTGAAAGGATAAAACATCTCGAGCACAATTTTGTCGTTATTATTCTGATTTGTTGAAAATTAACGACACAGAATTAACACAAAAACGCTCTCCTGTGGTCTGTGGGCCATCTTCAAAAACGTGCCCTAGATGGCTATCACACGTTGCACAACGAATCTCTGTACGTACCATTCCGTGACTTAGATCTTCTAAATAGCGCACCGCTTGATCGTTGATAGGCGCATCAAAACTTGGCCATCCGCAGCCAGAGTCATACTTGTTATCAGAGACAAAGAGAGGGGCATTACAACAAGTACAAGCATAAACGCCAGTTTCCTTATTATGCAGTAGCTTACCGCTGAAAGGAGGCTCTGTACCTTGCTCTCGGCAAACACGGAACTCTTCATCAGACAGTTGCTCACGCCACTGTTCATCTGACTTCGTCACTTTTTTCCCGCTTTGTTCCACGACTTTCGGCTCCTTATTTACTGTTCTTGGTATTGACTTTTTTAGCAAAAAACTTGCTTCTCTTAACAGTTGTAGCACATACTTTCTCACCAGGACACCATGCGTAATTAATTTGATAAGAGCACTTATCTCACCAGTTATATTACGCCAACTGGGCTACAGAAGAATCAGTTAAAAGTTTAAAAAACGTACATTTGCAAAGAATTGTTAAAAAAAGCGTCGCTTTTTTTTGACTTTAAACAAGTTAAGTCCGATTATCACTTGCAGATGTTTACTGGATTCTGTAATTTTACTACCAGTTATCTTTAATCAGAAATTAAGTTGTGGAGCAACTATAATGACTATCAAAGTAGGTATTAACGGTTTTGGCCGTATCGGTCGTTTCGTATTCCGTGCAGCGCAAGAGCGCAACGACATCGAAGTAGTAGGTATTAACGACCTTATCGATGTAGATTACATGGCATACATGCTTAAGTATGACTCAACTCACGGCCGTTTCAACGGTACTGTTGAAGTTGAAGGCGGTAACCTAATCGTTAACGGTAAAACTGTACGTGTTACTGCAGAGCGCAACCCTGAAGACCTAAAATGGGACGAAATCGGTGTTGACGTTGTAGCTGAAGCAACTGGTCTTTTCCTAACTGACGAGACTGCACGTAAGCACATCACTGCTGGCGCGAAAAAAGTTGTACTAACTGGTCCTTCTAAAGACGCTACTCCAATGTTCGTTAACGGCGTAAACTTCGACACTTACGCTGGTCAAGACATCGTTTCTAACGCTTCTTGTACTACTAACTGTCTAGCGCCTATCGCTAAAGTTCTTAACGACAAGTTCGGTATCGAATCTGGTCTTATGACTACAGTTCACGCAACTACAGCAACTCAAAAAACTGTAGATGGTCCTTCTGCTAAAGACTGGCGCGGTGGTCGTGGTGCTTCTCAAAACATCATCCCATCTTCAACTGGTGCTGCTAAAGCTGTAGGCGTTGTACTTCCAGAAGTAAACGGCAAACTAACTGGTATGGCTTTCCGCGTACCAACTGCTAACGTTTCTGTAGTTGACCTAACTGTTAACCTAGTTAACGGTGCTTCTTACGAAGACATCTGTAAAGCGATGAAAGAAGCTTCTGAAGGCGAACTAAAAGGCGTTCTAGGCTACACTGAAGATGCAGTTGTATCTCAAGACTTCATCGGCGAAGTTTGCACTTCAGTATTCGATGCTAAAGCTGGTATCGCGCTAACTGACAAATTCGTTAAGGTTGTATCTTGGTACGACAACGAAATCGGTTACTCAAACAAAGTTCTAGACCTAATCGCTCACATCTCTAAGTAATTAGAAAGTTAGCAATTAGCGAATAACTTCGTTAAAGAAAAGGCGGCTCTAGAGTCGCCTTTTTTGTATCTGGAATTTGAGAGAATACAGGCTCGATGTTGCATTTAATGTGCGAAGCGCGTCTAAAAGCTCTCCCCAGCGATAGGAAACTACACATGGATTTAAAAACTCTCCCAGCCCTAACGGTGCTATCTGATAACGTCACTATCGTTGAAGTTGATCAGATAAAAATCGTCCGCGTGATTCATGACAAAGCAACGGCAGGCATCTCGCTACACGGTGGTCATGTCGTGTCGTTCACGCCTGTAGGTCAAGAAGATCTGATCTGGATGAGCGAAAAAGCTGTCTTCGATGGTAAAGCTGCTCTTCGCGGTGGTATTCCGGTTTGTTGGCCTTGGTTTGGGCGTATTGCTGCTCCAGCTCACGGCTTTGCCCGCACCGCAGAATGGGAGTTGGTTGAACATCGTGAGAACCATAACGGTGTGATTGTTGAACTTGCTCTGTTCCCGACAGAAGAAATCCACGATATTTGGCCCCATATGTTTGACGCTCGTTTGGTGATTGAAGTGGGCGATGAGCTAAAAGTGACGCTCAAAGTCATGAACATTGATGACGAGGCTTGGACCTTCTCTGGCGCATTACATACTTACCTAAACGTTGGAGACATTAAGCAAGCACAAACGACAGGCATGGGTGCCGAGTACATTGATAGCTTGAAAGCTGATGCGGTATGCCAAGGTGGTAATGTTCTACAACTAACTGACACCATTGATCGCGTTTACACGCAACCAGAAGCGAAAATTTTGGTAAAAGACCCGGTATTGGATCGTACGCTAAGCGTACACAACCAAGGCCACAACTCAGCAGTATTATGGAACCCTTGGGCAGAAGGTGCGCAAAGCATGGGTGACATGGCTGACGATGGTTATCAAACCATGTTGTGTGTGGAGTCTGCTGTTCATGCACCAAGTATTGAGCAAGGTCAAACGCTCCAACCAGGTGAGACACATGAACTTGTCACTGTCATTTCAGCGCAGTAAGAATCACCATATAAAGGCCGGGGATACCCGGCTTTTTTTTGTAATAAAAGCTCTGCTTAGATGGTCCTATCTTTACTAACTTATTGGTTACTGGTCACTTTTGACGGTTTCATTAATAAATATCAAAAAAATTGATCATATAAACCGATAGCATACCGATACAAAACTCATAAATAATAAAAATATCAGGAATTAGTCTATGTTAGAGAGATACCGAAATCAAAGTGTCGGATTCCAGTTGAAACTGGTGATTACTTTGTGTCTATTCATTGCTTTCAGCAGTATTGCAGCGCTTGTTTACCGCAACGCTTCCGATGTTCTATTGGAAAGCACACTGAAAGAACACCAATCTAAAGTAGAATCAATGGCAAAAACCATTGCTGGCCAATTCGATGCTTACCTGCACACCGCTAAAGTCCTCGAATCTACTTTTCGCAATGGCTACCTTGCCGGTGTCTATGTCGAAAATTACACGGTTGACTTCATGGGACATGAAGTACCAAACATCACTCAATACAGTGAAAGCTTAATTAATGACACCAAGTTGGTCGACAGTTTCACACGTGATACCGGCGCTATAGCAACGCTATTCGCACCGTTGGGTGACGACTTTATTCGGGTGTCCACCTCCCTAAAAGATCCACAAGGTCAACGAGCGGTCGGAACCACGCTAGGCATCAACCATCCTGGTTATCAGCAACTTAAAGCAGGACAACCGTATTACGCTCAAATTAAATTGTATGGCGAGCGCTACATTACCTACTATGCCCCAATCAAAGATGCGACAGGAAAGGTAGTAGGCCTATCGTTTATTGGCTTACCAGTAGACCAAGCGACACAAACCTTATTCGATGCACTCGAAGAGATAAAATGGGGCGACACTGGTTACACCATTATCGTTGATAACGACGACAACAATCTTGGTAAATACCTACTTCATCCAGCAAAAAGCGGCTCAGATTCGTCAATACTAGAAGTCGCCGACTACAATGGTCACAAGCCTTTTGGTCAGATTTTCGAACAATCTAGTGGATTAATTCGCTACCCTTTCGAGTACCAAGGTAACGTAGGCGAAAAGTATCTTGTCTACACAGAGGTTCCAGGTTGGAACTGGAAACTGCTAGGCGGTACGTTTATCAAAGAAGTTACAAAAGGTAGCGACACGCTTCTCACACTCATTGCCATCATTTCTTCGGTAGCGGCAATCATTACTTTTGTTGTACTGACACTTTTCTTGAATCACAGCTTACAACCTCTCACGACTCTAAACTCATACATGACTCGCTTAGCCGGCGGCGAAGTCAGCTTGAACATCCCAGCGTCTCGTAAAGCATCAAAGAATGAAATTACGAACCTGAGCTCGGGTGTCGCCAGTATGGCAAGTCAGCTCAATGAACTTGTCGGTAAGATCCGTTCAACAAGCGACTTAGTGGAGAGCAACTCCACCAGCGTTGCCAACGATGCACATAGCAATTTGACCCAAGCCGACCGACAACAACAAGAAGTCGAGCAAGTTGTGACAGCGATTGAAGAGATGGCCTCTTCCGCTCAATCTGTCGCACAACAAGTCGAAAGCATTGCGGAAAACGTACGCTCAGCAAATACCGATAGCCAGTCTGGTCTCGCGATTGTTGAAGGCGTATGTATCGACGTTGCTCAACTTAACGATCAATTGGATCAATCAGCAACGGCTATCGAGCAAGTAAATCGCGATAGCGAGAGTATTCAAACCGTCACTAAAATGATTGATGAAATTGCTGAGCAAACCAATTTACTTGCCTTGAATGCCGCTATTGAAGCAGCACGAGCAGGTGATCAAGGCCGTGGCTTCGCTGTTGTAGCAGATGAAGTGCGCACACTTGCGCACCGAACCCAAAGCTCAGTTCAAGATGTCGTGGAAATTATCGAGAAACTAAAAGGGTCGACTCATAATGCAGTTAATATGATGACAGACAGCCAACGCAGTGCAAACCAGGTCTTGGACAAAGCACAAGACGCGGGCACAGCATTAGATGCCATCGCAGTACAAGTGCAGTCGATAGCCTCTCAAGCCGACGCCATTGCAGCGACTTCAGAAGAACAAGCTCAAGTTTCACAAGAAATTGCAGCAAATGCCCATTCTATCGGTGAACTTAACCGAGAAAGCCGCAACACGAGCGCAAAAACCTCGCAAAGTGCCATTGAACTTCAACAACAAGCACGGAACTTGAAAGAGCAAGTCGACTTCTTCCACTAATACTTAATAAGAGCCGACCCAGTCGGCTCTTTTTGTTTCACTTGAGACCATGCTTTTTGATAGAATTTGCCGCCCTACTTTCTGTTCGAGATCGTCATGAACTATCAATGCCCTCTATGCCACCAAGCTCTAGCGTTAAATGAAAAAACGTTTAAGTGCGAAAACAATCATCAGTTTGACTTAGCAAAAGAAGGCTACGTTAACTTGATGCCAGCGCACCACAAACGTTCTAAAGATCCTGGTGACAACAAAGAGATGATGCAAGCTCGTCGTCGATTCCTTGAAGGAGATTACTACAACCCAATGCGCCAAGAAGTGGCGCAGCTGTGTGCAACATACACTGAGGGGAGCACTCATCAATTATTAGATATTGGTTGTGGTGAAGGTTACTACACAGATCAAGTACAAAAGACGATAGAAACACAAGCGAACCATGCCACGATTTATGGCTTAGACATTTCCAAAGTTGCCATTCGTTACGCGGCGAAGCGTTACACGCACTGCAACTTTAGTGTGGCTTCTAGTCACCGACTTCCCTTCGCAAATGAATCCTTAGATGCCATTTTGCGCATTTATGCCCCTTGTAAAGCTGAGGAGCTGCAGCGCGTTGTAAAAAACGACGGCGTTGTTGTCACGGTTACTCCTGCTAGTCGCCACTTATACCAACTGCGTGAGCGGATTTATCAAGAAGTTCGTCTTCACAATGAAGAACCAGAACATATTGAAGGGTTTGAATTAGAGCACCAGCAGCATCTTAACTATGTTATGGACTTGAAAAACGGAGCCGCAGTCGATTTATTGCAAATGACGCCATTCGCATGGAAAGCAACCGATGCTCTTCGTGAAGAGTTGAAATCCGCTACACTTTTCCAATGTGAGGCTGATTTTATGTTGCGTGTATATCGCAAAAAAACACTCAATTAATACGTCAAAAAAACAACAAACGCAAATAGTTATCATTTATATTGATTCATTGCTCAGCCTCCATTAATATCATCCGGACATTTTTGGAGGCTTTTCAATGCGCTTTTCTACTTTGAGCTTGCTCTTTGCAGGCTTACTTACTGGTTGCTCTTCATATACGCACACCAACTCTCACGCAACCTCAGCGGAAGTCACTAGTTTTTACGACTACCAACTATACACCCCTTCTGGCGAGCACATCGCTCTAAGCAAACTGCCAATTGAGCTGCAACAAGCAGATGTCATTCTTATTGGTGAATGGCACACACACGCCGGCATTCATCGCTTTCAAACCGATATGCTCAAACAACTTACGTCCTACGACCGCTCACTCGCGTTATCTATGGAACAATTTACCCGCGACAAACAACCTGTTGTTGACGCTTACCTACGTGGGGAGATCGGCGAACAGTACTTAATGAAACAAGCCAACGCTTGGCCCAATTATGAAAGCGACTATCGCCCTCTCGTGGAGTTTGCTAAGCAGAAAAATCTCCCGGTCATTGCAGCAAATGCACCAAAGAGCATTGTCCGATGCATTGGTCGACAAGGGCTAGATTACATTAACAAGCTCGATGATGATCAGCGGATGTTCATTGCACAAGCCATCAACACTGGTAGTAGTCCGTACAAAGAAAAGTTCATGGCATCCATGCATCACGGTAAGCCAGAGCAGACGGAAAAACAGTTTGCAGCTCAAGTTACTTGGGATGAAACTATGGCGGAATCTATCGTTAGCTATCTAGACGACAACCCAGGCGCTCAGATTGTCCATGTTGCGGGCAAGTTTCACACCGAGCAAGGGTTGGGTACGGCAGCATCAATCTTAAGCCGCAACCCGAGCTTAAAAGTGGTTGTAATTAGCCCAACAGATAACGTGCTTTCTGATAATACAGACTATCAGTTAGAGGTTCTCGCACCACCAGTACGGTATGTACAAGATGCTCACCGCATGGCGGCATATCAACATCTAACTAAACGCAATAACGATCTTCAATGTAAGTAGCTGGTCTTCAATTTAAGTTACTACCTTGCCGTTGCGTTGCATCATCACACCGCTTCGAGTTCATAGAGTGACAAGGGTCTGCTTCCTGCTGGTCTATTTTTTGCTAATGATCACCAATAGAAACTAGAAGCGGCAAAAGCAGACCTGTTTTTATCCAAATAGCTTCAGAAATAAACTTTGCCGCCGATAAAAATATAACTGCTTTTTACCCGCACTCAGTGACCGAGTGTCGATGTTCCAAGGAGTATTCGATGAATCCAGTAGGAAGCACTTCTGTTAATAGCTATGCCAAACAACCTGTCGCCTCTAAACAAGCAAGTATTGCACAAGAAGAAACTAGTGCTTCGCCGCTGAAAGTCGAACACAATAAGGTGACGCTTTCGACCGAAGGCAAAGCGCTACTTGCCGCTCTGCAACAAATCGAGCACGACAGCAAAAAAATAGAAGCAGAAGATAAATCTGTTGGTGAAAAGGTCGAATCTTTCACACATGGTGCGCTTGGCATGGATCACCCCGATAAAATCGAGAAAGAAGAGGATGGCTCATATTCTGCGGGTCAATACCTTTCTGCGGCACTTACCGTTGGTGGCATCATACTGGCATTAGTCTGATAACCAGTCTGATAATCGTCACGACAACAAATCCTATTTGAACCAAACACTTACTGCAGCCCATAATTTAATAAGCCAAAGAACGATATGATGCAAACGTAAGTGAATTCGACCGCTCTTGTGGCCCGATAATACATGCTCGTTTATTGCTCCCTAAACTAGGTTTCTTGTGAAGGCACTGAATGGATAACTTTAGTCCATGCTTTCAACTCCTAAGCGTAATCCAAGCCCACGTTTGTGGGCTTTCTTCTTTCCAAACTAACGAACGTTAGAGAGCGACTCATTTTTTCTGCAAAACCAAACAAAAACGACAATTTGGTTAAACTTTTATTACCGACACAAAACTTTCATAAATCATTGCTTTAATGCCTGCGCTTTCAATAAACAAGGAAAATATAATGAAGCGCT
The DNA here is from genome assembly GCF_023161825.1 of Vibrio sp. 2CM40D. Taxonomy (NCBI): domain Bacteria; kingdom Pseudomonadati; phylum Pseudomonadota; class Gammaproteobacteria; order Vibrionales; family Vibrionaceae; genus Vibrio; species Vibrio sp. 2CM40D. The sequence goes on from NZ_JALNTL010000001.1 coordinate 261,530, forward strand.
TAGTATCTCCAATCGTTACGGCAGTGGCTGCATCTACCCTCTCTTTCAACGCACTCTCAGCTGAAATCAAAAACGTCATTTTGATGATCGGCGACGGCATGGGTCCTCAACAAGTTGGTTTACTCGAGACCTACGCAAAACACGCACCTAACTCGGTTTACAAAGGCGAAAGCACAGCGTTATACAAACTCGCTCAAGAAGGTGTGATTGGATCATCACTGACCAATCCAGAAGACGCAATTGTCGTCGACTCTGCGTGCTCAGCTACGATGCTAGCGACAGGAATCCCTACCGCTTCTGAAGTCATTGGCATTGATAGCCAAGGCAACCATGTCGAAACTATTTTGGAAAAAGCCAAAAGTAAAGGTAAAGCAACAGGGCTCGTCTCTGATACGCGTATGACCCACGCAACGCCAGCAGCATTTGCCGCTCATCAACCACATCGCTCCCTAGAAAACAGTATTGCGGCGGATATGCTCGAAACAGGCGTAGACGTGATGATGTCTGGGGGACTTCGTCATTGGATTCCAAAGTCGACAAACGACAAGGGAGAGACATACGAGCAACTTGAAAAGCTCACTGAAGGTAATGTCTACCTAAAGTCGAAACGCAAAGACGAACGCAACTTGCTTACTGAGGCACAAGACCAAGGTTACAACCTGGCTTTCAGCCGCGATATGCTCACACAAGCTAAAGGTGACAAATTACTTGGACTTTTTGCTTACTCGGGCATGAACGATGGTATTGCCTACAGTCAAAGCAAAAACGATCCAAAACGCACGCAGCCATCGCTGAAAGAAATGACCACCAAAGCAATCGACATTCTTTCAAAAGACAAAGACGGTTTTTTCTTGATGGTTGAAGGCGGCCAAATTGACTGGGCTGGCCACAGTAACGATGCAGGTACGATGCTGCATGAAATGCTTAAATTCGATGAAGCGGTAAACTCAGTTTATGAGTGGGCAAAAGGCCGTGATGACACCCTGATCATTGTTACTGCTGACCACGAGACCGGCTCTTTTGGCTTTAGCTACTCATCAGCAAACTTGCCTAAACCACAAAAACGCGACGGCGAAGCATTCAAAAATCAGGATTACGCGCCAAACTTCAACTTTGGTCAGTTCGAGATCCTCGATGGTTTATACAACCAAAAGAAAAGTTACTACGGCATGATCAGTGAATTCCAAGCGCTTGATAAGAAAGAGCAAACTCCAGAGAAGTTTGCGGAAGTCGTGAACGCAAATAGCGATTTTTCTATTACGCCTGAGCAAGCAGAACGCGTATTAGCAAGTAAACCAAATCCATACCGACTCGCTGGACACAAATACTTAAGCGAAGAGAACGTACCGACAATCAATGACTTTGATGCTTTCTTTCCTTACAACGACCGTGGCAACTTGCTAGCGCGTGAGCATGCAACAAAGCAAAACACAGTATGGGGGACGGGTACTCATACGCATACTCCTGTCAACGTATTTGCTTGGGGACCTGCAGAAACTATCCTTCCAGTATCAAAAATCATGCACCACTCGCAACTAGGCGAGTACTTGAAGCAACAAATTAAATAATCAACTTGCACTTACTTCACAACTCGTGATGTTTCAACGCTCTCGCAAGGGAGCGTTTTTTTATGCATGAAAACAGTTGACGTTTTAAATCGTACACCACAATAATTATGGGTCTTTAATTATATGAATAAAGAAAATGTGCGAAATCTTTGCTAAGCAACCCCAAGACAACTATCAGTTCATCACCCGCTCTATCCGTATTGATGGTCACGCGACCAGTGTAAAACTTGAAGCGAGCTTTTGGACAATTCTTGAGGAAATCGCTAGTGCTCAAAACATGACGGTTCCTAAATTCATAAGCACTGTTTATCAAGAGGCACTCGAATACAATGGTGAAGTGAACAACTTTGCCTCCTTACTTCGATGCGCTTGCCTCACTTACGCCCGCCAACCTCAAGAGACCACTCGTCAAGCACTTGCGCAACTTAACAGTTAATAGCAACCAACCGAGCAATAACCATCCTAGGCTATGCATCCGTATTATAAACCCTTGAGCATCTTCTAATTTGTCGTACTAGAGTACTACCCAGACTCCTTTTGAAATCGCTAACCTGTGCGGACTATCAAGGAGTACCTATGACAAAAATGATTCACACCATGATCCGAGTAAGTGATCTGGACCGCTCTCTACAATTTTACTGTGACGTACTTGAACTAGAAGTCGCTGATCAATACATCTTTGATGGCTTTTCTCTAACCTATCTAGCCAACCAAGAAACTGGCTTTGAATTGGAACTGACGCACAATCACGACCAAAGTGAGCCCTACACTCACGGCTCAGGTTACGGCCACCTTGCCGTCAGCGTGGAGGACATTGAACAAGCCCACAAACGCATTAAATCTCTCGGCATTGAAACTGGTGACATCAAAGCCTTTGACCATCAACAAAAGCATTTAGCAACGTTCTTTTTTGTAACCGACCCTGATGGTTACAAAATTGAGTTCCTGCAACGCCAAGGGCGTTACCTATAACAAAAAGAGTAAACATTATGATTCACTTGACGGCTACCTTTCATGCACAACCGGGAAAAGAACAAGAGTTGAAAGAGGTACTTACCCGAGCGCTTGAACCTACTCGCAATGAAGAAGGTTGCGTTCGTTATCAATTGTTCCAAGATAAAGACAATGCATGCCACTTCGTTTTTCAGGAGCAATTTAAAGACCAACAAGCATTTGAGCTTCATGGTAAAACAGAACACTTTGCTCTTTTGATTAGCCAGATCGACAACTTGTTAGAATGCGAGCCGAAACTGGTGTTCTTCGACGAACTGTAACAATAACGCTAACCGAAGATCAAAAAAGGCACTCTACCTAGAGTGCCTTTCACTTGTTAGGACCTGTGATTAAGCGTCTTGCTTCTCCACCATATGCAAATGCACATCTTGTTGTGGGAAAGGAATCGAAATACCTTCTCGGTCGAAGCGTAGTTTCACCTCTTTCGTCACATCCCAGTATACATCCCAGTAATCATCCGTTTTTACCCAAGGACGCACAATAAAATCTACAGAAGACGTATTTAATGTATGAACTTTGATCATTGGCTCTGGAGTGCGAAGTACCGAAGGGTGAGAGGTAATGATATCAGACAATACTGACTCCGCTTTTAAGAGGTCATCCGCATAGCCAATGCCAAACACCATATCCACGCGGCGAATGCGTTCATGCGTGACGTTCTTAATAACATCTCCCCAGATTTTGCTGTTAGGCACAATAATAATTTGGTTATCAAACGTACGGATTGTGGTGTTCACCAAACTCATATGGCTTACCTTGCCATCCACACCGCCAGCATACACAAAATCACCAACATCAAATGGGCGATAAATAAGCAGCATCATACCCGCCGCGAAGTTGGATAACGTGTCTTGCAACGCGAAACCAATAATCACACCAGCAATACCGAAACCGGTTAGGATTGGCGCTAGGTTCAAACCAAGCTGAGATAAGCCCACCATGATACCGATCACCCACACGAATTTGCCGGACATCGAGATAAAGAAGTCCTGCATCAAGTGGGAAAGTTTTAAGTTTTTCGATGCAACTGCTTTACGGACGACTTTGCGAGTTAACTTAGCCAGTCCGCGAGCGATCAATAAAATCAGCGCAAAAACAAACAACTGGAAGATATGCTGCGGTGCATTCTCGGCAAACCAATCCAGTGCCGAGTTGGACCAGTGACTCAGTATTGACCACACAACTTTGGTATTCAGTAAATCATGGGTGATATTACCCGTCACTTCAAAAATTTGGCGTTTGTATTCAGACGTTTCTAAACCGACTTTATCACCAATTGAAATCAGGTTGCGTAAGCTTTCTGTCGCAATATTTAGCCTTTGTTTAGTAATGAGCTGACTAAGTTGCAACGACGCTTTTTCCGACTCTGGGCTAGACGAAAGTTGGGAGCCAATGATCTCACTTTGCTGACTCAAGTACTCAATTGAAGCAGACAGTAAGCGCATACGTTTATCAATTTTATCTTTTAGTTCCGCTTCTGCGCGCTCGTTTTGGGCCCCTAGCTCCTTCAACCAAGCGAGATTTTGCCAGCTCGAATCGAAGCTAACATCAAGATAACGCTGTAGCTCTCGATAATCGTTAACAAGAGCAAGCTTCTCTTCATCCTTAGCCTTATTTAAATCCTCGACGACTTTCTTTATTTTTTCCGATAGATAGTTCGTCGCGTCCTCAGAGTATTGTTCTTGTTTTTTAACTAGCAAGATCAGCTTGTCGCGAGAGATAGTTTCACGTTCAATCGCTGACGCTAACTGGCTTCTTAATTCTTCATTCTTTTGGAATAGTTGCAGTTGAAGGGCATCACGCTCGTCGCCACTCGCTTGCGAGAGGCTTTGGGATAAATCCACAATCTCTCGGTTCAAGTTGTCAATCGAGATTTCGGCAGCAGAAGGCTCTTGGATATCGTCAGTAGCAGTCGCATGAACAGCCATTGGGGAGAACATAATGACGGCAAGTGCGAATAATGTCACCCAAGATGTCAGGCGCAGTTTCTGGGGGAAATGAAACGTCATGTTTACCTCATAGGGAACAATCCTGATCAAAACAATCAGGAATAGAAGTGTAAAGCGTTGAAATCATACTCCTAAGTTTACAACACTAAATAATAAACTGAGCAGCATTTCGTTAGCGAGACGTCAAAGTTGGGAGCCCCAATAGCAAACAAGCCTTTCATTTAATCAATGAAAGGCTTGTTTTTATTCGACTAAGGACGGTTGGGATGATTTAAAATATGGTCTTCCCAATCCACCACATCAATCTCGTAAACAACTTTGTTACGGACACTTTCCCCAGCCGCATGCATTGCGGACTTAGAGCCTGTAATCAACGGATGCCATTCTGGTAAAGGCTGCTTTTCAGCCAACAGACGGTAAGCGCACGTGTGTGGCAGCCAAGTAAAATCGTCGATGTCTTCTCGGGTCAGCTTGGTGCACTCTTCACCCGAAGTGAAACGGTTTGGGTAATCCTTACATGAACACGTTTTACTGTTCAGCCAGCTACAAGCCACATTGGTATAGTAGATTTCATCGGTATCTTCATCCATAAGCTTATGCAAACAACATTTGCCACAACCATCACAGAGAGATTCCCATTCCTCTTCTGTCATCTGCTCTAACGATTTACTTTGCCAAAATGGAGTGCTCATACTTCAGGTCTCACCAAGGGAATTTAGGGGGCGATTTATACTCTTCTCAACGCAAAAGTTCAAGTTTTGAGAAGATCTTGCATCCTTCCCACATAACGGTGGAGATATTCAACTACTTTCGTTTTACTGTTCTATCCTTAAACAAGTTTCCATTACTCAATTGATCAAGAAGGCATTAAGGAGTTTTCATGGGTATTATTTCTTGGATTATTTTGGGCTTAATCGCCGGCGCACTTGCTAAATGGCTCATGCCAGGAAAAGATGGGGGCGGTTGGATTGCAACAATGTTACTTGGTATTGCAGGGGCATTTGTAGGTGGCTTCCTTGGCGGCATTCTCGGTTTCGGCGGAGCAACTGGCGTCAACATTGGTAGTATCATTACCGCAACACTAGGCGCATTTATTCTGTTGTTTGTTTATAACCGTTTCTTAAAATAATCACGATGATTTAAAAGCAAAAAACCAAAAAGGGAGCGTAATGTTAAGCGCGCCCTTTTATTTTTTTCTTTCTTCACTCTTCCAATCCACGTCAAAATGACCATAATTGCCCCCTTAATTTTTAAGAGGTTTACATTATGGATTGTCGATTAGGATGTGGAGCGTGCTGTATTGCGCCAAGTATCTCTTCACCAATACCTGGAATGCCCAAGGGCAAACCAGCAGGTGTTCGTTGTGTGCAACTCAACGACGACAATTTGTGCAAGCTATTTGGTAAGCCTGAACGCCCTAAAGTCTGTCACGATTTTAAACCGTGTCCGATTGTATGCGGCAAGACCAATCAAGAAGCACTCGACAACATCACTGAATTAGAACAATTGACGTAATGCGACTCTAGACCACACGTTTAAAGTTAGTACCTCGGTTGTTTCTCTCCGAGGCAGTAATCAAAGCAAACTCAAGATTTAGCACTCCCCCCCTCAGCCTTTTATCTCACCCTTGAGAACTCTTGCCACATAGCGTTCCATTTGCGGTTTTTGCGCGATCTCCCTCACAATTTATTGACAATTCTCGACTATGTTCAGCGGGTCATTTAATTAAAGATCAGGAAAGAACATGAATAAGTATTTGGCTGAGGCTTTTGGCACGTTCTGGCTAGTGTTAGGCGGCTGTGGTAGCGCGGTGTTGGCTGCGAGTTTCCCTGAAGTGGGTATTGGTCTGTTGGGCGTTTCTTTGGCATTCGGTTTAACCGTTCTGACGATGGCATTTGCTATCGGTCATATTTCAGGTTGTCACTTGAACCCTGCAGTGACAGTTGGCCTTTGGACTGGCGGTCGTTTTGAGACAAAAGACGTTGCTCCCTACATCATCTCACAGGTGATCGGCGGGCTTATCGCAGGTGGCGTGCTTTACGTTATTGCATCTGGACAAGCAGGATTCGATGTTGTGGGTTCTGGCTTTGCCGCCAATGGTTATGGTGAACACTCTCCAGGCCAATACTCGATGATCGCTGCACTTGTGACTGAAGTTGTCATGACGATGATGTTCCTGATTGTCATTATGGGTGCAACAGACAAACGTGCGCCACAAGGCTTTGCACCTATCGCAATTGGCCTGTGTTTGACTCTCATTCACCTGATCAGCATTCCTGTCACCAATACGTCAGTAAACCCTGCTCGTAGCACGGCAGTCGCAGTATATGTGGGTGAATGGGCGGTTTCTCAGCTATGGCTGTTCTGGATTGCTCCTATTGTGGGTGGCGTGCTTGGTGCGGTTATCTACAAAAATCTTCTTGGTAAAGAATCGAACGATTAATCGTTCCTAACTCCCAAAATCAAAAAAGCCGCTGAATTCAGCGGCTTTTTATTAAATTCTGTGTCGACCTAATAGCGAATGTGACAACGTCGTGCCATCAACAAGCTCTAGCTCCCCACCGACAGGCACACCATGCGCGATGCGGCTGGCATCAACTTGGTGCTCTTTACATAGCTCTGCGATGTAGTGGGCAGTGGCTTCACCTTCAACTGTTGGGTTTGTCGCCAAAATCACTTCGGTAATATCACCGCGACGTAAGCGGTAATCAAGGACATCCAATCCAATATCACTTGGACCAATACCATCTAATGGCGACAAATGCCCCATAAGAACAAAATACCGACCAGAATATTGGCCTGTTGCTTCAACGGCTGCGATGTCTGCCGGGCTTTCTACCACACAAATTTGACCATTTTCTTGGCGTTTTGGGTTGGTACAAATGTGACAGACTTCTTCTTCGGTGAAGGTTCGACACTCAGTACAATGACCTATTTCTGTCATTGCCTGACTAAGCGCATCTGCAAGCTGCAAACCGCCTTTTCTATCGCGCTGTAACAAATGAAAGGCCATACGCTGCGCTGACTTGGGGCCAACCCCAGGTAGACAACGTAAGGCCTCCATCAATTGCTCCAGCATATGACTGGTACGCATTAAAAGTCCGCTTAATTAAATATCAGCAGATTAGAATGGCATTTTCATACCTGGTGGTAGTTGCATACCGCCAGTTACAGAAGCCATTTTCTCTTTTTGAGTTTCTTCAACACGACGGGCTGCATCGTTGAACGCCGCAGCGATCAGATCTTCAAGCATTTCTTTGTCGTCTTCCATCAAACTTTCATCGATGTCAACACGACGTACGCTGTGACTACCAGTGATAGTAACTTTAACTAGGCCAGCACCAGACTCGCCAGTTACTTCCATATTCGCGATTTCTTCTTGAAGCTTTTGCATGCGATCTTGCATTTGCTGGGCTTGCTTCATTAGGTTGCCCATACCGCCTTTACCAAACATGTTTATCTCTCTGGTTTAATGAGGTGTTGCATCAATTAATGGGGTTATACCTTTGGGTTTTCAACCCCATTCCATTCGATTATTAGATAGGGCGCACACTATCTTTATCAAGCTCTGCAGCAAAACGACGTTCAATAAATTGAACATTTGGATCGTTTTCTAAACTGTTCAGCGCTTGCTGTAATTTCTCTTGGTAGAGCCTATCTCTCAGTTCAAGTGGTGTTTCTCCACTCTCCCCTATTTCGATGCTCATGTGGCACTCTTCACCCAACACGGTATTAAGTGCTTTAAGCAATTCGGCTTGAGCTCTATCAGTATTCAAATGAGCTTGGCTGCTTCTCAATAGTAACGAAACGGTTGTTCCTTCCTTACTATAATGAGAGTTTAGCGCAAGTTGCTCTACCAGCTTAGGGATCTCCATTAAGCTGATGAGCTTCGCCCATTCATTATGTTCTAACGATTCATCGATGAGCTTTTGTGCCATTTCAGGCGTTTTCTCATGCTCAAGTGCCTGCTTGAGCTGCGTAGGTGTCAGTTTTGTATTTACTTTTGTCTCAACAGGCTTGCTTGGACGCCAGCGATACGCTTCTTCAACTTGTGGCTCCGTCGACTTCGGAGCTGAGTTTGGCGACACCTGCGCGGAATTGCCATGCAATTGCGCTACTCGGTCGATAACCGATTCTGGTTGTGCAGATGCCGCTTTAGGCTTTTTTGAGCCACCATTTTGAGGAGTGTTCTGTTGTAGGCCTTGACGCTGAGAACGTAATTGGTGACGTAAACCGCTTAGACCACCGCGCGCTGGTGTTGAAACGCTCTCTTGCATTTGTTGAGGTGGCGTTTCATGCTGCGGCGCTGGGTTTTCACTCATCGGCGGCGCCATATCATACTGTGGTGGAACCGTCTCATATCCACTCGCTTGATACTCAGGTTGCGAACTGGATGAAGGTTGAGGCGCCACTTGTGGTGTGCTTTGTGCTGGACTCGGCTGCTGAGCTCGAGGAGCAGCGGCTGTCTGAGCTGGCGCAGTCTTTGGTTGACTGGTACTTTGAGCCGGAGATGACGCTGGCTCGCTGTTACTAGAAACAACATTTGCCCCACTGTTATTTGATGGGCGGAACGCCATCATGCGCAGCACAATCATTTCCAAACCGATTCGCCCATTTGGCGAGAGGGTCAAATCTTCACGACCTTTCAATGCAATTTGATAGTAAAGCTGAACGTCTTGCGGGCTTAGAGCTTTACTCAACAGCTCAATTTTCTCTGCATCTGGTTGTGCTCGGTCTAACGACGCGGGCAACGCTTGATACATCGCAATTCGGTGTAACTGTGTTGCGACTTGCTGCAACAAACCATCCCACTCAACACCATTTGCCGCTAATTGTTGGATTTTATCCATGGCTTGTTGAGGTTTCTTGCTGCTGATTGACTCTAGTAAGTGAATCGCTTGGTCGGTATCAATCGTCCCCAACATGTGGCTGACAATATCGGCTTGCACCGCACCGTTACCTAATGCAATTGCTTGATCAGTCAAGCTAAGAGCATCACGCATACTGCCATCTGCAGCATGTGAGATCATACCCAACGCTTTTGGCTCTGCTGAAACTTGCTCTTGACCTAGGATGTAATCAAGTTGCTGGTGAATATCATCAACGCTGATTGGTTTCAGATGAAACTGAAGACAACGCGACAATATAGTGACAGGCAGCTTTTGTGGATCAGTTGTTGCGAGTAAGAACTTCACATACTCTGGCGGCTCTTCCAGGGTTTTCAACAACGCATTGAAAGAGTGACGCGATAGCATGTGCACCTCATCGATGAGGTACACTTTAAAACGTCCACGAGCAGGTTTGTATTGAACGTTGTCTAACAGTTCACGAGTGTCTTCAACTTTAGTACGTGATGCTGCGTCGATTTCAAGAAGATCGACAAAGCGACCTTCATCAATTTCACGACAAGTATCACACTTACCACAAGGTGTCGCGGTAATGCCGGTTTCGCAGTTCAAGCCTTTGGCAAACAGCCTACCGATACTCGTTTTACCCACACCACGAGTCCCGCTGAACAGATAAGCATGGTGTAAACGGTTTTGCGCCAGTGCGTTTTCCAACGCCGTCAGGACATGTTTTTGTCCGACAACTTGGTCAAACCGATTAGGACGCCATTTTCGCGCTAAAGCTAAATAACTCATTGAATGTATTAATGTCCTTCAAAATCGCAGATGCTGTACACGTTTAGACCTAGTGCTTCTAAACGTTTATCGCCACCGATTTCTGGTAGGTTGATAACGAACGCAGCGTGCTCAACTTCACCACCCAGTTGGCGAATCAGCTTAGTCGTCGCTTCAATAGTACCGCCCGTTGCCAATAAATCGTCGACAACCAGTACTTTGTCGCCTTCAACGATGGCATCTGTATGGATTTCTAGTGTATCAACGCCGTATTCAAGCTCATAAGATTGAGCAACAGTAGGGCGTGGTAGCTTGCCTGGTTTACGCACTGGTACAAAACCAACACCTAGCTCAAGCGCTAAAGGCGCGCCAAATAGAAAGCCACGAGCTTCCGTACCCACAACCTTGGTAAAGCCCATATCTTTGTAACGTTCAACAAGTAAGTTGATCGTCGCTTGGTATGCGTTCGCGTCTTCAAGAAGGCTCGTCACATCACGAAATAGAATGCCTGGCTTTGGGTAGTCTTGGATGCTTTTGATGCTAGATTTGATCAGTGAAATTGTTTCTGTAGTCATAATACCGATTTACTTAGATTGGCTCATCGCCCTCTCTAATCGCAGTATCACGAGGGCAACGAACAATAGGTTTTCACCACTATGTGCTTATTTTCGTAAAAGTCACAGGCGCTGAAAATACAAACGCCCACTCGAAGAGCGGGCACACTATTCTCTACAATCTTAGTGATTTTCTTCTCGGTCAGCAACCAACTCAATCACAGGCAGACGCATAAACCAGCTGAGTAAAACGATTAGCATCACTAAAAGACCAATTTTTACCCAAACGAGGGGGACAACAACGATTGAAACCATGAAACTAAGCGCAATAAAAATCGCACCACGCTTTTTTACTTTTGAAGTAACAGCCCGATGCTTATGCCAATTGCCGAGAATGGGTCCAAACGTTTTGTGGTTATGTAACCATTGATGAAATGCGGGGCTACCACGCATAAAACATGCGCTAGCAAGCAAAATAAAAGGTGTGGTGGGTAAAAGTGGAAGGGCTATGCCGGCTATGCCGAGCACAATACAGAGTCCACCAACAGTATTGAAAAAGTAACGCTTAATACGAATGGTGAACTCCGGTACAAAATAGCTAGATTAAAAGCCTGCGTAACCATTCATTACACGAAGCCAGGTTAGCGTTGCAGGAAGTGTTGGGATCAAAAGAACTGCAATAAAACCTAAAAAGTAAAAAATATTATAAGGCTCTTTAAAATCTTTGTCTGCCATGATGTGTCTTCTCACTAGTTGACTTTGCTTCTCCCAAGGCACAGCGTTAAATTATCGTTGCACAAATGGGTCATTATTGTTTTAAGCGCTGACTATACATTAAACAGCCAAATCTAAACACCAGTAAAAAGTAAGGTTATTGAACTAAACGTATGTTGTTTTGGTGGTTCTAAAAAGATAATAAGCAGCGTAAGGACGCTGCTTATTGGTTTGCAAGTCATAATTATACTAGTCGGGATTTCCGGGTAATACTTAAACTAAAACTTGAAGAACCTAAACACCCGATAGACAACTGTCCTGCAACACTAAGCGGTAAATCGCGGGTGATGAAGTTTTTCATACTTCCTCCCCCTAAACGGTTACCTGCTGCGATGTGTTGATTCGTATTTCCGTCAGACCAATGGCTATCTAAACCCGCAGGCAATATAGAGACCGAGGATGAAGCGAGGTCGGCGACACCAAACACAGCATTGACTGCACCCGCACACTCCGAACACTCAATTCCTTTTTCAATGATCCCTACCATGTCCTTGAGATCAGCACTGAAACTTTTCAAGTTACGGAGATAATCGTCAAACAATGCCCTAACGAGCAATGTCGTCGCAACTCCATCATTAGCTTGGGAAGCAGAATCAACGAGATAAAACGCAAATTGACCATTCATTAACCAACGATAATCGAAAACCAAGGGCATCACATCCGTCGATTGCAATAAACGGTACGAGCAGCGCCAATCTCCCTGAGCAGCATCCTTCTCTGGCAATAGAGCTTGCAGTAAATCTCTTGCCGCACTCGGATTCTGTTGCAAATATTCCAGATGCCAATACAGCTCTTGTTCATCCGGGATTTCACCACCATCATCAACCCTGAACCACTGACTTGAAAAGTCACGTTGTTCTGAGAAGTGGCTATCGGTATCTTCTAGCGTATTCTCTATCGCCTGAGATAGGTGCTCATAATTACCTATCGGTTTAGGAAGAAAATCTTTAATACCAAATCGCAACGCTTTCGCGACATCGGACATTTCATCCGTGCCTGATACCACGATAAGCGGCATATATGGATATTCGAGACTAACTTCTTCGACGAACTCGATACCATCTAAGACCGGCATCGATAAATCACATAAGATAAGATCGGGTTGGCATTCCCTGAGTTGTTGAAGCGCTTCTAGGCCGTTTTCTGCTTCTACTACTTTAAAACCCTGACTTTCTAAATAGGCATTGGTTACTTTACGAAATATTGGATCATCGTCCACCAACATTATTAGTTTTTGATTAATCACTTCCTGTGCCGAGACCATTGCCGTTTGACTGTGAGTCTTAAACATACCTTTATCCCTCACAAAGCTCAGTCAAAAAAACAGATTTATTATTAAGTCATTATTTTTGTTGTGTTTACTTCCAGCAAAACGTGTCACAGCAAGACCTGAGGCCGCTTCGCCTTGTTATAAAACTTAGCTCGGAAACTGCATTAATACAAATATTACGGCGTATAACAGTATTTACTCAAACAGGGTTGCTGTGTTCAAATGATGCAACATGTTGACTTAAAGCAAGCTTTGATCACAAAGTTAATTATAAATTAACCGTAATCGGTAATTTAATGTGTCTGGAAATATGAAATTAGATGACTTAAACCTGTTTCGACTGGTTGTCGAAAATGGGAGCTACACCGCAACTTCGCGAAAAACCATGATCCCGGTTGCGACCATCACCCGACGCATTCAAGCGCTAGAAGACTCTGTCAATCTTCGACTATTGAACCGTCATGCTCGCAAACTCTCGCTCACTGAAGCAGGGGAACGTTTTTACCATGAGTGCTCTCCTTTACTACAAAGGCTAACAACCGCAGCAGAGGAAATCACTGACGACTGCCGAGGAGCATCCGGCAAGATTAAGATATCCGCGCCTTACAACTTAACTAAACGAATGATGATGCCGATGTTCAACAGCTTTATGAAGCAGTACCCGGACATCAACATTGAGCTAACGACAGAGAATAATGCGGACAAGCTTGACCCTACTGAATGGGATGTAATTTTTCGAGTGGGACCGCAACGCGACTCTAGCCTCATCGCGCGTAAGATTGGCGAAGTGAAGGATATTCTCGTTGCAAGCCCTGACTATCTAACCTCGAATCCTGCGCCACACCATGCAGAAGAGCTATCTAACCATTTATTGCTAAAAGGGTACCCACTTATTAAGTGGACCTTGATTAATAGCAAAGGCGAGTCTGTGGTGAATGTTGATCGTGGTCGTTTTCAAGCAAACGCGCTCAATGTGGTGCGCAGCGCTTGTTCCGAAGGTTTAGGCATCACACTAATGCCAGATGTCATGATCAAAGAGTACATCGAGAGCGGCGATTTGGTACGCGTACTGCCAGATTGGAGTGCAAACCCGCGCGACATTTATATGCTTTACAACCACAAAGACCACCTGCCAGAGAAAGTTCGCCTCTTTATTGACTTTGTGATCGCTTATAACATTCACTAACTAGATAGCGAAAACAAAAAACCAGAGCCGAAGCTCTGGTTTTTTTACGACTTAAGAAAGCGCATCCTATGCGCCTTCGTTATGAAGCTCTAGGTTTGCTAAATCCTGTTGGATTTCAAGTTGTGTTTTCGCATCATCATTACGAAGACCATCTAAGAAATCTAGGTATTGTTGGTCGATATCACCCGTTACGTATTCGCCGTTAAACACGGAAGTATCGAACTGAGTAATGTCTTGGTTTCCAAGACCTACCGCCTCTACCAAATCTTCTAGACGTTGATAAATAAGCGCATCGGCACCAATCTGCTTACAAATTGTATCGTTGTCACGGCCATGGGCAATAAGCTCTGTAGCACTTGGCATATCAATGCCGTATACGTTCGGGAAACGAACTTCAGGAGCCGCTGAGACCATGTACACTTTCTTGGCACCAGAATCACGAGCCATCTCAATAATCTGCTCTGACGTTGTACCTCGAACAATAGAGTCATCCACCAGCAACACATTCTTACCTTTGAATTCCGAACGAATAGCATTCAACTTGCGACGTACTGATTTCTTACGTTGTTGCTGGCCAGGCATGATAAACGTACGTCCAACATAACGGTTTTTCACGAAACCCTGGCGATAAGGGATATCGATCGCTTGAGCGATTTGCAGTGCAATGTCGCAAGACGTTTCAGGGATAGGAATGACAACATCGATATCAAGGTTTGCGTAATCTTCACGAATACGTTCGCCCAGCTTTTTACCCATTTCAACGCGAGCGCTGTATACCGAAATTTTATCGATGAACGAATCTGGACGAGCAAAGTACACGAACTCGAAAATACAAGGGTTCAGCTTAGGATTGTCTGCACACTGCTTCGTGTAAAGCTCACCGTCAAACGTTGCGTAAATCGCTTCACCAGGTGCAACATCACGGACGAAATCAAAACCGACCGCATCCAATGCCACCGATTCAGACGCAACCATGTACTCTGCTCTGCCGTTAACTTCACGCTTACCTAAACACAGCGGGCGAATACCGTGTGGGTCACGAAATGCAATCATACCATGACCAATGATCATGGCGGTCACAGCATAAGCACCGCGAATTGTGCGATGAACATTGGTGACTGCGCGGAATACGTCTTCGGTCGTGACATTTCCTTTTACTGAGTCAATTTCGTGCGCCAGTACATTTAGTAATACTTCAGAGTCTGAAGTGGTATTGATATGACGGCGATCTTTTTCAAACAGCTTCTGACGAACTTCGTTAGCGTTGGTCAAGTTACCGTTGTGGGCAAGTGTAATACCGAAAGGAGAGTTTACGTAGAAAGGTTGAGCTTCTGAAGCACTTGAACTGCCTGCTGTAGGGTAACGAACATGACCAATTCCGACCTCGCCTTGCAGGCGCTGCATGTGTCTTGCTTCAAATACATCCTTGACTAAACCGTTCGCCTTACGCAGACGAAAACGATTGCTTTCTATGGTACAAATACCAGCGGCATCTTGGCCACGATGCTGTAACACCGTTAACGCGTCATAAATAGACTGGTTTACAGGCGTTGTGCCCACGATTCCAACAATACCACACATGTCCTAATCCTCGATTTGCGACAGTAGCTGGCACTACTAGATAGTGCCAGACAGAAAACTTGATGTTGCTTGTAAATGCTCGAAGAATGGGGCGATGATACGGCTGAACTCAGGGATCAACTGTGAATCTTTCCACCAATCCGAGCTTGGGAATGCAGTAAACGCATCCATAAAAAACAGCACCGCAGAAACAATTAAGACTCCGCGTAGACCACCAAATACAATCCCGAGAATTCGGTCCGTACCTGATAGCCCTGTTTTTTGTACCAGTTGACCAATGACGTAATTCACCACTGCACCAACTACCAAGGTTGCGACAAATAACGCCGCAATCGCCGCTCCGTTACGAAACATATCATCTTCGATGTTGGTGAAGTACACCGCCAATTTGGCATAGTAATTACTGGAGATAAAAAACGCTCCGAACCAAATCACCAAAGACAAAGCTTCTTTAGCAAAACCGCGAACTAAACTGATCAGAGCTGAAAATCCGATCACACCTAAAATGATAAAATCTATCCAATTCATCTTTTCTTCATCTTAAGTTGGCGCGCATTTTAACAGAAAAAATGCTGACGCAAACGTTTTCTTATGGATTTAATGGCTTAAATTTAAGCAATTGACCTTTTGAACCTGTAATTTTTTGTAATTCTTGAACTTGTCGTTCAAGTTTACTTTTTGACACATCAGGGCCAACAATCACTCTCGTAAACTCGTTTTCTTTCTTTGTGTGAGCTTGATAACCACGCTTTTGCAAATCCGCGACAAGCGCGACAGCATTTTCGTGATTCTTAAGTGCCATCAACTGAATGATCCAAGCTGAATCTTCATATTGATTTTTCTCTTGAACAGGACGAGTGACGACCTCAACTTGCTCTGGTTGTTTGATGACCTCAGGTTTAGATGTTGGCACTGGCTCGGGCTCAGAAACGGCTACTTGAGCATCCTCACGTTCTTGCACTACAGCTTCAACCGGAGAATCCGGTAACGTAATGTCGTCTTCCACTGGCTCTAATATTTCGAAGTTTTCCACATCACTATCAAGTTCTGGTTTGATAGGAATACTGGCAAATTCTTCTTTGTAGTGCAGTTTCTTACCATCTAGCACATCGGGAAGAACAATGACTCCGACTGCGACTAGAATGATGGTGCCGACTAAACGACTTTGGAATTTACTTGCCATCAAAATACCTTTGCTTATTTATTATTTGATTGCCAATGTTCCAATACCTCTCCGACGGTATGGAATGAGCCAACCACCAGAATAACGTCTCCTGCCTTTGCGTGGCTTCTCGCACTCTCGAAGGCGTCAACAGGGTTTTCAAAATGAACTTGCCCATCAGGTAAGTATTGGCACAATTCATCAGCGGTCGCCGCTCTCGGTCCAGTAAGCGACGCTGGATACCATTGTGTTGCAACTGGAGTTAGCGCTTCAATGGTTGCTTTAATGTCCTTGTCATGCAGCATTGCAACCACAATATGGATATTCTTACCCAGATATTGTTGCTTCACTCTTTCTACCAAATACTCAGCAGAGTGCGGGTTATGAGCGACATCAAGGACTATTTCAGGTTCGTGATGCAGTACTTGCATACGCCCCGCCAAACGAGCATTATTCAAGCCATTGACAATATTTATGTCAGTGATTTGCAATTCCGAAGCCCCTAGTGCCATCAGTGCAGTGGCTGCATTTTGTAATGGTAGCGATGGGATTGGTAAATCCTCTAACTCAAATGCCCCACTGCTCCATTTCCAACCATTATCAGTTAGTTGGTAATCGTACTGAATACCTACTTGGAAGAACTCAGAACCAATATCGTCAGCATGAGCCGCCACGGTCGCTGGTGGCGTCGGTTGACCACAAATTGCTGGCTTCCCTGAACGGTAAATGCCCGCTTTTTCAAAACCAATAACATTGATGTCATCACCAAGCCAATCCACATGATCGATCGCTAAGCTCGTAATAACAGAAACATCATGGTCAACAACGTTAGTGGCGTCTAGACGGCCGCCAAGTCCTACTTCAAGTAAGACAACGTCAACTTTCTCTACTTGGAAAATACGTAGCGCAGCAAGCGTACCGAATTCAAAGAGGCTAAGGCTAACATCACCACGCTGCTTTTCTACATAATCGAATGCTTCACAGTGCTTGGCATCTACAACGTCAACGCCATTAATGCGTACACGCTCGTTGTAACGAATCAGGTGCGGAGAACTATAAACACCGACTGAATAGCCAGCATCAAGTAAAATGGCTTCCATTAACGCACACGTTGAGCCTTTGCCATTGGTTCCGGCAACGGTGATTACGGTTGGAGCTGGTTTGGTAAGATTGGCTTTGTTTGCTACCGCTTGGACACGGTCTAAGCCTAGATCAATTGCTGAGGAATGAATATTTGCTAAATAATCAAGCCACATCTCTAATGAAGATGTGGCTTGAGGAATTGGGTTTTGGGTCATCTAACTTTAACCATTAAATTCTTTGGTTTTTATGTTAGTTGATACTTTACCCTTTTTCGTCCGCTTCTGGTACAGAATATGGCTCTTCATTTGGAGATTCGTTAACCGAAACCACCAAAGGAGACTTGTGGTTAGTCATCTTAGCGATAAGACCACCCACACGCTGACGCATTTCACGACGGTCAACGATCATATCAATAGCACCGTGATCAAGTAGGAACTCACTACGCTGGAAACCTTCAGGAAGATCTTCACGTACAGTTTGCTCGATTACACGACGACCAGCAAAGCCAATGAGGGCCTTAGGTTCACCGATGTTGATATCACCCAACATAGCCAAACTTGCTGATACACCACCCATTGTAGGGTCAGTTAGAACAGAAATAAACGGCAGACCTTTTTCTGATAAACGCTCAAGCGCAGCACTGGTTTTTGCCATTTGCATAAGAGACATTAAAGCCTCTTGCATACGAGCACCACCACTTGCTGAGAAACAAACAAGCGCACAGTTATTTTCAATGGCTGCATCCACTGCTTTCACAAAGCGAGCACCAACGACTGAACCCATTGAACCACCCATAAAGGAGAATTCAAACGCACACGCCACAAGCGGCAGACCAAGCAATTCACCCTGCATCACAACTAGCGCATCTTTCTCACCGCTATTTTTTTGTGCAGCAGAGATACGCTCTTTGTATCGCTTAGAATCTTTAAATTTCAGTTTATCCTGTGGCTCAAGTTCAGAACCTAATTCAACTCGATTACCTTCATCTAAAAATGTTTCCAAACGACGACGCGCTTTCATACGCATGTGATGGTTACACTTTGGACAAACTTCTAAGTTACGCTCTAGCTCTGCATGGTATAAAACCTGTTCACAAGAGGTACATTTAGTCCACACACCTTCTGGGATAGAAGCTTTGCGTGAACTTACTAGATTGCTTTTCTCTAAAATCTTTTCAAGCCAACTCATGGAAGACCTTTTCTCTCAACTCTTCCGCTTCATTGCGAAAGATATAAATTCGACATAATACCGACGGATTAAACCATATCTTGCAGCTACTGTAGATAAAAAACTGGTTGTACCTATTTTTGATATCGTAAATAGCGTATGTTTTCCGTTCACATTCAATGTAAACACTACCGATATTTTGAAATAAGTTTGTAAAATTAGTTCAAATTATCTGGTAAAAACAGTGGACCGATCGGCACTTCAGGTAACCCAAACTCTTCTGGGTAGTCTACATCTACCAGGTACAGACCTTCCGCTTTCGCTGTCGCACCCGCTAGTTTGCGATCTTTGGCTTCTAATAACCACTTGATCCATTCAGGACTCTCTTCGCCACGTCCAACTTTTATCAAGCTACCCGTGATATTACGAACCATATGATGCACGAACGCATTAGCTTTAATATCAATAACCACATAGTTCCCATGGCGCGTAACGTTCAGATGCATCAAGTTTCGAAATGGGCTGCGAGACTGACAATGCGCCGCGCGAAACGACGTAAAATCATTTTCGCCAAGTAGGAACTGCCCTGCTTCATGCATTTTTTTCTCGTCGAGCTCACCATGATAGTGACTAACCCCCGAGTTTAAGATGCCTGGACGTAAAGCATGATTGAAAATAATGTAACGATAACGGCGCGCTGTCGCTGAGAATCTTGCATGGAAATCATCTGAAACTTCTTGAGCCCAACGAACCGCTATATCGCTCGGCATGTTCGCGTTTGCGCCCATGGTCCAAGCTACCATTTTTCGAGTAACGTTGGTATCAAAGTGCACAACTTGTCCCGTGCCATGCACGCCTGCGTCTGTCCGACCAGCACACTGAACTTCAACTGGGTGATTAGCGACGACGGACAATGCTTTCTCTAGCTCTTCTTGGACACTTTTCACTTCTCTTTGGCGCTGCCAACCAAAGTAGTTTGTACCGTTGTACTCGATACCTAATGCGATTCTCATCTTAACCTTCGAACTCTAAAATGGGGCGGGAAGTATATACTCAAGTCACCTCAAGTTGCCAGTTTCACCAAGGGTGACATAAAGGTAGCATCCTACTAACGGGACACAAAAAGGGTAGCAAACGCTACCCTTTTGTTTCGGTTTATCGGCCATTAATGGCGTCAATCAGGCTTTTTGCTTCGCGGCGAATATCATCCTCACCGTAAACAATCGCCTCTTCTAGTAGTTTAATCGCCCCTTGAGAATCGTTCATCTCGAGATAGATTTTAGCCAAATCCAGTTTCCCAGCCGCTTCAGCATTGCTATCTACGTCAATATCGCCGATCTCACCGATAACATCTGGAAACTCGTTCAATCCGACATCGAGCTTAAGGTCTTCTTCTTCGAACTCACCACCTTCTCTGTCGACCTGAGCCATCAATTCATCAATCGTCATAAATTGATTTTTCTTCGGGTCGAAGTCATCCAAGTCGCTTTGCTCTGCCCAGTTTTCTTGCGCGATCTCTGGCTGACTTAGTGCATCACTCGAATTCCAAACATCACGCTGGTCCTCAGGCACTTCTTCAGTAGAACTTACGTTATCAGCAGCGGGTTTAAAGCCATCCCAATCATCTCCAACATCAAGCATGGTTTCAAAATCCATACCTGCACTTGCGATGGTGTCACTGTCTAGTTTACCTTCAAATACTTCTGAGTTTGCGTCTTCCGCAAGAAGGTTAGCCATTGATGATTCATCATCCAAATTACTGAGCGGCTCACCCTCTGTCGCTGTTGGCTGCACTTCTGGGTCAGTATCAAAGCCGTTTTGCTGCGCAAATACTTCAAACAAAGCATCATGATCGTTATCGGCTTGAATAGCTGGTCTCGATGTCTCTGCTTCAACCTTAGGGCTCCCTGAAGCACCCTCGTTCATTGACGCGAGAACATCTTCCTCATTGAACTCTGGAAGATCTTGGTCGTCAAAACTTAACTCTTCATCCTCACCGGAGATTGGTTCTATATCTGCAGTCTCAGAGCTCGGTAATTCTGGCTCTTCTTCCATCGACGCCAAGGCATCTTCTTCGCTGAACTCTGGCAAATCGAGCTCATCAAAATTGAACTCTTCTTCGGACTCAGTTGGCAAGTCGGCTTCAACTTGTTCTAGTTCAATGGACTCGGACGTTTCTAACTCCGGCTCATCCACCATAGACGCCAATGCGTCTTCTTCACTAAACTCAGGAAGATCCAGCTCATCAAAATTGAATTCATCTTCTGATTCAGCTGGTAAGTCTGCTTCAACCTGTTCTGGCTCAACGGACTCGGACGTTTCTAACTCCGGCTCATCCGCCATAGACGCCAATGCGTCTTCTTCACTAAACTCAGGAAGATCTAGCTCATCAAAATTGAATTCATCTTCTGATTCAGTTGGCAAGTCGGCTTCAACTTGTTCTGGTTCAACGGACTCGGACGTTTCTAACGCAGGTTCGCCAGCCATAGACGCCAGTGCATCTTCTTCACTGAACTCTGGCAAATCGAGCTCATCAAAATTGAACTCTTCTTCGGACTCAGTTGGCAAGTCGGCTTCAACTTGTTCTGGCTCAACGGACTCGGACGTTTCTAACGTAGGTTCGCCAGCCATAGACGCCAGTGCATCTTCTTCACTGAACTCTGGCAAATCGAGCTCATCAAAATTGAATTCATCTTCTGATTCAGCTGGCAAGTCTGCTTCAACCTGTTCTGGCTCAACGGACTCGGGCGTTTCTAACGCAGGTTCGCCAGCCATGGACGCCAATGCGTCTTCTTCACTAAACTCAGGAAGATCCAGCTCGTCAAAATTGAACTCTTCTTCGGACTCAGCTGGCAAGTCGGCTTCAATTTGTTCTGGTTCAACGGACTCGGACGTTTCTAACGCAGGTTCGCCAGCCATAGATGCTAGAGCATCTTCTTCGCTGAATTCTGGAAGATCTAGCTCATCAAAATTGAATTCTTCTTCTGAATCGTTGGTCGACTCAGTTTCCGGCTCCAATTCAGGCTCATCCAGTAGCCAATCTTCTTCTTGTGGAACACCGAATTCATTTTCTATTGTATTTGGTGTCGGCGTGAAGGCTGGAATGTCTTCCTCTTGCTCAACGTGAGGCTGTACCTCAGCATCGGACTCCACGGATGGTTCTTGTGTTGAATCAGTATCGGTAGCCTCTTGTTGTAGTGATGAAGCTTCCTCTATCTCCGTTTGTGTTTTTTCAACTTGCTGCGGTAAATCGTCTTCACTATCAAATAGAGCGTCAAGTTCAGCAGAAAAATCCGCTTTTTCTTGTTCTGTTGGCAGAAGTTCTTCACTGTCTGACTCAAATAGGTCGTCTAGCTCGCTCATTAAAGGATCATTCTCTGGTGAGAGGTCCTCTAAATCACCAAGAAATTCATCGCTGCTAAATGGCTCTGAAGCAGCCTCTGGCTCGGTTAATGGTTGATCTTCTACAGCTTGTTGCGTGTCTGGCTGGCTTTCACTTAATAAAGCGTCGATGTCCAACCCAGACTCAATGTCCTGATCTTCATGAGTTTGCTCTGACTCAACTACGGGAGATGGCTTTTCGTCGGCGTCTGATTCACCAAAACCAAGTGATTTCAGTAACTCTTCCTCTTCCGATTTATTCTGCTCTGGGCTCTCGTCCTCTCGAATCAGATCATCAAACGGATCTAAATCAGCTTCAGTCTCTTCATCAAGTTCAGAGGTAACATCATCAATGAGTTCATCCAGTAAGTCTGTGCTATCTGCGTCTAACTCTTCGATCGAGTCATCACCTTCAAAACCAGAGATTGCTTCTAGCTCGTTTAGTGGATCAAACTCGTCTGTGTCATCTTCATCAAAATCAATGAGTTCATCGAGTAGCTCTGTACTGTTTTCATCTAGAACAGGACCTTCATTGGCGTCAGCTTCTCGAACTTCCGATTCACTAGCCGGTTGTTCATACTGGGCCAATAGCTTATCGATATCGTCGTCAGATGCCTCTCCTACACTAAAGTCATCATCCGAAACGGGCTGTTTTAACTCAGGCTCATCAGTATCTAAATCGAAGTCATCGTTGCCAAGTTCAGCAAACAAGTCATCAAGCATATCCTGGTCGACAGTGTCACTTGGTAACTCTTCTGACGGCTCATCAGCTGCAAGTAACTCGGCAAATGCGTCGTCTGAAAGCGAGTCTGATTTCTCATTCGCATCATCCGAAAGATCGAAGCCAGACTCATCGTCATCGAGCACTTCTAGTTCTGGAGCAACCTCATCTAAGGCTCGCTCCATTTCTTCTAAACCAAGCGCCTTTTCTTCGCCGTTGACTTGGATACCATTGTTCGATGACTCAAACTCATCCAGACCAACATCTAGGTCACCGTCATCGCCAATATCTGCAAATGGGTCATCGTCCCCTTCCAGATTGAAATCAAGTTCTTCATCGTCGAGGTTAGCAAAGACGTCTTCTTCTAAATCTGACTTCTCTTCTTGTAAAGACTGTGTGTTGATATCTTCATCTGCAAACAATTCATCATCAAGCGTGAGCTCTTCATCCAGCTCATCCGCCACCGCTAAACCGATTGGCGCCGCAAGAGGATCAACGTTTTGCTGTTCCTGTGCAGCCGCTTCTTCCTCTTTCGCTTTAGAGCGTCGACCAAGAAGCATAACAACTAGCAACGCAATCAAAGCACCAGGAATTAATGCCGCAAGACCAACAAGCCAACCATTAGACAAAATTTTGTCCATGGTGCTTGGTTGCATGCGTTGTTGTTCAGCAAGGCGCTGGCGCTCTTCTGCAAGCAGTTTCTCGACTTCTGAGCGAATGCGTTCTTCGTCATTCAGCTCGCTTTTCAAAGTTTCGACTTCGCTTTGCACTTCTGACAGCATCAATCGAAGACGATGGTTCTTCTCTTCTAATGACTCTAATTCACTTTGTGAGCCTTGAAGTTTGTCCTTCAGCGCACTGACCTGCTTTTCACCCTGCGGAGAGGTGGTTACTGGTGGCGCAGGGATGACGGGTATTGTTTTCGGAGTTGGTTTTGGCTCCTTTGCTGCCACTGTCTCTGGCTTAGTCGCAGGCTTGGGTTCTACTTTAATTTGTGGCTTTGGTTGCTCGGTGACTCGTTGTGCTGGCGTCGCTCTATTTGTCGGCTTCGGCTGTTTTAACTTAGCTTCATGCGCCTTCATAATCGCAACAGCTTGCGCTGTGGTCGCGCTTTGCACTTGCTCTAGAGAAGGTACTCGTAGCCGACTCCCTGGGATCAATTCATGAATGTTTTGGTTCTCAAACGCTTGAGGGTTAATTCGGTAAATGGCAAGAAGCGTTTGTTGAACGGTAACACCGCGTGAAGGTCGTAATTCTGAAGCGATCGACCATAGTGTTTGATTTTCACCAGTCGGACCAAAGAAACGTGACGGTTGAGTATTCGCAGGAGGAGCAGGTAATGCTCGCTCAATATCTTCAGCATAGCTCGGAGATGATTGCACTTCACCAGACGGTCCAACAAGACGAATTCCTTCGGCTTGAACCACTGATGATGTCTGAGTCGCGCTCATCAACACAAGGGCTGCTAACAAACGCTTATAATTTTGACGCATAGAAGGCTCAGTTTTGTGCTAAATACAATTTGAAATGGTGATCGGTTAAATATATCGGATATCGCATGCAAAACTATAGCGTTGAGAATAAAAAATGTGTGGCTCTCGCCATATTCGTACTAATCTCACACTATTTTGTTTCGTTCGTACAAAAAAGCCTCGCACTGTGCGAGGCTTTGAAATGAACTGTAAGCGACTTAGTAGTAATCGCGGATCAGAACTTCTGCGATTTGCACCGCGTTAGTTGCCGCGCCTTTACGCACGTTATCAGCAACAACCCACAGGTTTACGCCGCTATGATGGCTGATATCGTTACGGATACGGCCAACCATTACATGGTCTTTACCGCCCGCATCGCGAACTTGTGTAGGGAAGTCTTCACCGTGGAACACTTCGATACCGTCAGTTTGCTCAAGCAAGTTAACGACTTCTTGTGCATCGATAGGTGAACGAGTCTCAATGTGAAGTGCTTCTGCGTGACCGTAGAATACAGGAACACGTACACACGTTGGATTGACTGTGATTGATGGATCGTTAAAGATCTTCTGTGTTTCCCACACCATTTTCATTTCTTCTTTGGTGTAGCCGTTTTCCATCATTTGATCGATTTGTGGAATACAGTTAAACGCGATCTGTTGAGAGAATTGCTTCTTGTCTGCAGGCAGACCGTTTAGCAGCTTCGCCGTTTGACCTGCTAGCTCATCGATACCCGCTTTGCCTGCACCAGACACCGATTGGTAAGTTGATACGTTAATACGCTCAATGCCCACCGCATCGTGAATTGGTTTTAGTGCCACCAGCATTTGGATGGTTGAACAGTTCGGGTTCGCGATGATGTTACGGTTACGAAACTCTGCAATCGCTTCTGGGTTTACTTCTGGCACAACAAGAGGAATGTCGTACTCGTAACGGAAGTGTGATGTATTGTCGATAACAATCACGCCTTCATCAGCGGCAATTGGAGCCCACTTGGCTGATAGCTCACCACCAGCAGAAAACAGTGCGATATGCGCTTGAGACCAATCGAACTCTTCTACGTTTTGAACGCGTACCGTTTTACCATTGAAGCGATAAGTCTTGCCTTCGCTGCGCTCACTCGCGAGTAGGAAGATTTCGCCTACTGGGAATTTGCGCTCTTGAAGCACATCCAAAATTGTTTCACCGACCGCACCGGTCGCACCTAAAATGGCAACATTATATTGCTGGCTCATTGACTTACCTCAATCTGAAAACCTAGTTCTGCTAATGGAGCAAGGTTACATGTTTTGTTACCCACTAGCGTGACAGCGCTGTATTCACGGCGATCCCAGTAGTTTTTACGCATCAGGTCAAAAGCGCCTGGCTTACTGATTTCACGGCGGAAAAGAGCGTCATCTCTACGCACATCATAGATTAACTGCGTGATGTTATGCAGTGTTGCTTCGTCCCAAGCTCTGTCCAATACCATAGTAGGAACAGGCGCGGTTGGCAGTAAATCGCTGGCATGCGCACGTAATTCGTTATTTAAGAACTCACAGTAGCTGTTGAAAATCATCGTTGTACCGCGAGCTTTCCCTTCCAAGCCGTAGCCTGCAACGTGAGGGGTTGCGAATGCTAGCAGAGGCAGAAGCTCCATATCAACCTCTGGTTCAAATTCAAATACGTCGAGTGCCGCTGTAAATCCATCATTTTTCAAAAGACGTTGCTTCAAAGCAGCGTTGTCAACGATGGGACCTCGAGCCGCGTTAATCAAAATTTGATCGCTGCGGAGACCATTTAATACCTTCTCATCAATCAAATGATGCGTTGGGTATGGGCCATCTTTGGTGATTGGCGTATGTAGTGTAATGATGTCTGAGCTTTCAATCAGTTCTGTCAACGGAGTAAAGCTACGAGGATCACCAGACTCTTGTTTGAATGGGTCATTGATGAGAACTTTCATACCCATGCCTTTCAAACATTTCTCTAGGTAGCTACCTACTTGGCCTGCACCAATAATACCTACCGTCTTGTCAAATACCGAGAAACCTTGTTGCTGAGCGAGCACCATCATCACGCTGAACGCGTATTCCGCCACACCCACTTTGTTACACCCTGGCGCCGCAGTGAAGAAAATGCCTTTCTCTTTTAAGAGTGCTTGGTCAACATGATCCATGCCTGCCGTGGCCGTACCAACAAACTTCAGCTTGTTTGCTTTGCTGATCAGGTCAGCATTAACTTTGGTGACTGAGCGAATCATTAGGGCATCAACATCCACTAAATCATCGGCGGTCAGTGTACGACCTGGTTTTAGAATTACGTTACCGAGTTGGCTGAATAGCTCTTCAGCATACGGCATATTTTCATCAACAATAATTTTCATAGCGCCAGCGTTCTAACATCCATTTGTAAGAGTTCGTTTATTCGCAAGATGCGAAACTAAAGCGATTGTGCCCTTTTCCCGAAAAATCTCAAGATATAACACCAATAAACCTCAAGGAGGTAACTCCTATAGAATCGATTGACGGGAAGCCTAGAGAAAAGAAAAAGCCCGGCTAAATAGCCGGGCAAAGTTCCAGAACAAAAGGATCCTATCCCGCTCTCCATGGGATAGAGTCTGCGTCTGTTCGATCAGTGTGACTGATCAAGCTCTGGAAACTGGATTGTTGGCGTTTACAGTACTCTCGCAAGGCGCCAACAAATTCAGTTAACCTTGGTACTTTTTAATAACCAAAGTTGCGTTTGTGCCGCCAAAGCCAAAGCTGTTTGACATTACGGTCGTTAGCTCTGCATCACGTGCTTCTGTCACGATGTCCAGACCTTGTGCTGCTTCGTCCAAGTTTGAAATATTGATGCTTGGAGCAATGAAGTTTTTGTCTAGCATAAGTGTTGAGTAAATCGCTTCGTGCACGCCCGCTGCGCCGAGTGCGTGGCCAGTCATTGCTTTTGTTGCAGAGATTGCAGGGCTGTTCTCACCAAACAATTGTTGGATAGCACCAAGCTCTTTCACGTCACCAACTGGTGTCGATGTGCCGTGCGTGTTGATGTAATCCACACCATCAACGTCTTGCATCGCCATCTTCATACAACGAATTGCGCCTTCACCTGATGGCGCTACCATGTCGTAGCCATCTGATGTCGCACCGTAACCTACGATTTCACCGTAGATTTTCGCACCACGTGCCAGTGCGTGCTCTAGTTCTTCAATAACCAGCATGCCGCCGCCGCCCGAGATAACAAAACCGTCACGGTCTGCATCGTATGTACGAGATGCTTTGTCTGGCGTGTCATTGTATTTGGTTGACAGTGCGCCCATCGCATCAAACATCATAGTTTGAGACCAATCTAGCTCTTCGCCGCCACCAGCAAAAACAATATCTTGTTTGCCTAGTTGAATAAGCTCCATAGCATGGCCGATACAGTGTGCAGATGTTGCACATGCAGAGCTCATTGAGTAGTTCACGCCACGAATCTTAAATGGCGTAGCAAGACAAGCAGAAACAGTAGAAGACATAGTACGAGGAACCATGTAAGGACCAACTCGCTTTACGCCTTTGGCGCGCATCGTGTCTGTCGCTACCGTTTGATTGTATGCAGAAGCACCGCCAGAACCTGCAACGATACCGGTACGATCGTTTGAAACCTGCTCTTCTGTAAGACCAGCGTCTGCGATTGCCTGCTCCATTGATAGGTATGCATAAGCAGCCGCATCACCCATAAAGCGCATCTGCTTACGGTCGATGTGTTCCGCCGGGTTGATTTTTAGATCACCCCATACTTGCGAACGAAGACCGTGTTCTTTGAACTGCTCAGATGCAGTGATGCCAGATTTGCCCGCTTTAAGAGACGCTAGAACTTCTTCGACGTTGTTACCGATACTTGAAACAATACCCATACCGGTGATTACGACTCGTTTCATTATGACATTCCTATAATTCAAAAATCCGCTAGATGATAACTAAGATAGTCAACAAAAGTGGTCAGCTTTCCCATAAATTCGTACAATCGCCCCATTCTTACCGCGCCAAATCACAAATTTGCACCATTATGACTTCAATAAAAAACGCAGAACTTGGTTGGAACGAAGCTGGTACTCCGGTTTCAGACCAATTTGATGATGTTTACTTCTCTAACGTAAACGGTCTTGAAGAGACACGCTACGTTTTCTTAAAACAAAATCATCTCCCAGAAAGATGGCAGGAATTTGACCAAAGACGTTTTGTCATTGGTGAAACAGGATTTGGCACGGGATTAAACTTCTTAGCAGTATGCCAGTGGTTTAGTGAGTTTCGTCGTCAGCATCCGGACGCAACATTGAAAGAGCTGCATTTTATTAGCTTTGAAAAATACCCATTAAGCAAAGCCGATTTAAAGAAGGCGCATGAAGCTTGGCCTGAGCTAGCTGAATACGCGGAAAAGTTACAAAAGCACTACCCTGCCGCTGTGCCGGAGTGTCATCGCATCGTTTTAGAAGACGGCGCAATCACACTCGACCTTTGGTTTGGTGACATTAAAGACTGCATGCCGCAAGTCCCATACAACGAACAAGGTTTGATTGATGCTTGGTTCTTAGATGGATTCGCGCCAAGCAAAAACCCAGAGATGTGGAACCAAGGCCTGTTCAACAACATGGCAAAGCTAGCCAAGCAAGATTGTACAGTTGCCACGTTTACCGCAGCAGGCTTTGTACGTCGTGGTTTGAACGAAGCTGGCTTTACAATGAAAAAGGTGAAAGGTTTCGGCACTAAGCGAGAAATGATCGCCGGCTCTATGGAGCAACGTGAAAAGCAGTCGAACCATCTCCCTTGGTTCAATCGCACAGCATCTAGCAATCTTGATTCGATTGCCATCATTGGCGGTGGTATAGCCAGCGCGGCGTTAGCGAAAACGTTAGTTCGTCGTGGCCAAAACGTCACCCTTTACTGTAAAGACAAACAACCAGCCAAAGGAGCGTCGGGTAATCGTCAAGGGGCCGTGTATCCATTGTTGAACGGTCCCCATACTGGCGTTTCGCGTGTGTTTGCTCCTGCATTTTTGTTCGCACGTCAGTTTGTTGAACAAGCAGCACAAGAGATCGATTTTGATCATGACTGGTGTGGCGTAACTCAGTTGATGTGGGATGACAAATCCACAGACAAACTGGAGAAAATACTTGCGGGTAACTTCACACCAGAGCTCATTCACAAGCTGTCCGCCGAGGAGACTGCGAACACTATCGGGTTACCTATTGATATGGCATCTGTGCACTACCCAATGGGAGGGTGGCTGTGCCCTGCCGAGTTAACTCGTGGGTTAATAAAACAATTGGAGAAGACGTCGTTACTCTCAACGAAGTTTGAACACCATGTTGAGGCATTAGATTGGGATGAAAAGCGTCAGCTCTGGCTACTAACAGCGAGTGGTCAAACATTTGAGCACTCAACGGTTGTGATTGCGAACGGCCATGAGTTCCAGACATTGAGTCAAACCGCTTCCCTACCAATGGGACAAGTGAAAGGACAAGTCAGTCATGCGCCAGCAACCGAAACGCTGAGTCAGCTGAAAACGGTGTTGTGTTACGACGGTTACATGACACCTGTTAACCCAAGTAATCAACACTTGTGTATCGGTGCAAGCTACGACCGCAGTCACCTTGACTACGAATTTGATGAAAACGCCCAAAAAGATAATGCAGAAAAGCTAGTGAAATGTGTACCGAATCAAACATGGGCAAAAGAGGTAGATATCACTGGTAATCAATCTCGCCAAGGTATTCGTTGTGTTAGCCGAGATCACTTACCATTTGTCGGAAATGTGGGTGACTTTGAGACGATCAAAACGCAATACACCAACTTACAAAATCAAAAAGAAGAAGAGGTAGAAACCATTCATCAGTACCCTAACCTATTCTGCTTCTTAGGTTTAGGATCTCGTGGACTGAGCTCTGCACCATTATTAGCTGAAGTGTTGGCCTCCCAGATCTGTGGGGACCCGCTGCCATTACCGGTTGATGTATTGACCGAACTTCACCCAAGTCGAATGTGGGTTCGTAAACTAAGAAAAGGCAAAGCCATTACCGAGCTGTAAGAGTATTCTCTGTTTTGATTCCCGACACAGACACGTGTCGGGAATCGCTAACTCATTAAGTCGCTCGTACTGAGATTACTTCAGCAGTGCAACTGCCTGTTTCACTTGCTCTGCCACTTCTGGGTTTACAACCTTACCCGATTCCACGTCAAAATTTTCGTAGAAGCTCGGCACAGATAACGATGCCTTTACATCCGCGCCAAAAAATTGTGCAGAACCTGTCGCCGCCGCAAGAACACTTTGCGCACCACCGGGACCTGGGGAAGTTGCTAAATAAACGACAGGTTTGTTTTGAAATACATTACGCTCAATGCGCGTCGCCCAATCGAACAAGTTTTTATAGGCCGCTGGGTACGAACCGTTGTGCTCTGCGAAGGAAACAACGAGAGCGTCAGCCTCCGCCAAGTCACGTAAAAACGCGACAGCCCCTTCAGCTTGACCTATTTCTTTCTCTTTGTCCTCGCTAAACATTGGCGCTTGATAATCGTTTAAGTCTAGAACATTCACTTGAGCGCCTTCGACTTGATTTGCTGCGTATGTAGCAAGTAGTTTGTTGATTGAGGTAGAGCTGGTAGATGCACCAAATGCGACAATTTTCATGGTTGTAATCCTTTGTTCACGTTTTATGCTGATCAGAATAAAAGTTGAACAGTTTCGCTACAACCACAAAAATTTTATGGAGAGGTTCGAATTTTTCGAAGTAGTAAATGACTAGGATTAAATAAAGGGAGAACGCTGCTTAGGGACTAAGCCTGAGCCTGGAGCTCCTGCCACAAATCACTGACAATCACGCGATCGGCCGGGCTTAACTCGGTACGCGCATTTTCTAAGCTGCTCTCAATGCGTGACTTCAGCTCAGTAATATCGCTAATCCCTTCTTCTTCACAAGACGCCGCGGATAAAGAGATGTGACCACGTAAATAACCACCAGCAAACAATTCATCGTCAGATGCTGTTTCAATTCGAGCATCAATCAGTTCCAGTAGTTTTTCTTCAAATTCAATAATCATGGTGTATCTCTGAGGTTATTAGTGGTTATTTAACGCAAAAGTCCGACGCTTCCAGTGGCTTAGTTTGATAAAATGCGCGCAGGGCATCAGAAAGCATTTTCACTCGCAAAGGCAAGCCAACGTCCAAAATACCTAGCACTTCTTTATGCACTTTTTTCATAAAGCCGAGCCTATCTGGTTCAAAATCGCCGTGTAGATTGTCACAACTCACCGTAAAAGGGAAGCCAGCGCTTTGTGCCAGAATCCATTCATAAGCTTGAGGTCGCACTTCAACTTTCTCAAACTCCGCTTGAACTTCTGCTGTTCGCCCATCAGGTTCATACCAATAACCAAAATCTTCCAGCAAACGACGCTCTGGACCAGCCACACACCAATGCGAGATCTCGTGTAAAGCAGAGGCGTAAAAACCCCGAGCAAAAATAATCCGATGATGAGGGTGTTCATCATCAGCAGGAAGATAAATAGGCTCATCACCACCTAACTCTAATTTCGTATTAAATTGTTCTAAAAAGGTGTCATTAAAAATGGTGATTAAGTCTTTGTATTCGTGGGTCATCGTCGAGTTTGTACTTCAGTTTGACATGCGCTGCATATTGTCGCTGTTTTTAGCTATGAGGTAAAGGCAACCCCACATTTTTGGTTATTAGTTGAATTTATCTGAACATCGCTTTCTCCATACAATTTCTCATTCGTCAGCGTACTTATTTACCACTACACTCTCGCCTTATTTTGATGCCGTTCAAACCGCTATTTTTAAGCCGTTTGATTACAAGCATGTTGCTGGTTTTAATCACTTTTTAAGAGAGATAGAACCGTTTGTAAGTGTTGTTACTTCGCCTACGCTGATTCTCGTAGAACGTAGTGACTTTTTACGTTGAGTGTTTCCCTATGTTGCTAAGTGTGTTGTATATCATTGGTATCACGGCTGAAGCCATGACAGGTGCGTTAAGTGCTGGTAGAAGAAAGATGGACTGGTTTGGTGTTATGTTGGTGGCCAGCGCAACGGCCATTGGTGGTGGCACCGTACGTGACATTCTATTAGGCCACTACCCTCTTGGTTGGGTAAAAAACCCAGAGTTCCTTGCAATTACGTGTGTTGCAGGTGTGCTAACAACAGGTTTAGCGAAATGGGTGATTAAGCTGAAAGGTCTGTTCATTCGCCTCGATGCACTAGGTTTAATCGTGTTTAGTATCATCGGAACAAAAATTGCGATGGGCATGGGCTTGCACCCTGGTATTTGTATGGTTTCAGCGTTAGTAACTGGTGTATTCGGTGGGCTACTTCGTGACTTAATCTGTCGCCAAACACCATTGGTACTGCATGAAGAGCTTTACGCTTCTGTCGCTCTTATCGCATCAGGAATGTACTTAGCGCTATTAGAATTTAATGTTCCCGATGTCACTGCCACGATCATTACACTGGTTACTGGTTACATGCTGCGTATGGCTGCAGTGCGCTTTAAGTGGCGTCTGCCTTCTTTCCATTTGGAAACCGAAGGCTCGATTCATTAAGCAAAAACTACTTAAACAAAAAAGGTTGCCTGATAAAATTGTGCCACCCGCGATTCAGTGAGTGGCATAATTTTATATTCAGTCATCCTGAACAGCGACGAAGGAGCATGATTCAGGATCTATTATCCGAGCACTCTGTTGTCAGAGATGTTTCTTTCTCTTTTCATCGTGCTGAAATTAGATTCCTAGTCTCGCTATAGCTCGCTGGAATGACACAAAGCTCTTAAATCTTCGGTGTTTCAGTTGTTACGCCATGGTTTTGACCACGGTGGCGTAGTAAATGATCCATCACCACAATTGCCAGCATCGCTTCTGCGATAGGCACAGCACGAATACCCACACATGGGTCATGACGACCTTTGGTGATCAACTGAGTTGGTTCACCTTCTTTTGTGATGGTCTCACCCGGCACAGTGATACTTGATGTTGGCTTAAGCGCAATGTTAGCGACAATGTCTTGACCAGTCGAGATACCGCCAAGAATGCCACCCGCATGATTACTACCAAAACCTTCAGGAGCAAGCGTATCACGGTGCTGACTGCCTTTTTGGTTTACCACGTCGAAACCGTCTCCGATTTCCACGCCTTTCACCGCGTTTATGCTCATTAGTGCGTGCGCGATGTCTGCATCCAAACGGTCAAATACGGGTTCCCCAAGACCAACAGGCACGTTAGTTGCCACAACCTGGATTTTTGCGCCAATAGAGTCGCCTTCTTTTTTCAGGTCACGGATAAGTTGGTCAAATGCTTCTACTTTGTCAGCATCAGGGCAGAAGAATGCATTGTTCTCGATTTCGTTCCAATCTACCTTGTCGATAGATACATCACCCATTTGTGACAAGTAAGCACGAATCTCAACACCAAACTCATCTTTTAAGTATTTCTTCGCGATTGCACCAGCAGCCACACGCATTGCGGTTTCACGAGCTGAAGAACGGCCGCCACCGCGATAGTCGCGGATGCCATATTTTTGGTGGTAAGTGTAATCAGCATGACCCGGTCTGAACTTATCTTTGATGTCAGAGTAGTCTTTTGAGCGCTGATCGGTGTTTTCAATTAGCAAACCGATCGATGTGCCCGTGGTTTTGCCTTCAAAAACGCCAGAAAGAATTTTAACTTCATCCGGTTCACGACGTTGTGTGGTGTAACGTGATGTGCCTGGACGACGGCGGTCGAGATCAATTTGTAGATCTGCTTCTGTAATTTCCAACCCCGGAGGACATCCGTCTACGATACATCCCAGTGCGATACCGTGACTTTCCCCGAATGTCGTCACTCGGAAATGTTGTCCGATACTGTTTCCTGCCATTACTTCCTCAAGTTTTTATCGCCACGCTCTCTCAAAACAGAGCATAGCTGCTTTCCAATTCTTCGTGGATTCATAGTGGCTTTATTACGTTTTGATGTAAAGAGTTAATATCGGCGAGGTATGCATAAAAAAACACCGAGCATAAAGCTCGGTGTTTTGATGTTTAGTGCAAGACTCTATTAGTCTTTGTACAGTTTAAACTCTTCTGCACACTCAACCAGCTGGTCACGCGTTAGCATAAACACGCCATGACCGCCGTTCTCGAACTCAATCCAAGTAAATGGAATCTCTGGGTACTGTTCCATCATATGAATCATTGAGTTTCCGACTTCACAAATAAGAATGCCGTTATCTGTTAGATAATCTGGCGCGTTAGCAAGAATACGACGCACTAGTTTTAGACCATCCGTACCCGCAGCTAGCCCAAGCTCAGGCTCATGCGTGAACTCATCTGGCAGGCTGTTCATGTCTTCTTCATCCACATATGGTGGGTTGGACACGATTAGATTGTATTTCTCTTTTGGAAGATCACGGAACAAATCAGAGCGAATTGGGAACACTTGCTGCTCCATGCCGTGATCTTGTACGTTTTGCTCAGCCACTTGTAGAGCATCTGTAGAGATGTCGATAGCATCCACTTCTGCTTCAGGGAAAGCGTGCGCACAAGCAATCGCGATACAACCAGAACCCGTACATAGGTCCATGATGCGCGTAGGCTCTTCCACCAACCAAGGTTGGAATTCCGCTTGAATCAATTCGCCGATAGGAGAACGTGGCACAAGTACACGCTCATCAACGAAGAACTCAAGACCGCAGAACCATGCTTTGTTTGTTAGGTATGCTGTTGGCGTACGCTCGTTGATGCGTTTTACTACGCGCTCAACAATACGCAGACGCTCGCTTGTCGTTAGGCGAGAGTTCAATACGTGCGGAGGCACATCAATCGGCAAGTATAAGGTTGGCAGGATAAGCTGAACTGCTTCATCCCACGCATTATCAGTACCATGACCGTAAAACAGGTTCGCTGCATTAAAGCGGCTTACCGTCCAACGAATCATATCTTGAAGGGTATGCAGTTCCGATACCGCTTCTTCTACAAAAATCTTATCCAAAATTGCCTCCGAAAAGCGCTACAATACTGCCAATAAAGTTTATTAATGAAATTGTTTACCTAATGAGCAAAAAAGACACCGAGAACGATGACGATTTCGCCTTGTTTCAGGAAGCAGTACAGGGCGTAAAAAAGTTGCGACAGGATACCATAATCCAGCAACCAAAAAAAAATACTAAGCAAAAAGAAATCAAGCGCTCCAACCGTGAAGCGAGTGACTCTGAATTTTACTTTTCAGACGAGTTTGTCCCTCTATTAAACGATGAAGGTCCAACTCGTTATGCACGTGACGACGTCTCCACTTATGAAGTC
This sequence comes from Vibrio sp. 2CM40D, assembly GCF_023161825.1. NCBI lineage: Bacteria > Pseudomonadati > Pseudomonadota > Gammaproteobacteria > Vibrionales > Vibrionaceae > Vibrio > Vibrio sp. 2CM40D. The sequence continues at coordinate 297,332 of NZ_JALNTL010000001.1, forward strand.
AAACGTCTACGTCGTGGCGTGTATGTACCGGACGTGTTCCTCGATATGCACGGCATGACACAGCAAGAAGCAAAACGCGAGCTTGGTGCGATGATAGCCTATTGCATCAAAAACGAGATTCATTGTGCGTGTGTGCAACATGGTATTGGGAAACACATCCTGAAACAGAAAGCCCCACTTTGGTTAGCACAGCATCCTGACGTTATGGCTTTTCACCAAGCGCCACTAGAATTTGGTGGTGATGGTGCGTTGTTAGTGTTGCTTTCAATTCCTGAAAAGTAACAAGCTTGCTGTAGACACGACGAAACGAAAAGGCAGGGATCTCCTGCCTTTCTTATTCTGTCTCTAATTTGCAAACGCTTATTTTGGTTTAGACACTTATGGCGTAATATGCCATAGCACTTCACCATTTTGTGTTTGTAAATCATATTCAATGCACACTAGCCCTGATGTAGGAAACATCGGTGGTGTCATGTCTTTTACAAACTCTGAAGTCAGATAACCGACCAAAGGCAAATGCGATACGAACAAAAGCGAGTCCAATTGTTCGACTTCTATTAACGCACTTGCGAAATCGAAGACATGCTCGGACTGGCCATAAGGTGTAATATCTTCACAAGTTTCAATGCTTTTTGCAGAGAAATACGCACTGATCTCTTGCCAAGTTTGTTGAGCTCTAATGTACGGACTCACCAACACTTTATCGAATTGCGCAAAACCCTGTTCTTTACAGGCTCTCGCAACCGCTTCTGATTCGACTCTGCCTCTTGGGGTCAATTGTCGTGCTGCGTCTGAATCTGCAAAATGCTCGGCTTCACCGTGACGCATGATGAATATTTTCATGTTATTTCCTAGGGATAGCTAACGCTACCAAAAGGTTGACTGCTATCTTTATTAGATAGACGGGGCTAACTTTAACAATGACGAAACAAAAATACTGATATAATTATCTGTTCATTATACCAATTCGCTTGTTAAAGATAGCGACTTTCTTAACAATCTATTAAAAGAATGTACTCAGTTCATCACACTATTTAACTGTGCAATGAGTTCAGAGCATTCACTCAAACAGTTCTTCCCCATACGCAAACGCGATGGGCCTGTGCAGAAGTCTACGAATAACAAAAATACGGCAAGCAGTATTTGTCGAAACGCAAACTTTGCGCCCCCCGCGAGGGGAGCCTAAATTACTGTAATGCGAAATCTGGAGACGCATCGTGCATCTAAGTCCTAACGATTCAAATCAATACCGCTACATTACCTTGAGCAATGAACTGCGTGTACTGCTGATTCATTCCGATACAGCTCAACAGTCGGCAGCTGCTCTGGCAGTGAACGTTGGACACTTCGACGACCCAAACGATCGCCAAGGTCTGGCACACTATTTAGAACACATGCTTTTTTTGGGTACGGAAAAATACCCTAAAGTGGGCGAGTTTCAAAGCTATATTAGCCAACACGGTGGAACAAACAACGCTTGGACTGGTACAGAGCACACTTGTTTCTTTTTCAACATTGCTCCAAATGCCTTTGAAAGTGCCTTAGATCGATTTAGCCAATTCTTTACCGCACCTTTGTTTAACGAAGAAGCATTAGACAAAGAACGCCAGGCTGTCGACTCCGAATACAAGCTCAAACTCAATGATGATTCTCGTCGCCTGTATCAAGTTAACAAAGAAGTCATCAATCCAGAGCACCCGTTTTCAAAATTCTCTGTCGGAAACTTAGATACTCTTGGCGACCGAGATGGTAAATCCATCCGCGACGAAATTGTGGAGTTTCACCACTCTCAGTATTCCGCCGATTTGATGACACTGACTCTATTTGGGCCACAGTCGCTCGATGAACAGCAAGCTTGGGTAGAAACCATGTTTGCCGACATCCCAAATCACCACCTTCGTGGAAAATCGATTGATGTACCGATAGGCACTGAGGAAAGCACGGGCATTTTGGTTCAAGTCGAGCCGCTCAAAGAGTTCCGTAAACTGATTCTCACATTCCCCATGCCGGGAATGGATGCGCATTATAGCGTGAAGCCACTCTCCTACTTTGCTCACCTGTTGGGTTATGAAGGAGAAGGCAGTTTGATGCTTCAACTCAAAGAAAAAGGCTGGATTACTTCTCTCTCAGCGGGCGGCGGCGCGAGTGGCAGTAACTACCGAGACTTTACCGTAAGCTGCACCCTGACGCCAAACGGCTTAGATCATGTTGATGATATCGTTCAAGCAGTTTTTCAATACCTCTCGATGATCAAACAAGACGGGTTAGATGAATGGCGCTATCTCGAAAAACAAGCGGTATTAGAATCGGCTTTTCGCTTCCAAGAGCCATCGCGCCCAATGGATCTCGTCAGCCATCTGGTGATCAACATGCAGCACTATCAACCGGAAGACACGGTTTATGGTGACTACAAAATGGCGGGCTACGATGAGGAGTTACAGCGTTCATTGCTGCGATACTTAACCATCGATAATGTACGCGTCACTGTGATTGCTAAAGGCCTGGAATACAACCGTACTGCCGAATGGTACTTTACCCCGTACTCCGTCACACCTTTTAGTGAAGACCAACGTCGTTTCTATCAACAAATCGACCCAAGCTGGCAATTCGTCTTACCGGAAAAGAACCCTTATATTTGCTACGATCTCGACCCCATGCCACTCGAAAATGGTGATTCACTGCCAGAGTTGATTGAGGATCTCGAAGGGTTTCGGCTGTGGCATTTGCAAGATGACGAATTTCGCGTGCCTAAAGGTGTCGTTTATGTCGCTATCGACAGCTCTCATGCCGTTGCATCACCAAAGAACATCGTCAAAACGCGCTTATGTGTAGAGATGTTCCTCGATTCGCTAGCAAAAGAAACCTATCAAGCAGAAATCGCAGGGATGGGTTACAACATGTATGCTCACCAAGGTGGCGTGACCTTAACCCTCTCAGGGTTCAGTCAAAAGCTGCCTCAGTTGCTAGAAATGATTCTGCACCGTTTTGCTTCTCGAGATTTCAGCCCTGCTCGCTTTGAAACCATCAAACAACAACTGTTACGAAACTGGAGAAATGCGTCACAAGATCGCCCTATTTCGCAGCTGTTTAACGCACTTACTGGGTTACTTCAACCCAATAACCCGCCTTTCGCAACCTTAGTCGAAGCGCTAGAAGAAATCGAAGTCGATGAACTCTCGGTATTCGTAGAATCCATTCTTGCAGAACTGCACGTTGAAATGTTTGTTTACGGAGACTGGCAACGCCAGCAAGCCCATGACATGGCTACGACCTTGAAGGATGCTCTAAGAGTTAACGAGCAACGTTATGAAGAGGCACTTCGTCCGCTCATTATGCTAGGTAAAAATGGCAGTTTTCAACGTGAGGTGCATTGTAACCAGCAAGATTCCGCGGTCGTTATTTACCACCAGTGCGAGGATATTGAGCCTCGTAGTATCGCGCTATACTCATTGGCCAATCACCTTATGTCGGCAACGTTTTTCCACGAAATCCGTACCAAGCAGCAATTAGGTTACATGGTAGGCACTGGCAATATGCCGCTAAATCGTCACCCTGGTATTGTACTGTATGTGCAGTCACCTAATGCAGCACCTGCCGAGCTGGTTACCTCAATCGATGAGTTTTTAAATGCCTTTTATATGGTGCTGTTAGAGTTAAACGATTACCAATGGCACAGCAGTAAGCGCGGCTTGTGGAACCAAATAGCAACGCCGGACACCACACTTCGAGGACGGGCTCAACGTCTTTGGGTTGCGATAGGAAATAAGGACACTGAGTTTAACCAACGTGACAAGGTACTGGCGGAGTTGAAGAAGCTGACGCGCGCAGACATGATTCGCTTCGTTGTGAACGAATTGAAACCTCGTACTGCAAATCGTTTGATCATGCACTCTCAAGGTCAAGCGCATTCGGAGGCTCCGCGCATCCATCTAGGACAAGAAATAGGATCGATTGAAGAGTTCCAACTTCGGCCAAAAGATTGCGGCTTGGGGTGATCTAGTTGCGCAGAAATAAAATTGTCGATTACTAGAATGAACCTACAAACCCATGAGGTTGTCGGTCTCATAGATTGAATCGGCACCATAATTGGCAGAAAATTGAAATTACGCCATTGCGGCTTATGCTCTAATTACCGCACTAAAAATAACTTAATGAGGTAGTCATGAAAAAAGCACTTTTACTTGTGGCTCTTATACTGCCATTGGCATCTGCTCACGCTGAAATCTCAGTCAAAGGCGATGGCTTCGAATTAAGTGACGACTGTGTGCGCCTTAGCGGAGACAATGTATCTATCAACTCAGATGATTGCTCTTCAAAGCAGTGGAATGATAAAGACAAAAAAGGTAACAGCAGCGTTCACGGGGACGACAACCCAGGTAAAGGCCACAATAAAGATAAGAAAGACAAGAAGAAGTAACCATTTCTTATTTATGAAAAAGGCTTGCCACTGGCAAGCCTTTTTCTCTACCGAAGCAACGTTTAATAAAACGTTGTCCCTTCACCAGCTCGAGTAAGCAAACCATCACACGGCGCGTAACGATCGCCATATTTCGATGCAAACTCATTCATTTTCTCTACGAGCTCTTTAATACCAAATTGGTCCATGTAACGGAACGGGCCACCCAAGAACGGTGGGAAACCAATACCAAATATCGCGCCAATATCACCGTCACGTGGCGAGCGAATGATGCCATCATCCAAACAACGTACCGCTTCATTCAGCATTGGCAGCACACAGCGCAACGCAATATCGTTATCGCTTAGCTTAGATTCAGGGTCGAGTTTAAGCAGTTTGTAAACCGATTTGTCGACATCTTTCTTCTTGCCCTTGTAAGTGTAAAAGCCCTTACCACTCTTGCGTCCTTTACGTCCATCATTTAACAAGATATCAAACACATCCGGCCCTTTGAATCGGTCACCTAACTCATTAACCAGGATCGGCATAATTTTCGCGCCAATGTCGACACCGACTTCATCCAGTAAGGTAATCGGGCCGACAGGGAAACCAAAGTCAAGCAACGCCGTATCAATCTTTTCGATCGGTTCGTTAGCCAACAAAATATGCGCCGCTTCGTTCATGTATGGAGCAAGAATGCGGTTCACGTAAAAGCCCGCTTTGTCTTTCACTACGATCGGGGTTTTACCTTGCTTCTTAGCAAGTGCAACAACTGTTGAAACGGTTTCATCTGACGTCGTTTCATGCGGAATCACTTCCACCAACGGCATTTTTTCTACTGGGCTGAAGTAATGCAAACCAACTACGTTTTCTGGACGCTCTGCTTTTTCTGCAATTTTGTGGATAGGCAACGAAGAAGTATTGGTCGCAAAGATAGTTTCTGTCTTAGCGTTCGCTTCAATGTCCGCCACCATTTTTTGCTTAAGATCTAAGTCTTCAAAAACGGCTTCAATTACGACATCAATATGATTAAAACTGGTAAAATCGACACCACCAGACAGTTGCAGCATTTTCGCTTGCAGGTCGGCCTTGGATAGAATGCGACGTTTGCGCTGTTTCTCAAATAACTTGTAGTTGTAGTTGAGCGCATTTAAAACGCCATCGTTGCTAACATCTTTGATGCGAACAGGTACTTTTGCTTTTGCAACAGACACATGGCTGATTCCGGCGCCCATCAGACCACCACCAAGCACACCAACTTTATGAACTGGTGCTGGTTTCGCATCCGTGCCATTTTCTTTCTTCATTTCTGTTGTGGCAAAGAAGATCGAACGGAGCGCTTTTGACTCTGAGCTCATCACAAGCTCACCGAAGCGCTTCGCTTCAAGCTCTTGACCTTTAGCGAAGCCTTTCTCTAAGCCATGTTGAATAACTTCTAGAATTGCAACCGTTGCTGGATAGTTACCGCGAGTTTTTTGATTCGTTTTCTTCGCAGCTTGCTCAAATACAAACTTGCGCCCTAGCCCGCTACCAGACATCACCTTTTCTTTCGTCGATAGCTTTTTCGTGCCCTTGTTTTTACCTTTGTCGATAAACTGTTTTGCTACGTCGAGCAAAATGGTGTCAGGCACACAGGCGTCCACAACGCCCAATTTTTTAGCTTTCTTCGCACGAAGTTGTTTACCCGTCAGGATCAAGTCCAACGACGGTAACAGGCCAATCAAACGTGGCAGACGCTGAGTACCACCAGAACCTGGCAATAAACCAAGTTGTACTTCTGGCAGACCTAAACGCGTTTTGTCAGAATCCGTACAAACACGATAATCACATGCAAGAGCCAGTTCTAAACCACCGCCCAAACATGGGCCATGAATAGCCGCAACGACAGGATACGGTAAGTCCGATAGCTGCTGGAATAAATCCTGACCTTGCCTTGCTAAGTCTTCCGCTTCACTTGCTGTGGTGCATGCTTCTAGCATTCGAACATCTGCGCCCGCAACAAAATTGTCCGGTTTTAGGGAGTGGATGATCATCCCTTTAATACCACTGGAGTCTTTTAGCTGAGCAAAAATTTCTTTCATTTCGTCAGCAAAAGCCGCCTGCAGCGTATTCATTTTTTCATTAGGAACATCAATTGCTAACCAAGCAATATTTTGCTCATCAACCTTTAGACTAAATGCTTTTTGCTCGCTCATTACTCAACCTCCAGAATCATTGCCGCACCAAGACCACCAGCAGCACATGCGGTATTCAATGCAATACCACCGCCACGGCGTTTTAGTTCTCGTAGGGTTTGCGTCATCATACGCGCACCAGTCGCAGCAAATGGGTGACCATAAGCAATTGATCCGCCAAGCACGTTGAACTTATCCATGTCAATTTCACCAATCGCTTTTGAGCGACCAAGGTTTTCTTGAGCAAACTTATCGGAAGCAAACATCTTCACATTCGCCAATGCTTGAGCAGCAAAGGCCTCGTGCATGTCGATCAACGTCAGGTCTGACAGTTCCAAGCCTGTATTTTCAAGCACTTTCGCTGTGGCATAAGTCGGCCCCATCAGCATGTCCTTTTCCACGCCGATAGCAGAGAATGCATAACCTCGGATGTAACCAAGAATCTCCATTCCGAGCTCTTTCGCTTTACCTTCTCGCATCAACATCACTGCCGCACCACCATCAGTCAATGGCGTACTGTTCGCAGCCGTAACACTGCCATACTGACGATCAAACGCAGGTCGCAATTTCGCGTATCCCTCAACCGTTGAGTCATGACGGATATTGTTGTCTTCCGCAATCCACTTTTTGTATGGTTCAGGGAAAGCCGTCATCACTTCATCTTGGATTTTTCCTTCTTTCCAAGCTTGAGAAGCCAGCGTATGAGAACGATGTGCAAGCGCATCCTGTTCTGCGCGAGAAATACCATGTGTTTTAGCCATTTGCTCTGCAGTTTGTCCCATGGATAAACCCGTAGAGTACTCTGCTACTGCTGGTGGCACTGGCATCAGGTCTTTAAAGCTCAAGTTTTTGAGGATACTAAGCTTCTGACCCATTGTTTTTGTCTTACTAAGAGCAAGCAGATTAGCGGCCAGTTTCTTTGATACGCCAATAGGCAGGACGGAAGAAGAGTCTGCACCGCCAGCAATACCAATATCGATGGTTCCCGCCATGATGCTTTCTGCGACATTAACCGCCGCTTGAAAACTCGTCGCACACGCTCGAGTCACACTGTATGCATCAGTATGGATGTTCATACCAGTGCCTAACACGATTTCTCGTGCGATGTTTGGCGCTTCAGGCATTTGTACTACTTGTCCAAATACCACTTGTTCGATTAGCTTCGGATCAATATCTGTTCGAGCAAGCATTTCGCTTACTACCATTTTCCCTAAATCGACCGCTGGCACTTGGCTAAATTCCGTGCTTTGACGAGCAAAGGGAGTTCGAAGCCCCGCGACAATAGCGACACGCTCACCATTGCGTGTTTTTACTTCCTGCTTGCCCATTGTTTCTCCTTAAATACAAGAGGTCTGACCTGATGCATTGTAATGAATTTGTTAAATTTATCAAACGTGCGTTTAAATAAACGTGAAGCAAGTAGTTCAATTACTCTACTTCTTTGATTCTTATGCGATTACTAATGGTTAACTATAGAGAGTTAAAACGGTAAGAGGTATACGGAAAGTAAAATCGAAGCAAAAAAAAACCACACATAACTGTGTGGTCGGAATATCTATAAAACAATTAACTTACGCCAATTGAAAAGTAATCAGTTTCCTGATTAGGAGAAAGTAAAGTCAGCCTTCAAAAGGAAGTGTCATCTTGCTCAACATGTTAGTCGCAATGACTAACGAGATGACAAGGTGTACTATAACCCCTTCACTGCTTGATATTTTGAAATAGATCAATTTTATAGTGATTTTACGAGTTTTAAGCTCACCTAGAGCGATTATTGATTCAAAATAATTCAAGAATCCACCATCAGAAGTCCCTTTTAATGCTCCATCGAGTGAACTTATCCAAGCCATTGATTACTAATGATGATATTGTTAACAATATATATCAATTCGTGTTCGATGATATCTGACATTTGCGTATACACTTTTAGATAACCACATGGCTTATTGTGTCAAAGGGGTTGCATGACAAATCCTGCAACCAAAACCGCTAAGCGATGAAGCAAGTAAAGTCATGCTCAGAACAAATAAGAAACTCACAGAGCGAGGATGGAGGCTCCTGTGGCCATATTAAAAATGTTTGGAAAGAAAAATTCCAACAGTCCGGTCAACTCTGATATGGACAAGCAAAGAAAATACGAAGCGCTCGTCCGAGGGTATCATCGTGACTTGTACCGCTACGCATATTGGTTGTGCAAAGATAAAGCGGTCGCGGAAGATCTAGTTCAGGAAACCTGTCTTAGAGCTTGGAAGTCACTCGATAGCCTCCAAGAGGAAAAAGCTGCCAAGTCTTGGCTCATCACAATATTGAGACGAGAAAATGCGCGCCGCTTCGAACGTAAACAATTTGATTTAGTTGATATCGATGATTACGGCAATGATGCTAAAGTCAGCGATGACTCACATCATCAGCAAGAATGGCTGCAGGCACAGATCATGAAGCTCGATGTTGAATATCGTGAGCCTTTATTTCTCCAAGTTGTCGGTGGTTTCAGTGGAGAAGAAATTGGCGACATTCTTGATTTAAATAAAAACACAGTGATGACTCGACTATTTCGCGCTCGTAATCAACTTAAAGAGATGTTGGATTCTCAAGATACCAAGAGAGGACAAAAGAATGGATGATTTAGAATTTCGTCGTCGTATTTTGTCGGATCCAAAACAAAAGGATGAAGAGATTCTGCAAGCTTTAGCTGGTAGCGACGCCAACAATAAGTTTGTTGATGACGTTTTGGATCTCGATGTAAAAATTAAACAAGCCATGAATGTGGATGTACCCGAAGATCTCGCAGATAAGATTTTATTTAGCCAGACGTCGAGTGCACTTGATGAAGAGAAGGTCGTAAGACCAAACTTTGTCCGCAAAGCAATGGCACTTGCTGCTTCTATTGCGTTCACCGCAGGGTTATTAGTTGGTCAAGTAAACTGGGGAAATGTTTTGGTGTCTCCAGCACAAGCCAGTTTAGCGGATACCGCGATGAAACACGTTATTCATGAAGAACCGTTTGTTCGTCATCTTGATGAGGATGTACCGAGCTCGCAAATTAATGCGAAAATGTCGCCATTTCATTACCAGTTTAGTGAAAACTTTCCATATCACGTTTACTACCTAAACCACTGCGGTTTTGGTGAATCCAATGCGGTGCATATGGTGTTCCAAGGTCCAAAAGGTAAAGTAACGTTATTTATTACTGGTATTCCAAGCGAACAAAGTACCGACTTTAATAAGGATGGCATGACCGGAATCGTTCAGCCCGTCGGGAGTTCAAGCCTGATTTTAGTCGGGGAAGAAGGTGAAAATATTGATGCGCTCGCTACGACTCTTGCATCAATGATTAAGCCGATGTAACAACTTCGACGATTTCCAGCCTTCAAAAGGTTAAATGCCGCTAAATGATCTTATTTAGCGGCATTTTTGTATAAATAGAACGCAAAACATTCACCACCGCTATACCATTTAGAGCTTAAACTCTAAATTATGCATTTTAAGTGCAATTTCCCGTCTTTTAGACATCATTTCTGCAATTTTTATTCAATTTTATCCAATGGTCGGATTTGTCCAAGCAATTATTGATACTACTATCTGCGCCACTGAGCAAAAGCTCAATTTATCGTCCAAAGAGACGAATCTAATAAGGAAAAACAAATGACTCAGAACACGCGTCTGTTTAAAAAGACTCTCCTAGCAGTAACGGTAGCTTTTGCCTCAGGTCAATCGATGGCAGCGGGTTTCCAAATCAACGCTCAATCAGCAACTGGCATCGGCCGTGCATTTGCTGGTGATGCAGTAATCGCAGATAATGCAGCAGTAATGGCTCGTAACCCAGCAGCAATGGCTCTGTTTGATAAAATGGAACTGTCGCTAGGTTTCGAAAGCATTACTTCAATGATTGAAGTGAAAGATGCGAAATATAACGTTAATACTCCTTTGGGCTCCAATACTGTAAGTGTTGCTGATACTGATGATGTGGGTGATACGTCAATAGCTCCAAACATTCACCTAATCGTTCCAGTAAATGACAAGTTTGCATGGGGCGTAAACGCATACTCTAATTTCGGCACTAAAACTGAATTTTCAGATAACTACACCGCAACAGAGTACGGTGGTCTTACGGATGTAAAAAGCTTCAACTTTGGATTGGCGGGTTCTTACCGTTTAAACGAACAATGGAGCTTTGGTGCTGGTTTAGATTTAATCTACGGCCAAGGCACAATGAAGCGTACAACTAGCTCTTCAGTCCCAAGGGTTGGCGGTCAAAAAATTCTGGACGTAGATAAAGCTGATGGTTGGGCTGTTGGTTTTAACGTAGGTACTGTGTACGAACTAGATGAAAACAACCGTTTTGGTCTAGCGTATCGTTACAGCCCTGAATTTACGGCAAAAGACGACAAAGGTCAGGAAATCACGCTACCTCTACCAGATATGGCCGAGTTTTCTGGTTTCCACAAAATCCAAGACACTAAGTTTGCTGTACACTACAGCATCCAATACATCGGTTGGAAAGATTTCGACCAAATTGATTTTGAGAACCTAAATCAGGGTTTACTTAAAGGTGGTTACTCGAAAGACTATCAATGGCAAGATGGCTGGCACTACGCAATTGGTGGTACTTACTACCTAAACAACAACTGGACACTTCGTGCTGGTTACATGTACGACACAAGCGCTCAAGATAAAGTAACGTCTATCTCGGTACCAGACTCAGATCGCCAGTGGTTCTCCACAGGTTTCTCTTACCATATTGATAATAGCTCAAACATCGATTTTGGCTTCACGTACTTGTTAGGTGAAGATGTAAAAGTTAATGAGAATACTCAATTAGCTCCTGGTCTTTCTACCGGTGTAACAGCAACAACTCATGCTGATGCAATTCTATTCGGCTTACAATACAGCCGTAGCTTCTAAACGCTTCGCTGTTAGTTAGTAGAAAAATACTTTATATAAAAGGCTGGATTTCCAGCCTTTTTTCATATCTGCGATTTATTGCTCACTCAATTTGAGTGAACACGTGTATCTAAATCTCACAATTAGGACGCACAGCTGTTCGCTGAATTCCGTTTACAAGCCTTTCACAGTTAGATTATTAAACCGCAAAAATAACATTTGAAAGGATAATATTTCAAAAGACCACTTACGCTGGATTTTCATTTCTAAAGTAAAAACTCTACCTTTAAACTTTCGTCCCACGTTATAAACAAATCAGCGAACATTCGAATGAAAACCAACAAGACTCTTCTATCAACAGCAGTGGCATTAAGCCTACTTGGCACAACGGGCATGGCTAACGCAGCAGGTTTCCAACTTGCTGAATATTCTGCAACAGGCCTAGGTCGAGCATATGCTGGTGAAGCTGCAATGGCTGACAACGCAAGTGCACAATGGCGTAACCCAGCAATGCTAACTTATTTGGAAGGCACTCAAGTGTCCGTTGGTGCAATCTATGTGAACCCAAATATTGATATTGAAGGTGATGTAAACTTCCACGGTAGCACTTCTTCTGCATCTTCAGATGACTTCGCACATGATGCAATCATTCCAAACTTCTACCTATCACACCAATATAATGAGAAATTCGCGATTGGTTTGGCATTTGGCACCAACTACGGCATGGAAACCGATTTAGGTAAAGGCTTTGGTGCATCGCACTTCGGTAACGAAGCAAGCGTAACGACAATGGAAGCGAACTTAAACGCAGCTTACAAAGTCAATGAATCAATCAGCGTTGGTGGTGGTATCCGTTACATCATCGGCGAAGGCAGCTTTGGCGCAGCAGCTCCTAAGAATAACGTTGTAGGGTTAAATCCTGAAACTAATCAACCAATCAGTGTTCCTCAAGGTACCGCTCTAAAATACATGGAAGGTGACGATACCGCTTGGGGCTGGCAAGTTGGTACAGCATGGCAGATCAATGAAAATAACCGTATCGGCTTCGCGTATAAATCTGAAGTTGAACTGAAGCTTGAAGGCCATGCTGAAGGTCTTGGTTTTGGCTTCGGTACTTCTGAACGCGACAACGGCTACATGTATCTAAACCTGCCTGCAACGGCTGAGTTGGCAAGCTTCCACCAAGTAACAGACCAACTTGCGTTACACGCAAGCGTTAACTGGACGGATTGGAGCTCTTTCGAGAAATTGGAAGCACGTCTAAATACTGCTGGCACGCATATGGTTAAAGTAGAAAACTGGGAAGACAACTATCGCTTTGCTGTTGGTGCTACTTACCAGCTTGATCCTAAGCTAGCGCTACGCACTGGTATTGCATACGATACTTCAGCGGTAAGCGACAAAAACCGCACGATTACTATTCCAGAAACTGACCGCACTTGGCTAAGTATTGGCGCAACGTACGATTGGACGAAAGACTTCAGCCTAGACGCTGGCTTCACCTATATTTTTGCGAAAGACGCACCAATCGTTGAGTCTCGTGGTTACAAGTCAGACGACACTGCAGAACAAGTCGGCGGCCAATTCGTAGGCGAAACTACGGGTAATGTTTGGCTAATCGGTGTTCAAGCAAACTACCGTTTCTAACCAAGCTGCAAAATACAAAAAAGGCTTAGCATCGCCTAAGCCTTTTTTCATTTCTCTATTGTGAAGAACAACGCTTAAAAGTCTTCTAGATATTCATCTAAATACTCTTCTTCTTCGATGTTAACTTCTTCTACCGTTTCAACTTCTGCTTTAAAGTTTTGACGCTGGATATAAACATCGCGAGTTAGAATATATGGATCCGGCGACGAGTCTAGCTGCGCTTCTTGCGGTACTAATAAAGCACGCTTCTCCATTCCTTCAAACGCCCACTTACCCAAACTCGCCCAGAAGTTGAGATAAGAGAGGGGTAAATACGTACTATCTACGGTATCTGTCACTTCACGTAAGGTATACGGACCATAACCTGGAACCATGAAGTAAGGACCATTTCCAACACCATAGTGGCCTACTGCATCACTGAACGCTTTCTCGTCGTACTTCGTAATACCCGCGGCACTTGCAATATCGAATAAACCGAAAATACCGAACGTCGAGTTAATCCAAAAACGGTTAAAGTGGTCCACGGCTTTCGTACCATTACCCATGATTAAGTTATTAACCATGCTTGCTGGCTCATCTAAGTTCGATAAGAAGTTAGCGATACCAGAACGAATAGGAACTGGCGTGTATTCTACATACGCAAGTGATACAGGACGAACCAAATACGGATCTAAATATTCGTAGTTGAGTTCCCACATGGTTCGGTTAAAGCCTTCCAACGGGTCATACACATCAGAAGTCGTTTGATTTGTTTCTTGTCCTGTTACTGCTTCATCAGGCGCACTTGAACAGCCAACCAGTCCAACGGCTAACAGCAACAAGAAGGTAGATTTACCCTTGTTATACATTTTATTTTCCATAACGACTATTAATGTACCTAAGTCACCCCGATTAACCATTGTACGTATGTTGAGCAGGATACATAGTAAAGATGACTCAGATATGGGAATAAATAAAGGCCAGCAATCGCTGGCCTTCGGTATTCTACTCGATCGTTTAGAGTCATACCACTAAAGGCAACTGACTCTACCTCGTTATCATGTTTCAGAGACAGATGTTAACAATTAATACTGCTGATCAATGGTCACTTCTACTGGTGCGCCAAATTCAACGACGTCACTTTCTCCGTGCCAATCTTGATCACGCGTTGCTACGTTACCGTCAGAATCTACACGCACACGGACGATTAGCTTATCGAGTGAAGATAACTTTTGCCCTTGCATCATGGCATTGCCATCATCTAATACGACTGTGCGAGGGAAAGTACCTAGCGGATAACGAGCAGCAGCCACAGGCATTGGGGAGCCATCTGAACGATGTACTGACACAATCAGAACTGCGTTTGGATCCAACTGAGCATTTGGTGCCACATCAATTGTCACAGCTACACTCTTATCCTGTGAAACCGCTTCGCCCATTTGCTTACGAGCACTCTCAATACTGCGTGACAACATCTCGTAGCGGCTATCTTCTGGACCAATCATTTGCTGCATGATTCCCCAGTACTTGATGGCAGCCGGGAAGTCTTGACGCTCAAACGCATCGAACGCTAACAAAGAAAACACACGCAGATCGACATAGTCTTGCTGCATCAGCTTGCCGAGTAATGAGCGAGCCGTCGCTTGATCCATTTCCTCTTGAGACAGCATCAGAGCTTGTGCATAACCCAACATCACATCTGGGTCTTTTGGCTCTAGGCGGTACGATTTTTCCATCGCATCGATAGCTGTGGTGACATCACGATTTGCTAACGCAATACGACCTAGCAGTAACCAACCTGTCGAGTCTTCCGGCTGGTAATGTAAGCGAGTTCGAAGGGCAAGGGTCAAATCCGCCATTTCATCGTCACTCAGCGGCTCAGAAGAAGCCGACATCAGCTTTTTCGATAACTCAGGTAGATTTGCAGACACTTCTTGCCATTGAACAATATCGTCTGACGCGCCAAATTTATAATACAAACCATAGCTCAGCACCACCGTCAGAATTACCGATGGAACTAAAACTGCGATTGGAGAAACCTTGGTTTCTTTTTGCGCTCTATCACCAGGGATATCGTCAAGCAGTGATTGCTTTAGATCAGAAATCAGTTCGTCTTCACTTTCAACTAGACCTTCGTCAGTTTCTTCTGCAAGCTCAGATAGTCGGTCTTTATAAAATGCCTTGTTAAGCTCATCGCGTAACACATCATCATTGTTCGCTTTTTGTTTAAGCAGCGGCAAAGCCACCAGCGCACAAGCAATAAGCGTGAGAACAACGGTGGAAATCCAAAATAGTGTCATTACTTCTTATCTCCGTTGTTCTCTTCTTCAAGCAATGCTTTTAAACGAGCTTCTTTTTGCTCATCCCATTGCTCGTCACTGCTCGCTTTTGCCTTAACTTTAGATTTACGGCTACGCAGCACAATCAAACCAAAACCACCCAGTACTACAGCGAGTGGCCCTAGCCACAAAATCGCAGTCGCGACCGTAAATGGTGGGTTGTAAGTCACGAAGTTACCGTAACGGGCGATCATGTAATCAACAATCTCATCTTTGGACTTACCTTTTTTGGTCATTTCGTACACCTTATGGCGTAAGTCCTGAGCAAGTTCAGCGTTAGAATCCGAGATCGTGTTGTTCTGACATTTAGGGCAACGGAGCGTATGGCTTAACTCTTTGAACTGCTGTTCTTGTTCCAAATTATCAAACTCGTACACTTCAATGGCCGCATGAGCAGCAAGAGATAATGTCATCGCAGCAAAAACGGCAAGAATTAGCTTTCTCATTGCTTCGCCTCCTCAACCAATTTGTTGTAAAGCGGCTCCAGTGTTTCTGACCAATTACGTGGGTTTACATCCCCTACATGGCGATAGCGAATCACACCATTTGCATCAATAATGAATGTTTCTGGAGCACCATAAACGCCAAGGTCAAGGCCAAGCATACCACTGCCATCAAATAGGCTGATCAAGTACGGGTTGCCGAGATCATTCAGCCAACCTATTGCTTTATTACGATCATCTTTGTAATTCATACCGATGATCTTAACGCCCTTACCCGCCAATTCGTTTAGGTATTTATGCTCTGCATAACACGTTGGGCACCACGTTGCCCAAACGTTCAAGAGCAACGGTTCACCTTTAAAAATTGATTGGTCGTACTGTTTTCCAGGCTCAGCCAGGTCTTCTAAATGAAATTCAGGAACTGGCTTACCAACCAAAACCGACTCCAATTTAGTTGGATCATCGCCCTCTTGGTTACGCATTAATTGGGTTGCGAAAATGCCCGCTAGAATCATGAAAGCGACAAGCGGAATAAATAAGATTTTCTTATTCATGTTATGCCTCCTGCTCTTTTGACTTCGCGTTTTTCTTCGGCGATTTACGGAAGCGGTAGCGTTTATCAGAAATCGCTAGTGCGCCGCCTAATGCCATAATCAAAGAGCCAGCCCAAATCCAACGAACGAACGGTTTATAGTAAATACGAACAGCCCAAGATCGGTTGTCGTCTAAACGTTCACCCATTGCAATGTATAGGTCGCGGCTAATACCACGGTCAATGGCTGCTTCAGTCATCATAGACTTAGCCGTACGGTAGAAGCGCTTCTCTGCGTGAAGCGTATTCACGTATTTGCCATCATGTGTGATCTCAAAGTCTGCGATGTAGCCATCGTAGTTTGGACCATCTTTATCACGCAAGCCTGAGAAGTAGAAATCATAGCCTTGAATTTGGAAGTGTTCGCCAGGTGCTAAACGTACATCACGCTCGATGCTGTAGTTCTGTACCATCGCAATACCGATAACAGATACCGCCAGACCAACATGACCCAACATCATTGCCCAGTGGCTACGTTGCAGCTTGCGAACACCTTCACTAAAGCTATGACGGTGCGTTGCGCGCTCGTACAGTTCAAAGCCATGCATCGCAATAATCCAAATCGCCATCACCCAACCAATGTAAGCCATGGTTGAGAAGAAATCGGCAAACAGGTACACGCATAGCGCGGCCAAGGCGAAAGCAAGCACACCTGAAACGAGCATTGGCTTCACAAGTTTAGATAAATTGTCTCGCTTCCAACGAATAAGAGGGCCAATACCAAGCAGGAAAGCAAATGGCATCATTAACCACGCAAATAGCATATCAAAGAATGGCGCACCGATAGAGACCGACCCCAAACCAAGCTGCTTGTGTACGAGCGGCAACAGTGTCCCCACTAACACCACAACAAGAGCGGCGATAAGTAATACGTTGTTGGCTAAGAGCGCATTTTCACGTGAGACTAAGTCGAAGTTACCTCGTACACGCACTGCTGCCCCTTTTACGGCAAACAGCAATAAAGAGCCGCCGATAACGAAAACGAGGAAGCCTAGAATAAACATACCGCGCGACGGGTCAGACGCGAACGCGTGCACCGATACTAAAATACCGGAACGGACTAAGAAGGTGCCCAACAAACTCAACGAAAATGCAGAGATTGCCAATAGTACCGTCCACGCTTTAAATGTGCCGCGTTTTTCTGTCACGGCAAGAGAGTGCATTAATGCGGTACCCGCTAACCAAGGCATGAATGATGCGTTTTCTACTGGGTCCCAGAACCACCAGCCACCCCAGCCAAGTTCGTAGTAAGCCCACCAAGAACCTAGTGCGATACCAAGTGTTAAGAATACCCATGCTGCGGTTGTCCAAGGACGAGACCAACGAGCCCAAGCCGTATCAAGGCGTCCGGTCATTAGGGATGCGATCGCAAAAGAGAATGCAACCGAGAAACCAACATAGCCCATGTAAAGCATTGGCGGGTGAACAATCAAACCAGGGTCTTGAAGCAGAGGGTTCAAGTCACGCCCGTCAACCGGGAAGAACGGTAACGTACGTAGGAATGGGTTTGACGTTAGGATGATAAACAGTAGGAAACCCACTGAGATCATTCCCATAACAGCAAGTACACGTGCAACCGACTCTTGCGGCATACCACGACTAAACGTCGCTACAGCGACAGTCCAAGCAGCTTGGATTAACACCCATAGCAACAGTGAACCTTCGTGCGCACCCCATACTGCGGTTAAACGGTAGTACCAAGGAAGCTGACTATTCGAGTTGCTCGCTACATACTGTAACGTGAAGTCGTTGGTATAAAATCCCCAACATAAAATGGCGAAAGAGAACAACAGCATCAGGAACATAGACCAAGATAGCGGTCGCGCTGTGTTCATGAGCATGGTGTTATTATTCGATGCTCCCCACAATGGCAATACGCTCAACAGCACTGCCATTGCAAGCGAAAGAATGAGAGCAAAGTGACCGATTTCAGCAATCATTGGCCGCTTCCTTGTATCTGTTCGGTGCTGTATTGAAGCGGTTCATGCGTTTTCTTCATCGCTTCTGCAATTTCTGGTGGCATGTATTCTTCATCGTGCTTCGCTAGGACCTCAAATGCCTCAACTGTCGTGGCATCTTTCAGTACGCCTTGAGCAACAATACCCTGCCCTTCACGGAACAAGTCAGGAAGAATACCGTCGTAGGTAATCGTCACTTTCGGACCGACATCGTGCAGGTCAAAACTCACTTTCAAAGAATTAGGATCTCGACGAACTGAGCCCACAACCACCATTCCACCGATACGCAGACGCTGGCCTACTTCTGGCTTGGTGCCATCTGGCTTACCATTAACCAATTCCGTTGGAGTGTAGAAAAGGTCCATATTTTGGTTAAGCGCATAAAGTATCAAACCAATGGTGGCACTAATACCGATAAAGATCGCTAGTACAATACCTAGCCTCTTTTTACGTCTCGGGTTCATAAGGTGTTCTCCATGTTCTTCGCTGCGTCGATACGAGCTTGACGGTCAATTTTTGCTTTCACTTCTTTCAATAATGCATCACCGCGGCGAAGGCTAGTGATCAGAAGAATCAGCATGGATAAGAAAGTAATACCAAACGCACTCCATACGTATGATGCGTAGCCACCCATGGCAAAAAAGTCGCTCAGAGATTCAAAATGCATAATCAGTTACCTCACTGAGTTTGTTCTGTTGCGAGTTTGCGCACCCAAGGGCGGTGACTTTCTTTACTGATGATTTCGTTACGAAAACGGACCATCGTCACGGCACCAAAGAAGAACGCAAAGCCAAAGATGTTCAGCAATAACGGCCAAAGCATGTCGGATGAAATAGAAGGTTGTTCAAATTTCGTGATCGTCGCACCTTGATGAAGCGTGTTCCACCATTCCACGGAAAAGTGAATGATAGGTAGGTTTACTACGCCTACGATCGCTAAAATACCAGCAGCTTTTGCGGCGGTTTTTTGATCGTCAAACGCATGGTAAAGCGCAATCACACCAAGGTAGAGAAATAGAAGAATCAATTCAGATGTAAGACGGGCATCCCATACCCACCAAGTGCCCCACATAGGCTTGCCCCAAACAGCACCTGTAAGTAGAGCAATAAAAGTAAATACTGCACCAATCGGAGCCATCGCAAGTGCCGCCATATCAGATAGGCGAACTTGCCATACTAGGCCAATAAATGCAGCGATCGCCATCGACATATAAACGCCCATAGACCAAATAGCTGATGGGACATGAATGTAGATGATTCGGAAACTGTCACCTTGTTGGTAATCTGAAGGCGCAAATGCAAGCCCCCAAACCGTACCAACCGATAAGCATACGAGGGCCAATACAGAAAACCAAGGCAGAAACTTACCACTCAAACGATAAGCTGCTTCTGGCTTGGCATAAGGATGTAGCCATTTCCACATGTTTTGTTCTCACTCTTACTTCAGGGACACTGTCTAAAGGGTTGAGACCGTAGCAGTGCTTTAATAATAATTCTTTGATCAAGCGCCGCTTCATTGGCACTTTATTGAGTTAGTTAACACTAACTCGCAATGCGGCACTGATGGCAAAAGGCGTTAATGTCATCGCCCCCATTAGCATCGCACCTAAAATCGCTAGTTGACCGTTATACGCCATACCGAGTGCCGCAGCATCAATTGCCGATGTTGCGAAAATCAAAATTGGGATGTAGAGCGGAAGAATAAGCAAACTCAAAAGAACGCCACCCTTTTGCAACCCAACAGTCAACGCCACACCAATGGCGCCAATAAAACTTAGTGTTGGTGTACCGATCATCAAGGTTAATACAACCGATAGCCAAGTATTGAAGTCGAGCGAAAGTAAAACCGCCAATAATGGGCTAATTAAAATCAGAGGTAACCCTGTTAACAACCAATGTGCTATGACCTTTGAAACCACGACAAGTTGCAATGGAATCGGCATTAGCATCATTTGTTCTAGTGCACCGTCTTGAAAATCATCACGAAATAGACGCTCTAATGATAATAAGGCGGACAGCAATGCGGCAACCCAAACGATGCCCGCTGCAATACGTGCTAACAAATTAGGTTCTGGTCCAATACTCAGAGGAAAGAGAGTAATGACAATAATAAAGAACCACAGCGGGTTCAGAATGTCTGCCTGACGGCGAAATGCGATTAGGAGCTCACGACGAATGATGGTGGTCATCGAGGAAATCATATCAGTCACCCAGCTTTATTTTTCTAAGTTTCGGGCTGTCCGCAAACATATCTTGATGCGTCGTCAACACAACAATACCGCCATTATCAGCATGACTTGCGAACAAAGATTCAAGCACCTTGACACCTTGCTTATCAATGGCAGTCAACGGCTCATCTAAGATCCATAAAATTTGCTTACTGAGCCATAACCTTGCCAATGCGACTCGTCGTTGCTGACCTGCGGAAAGTTGTGCTACAGGCACATCTTCTCGACCAGCTAATCCTACTTGAGTCAAAGCGATGAAGATTTCTTCGTCTGAAGAGCGATTATTTTGAATAGATTGATAAAAACGTAAGTTTTCTAATGCGGTAAGCTCTCGTTTCACTCCTGTTTGATGTCCTAAGAAAAGCAGATCTTGATGGAAAACATCACGAGATTTTTCAACCTCTTCGCCTTTCCATTTAATGACACCTTCTTCTCTATCACCTAACCCTGTCACAATCCGTAGCAATGTAGTTTTACCAGTACCATTACGCCCTTCGATCTGGACCAATTCACCAGGCTTAATTTCAAACTGCAGGTTTTCAAACAGAACCCTTTCATCACGGATTGCTGTCAGGTTAGACACTTCTAACATAGAGCTTCAACTAAAAAATGAACGAGCCGCTATATTAGCACAGCTTAGTTATGACAAAACAGGATAAGAGGGCTAGGTTACATGTAAGTTCATGTATTTTTGTTAATTAATCATCACACTTTAATAAAATTAACTATAAGTAGTTATAAGCGCTCATTTTGAATTTGAGAGGCCAGAACTAAGAGCAAGATCGACTGAAGGTTGTCTAGGGTTGTATTTAAGAAGAGCATTAGAGGCTAAAAACAAAAAAAGAGGCGTAATAACGCCTCTTTTTTTCGCTTGATAACCTTTAGCGTCGACGACGTCCACGCGTTGGATATTCTGAGTCATCTGATGGCTGACCACTTAATGGTGGAATCTTCTCTTTCCCCGCCAGTTTCTTCTGCAGTGAAAGCATCAACTCAGCTTCGGCTTTTGGTAGTTCGCACTCTTCAATCAGCTCGTTGATATCAGCGCCAAGCTGTACCATTTTAGAAGCGCGACTGTACAAGCGACCATCAGTATCAGCGTGTTCGAGTTCGCGAATTCTCTCGTTTAAGTGCTGAATAATGTCTTGTTGCTCGGTCACTTTTTGTCCAAGACCAACAACAACCGAGCGCACTTCGAGTAACTGCTTACTCAACTTTTGCACTTCTTTATCTGCGTGTCGAGATTGAGCTCGTTGTTGATCTAACTGCTTTTGTAACCCCGAGCGAATCCGCAGTTGCAAAACAACCAATACCAACACGATAAAAGCAACGCCACCCGCAAGGAATGGGGCAGATAAAAGAGTCTCTTCAGCCATCATCATTCAGCCATTAAAGGTGAGCCATCTCGTCCCACTCGTCATCTGTTAGCAGCTTGTTCAAATCCACAAGGATAAGAAGCTTGCCGTCACGGTTGCTCACACCCTGGATGAACTTCGCACTCTCGTCGGTACCAACTGAAGGCGTCGTATCAATTTCAGAAGAACGCAGATAAACGACTTCTGCCACGCTATCTACTAAGATACCAATCACTTGACGCTCAGACTCGATCACAATAATACGAGTGTTGTCGGTGACTTCGCCTTCCATCAGGCCAAAACGTGAACGTGTATCGATAACAGTAACTACATTACCGCGTAGGTTGATGATACCAAGTACATAATCTGGTGCACCTGGAACAGGGGCAATTTCAGTATAACGAAGTACTTCACGAACTTGCATTACGTTGATGCCGTACGTTTCTTCTTCTAGCTGGAACGTCACCCACTGAAGAACTTCGTCATTCGATGCATCTTTCTTCACTTCTACTTCAAAAGCTTGAGACATAGTTAATCCTCGTTAATGTCGTTCCCGACTTAAATCTAATTCAGTGATTTGACATCTAAACCGGCGTTTAGCATGTCAATGAGCGCCTGGACATGAATTAAGGCACACATTTTTTCTTTTACCATGCCCGCTAGCCAAGGGCGTTTACCCGCCTGCTCACGCCAGCGAACCTTGTCGATATTAAGCGTTTCCGTCCCCATTAATTGGTTACTGGCCAACCCCCACATGCTCTCACCAAGCATGACGACATATTGGTAGTTATCTTTATAGCTATCATCACGAAGCTTATCTGCCATCACCCATTTCGCGGTATCGACGACATCAAACTGTTGCTCGCGATTTGTTTGTAGCCCCAAATACCAGGCGGGTTTTCCTATCAAATGGTTAAGCTCGCTAATGCGATGAATACCACCTAACTCATCAAGAGGTACAGCAAACGTGACACCATTCACATCAAAGTAAAGAACTTGGAAGTCCTCACTTCGCTTCGTGCTTTCCCAGACCGTTGGTATATCGGAATCTGCTTGTGTTTCGAGTTCAGTATCGACGTTCGATTCTATATTGATACTTTGTTCGATCACTGCGTGAGGTTCATCCACCTCTGGTTGCGCTTCCTCAAAAACTGGCTCATCAATCACCCAGTCCTGTATTTCCTCAACACCCTGAAGCTCAGGCACCTCACTAAAGGTTTGTACCTCAGGCTCAGCCGCTTTTATCTCTGCTGCAATATCAATCGTATTTTGTTCAAGAATACTATCAATATCCAACTCAGCCACTGGGTTGCTTGCTTCAAGCTGACTTAATAGCCTTTGAACATCTTCCAGGTTTGGAGCTTCCAACTCTGGCGGATATGTTTCTTGAAACTGGTACGTTTCTGGCTCCGAGTATTGTAGCTGTAATTCTGG